>JBFWZD010000003.1:0-322281 GCA_050185705.1 Nitrospira sp. | reverse complement strand
GAATACATCGAGGTGTTCTACAATCGACAGCGCCGTCACTCGACTCTCGGCTATGACTCCCCAGCCGAGTACGAAGCCAGGTCTGCGGTGGCTTAACTAGGTGTCCACGGAATTAGGGGAAGGTCATGGTTTCATAAGCAGGGGGACCATAAATCATTGGATAGAGAGTTTTGATGGTGCAATGGGAAGGCTTTTCTGAGCTGAATCACGTACTAATGGGTGGGGGTAGACATAGGGGGTATAGCCGGGTTTGGGTTTGTTAAAGAAATCTCTTCCTTCTTGTACAACGGAAGGAACATTCGAAACGGAGCGAGTAATAACATTATTAACACGGTTATTCCATGCATAGGCGGGGTCTTCTTTTTGCTCAGGCCAGGCTTCCGGTATTGGTAATGCTCCAGAAAGCAGCCGCCCTTGTCCTACGCCGGGCTGATCGAGGCATCGTGTTGCGTCAAGGTCCCAGACGTTTGGGCATTGGCCCCATGGGTAATAGTTTTTGCTGATTCGATAGTACTGGAAATCAGCGAACGCATTGACGCTGCCGTTCGTAATCGTTGCCGTGTTGTTATAGATGACACCTGTGCCGCCACGAATGGCGATTAGGGCTGGGTATCCGTTTCTCTTCATGTGGGGAGTGGCGCTACTGTACATGTCCCATGTCCAAGTGTTGTTATAATACTCGAACTGTCGTGCGCTCCTGGGGCGACCACTCGTCTCAGTTCCATGGTTGGCCACCTTGACTGCATCGAAGTGATTGTAGCGAAGTACCATCCTATGCCCAGTCCATCCATCGATCGCGGGGTAGTAAAACCCTTTTGATCGATCTTGAGTAAATAAATTATCCTCAATGAAGACGTTACGTTCTGTTCCCAGTGTAGACTCCTCTGACCAAGCTTTATCGCCATAGCCTTCACCGTGCACGAAGAGCCCATACCCTCTTTGGGCTGACATATCAAAGACATTATGGTCAATCACACCCCAAAGATCACCACGGACGATCAAGCCTGGCGTCATCGTAGGGACGAATTTGTTGTGGTCAAAACGGAAAGAATGGGAAGTTCCCTCGAATGCAATCATGCCTACATTGTAACTATCTGTGGTCGTTCCACCCTGAAATGTGATGCCCGATAGACGTGAAAGGCCACCATTAACGGCTTTCCACAAAATGACTTGTGGGATGTTAGGGTACCCAGCCTTGCTGACTCCATCGATAATAATCGTCTTGTCGATTCCTGCGCCTTGTAGCGTTAAATGCTTCCCAGTAATCTTCAAGTTTGTTGTCCAGATGCAATGGCCACTAGGAATGAGAACAGTGTCACCATTGGCTGCTCGGTCTACGGCGTCGCCGACATCAGCGCGAGAGCAGGTAGACGCTGTTCTGGTGGCAGCCAGAGGAGTACCAGCGCTGAGAAGGACAAGCCAACACAGAAGTATGACTGAGATGATGGGTCGATGGCGCAAGCGAGTATCTCGCGAGCGACTAGTCATATCTTGACACTTTCCCATGGTTTCACCTACAAAGCACTGCGAAAATGTGAATAACGGTACTCCATTTAGATGGTCGCGGAGACGTCGCATGTTGCTCCTTTGTTGTTCGCGAATTGGACAGCACGAGGCTAGCATAATTACATGACGCATTTCCGAGTAGGATGTAAAGCAATACTGATGCCGAACTCGTGCCAAAGGTGACCGTGTGAAAGCGTGCGGTTGATTATGTACCGGGAGGGGTGGAGGAAGATGGCTTGACAGGGTGGAGAGCAGTCGTTGAACACTCCTGTGCATCATTTGGCAAAGTGTGTCGGTATTTCTCCTGGGATCTGTATCTGTGGGGTGATGGGGCAGGCCGGTTTCCATCCATGATAAACCTCTATTATCTGCTGAAGCCCATCATTCCGCGTCGGCTCACCCTTACCATTCGGCGTATTTTCGCTGGGTGGCTGAGACGCCGACACCACGCCATATGGCCAATTCTCGAGTCTTCCGCCTTACCACCGACAGGGTGGTCTGGATGGCCGAACGGGAAGAAATTTGCCTTTGTCATGACTCACGATGTCGAAGGTGCATGTGGATTGAGACGCTGTCAAAAATTGCTCGAACTAGACAAGGCGATGGGCCTCCGTGCCTCCTTCAACTTTGTCCCTGAAGGCGAGTATCGGGTTCCCGATTCTCTACGTGCGTTACTCGAGCAGGAAGGGTTTGAAGTAGGCATCCACGATCTATATCACGATGGGTCACTCCATCGGTCATTAAAGCACTTTGGTGAGCAAGCAGCATTCATCAACCGGTATCTTAAGGACTGGAGAGCATGGGGGTTCCGATCCGGCTTTATGCTGCACAATCTTGAGTGGTTCCACAATCTCGATATTCTCTACGATGCCTCGACATTCGATACTGATCCTTTTGAGCCCCAACCGGACGGCGTTGAAACGATCTTCCCATTCTGGGTACAGAGCAATGGCATTAAAGGCTATGTTGAGATGCCCTATACGCTTGCGCAGGACTTCACCCTGTTTGTCTTGTTAAAGGAAACCACCATCGATCTCTGGATTAGAAAACTAGATTGGGTGGCCGAACATGGTGGAATGGCCTTGGTCATCACCCATCCCGACTATATGTGTTTTGATGGGAGGCCCACTGACCGGGAGTATCCAGTGGATCTGTATGAGCGCCTGTTGAAGTACGTGACGACTCGATACGGGGACGACTGCTGGTTTGCGCTGCCTCGGGAAGTGGCTGTCTTTGTTTCAAATAACAGGCCAGGAGTGGAGCCTCGGTCACATCACTCTTGGGCTCCATCTCCGGACGTAGGCGGCATTAGAGAGCCTGGTTCTTCCGCAGCCTAACGACGGCATCCTCTGCTTGCCCACGCTTCGGTGTACTTTCAATCAATATCCTTCTTTCTTGTATAGCCCAAAAAGCGATTCAGACGTTCCTTTCTAGCCGGTTTTGTCGGATCAGGGTAGACCCCCGTTGTCATACAGGCGTCAGCAAACCGCGCTCCAAGACAGTCTCAGATAGTGCGTTGATTCGGCCCAAGAAACCTTGTCACCCGACATGATGCATCCAAGTAGTTCGTGGTGGGAAAGATGGACCAAATTCTCTGTCACCAGCAAAGGAGTGCACGGTGCTTCGATGCGCATGCTGTCAGGGGCAATGTTTCAAGAACGGGTGGCTGCGGAGAGACTTCGTTCGGAACGATCCGGGGATCCCTGTCGAATCGTGATTGTGTATGCATGCGATCCATCGGGTTCCGTTACGGCGATGACGGACGAGCCTTCACGCCACATCATGGCTGTGTTATTAGCCAATCTTCGAAAGACAGACTATGTCGGCTGGTATCGGGAACAGAACATGATCGGTGCGCTGCTGACTGTTGTGAGGGGTGTCGCTTCGCAGGACGGCTATCATCTTCTCGAGCACCGATTGCGCAGTATTCTGCAGGCTGAATGTCCTGACCTATACGACTTCCTTCGTCTCCAAATTTGTATACCTGCTGAAGTTCATGAGTTTGACGGCTGGTAGAAAGCGCGACGTTTATCTGGTCCATGGTCATCACATTTCTCAAGGAGTGACACGATGCTGAAACTGGGTGTGATCGGATATGGGTATTGGGGGCCGAACATCGTCCGTAACTTTGCGGGGCAGAAAGACTGTCGGGTCGTCGCGATTTGCGACAAAAGCCCAACGGCACTCGCTCGAGCTGTGGGGGCCCATCCCGGCGTTGCCGCGACGACTGATCCGAATGAGATTCTCAACTCACCCGATCTCGATGCGGTGGCCATCGTGACGCCGGTCTCGTTTCACTACGAACTGGCCAAACAGGCGCTAGAAAACGGTAAGCACGTGTTCGTCGAAAAGCCCTTTACCGCGACGTCCGCGCAGGCCGAGGAATTGATCGAGTTGGCCGAATCCAACAATCTGCAGATTATGGTGGATCACACGTTTCTCTTCACCGGAGCTGTTCGAAAGATTAAGCAGCTGATCGATGAAGGGGCGTTGGGCCAGATCTATTACTATGATTCAACGAGGGTCAATTTGGGGTTATTTCAGCACGACGTCAATGTGCTGTGGGATCTTGCTCCGCATGACTTGGCCATCATGGATCACTTGCTGGGACTCGAGCCGGAACTGATCGTGGCGACCGGTGGAGCGCATGTCAATAGCCTTGAGAACATCGCCTACCTCACGGTGTATTTTCCTGATAACGTGCTGGCTCATATTAATGTGAATTGGCTTTCTCCCGTCAAAGTGCGGACGACGCTGGTCGGTGGACAAAAGAAAATGTTGGTTTGGAACGATCTGGACCCGGCGGAGAAGCTACGCGTGTATGACAAGGGCGCTGAACTCAACACGCAGCAAGGGGTGCATCAAGCCTTAGTCAGTTACCGCACCGGCGACATGTTTGCGCCGAAGGTTGATGAGGGTGAAGCGCTTAGGGCGGAAACCCGATATTTCTTGGACTGTATTCAGAGTGGAACAAGGCCGTTCAATGACGGGCAGGCAGGGCTCCGCGTCGTGCGTATCCTTGAAGCGGCGGAGCAGTCGCTCAACCAACATAAGGAGATCGTGTTCGCCTAGGGAAGACCTCAGGCCGCACGACACGAGCTATGCAAGATATCGCGATATCGGAATCTGTCGAGCGCGTGACGCTGCTTGACGAGGAAGCGTTTAGGAACACCATCAGCGTTGAGCGGAATCGCTCAGAACGATCAGGTCGATCGCTGATCCTATTGATACTCACGGTCCAGAGAGAAGCGGGAGACTTGCGGGAAGCTGCTCTCATGTTGGGCACCACCGTCTTGGCGACGCTGAAGACAGATATCGATCGGGTCGGGTGGTTTGAAACAGGACGTACGATAGGACTCCTGGCGCTGGACATAGACCCAGCTGCTGCCCCCCTTGTCTGTAAGCGATTGAAAGAAGATTGCTCTGATGCCCTCACTCGCGAAACCGGCGAAGCAGTTCACCCAGAGTTGTTCGTTGAACTGCGTATCTTTCCAGAGCCAGGATCGATGACCCCCCAGGGGGGCCATCCTATGGACCCATACCTCTATCCTGAACAGTCGGTGGATTGCGGCAGTGCGAGGCATCCTCAAAGGATAAAGCGCGCGATGGATATCGTGCTCGGTGTTTTCCTCTTGGTGATCCTACTTCCGCTTTTTGTGATTCTGGCGGGAATGGTCAAACTGTCATCACGAGGGCCGGTCTTTTTTCGTCAAGAGCGGATCGGACATCAGATGAAGCCGTTCGTGATGTACAAGTTTCGAACGATGTATGTCGATGCTGATCACCAAGTCCATCATGACTACGTGAGTTGGTTTATTACCTCGAGCAATAAGGCCAAGCCCGAAAATGGAACGGCTGTGTTCAAATTAACGAACGACCGACGAATCACTCCGATTGGGCACGTGCTCAGGAGAACCAGCCTCGACGAGTTTCCTCAGTTATGGAACGTCCTCATCGGCGACATGTCGTTGGTCGGCCCTCGGCCGGCGCTTCCCTATGAGGTCGAACAATACAAGCCATGGCATCGTGGACGGGTCACGGAAGCCAAGCCGGGGATCACCGGTTTGTGGCAAGTCGTCGGCAGAAGTCGGACCACTTTCGATGAGATGGTGCGCCTTGATTTGCAATATGCGCGATCCATGTCCTTCTGGTTCGATGTGATGATCATACTCGCGACGCCCGGCGCCATGATCTCTGGCAAAGGTGCGCGGTAGGTCGAAGGCAGTCGTGTCTCACCCCTCCATAGGCTAAGGACAATGCGGACGCTAGTACAAGCTCCGAACAGTGAGCCAGGCGATCAACGATCTGATGGTAGAGCGGCTGCTCTTGCGACCTCTCCCGGTGCTTGGTTGTTGGGCGCTCCATTGCCTGTCATGCCGACTCACCGGAACGTCTGTGCTCTCACGCTGTTTCTTGCATCGTGCATTGTGTTCCTTAAAGCTCTTATGGCGCTTTGGGCGTTTGCCCTGCACGATGAGTCATTTTCTCATGTCGTGTTGATTCCAGCGGTGAGCGGGTATCTGCTCGCGATCAATCGAGCGACTCTTCTGAATTCAAGAGAGTGGAGTCCGACCATTGGATTTCTGCTGATTCTTCTCGGACTCATTTCCTACTGGTTCGCCGGAACATCATCCCCTCTGCAGGAGCCGACCATAGACCGCTTAGCCATGACGACTGCGACGGTCGTACTGGTGTGGTGGGGAATATTCGTGCTGAATTTTGGTGTGCGGTCCGTCCGTCACAATTTGTTTCCGTTAGGGCTGCTGGTGCTGATGATTCCTTTTCCCACAGTGATGCTCAATGCCGTAGTCGGATTTCTTCAGCACAGCTCAGCTGAAGCAGCAGCTAGGTTCTTCACGATGCTCGATATCCCGGTCTTTCGTCAGGGGCTGGTGTTCCACCTTTCACATCTGACTATCCATGTAGCGGAAGAATGTAGCGGCATTCGGTCGTTCTTGTCACTCGTGATTATCAGCCTCTTGGCCGGCTACTGGTTTCTGCGACTCGGTTGGTCGAAGGCGTCGTTGGTCGCGTTCGTCGTCCCGCTGGCCATTATTAAGAACGCATGTCGGATTGTCGGTCTGGCACTCCTGGGAAACTACGTCGATCAGACCTACATCACGAATAGCGTCTTGCATCGCGCCGGGGGCATTCCACTGTTTGCCCTCTCTCTGGTCGTCCTCGCCGGTCTTGTGTGGATGTTGCGGCGGTTCGAACAACGGATCGGGTAAGGTTGAAAGTTTCAGGTTTAACCTTTCACGTTGTGCAGAACCCAAAAGCCTGAACCTCGAAACTACCTTCGAAATCCGAAACGAGAAACCTGTAACCGTTAACTTGAAACCTGCAACGTGAAACTTCAAACCATTCCATTGAGCGGATCCACCGTCCGGACGATAGATCCCCTCAGAGATACTCGATGGCTGAGTTTAACCGAACGCCATCCGGCCGCATCCGTATTTCATACCCGCGGGTGGCTCCGTGCATTGCAGCTGACCTACGGCTTTGAGCCGGTTGCCGTCACGACGGCACAGCCGACCGACCGGTTGGACAATGGGATGGTGTTTTGCGTCGTGCGAAGCTGGCTTACCGGTGATCGGTTGGTGTCTCTCCCGTTTTCGGATCACTGTGAACCACTCGTCACCCACCCCGAGGAGTTTCCGGTGCTGGTGAATGTGGCTGAGAGCGTTCGGCAAGAACGTGGGTTGCGCTACGTGCAGATTCGGTCGACGAATACCGCCTTAAACTTTGATCGCTGCTTCAGCCAAACCAGACGGTACTACTTGCACAGGATTGATCTGCGCCCGAACCTTGACGAGCTCTTTGGACGATTGCACAAAGATTGTATCCAGCGAAAAATTCGGCGTGCGGAACGTGAAGGCCTGCAGCGTGACGCGGGGAGAAGTGAGTCCCTGCTCCTGCAATTGTATGACCTCCTGAGATTGACGAGGGCACGTCATGGCATTCCTCCCCAACCCATCGAATGGTTCAAGAACCTAGTTGACTGCATGGGCCCTGGACTGTGCATTCGGATTGCCTCAACGCAGGGACGACCCGTGGCTGGGATTCTGACGTTAAGCCATAACAAACAGGTTGTGTACAAATATGGGGCCTCGGATCCTGCGTACACGCAACTCGGTGGGACGGCGATGCTTTTGTGGGATACGATCATACAAGCCAAACACGATGGAGCTGAGTCTCTCGATCTCGGGCGTTCAGATCTGGACCATTCGGGCTTGATTCGATTTAAGGAGCGATGGGGTGCCGCTCCTTCTCTGCTTACCAGCTGGGGAGCTCCTCAATCGATCGTGCCTCAGCACGGTGACGGGCAGGCCATGCAGTGGGCGAAAGAGATTCTTGGCCGCTTGCCGGCTGGTGTACAGGCTGTCGCTGGGCGACTGTTGTATCGGCATGTTGGTTAGCGAACCCACCGCATTGCCGACCTAAGAGGATACATTCAGGATCATGTCGTCATCATGGTTTACCGGCACCGCGTTTCTCGCCGCAGGCCTCGCGGCCGGGCTTGCGGGTTTGCTCCTCGTCAGGCGCTGGGATAGTGCGTCTCATCGAGCAATCGCGGCACTCTTGGGTGGTGTTGCGACGATGAATCTCGCGAATGCTATTGGATTGCGTGAGGGGACCGATCTGCGCTTCTGGCGGCAGGTTGCACTGACGGCGGAACTGGCTCTGCCGGTGTTGCTGATTGTGATCGGAACCACGTTCGTGAATCCGACGAGTGAACGACGTGGACCATTTTCCGGCTGGGTGCTGCGGAGTATTGGAGCAGTCGGGCTGTGCTTGGGGATACTGGCCGTGAGTGGCCAGGTCTTTGAGTGGAAACGATTCGACAGTGGAGAGGCAGCGCTCGTGCTTGGGGTTTGGGGAAGAGCCCCCTATCTATTTATCGTGGTGGCGATGGCGGTAGGGGTGGCGCAACTGGAGGTGGTGTTACGCGCCAGCCGGGAGCCGCTTCGGCATAAACTGAAATTTATGGTGATTGGACTCGGAGGGCTGGCTGGATATCAGATCTATCAGGCCAGCCAGATGCTTCTGTATCCGATCTGGAGACCTGAGCATGTGATGACCTCAGGCGTCGTAACGATCTTGGCTCTGATGCTGATTGGGTATGGGCTTGGGCGAAGTCGTTTACGCGAGTTGTTTGTCAATACCTATGTCTCCAATCAAGCGTTAGTCGGTTCGGTGAGCTTTATCGTCATCGGTGGGTATCTCTTGGCAGTAGGTGCCGTCGGAACGTGGTTGCGGGAACAGCATCGTCCCTTAGAAGACGGCCTGAGCGTCGTCGTGGTATTTTCAGCTTTGGTCATCTTGGTCTTGACACTGTTTTCAAAGACCGCCCGCGCGGAGATTCGTCGTGTGCTCACGAGGAATCTGTCTCGATCCAAATACGACTATCGCGCCCAGTGGCTTGAAGTCACGGAGGCGTTTCACCTTGCTGGGGACCGCGAAGCGATCCTCGACACCCTGTTGGATCTGTTGATCAAGACGTTCCCAACGAGGACTCTCTCGATCTGGTCGTTTCGTGAAGCCGACCGGCGGTTCGTCCGAAGTCGAACATTGAGGCCGGACGTGCCTGTGAAATCGGTCGAACTCTCACATCCCGTGGTTGTGCAGCTTATGAGCGCGGACGACGCGGTGTGGCTGGATCGGAATCTTACGATCAGAGCAACGGAGAGAGAGGGTGACGATGATCCGTTGCTCTCTTCCGATATGGCGCTGTGTTTTCCGATTCATATTCATGGACGACTTATGGCGTTCATCGCGCTCGGTCGGCAGCTGCATGGAGATTCCTATGGAGTCGATGACTGCGACTTGCTCCGTGTCCTCGCCCATCAAGTGGGGATGCTGCTCTCTCACGCAAACCTCGCCGAGGAACGTCGAGCGTCGGTGGAGTTGGATGCCGTCCATCGATTCTCCATCTTCTGCCTTCATGATCTGAAGAACTTGGCGGCGAGGCTGTCGTTGGTGGCTCAAAACGCTGAACATCATGGCGAGGATCCCGCCTTCCAAGCGTCGGCGATCAGGACCGTGCGAGACACTGCACAGAAAATGACCGCCCTCATGAGCAAGCTCTCTCTCAAGTCCGCTAAACCTCTGGTGACCAGGCTACCTGAGTTGATCGACCTCGCAGTCCTGATCGACAGCATCGTCACGCCGTTAAAAGGGGGGCATGTGCGATGGCAGATCGATTGTAGGCTTGTTTCATCGATCATGGCCGTGCGAGAAGAGATCCATCAGGTCATCCTGAACATTGTGCTGAACGCCAAACAGGCCATCCATGATCAGGGCGAGGTCTCGATTACTCTTGAGGAATCACAAGAGTCCGCGATCCTCACGGTGTCGGACTCAGGGTGTGGTATTCCTGAGGAGCAGTTGGATTCGATGTTTCAGCCGGCGCGATCGAGCAGGCCTGGAGGGCTTGGGATCGGACTGTATCAGTGCAAACAGATCGTCGAAGCGCATCGAGGAACCATCCGGATCAGGAGCGAAGGAGGGAAGGGGACCGAAGTACGGGTCGAACTTCCTCTGACGACCTGCGCTTCTGGTCAAACGGTTGGGGCTTTGGAAAGCTCTGTGTTGTCAGCCTAACCTCTCCTATTGTTGTTGTGCCATCACTGAACATTCGGTGCGTCGCCGCATCACATAGAGCCGAGGGACTCACTGCTTGAAGGGAGCCTATACCATGGACTCGTCTCCGACACTGCTCTTGGTCGATGACGACCCTGAAATTCGAGATCAGATGAAATGGGCTCTTGCGACGGATTACCGGTTGGTAGAAGCCGTCGATCGATCGACGGCCCTGGCGCAGGTTCGTGAGACGAAGCCGCCACTCGTGCTCCTCGACTTAGGCTTACCTCCGGATGTGGATGGAGCCAGCGAGGGCTTGTCGATCTTGCGCGCGACGCTTGATCTCCATCCGACGGCCAAGATCATCGTCATCACTGGAAACAGTGATCGCTCGAAAACCATTGCCGCCATGGAAGGCGGAGCCTACGACTTCATTGAGAAGCCGATTCAACTTGAGGTACTGAAAGTGGTGCTCCAACGAGCGATCTATCGGTCTGAGGTGGAGCGGGACCGGCTTGCCACTCAGGACCCGGTGGATGAGTTGGAGTTTGACGGAATGGTTGGCGCCAGCGAGCAGATGCAAGCGGTGTTTCGGTCGATTGCGCAAGTCGGCCCGACCGCCCTTCCGGTGCTGATCACTGGCGAGAGCGGGACGGGAAAGGAGCTCGTGGCGCAGGCGATCCATCGGCGGAGTACCCGTAAGGACCAGCCTTTCATCGCCATCAACTGTGGCGCGATTCCGGAAACGCTTCTTGAAAGTGAGCTGTTTGGGTATGAGCGGGGCGCCTTTACAGGAGCGGTCCAACAGAAAAAGGGGCGCATCGAGTACGCGGATGGGGGGACGATCTTTCTGGATGAAATCGGAGATATCCCGCTTGCTCTGCAAGTCAAGCTCTTGCGGTTCCTCCAGAGTCACGAGATGCAACGGCTTGGCGGCAAAGACGCCATTCGGGTCGACGTACGGATTCTTGCTGCGACGAATGTGGACCTGCATAAGGCCATTCAAGAAGGCCGGTTCCGTGAAGATCTCTACTACCGGCTCTGTGTGATTGAGATCGTTGTGCCTCCTTTGCATCAACGGGATTCCGACATCCCGCTCTTAGCCAGAACGTTCATGTTGCGTTTTGCAGAGGAGCAACGGAAGCCGGTCAAAAGCATTACTCCACAAGCAATGGACGCGCTATTGACCTATCACTGGCCAGGAAATGTCCGTGAACTGGAAAATCGTATGAAACGAGCCGTGCTGATGGCGGAGGGGCGCTGCCTCACCCCGGATAACTTGGGATTTCAGGACCCGGTTGAGCCGGAGAACAGCGAAGTGACGCTCAAGACGTCCCGCCAGCGCTTTGAGAAAGATCTGATTCAGCTCGCCTTGGACAAGCATAACGGGAATGTCTCCAAAACCGCCTTGGAGTTGGGCGTGAGTCGCCCCACGCTGTATCAACTGCTGGCTCGCTATGGGCTGAAGAAGTAAGGCGGTGTCCAGTTGCCTTACAAATGCGCATCCGACTGTCATAAATGTTTACAATAGAATATTTCGATATAAGTAGTGGAGTCTAAAGGCAAATATATTGCCAGATGGAAAAATGAACTTCGATACCCGGTCGATACTGTCGGGAATCTTTACAGTTGCCATTGCGGTGATTGAGGCCTTGCGATCGTGGTCTTTGTATATCAAATGGTTAGCAGCGTAATGAAAACTGGTATCGTGTTTGCTTATGCTATGGTGGTACGAAGTTGAACCTATCAAGCGATATTTCAATTGAGGAGTGGGAGGCGAATATGAAGAATCGGGTGCTTACCGCGATTGCGGCTGCAGTTTTAGGAATGTCTATGACGTCGACCTCAGCACATGCGCTCTCTGTGAACCCTGGGATTGCGGATTGGACCAGTAATTCGTTGCTCGCCTCACCGGGTAGCATCACAGGAATCTCGGGTCTGACCAATTCATATTCGAATTTCATTCTGTTTGAGACGGGCCCTTTTTCGAGTTCATACAGTACGACCTACAATCTGATTGGGTCGGATTTCAACCTGAC
This sequence comes from Nitrospira sp., assembly GCA_050185705.1. Taxonomy (GTDB): domain Bacteria; phylum Nitrospirota; class Nitrospiria; order Nitrospirales; family Nitrospiraceae; genus Nitrospira_D. The sequence continues at coordinate 310,153 of JBFWZD010000003.1, read as the reverse complement.
CTATGGAAGCGGGCCCAGCATTGGTTGCCCAACCTGCGTGCTCGTAGTGAGGGGCGGCGTTCAGAATCCGTCACAGTATCTGTTTAATATCGGAAGTTGGAGTGGCACGGAGGCGATTACAGGGACAGGATTCTGGCCTGGAGCCGGTCTCCCGAGAATTACATCTGTCGCTATTTTTCAGGCTGATCCTGGCGTCGGTGTACCGGAGCCGGCCTCTCTCTTGCTCCTTGGTGCCGGCCTAGCCGGACTTGGGATCTGGAAGCGGAAAGGATCCAAGATCTAGCTTGTACACGCAGGTATGGGTTTTTGTGACGCCACTGTTTCTATTTCAAACAGCCTTGGAGGGAAAACATAAATGAATAAATGGAAACCATGGTTAGTAGTGTGTGCTATCTGCGCTGCTGTCATGCCCGGGCAGGCAAACGCTGTACCTGTCGGACTTGAGCTGATGCTCTTGGCTGATGTGTCGGGCAGTGTCGATAACGCTGAGTATAACCTTCAAAAACAAGGATATGTTAATGCCTTCAATAGCCCAGCTATTCAGAGTGCCATTGCTAGTATTTCTGGGGGTATCGCAGTGGCCTATGGGGAATGGTCTAGTGGTAGCGAACAATCGCTGGAAGTTGGGTGGACGCACTTGACGGACGCGACCTCCTCGTCCAATTTTGCCACTGCTATTGCTTCTTCTACGCGCAGCTCCTTCGGTTCCACCGGGCCCGGCTCTGCTATCAACTGGGGCAGGGGGCTGATGACCGGTAATGGATTCGAAGGGAATCGCCTTGTGATTGATGTATCCGGCGATGGGAATGAAAATTCCGGGGTTGGTACATTCACTGCTGCAACGAATGCCTTTGCGGATGGGGTCACGGTGAACGGGCTCGCTATTTTGGGATCAGAGTTCGGTTTGCAGGACTGGTATCAGGACAATATTGTGACTCCCGGAGGTGGATTTCTGCTCGTTGCTAATGACTTCACAAGTTTTCAGACCGCAGTAGCGCAGAAAATCGGCCGGGAAGTCGTTGGTGTACCGGAACCAGCTTCACTCTTGTTACTCGGCGCTGGCTTAGCCGGCTTAGGGATCTTGAGGCGAAAGGTATCAAAGGTGTAACAAACACCGCTAGGTTAGAGGCAGAAAAAGGCCGGTCCTCTCTGAGAAAGAGAGACCGGCCTTTTTATTGGTTGAGGAAAGGAGGCCCTAGGAAAACGTCCTCATCGACTTCTAGGTGGAGATGGAAAGTGGGTGATCCTTACTGCATCGCATTCAGGGTCTTTCTCGCTTCATCGGCGCCTTGGAAGTTAGTTTGGAGTTGCAACGCTGTGTGCAAGGCTCGCTTGGCCTCGGCGACTTGGTTGCTTTTAGCCAGCGCCATGCCGTAGTGGAAGTGGACCTCCGGTTCGTTCGGCAGCTTCTCAACCGCCTCTTTGAGTAAACTAGTCGCCAAGAGATTGGTATTTTTCTTGTAATAAATCCAGCCGAGCGTATCGGCGACATAAGGATCGTCCGGACTGCCTTCACGCGCCGTTTGAGCATGGGAGAGGGCGACATCCAGGTTCCCACCTTGTTGAACGATGACCCAGGCCAAGTTGTTGGCGGCAGGCACAAATTTCGGTCTGAGTTTGAGGATCGTTTCGTAGCGGGCTTGTGCCTTCCCCAGTTCGTTCCTGGTTTCATGATTGAGGCCGAGCATCATATGAGCCTGAATCACGTTGGGATCTTTCGTCAACACAGCCTCGTATTCCTTCATGGCCTCATCAACCTTTCCAGCCTGCAAGAAGGTCTGGGCAAGGCCTAGGTAGGCCGGGAGGAGGGATGGCTCGAGATCGATGGCTCTTTTGAACGTCTGCTCAGCCTGCGTGTAGTCTTTCGTGTTGGCCCAAAGTTGGCCGAGGAGATTCTGCAGATAGGGGTTGTTCGGAGCTAGCTCCACTTGTTGGAGCACACGTTGACGAGCCTCATTCGCATTCCCCTGCGCGGTCTTGATCATGGCGATTTGCGTCAGGGGTTCAATGGCGGTTGGTCGTCTCGATAAGGCCTCTTCAAAGTTCATCAACGCCTTCGCCGTATTCTTCTCAGCCCGCGCCACGAGTCCAAGACGGTAGGGACCGATCGGCTCCTTGGGAAGCGCTTTCGCGATTGATTCGAAGACTTGCCGGCTCCTTACGAGGTCTCCCTTGCGGAGGGAGGCATCACCAGAAATAACGGCTGCCTGGAGGTTGCGTGGATTCACTTGGAGCGCCGCCTGTGCTTGCTCAAGCGCAAGGTCGAGTGATCCTTCTGTCAGGTAGAGTTGCGCGAGCGCTGTGTAAGCCTCCCCGAAACGAGGTTGATACTTGAGGGCTTCCGTGAAGGCGCTCCGAGCTTGCGCCGGCTGCTGCTTTTGCATCCGGGCCAGGCCAAGGTAGTAGTGAGCGCCGGAAAATTGAGGCCGATCCTTGAGGACCCCTTGCAAGAGTGTGATGCCATCGTCGGTGCCGGATCGTGCCAGTTTGAGTCGCGCATCGAAAAACCGCCCCATGAGGTCATGCTCGTCTTTGGCGAGGACCTCGCGGATCTTGGGCTCCGCCTCGCTCACTTTCCCACTGTCGAGATAATGGGAGATCAACTTGTCTCGGGCTATTTCGGACGTTGGGGTGATCTCAGCCGCTTTTTGGTAGCTGGAGAACGCCTTGTCGAGTTGCCCGATCGTTGTAAAGAAGTCGCCGAGATGGATCTGCGGTATTTCTGATTGCGGCATGCGGTCAGCCAGTGCGCGTAGCGTGGCTTCCGCATCGGTCAGGCGATTGCGGCTTTGATAGTGACCGGCAAGTTTAAGATATAGCGCGTCCTTGTCTGGCGCCGTCTCGATCGCCTGCTTATACATCACCTCAGCTTGATCAGGCTTTCCCGTCGAGTCTCGAAAATCACCCAGGGCGATCATAATTTCCAGCGAGCGGGGATTAATGGTCAGGGCTTGATTGAGAGTTGCCTCCGCGGCAGACAGGTTCTTGGTCGCAAAATAGGCGCGCGCCAAGCTGATATAGGTGGCCATGGTATTGGGGTCAGCCTCGATGGCTTTTTTCAGTTCCGCAATCCCTTCCTGGTACCGAGTTTCGTTGATCAGGCTTCGTCCTCGGAGAATCAGGCTATCGGTGTTTTGGGGGGTGGACGCTAGGATGATCTCAGCCCGTTCACGGGCTTTGGCCGGTTCATTGCCGAGGAGATAGAGTTCGCCCAGCTTGAGGTGGGCATCGTAGTTGGTCTTGTCCAGCTCAACCGTTTTGGTGAGTTCCGCGAAGGCTCCTTGCAGACTTGGAACGCTTCCGTGCTTGAGGTGGGCAAGCGCCAATTGATAGTGAATCTCGCTGTTGTTGGGGGCAAGCTGGACAACGTTCTGATACTCAATGATGGCTTCCGGATACTGCTCTTTCTCCATATATTGTTCAGCTCGTTCACGATGTTTGGCGATTTTCTTCTCGGCTGAGCCCCAGTCGCATCCCGCGGAGGTCAGTATGATGATGACAGAGAGAGTTCTTAGCTGGAATAGAAACCGAACAGGCATCACAAGCATTCTCCTTCGGGGTATGGGATATATGGTGAAAACCACGCCTCTATGGCCTCGGGTTGTATGCATCTGGCCATGATGGCGATGAATGGCACTGTTCCAACCCAGGCCACGATAGGGCCCATGTTACCGCCAAGCAGCTGCCATTTCATAGGCCCTACGGCTAAATACCTGTTACGTATAGTAACTTTCTCTGTCTCTCTAATGAGGGAACGTGGCCATGACCGTGGGTGAGGCGATCTGAGTTGTCAATAATGGTGAATTGACAGGTGTAAAAAATCCTGACACTTCAAGATTGCGGCTCAGTCCGGTGACAAAACTCACTAATTCATTGATATCAAAGCCACTTATTGATTCTGGTGCGCACTCGCTGTCGGCTGCCGCATAACCTAGCCCTCAAAACATGTTAAATATTTTTACAATGTCTTACCTTCGAAAAATCCGTACCAGATTTAGTTAAGTAGTTTCAGCAAGTTATGAATTGGCAACGAATTTGCTTTAGAAAGCGATTAAGAAACTGGGTAGATGAGAGAAAATCATGGTCACGAAGGCAAGACTTCATTAATAGAGTGGAGGTATCGCAATGAAAAGGATCGTGCTTGGTAGTGTATTAACGATCGTGCTTGGTAGCTTTTTAGCCCCACACGAGTCTTCGGCTCTATCTCTCCGGTTGGATGTAGGGGGTGGGCCGGTCGAGGTAAACGTAGGCGACAACGGTGCTGGTGATATCAATGGAGATACTGGAGCCATTGTGTTTACTGGGGCTGTAGGAAACTTCAATCTTAACGTGACTACCGGCGTGTCCTTCCCTCAGATGGGCTCTCCGAGCCAGCCCTTCATGGATTTGAATAGCATCAACCAATCCGGTGGTGCAGGTGGGACCCTTGTCATCAGCTTGAGTCAGCAAGGGTTCACGACGGTCCCGAACGAAGCCTTTAATGCGAACATCGGGGGGACCACGACAGCCGGAGGATCGATAAGCTATCAAACGTTCTGGGACCCAGGAAATGCCCTGTTTGCCCAGACCAATTCACTGACTAACTCTGGTGCAATCACCGCTTCCCCTTTCGCCAATGCCAGGACCGGGCTTGGTGGAGGGGCAGGGCCTTTTTCCCTCACGCAGGTGATTACGATTACGCACACGGCGGGCAATCGGCTCACTTCATTTGATGCGGAGCTAAGTGTTCCTGAGCCAGCCTCTGTCCTTCTGCTTGGCATGGCATTGGTGGGACTGGGCATTTGGGGCCGGAGAGCTTTCAGGACGCAGAGTTAAGTCGATATTAAGTTCGTCGTTGTAGTAAAGGCCACCTCGATCTCAGATCGAGGTGGCCTTTACTTTTTGCATCGATCCCAGATACGACCAGGAAAAGAAAGCCGGAAAGATCTATCCAGAAGGTGTTGTCTCGGGTATGATCCTTCAACGGTAATCGAAATGAAACCCCTGAAACTGATCACCTCATTCCTGCTCGTGGTTATCTTGGTGTTTGCCCCTGTCTCGCGGGGATTTACGGAGGAAGTGTCCCCCAACAAGCGGGTGAAAGTAGAGCTTGGTCTCGGGACTTGGATCAGTGTCGGCGATACGCGATGGAGTCATGATGCGTCAACCTCGTTTCCTCTAGGGAACCCCACGTCAAGACTGATATACACCGATCATTCCGTCAATGTCGTGGAGTTCACCGCGAAACTGTCCGTCGGGCCACGTTTTTTCGGACGGCTGAATGTCGGTGGCGCCGGCATCGGCGGCGGTCGGTTGGTCGACGATGATTTTCTCTCACCGGACAGGGGGAGCCCGTCCTTGCGAACGCATAGCGACATTGATGGGTCCAGCCTGTGGTATGTGAATGCCGATGTGGGAACGCGACTGACCAACCTTCCTAATGGCCGTGGAACCGTCGACGGCTTCGTCGGATTCCAATATTGGCGTCAGAAACATGAGGCCTACGGCGTTCGGCAGATCCATTGTTCGGCAGCGGGAACCACTATCGATTTGGATCCTATCAGTCCTGGGGGCGATCCCCTCTGTGCCCCCGGTGGGGCGCCGGTGAGCAATGCCGTCCTTGCCATCTCAAACACCAGTACCTGGTATTCGCTTCGGACCGGTGTGCAGGGAGAATATCGCGTGACTCGGTGGCTGAGTGTCCATGGCTCGGCTGTCCTGAAGCCGATCAATCTTTTTACGAATGAGGATACCCACCATCTACGGGTCGTGACCGGTGAGCTTCAAGATCCGAGCTTCACCATGATGGGAGTGGGATTTGGAGCCGATGCCGATATCGGGGCGAAGCTGTATGTGACAAAGTCCCTCGCGGTACAGGCGGGCTATCGGGTCTGGTGGAACCGCATGATCGATGGAACATGGGAAAGTCACGCGGCGAACGGACGATCCAGTTCGTTTCCACTGACTGAAATGCAATCCCTCCGCCATGGGCTGACTGCCGGGCTCACGCTGAACTTCTAGCAACCCAATCGCACAAGCTATCGTCTCGGCCGTCCTGAGGGGAGGGTTTCTTCTTCGTACTCAACGAAGAGCCGCTTGGCTTCAGGATGGAGTTGATGGGGGTGTCCATACGGGATCTCCACTGTTCTGAACAGCGGAGATAATTTTCCGTTGGGATGGAGATAGCCGGCCCTGAGCGGGACGGTGCGCTTGCTATGCCGTACCAAGCGACAGGCGGTGGGCCGGATCGAGGTCAGCCAATCGGCAATGTCTTGCGGATTCCCGATCGAAGCGGAGAGCAACAGGAGTCTGGCCTGTGACGGGCAAAAGATGATGGTCTCCTCCCACACGACGCCGCGCTCAGGATCGGCCAGATACTGCGACTCATCCAAAATGACCAGTCCCAGCGTATCCAATCTGACATCGATTTCTCCGCCGGCTGCATCGTAGAGCAGATTACGGAGAATTTCCGTTGTCATGATCAGCAGCGGGGCCTGGCTGTTTTCTTGACGGTCGCCGGTCAAAATGCCGACCGTATCTTTTCCAAACAGCCGAGAGAACTCCGTATATTTTGTGTTGGAGAGGGCCTTGAGTGGGGAGGTGTAGATAACGGTACGATTGTCCGCCATGGCGCGGCGAGCTGCATCGACGGCGACGTAGGTCTTGCCGCTTCCCGTCGGCACGCTGATCACGACGTCGGTTTCACTCACCGCAGACAGAGCTTCAGTCTGCCACGGATCCGGTATGAACGGCTGCGGAGTCGGCACGCCGATGCCTTCCAGCCAACTCGCGAGTGAGATGGAGGGCTCGTGTGACGGTGGAGGTGGAGGCTGCGTCTGCATCTTTTTTCGGGTGATCGATGGAGGGGCCGGCATGCGTCGTCCGCTCGGTTCTGATGGAGCTTGTCGTTCCTCCAGCAGAGCCTGAAGATCAGATTCGAGACCGGCGCGATTGTGACCTGAGTGTTGCAGCAGCAACTCGATCAGGCGTCGCTTGCCGGCGCGAAAGTGTCGCTGCACACGGCCGCGGGCCAAACGATGGAGCACCGCTACCGGCTGCTGCGCGAGGAGTCGTTCAAGTTCATCGGTGGTCATGTTTCTCTCGTGAAGCGTGAAGTGTGAAGCGTACGGGGAGGAGAGCAAGCTGGGAGTTGCTTACGTACGACGATTCACGAATGACAAGATACGCGTTCATGGGAGCTCCTCCAAGACTCCACGCCGGATCAGCGCGAGTGCTTGTGCCGCAGAATCTGCCAAGCCGGGATGGGTCGCTTTGAGTGTCTGTAATTGTGAGAGGTATTCGATCGTTCTGGCCAGGAGTCTGTAAATATCCCCTTCCGCCATGGTGGTAAGCCGGCAGAGCCCGATCCATGTGAGGGTCGGCTCAGCGATCCACCGTTCCGCCAAGGCCGCGACATCGGCGCGGAGAAGCGGAGGATCTTCGTGTGGCGTCAGATTCTCTGCGAGCTTGCGAACCTGCCTCAGCAGGGAACTTAAGCCTGGACTAATGCGTGGAAACGCTCCCGGGCGATCATCGTCGTGGGCCAAACTGGCCATGATGCCGGTGAGGAGCGACGGGTCCGCGCCGGTGAACGCCTCAGCTCGAATGAGCTCTGTGATCAAGAGCGAGTGATCGATACGAATCAGTCGTGCCCATTCTCCATCTGCCGTCAGTTGAGCGGTTGACGTCAAATATCCAAAGGTCTGCAGCACTTCGACGCGTTCTTGAAAGCGATGCCATAAACTGGTTCGCAGCGCTTGAATGGACTTCGTATGCCGATGCTGTTCTTGGCGAAGTCGAGAAGCGGTGAGAAAATCTTTTTGACAAGCCGGGCGTGATGAACAGGTCGGGCAGGGAAAATCGCCCAACGATTGCACGATCGCATCCGGAAGGGGTTCCACTGGTTGAGAGGCCAAAATCGGGAGGATGGGGAGTCGTGGCGGAAGGTCCTCTAACTGTTCGCTGAGCCGATCAAAAGTGTCTGTCGAGCACCAGGGATAGGCCGGACTCTCCACACAGTCGTAGGTGCGATCGTAGACTTCTTGCACGCTCGTGACCGGGCACTCAGTCACGGCGCCATCAGGCCGCAACATGGTCAGCATGGAGTTCTTCTGGCCTTTGCTCCGGTATTGCCTAAGGACGATTCCACGCCCTCGGTGAAGTCCCACTACTCGGCCGGGGGTGAGAAACGGCAATCGCGCGGCGATCTCAGGCGACTCCGAGCGATGAGTCTGATGTCGGGCAGGGCGTCGCTTCCTCACATGATCAAACGTTTGCCATTGTGTGATCCAATCGGTGCATTGCCGAGGGCCAAACGGTGCCAATTGCGTCTGAACCAGGTCCAATTTCTTTTCAATAAGCTCGGCACGTTGGTTAAGTTGGAATTGCGCGAAGCTCTTCGCCAGGATGCCGTGAATGTGCTCGTGCGGATGGGCTTTGAGGAGGTTGAGCACCATTGGATAGCTGATGGTAAATTGGCTGTCGATCGCTTCCGGTTGCCCCGTCAGTCCTTTAGTGAGGACGGTGAGGTCGATATAGGGAGAGGGCGTGATCACCGCAAACCCCACGTGATCTTTCCCCCGGCGCCCGGCCCGACCGGCGATCTGTTGGACTTCGCCGATCGTCAGGTCAGTGAAGTCGCGAGACTTGCGAATGCTGGATTGAGTGATCACCACCGTTCGCGCTGGAAAATCGACACCTGCCGCCAGCGTGGTGGTGGCGAATACGGCATCGAGATGGCCTTGTCGCATCAGCTCTTCGATCGCGATTTTCCAGGAGGGAAGGTGCCCGGCATGATGGGCAGCCACGCCGATCCGCTGTACGATGGGAATGAGAGGATGCTCGGCAATACTCGGGTACTGGGTGATGACTCGTTCGAGCGCAGCGCCGATCGCCTCCTGCCGGACCGGCGGAAGCACGACGTCAGCGTGGTCGAAGGCCTCCATGGCTTCATCACAGGCTCGACGGGAGGTGAGAAACACGATGGCTGGGGTGAGATGCTTGTGGCGAAGGGCGGTGATCAGATCAACCGGATGAATCGACGGCGGCATGCAGTTTCATTCCCTTTGAGATCACGACGAGGCCGGAGTCGGTAACGGTAAAGCGCTGGGCATCGGCCTCTCTATTGTATCCGATTTCAGTGTGAGGGGGGATTGTCACATCCTTATCGATGATCGCGCGCCTGATTCGGCTGTGTTCACCGATCGTGACGTTTTCCATGATGATGGACTCCCGAACGTCCGCATGATCTTGCACCCGGACGTTCGGAGAGAGAATCGAATTCTGCACACGTCCGCCCGAGACGATGCAACCGCCACAGACGACCGAATCGAGAGCCACCCCCATGCGACCACCCTGGTAATCCTGGGCAAAGACGAATTTGGCAGGAGGAAACTGTCCTTGATAGGTTCGGATCGGCCAGTCTGCATCGTAGAGATTGAACTGGGGATCGACGGCGACCAAATCCATGTTGGCTTCCCAGTAAGCGTCCAGCGTGCCGATGTCACGCCAATATTGGACGGCCTTTCTATTGGCATCCTGAAACTTGAAGGCATACACCCGTTTCTGTTCGATCATGCGGGGGATGATGTTCTTCCCAAAGTCATGAGCCGTGCCTTCCTGCGCGTCGGCGATCAGATATTCGCGAAGCGCTTGGGTGCGGAAGAGGTAGATCCCCATCGAGGCGAAGGCATGGGTCGGATCGTTGGGTAGGGGGATAGGGTTCGCAGGTTTCTCATCGAACCGGGTAATCCGGTAGTCTTCGTCGACGGCGATGACGCCAAATCGGGTGGCGTCCTGGACCGGGATATCGATGGCTCCAACCACCACATCCGCGCTTTTGGCGATGAGCCAATGGAACATCTCCGCATAGTTCATTTTGTAAATATGGTCACCGGCCAAGATCAGCAGATACTGCGGATTCTCGCCGTCGATCAGGAACATATTCTGATACACGGCGTCGGCTGTCCCCCGGTACCAGTCTTCGCTGATCCGTTGCTGCGGAGGGACGGATGCGATGTATTCGCCGAGTTCAGCGTTGAGCACATTCCAGCCGACTCGGATATGGCGATCGAGCGAGTGCGATTTGTACTGGATCAGCACGACGATCTTGCGGAGCCCAGAATTGATACAATTGCTCAGCGTGAAATCGATGATGCGGTACTTCCCCCCGAAGGGGACGGCGGGTTTCGCACGTTGGTCTGTGAGAGGAAACAGGCGCTCGCCTTTCCCACCGGCCAGGACCATCGTGAAAATGTTCTTCACAGACCGGATTCTAGCAGGACGACCGTGAAATAGAAAGGAAGCGGAATCGTTGACTTCCTCCGGCCTGCGGATAATACTAGCCCTAGGCTGAACGGTCGGCAGGTTGATCAAACATCTAGAGCACGGAGTAAAGGAGTCAGCATGAAGCGAGATGTGGTTGTCGCTGCCCTCCCCCAAAATCCGATGAAACGACCGACGAAGGTCGTGGCGAAATCTGCCGAGGGTGGGACCAATATTGCAGGGCGGTTGGAACGGTTGGAAGAGCAGATGCAAAAGCTGTCCGAACTGGTCAGGGACCACGCTGAAGATATGGATCGCCTGGTCCGGATCGTGGCCGAAAACCGGGATGTGATTCGCCAGCAGCTGGTTCGTAAGCATCATGAAAAGGTCAGAGTTAGGAGACATCTGCGCGCGACGGATGATCTGATAGACTAACCTCTCCTGCTTGTGGAACGAGTGCGCTAATCTGCGCTAGCCTACCGGTTCTTCGTCCTGTCAGGTGTCGAGGGTTTCCTGCAGGGCTCCAAATGACAATCTGGGATTTGAACGATGAGTAAGGGAGTAGAAGTATCGTGATCAAAACTCTCAGCATGGTTGCAATCATTGTATACGGATTTGTAGGAGCAGAGACCCTGCAGGCATTCTCTGACCATTCTCCACTGGTATGGCAGATTCAACTGCACTATGAAGCTCCACCAGAAAATCCTGAGGTTCCGGACGTGTCGGTTCCTCCTAACACGGCTCCGCTCGGTCCGGAGGAGCTGCAACGTGCAGAGGCGTTGCTCCCGTTATTAGAGGGAAAACAGGAATTTTGGGCCATGGGCGAGTTCGTCCATCTTGGTGAATCGTCTGTCCCCGTTTTAGTCAAGGCCTTGACGATGCCCAGTCCGCGGATCCGCTACAATGCGATCGAAACGTTATTGATGATGAAAGGAGTGCAGGGAGTTCCAGCACTTCTGGCGACCGCCAAAGAACCCAACGAAATCCCGCGAGTCCGCGAACATGCCCTGCGAGTCGCCGTTCGTTTGGATCCTGTCCAAGCACCGGACGCTCTTGCCGTCATGGCAACGGATCTGAATCCATCCGTCCGGAAGAGCGCAGCCTTTGAAGCGAGATATGTGCGGCAGAAGACCGTCATCCCCATTCTCATTCCAATGATCAGTGATGAGGAGCGCTTTGTGGCACTCTCGGCCCTGCAATCACTCTGGATCCTGACACGCCACGAGACGGAATCTCACGATTGGGAAACGTCGACTAAACAGGATCGTGCGGCATGGTCGAGTGAATGGACCGAGTGGTGGGAAGATAATCGAGAGGTCTTTGAGATTCCCGAACCGAAGCGGTCGAGGAGGAGTTCGTAGCGGCTGCCCGGACGTTGCGGGTCGGAAGGTGCCTATGTTACGAATAGATTGTTATGAAGACGAAAACGGCAGCCATGCTCAAAATTGCCAAACTCGGGAATCCGATCCTGAGGAAAATTGCCGCTCCGATCGATCCACGAGAAATTAAGTCGTCGGACATCCAGCGGTTGATCGACGACATGTTCGACACGATGTACGACGAGCCGGGGATAGGGTTGGCCGCGCCCCAGGTCTCACGCTCGATTCAATTGGTCGTCATGGGATGTAAAGGTGAAGGAGGATTTCCCGAGACGGTCCTCATCAATCCCTCGATCGTGTACTATGGGCCTGAACAGGTTGAAAACTGGGAAGGTTGTTTGAGCGTCGACGGACTGCGGGGAAAGGTGACCAGGCCGTCCCTCGTGCGCGTCAAAGCGCTTGATCGGAAGGGGAAAGCGTTGGATTTTGAAGCGACCGGTCTCTATGCCGTCTGTATTCAACACGAAGTCGATCATTTGATCGGAAAAGTCTTTCTGGACCGCATGACCGACATGTCTACCCTCACGCAGCTTGACGAGTTTGCGCAGTACTGGCAGAAAGAGCCTACGAACGTGATTTGATGCCTTCCGTGTCTGATCGATTGTGAAGTCTCTCTATCGTGTCCTGCAATATCTCCGTCCTCACCGTCGTCTTGCGATCACGACGCTGATCTGCGCGGCTTGCGCGACGGCAATGGAATTGGTTCCTCCCTGGGTCATCAAAATCATTATCGACGACGTGATCCAAGCGAAGCAGGCGTCGTTGCTGCCATGGGCGATCGGTCTGCTGGTCGGCGCCTATGTGTTCAAGAACGTCTTTGCTTCCCTGCGTATCCGGCTCAACAACCTACTCGAACAGCGAGTCGTACACGATCTTCGCCGCCAAATCTTTTCCGCCCTCCAGCGACTCTCCATCACCTATTTTGAGAATCGGTCGACGGGCGAGATTATGTCGCGAGTGACCAACGACACGGAACATGTCGAGCGGATCTTTATCGATGGCCTCGAGGGCATGTTGACCGCCTCGCTCACGCTGATTGGGATCACGGGGCTGTTGTTCATGCTCAACTGGAAGCTGGCCGCTCTGTCCCTCCTGCCGATTCCGGTGCTCGCTCTGTCCGCGAGCTGGTTCACGTCAAGAGTGCATGGGTACTATCGAGAGACCAGGCAGAGTGCAGCGGAACTGAACGGCTACTTACAGGATGCCTTGTCAGGAATCAGGGAAACGATGGGTTTTGGGCGTCAAGGGCATGAAGAGACGAGGTTCAATAGGCTGAGTCAAACCTATAGCGACAAGAATCTCCAAGCGATGGTGCTGTGGTCGGTCTATTCACCGGCTATGATTCTTGTCGGCGCCTTCGGGACCGTGCTCATTCTCTGGCATGGGGCCGGAGAGGTGATCGAAGGACGGCTTACGCTCGGCGAGTTGGTGTTGTTTTTATCTTATCTGGCGATGTTCTATGTGCCCATCAATCAGATCCATTCCGTCAATCACATGCTGCAACATGCGTTAGCGGCGAGTGAGCGGGTCTTCGATGTGTTGGATACGATACCAGAAGTTGCCGATCGTTCCGGGGCGGAGGCGCCTGTCCATCGTGCTCAGGGAGAGGTGCGATTCGATCAGGTGCAGTTCCATTATCGACCGGATGTTCCAGTCTTGAGAGGATTCTCAGTGACGGTGTCGGCTGGTGAGCGGGTTGCTCTGGTTGGGATGAGCGGGGCCGGGAAAAGCACACTGTTAAAGTTATTGATGCGGTTCTATGACGTGAGCGACGGAGTGATCTCCATCGACGGAACTGATATCCGCGATCTTCCCATCGCCTATCTACGGCAGCAGATCGGGTTTGTGCAACAGGAGCCGTTTTTGTTCAATGGAACGGTCAGAGATAACCTCCTGTACGGTGATTTGGCAGCCGATCAAGATCGACTGGAGGTAGCGGCCCGTGCAGCGAGAGCACATGACTTTATTACGGCATTACCGGAAGGATACGACACATGGATCGGGGAACGTGGGGTGAAGTTGTCGGTCGGGCAAAAACAACGGGTCTCAATCGCACGGACGCTGTTGAAAGATCCGCCCATCGTGATTTTTGATGAGGCTACTTCCAATATCGATACTGAGACGGAGGTGAAAATCCGTGAGGCGTTGAATGAACTGACGGCGGGGAGAACCACGTTCATCATCGCGCACCGGCTGTCCACACTCCATGATGTCGACCGGATCCTGGTACTCGATCGCGGGAGGCTGGTGGAGCAGGGGCGACATGATGAATTGCTCAGTCGTGGCGGAGTGTATGCCGGTCTTTACGAGGCTCAATTTCAAGCCTAGTGATGAGATGGGCTGCCTCTATCTTTGGTAGTTGCGAGTCCAAAGAGGTGGTCGGTATACTCGAAAGGATTTACAAATGGATAGGGTTGAGAGATGGTCTTGCTGTACGAGAGTGACCCATTAGATGACGAGCATGCACGAGGTCGGTTCTACCATGTGTGTGGAGGGCGCATCGATCGGACACCACTAGATATTCCTCCAGCAGATCAACCACACGAATGTCAGCAATGCGGAATTGATCTTGAAGCGGAAGATTTCTTTATGGCTCTTCAGAAAGGATCGGTATAAAACGCATGGCCGGGAGCGTGGGAAGAAAAACAGTCGGGGTGTCACGGGGGTTGATGATGTTGTGCGAGACCTGTTATGCCCAGGTCATTACAGACAAGCTCACCGACGAGAAGAATTTTGTGGCAGATGCAGACACGCTCTTCGATACCATCTGTGTCGGCTGCACTGATATAAATCGCCCCCTCATCGACGACATGGCCGGGAGTGGAGAGTAATGGAGAAGCGTTGTTCGTGAAGCGTGACGTGATGACAATGGTGCGGTGATATTTATCAGTCTTTGCATTCCACTCCGTTGAAATGCATGCAGGTCGATTCGCCTGATTTGACCTTCCAGGTTTTGAGAATAGGTATTTGATCCTCCCCTTTCCAGTCAACCACAAAATCAACTAACCCAGAAACCGGAAGCTTTTCCATGTGGGGTCGCGCGACCTCGGGGACATCGATGTAGAACACGCCACCAAGCTGTGAAATCAGGATACGGTGCTGTTCAACGTCGATGTAGATGACCGGGCTATAGAAACTTTTCTCCTCAGCGTCACTCATGCTGGCAAGTCCAAACAGCAGCAGTGTCGCGAGGAGCGTGGCGGGCAAGAGTCGCATCGCAGTCACTCCGTCCATGGATTACCGATGTGGCGACATTAGCACAACCACCGGCTGAGAAGAAATGTGGACGAGGTAGGTCAGCGAATCACAAAATCAGTAGGGGAGACTTGTCCCGATTTGATCCAGTAGCACCGTACATCGGGCGTAGGGTTCATGAGAGAAACAAGAAGGTAGGCAGGAATAGGGAGATTGATCTTGGGCCAAATTTCTTCGTAGTCACTGGCAATCTTGATGTCGGTCACCGAGGGGCGGGCTGGGTCATGGGGATGCGAGTGGTAGACGACTCGTAGGTCGAGCCCTCGATTCCGCATGTCCTTCTTCGCGGTCGAGAAGTCCTGCATGTCCATGACAAAGGCAATCTCCGCGCGTTCATCCGGTGTGAGCCGTTCGAGATGCGCGGCCTTGGCTGCATCGAAGGAGGAGAGATTGTGTGCACCCTCCATCGCGACGATGTTCTTAATGCGATAGAGATGGCTGACGACACCGTTGGTTCCAGCCAGCAGTCCACAGCATTCACGCGGAGTGAGTTCCTTCGCGTGGGCAATGATGTCGTCGATTATTGTCTTGGGAATGACCAGATCCGTCACAGTAGTCTTTACGCTTCACGAGTGATGCTTCACGCAGTTATCAGATGGTGCAGCTGACGGTGTAGTCCAAACTCAGATCCTTAATTTTCGGATTGGGTCCGCACAATGGGCAGGTAGGATCCTTGGGTCGGCTGACCTTTCTGAACTTCATGTCCAGCGCGTCATAGATCACAAGCTTGTCGGCGACCGTTTCTCCAATGCCGAGGATTTCCTTGATGGCTTCGGAAGCCTGAAGGATACCCATCGTCCCGGCTAAAACACCCAGGACTCCGGCCTCCTGGCAATTCGGCACCAGTCCGGCCGGAGGAGGTTCAGGGTAGAGGCAGCGGTAGCAAGGATAGCCTTGGTGTGGCTTGATGGTCGTCAGTTGGCCTTCAAACCGAAACATGCTGGCGGAGATGAGTGTTTTCTTAGCAAAGAAACAGGCGTCGTTGACCAGGAAACGCGTGGTGAAGTTATCAGAGCCGTCGAGAACGATGTCGTATTGCGAGACCAGCGACAAGATGTTGTCGGCATCGACCAGCTGGTGATAGGCGTTGACGGTGATATCTGGATTGATGGCTGAAAGAGTCTTTCGCCCCGACTCCACCTTCGGCTCCCCGAGTGTGGCGGTCGAGTGCATGATCTGCCGTTGCAGATTCGACAGGTCGACGACATCTCCATCGACGAGACCGATCGTGCCGATCCCGGCAGCGGCAAGGTACAGACCGGCTGGAGACCCTAACCCGCCTGCACCGATCAACAGCACCTTCGCTCGCTTGAGCTTGAGTTGTCCTTTGCCGCCGACATCCTGAAGAATGATGTGTCGGCTGTAGCGTTGAATTTCTGGTTCGGTGAGTTCCATGATCTGTCGTTGAGGGGTGAAGCGTTAGGCGTCAGGCGCCATTTCCGTGCCGTTTTTACCCCTTACGCCTCACTCCTTACCCTTCACCTGTCATTATTCCACGACATTCAATTCGATTGGGTCGACGACACAGCCCTTGGCTCGGAGCCCAGCGATGGCCCGTTCAATTTCCGCCGTATCACCTGAGAACTCCACATCCGCCCAGCCAGTGGTCTCACGAACGTCCGCTCGTCGGACATCGGTGACGACGTTATATTCGCGACCGATTTGATAAATAATCGGCTGCCTGATCTTCTCTTCCGGAAAACGAATATGGAAGCGCAAGTGTGACATGGTTACCCTCCCGCGATCGCTGGGACGATGGAAACCTCGTCGCCGTCCTTGAGGGAGGTCTCTTTCCCCTTGAGAAAGCGAATATCTTCTTCATTCACATAAATGTTGACGAAGCGACGGAGTTCTCCTGTTTCGTCGCAGAGACGATCTTTGATGCCGGGATGGGCGTTGTTCAACGTCTCAATCATTTCAAGGATACTGGCAGCTTTGGTTTCCACCTCTCCCTGACCCTTGGTCAGGGGGCGAAGCGGAGTCGGAATACGAACCTTAATCATGCGTCACCACCACCATTCTTTCCCATTTTAAATGTCTTCTCAAAGTCGACCAGGCTGGGCTGAATCCGAACCGGACGACCGACCGAGTCGATCACCGCTTCCTGCGTTTTTAAGCCATTACCGGTTACGTAGGCCACTGTGATCTCGTCTTTTTTGATGATTCCCTGCTTCACGAGTTTTTTGAGTACGCCGATCGTGACCCCGCCCGCCGTTTCCGCGAAGATGCCTTCGGTTTGGGCCAGCAACTGGATGCCTTCGACGACTTCTTCGTCCGTCACCATGTCCATGGCTCCGTGACTTTCAGCGGTGGCTTTGAGGGCATAGTAGCCATCAGCTGGGTTCCCGATGGCAAGAGACTTGGCAATCGTCTGCGGTTTGACCGGCTTGAAGAAATCTCGTCCCGCTTTGAATGCCGTGGAGATCGGTGAACAACCTTCTGCTTGGGCGCCGTTGATCTTTGTGCGAACATCATCGATGAGGCCCAAGGCCTTCATCTCATGCAGGCCTTTCCAAATCTTGGTCAACAGTGAGCCGGATGCCATCGGAATGACAACCTGATCCGGTGTTTTCCATCCCAGCTGTTCCACAGTTTCAAAGGCAAGTGTCTTTGAGCCTTCGGCATAATAAGGACGGATGTTGATGTTCACGAACGCCCATCCGTGCTCGCCTGCGATCTCGCTGCACAGCCGGTTGACATCGTCGTAGTTGCCTTCGATCTCGACGACATGCGGCCGATAAATCAAATTGCCCAGGACCTTTGCCGCCTCTAGGTCGCCTGGAATAAAGACGTAGCAATGTAAGTTTGCCGAGGCCGCGTGGGCAGACACGGAGTTCGCCAAGTTACCGGTGGAGGCGCAAGCGACTGTTTCAAATCCAAGTTCACGCGCGCGTGTCAGCGCGACGGCGACGACACGGTCCTTGAAGGACAGGGTCGGGTGGTTCACCGTATCGTTTTTGATATAGAGTTCATCGAGCCCAAGATAGGCCCCGAGATTCTTAGCACGCACGAGGGGGGTAAACCCCGCATGCGGTCCGACGAAATTCGTGCCTTCGACCGGCAGCAGGTCGAGGTAGCGCCACATGCTATGCGGGCCGTCCGCGATCTTCTTACGAGAAATGGTCTTCTTGATCTCGTCGTAGTTATACTTCACTTCGAGCGGGCCGAAGCACATCTCGCAGACATGGATCGCTTTCGTCGCATATTCCTTGCCGCATTCCCGGCAAACCAGCGCTTTCATTTTACTCATCGTGGCACCGCCTTCGTTACTCTATGTCGATGGACGCACGGCGCATCCGGCATAAGGATCCCCATCGTCGAACAACTCAGTAATCGTCGGATGTTCCCCGCAGAGCGCACAATTCGGGTTACGTCGGATCCTGATCTCTCGAAATTGCGTTTTACGAGCGTCGAAGTCGAGTAAGCGATCGGTCAACGGGCGTCCGACCCCAAGAATGAGCTTCAACGCCTCCGTCGCTTGAATCGTTCCGATAATACCCGCCAACACCCCGATAACGCCAGCTTCTTGACAGGAGGCGACCAAGCCGGGTGGAGGAGGGGCTTTGAACACGCAACGATAGCAGGCCGATTTCTTTGGAATGATAGTGGTGACGCGGCCGTCGAAACGGAGAATGCCTCCATGAATCAGCGGCTTCTCGGCGAAAAAGCAGGCATCGTTGATGAGGAACTTTGCCGGGAAATTATCGACACCATCGATCACGACATCATAGTCACTGATAATCTTGAGCGCGTTCCCAGCTGTGAGGCGCTCCTCGTACATTGACACGGAGACATCTGGGTTCAGTGCCTGGATCTTTTCTTTTCCCGACTGCACCTTTGGACGCCCCACGTCGGGCGTATGGTGCAAGATCTGACGCTGGAGGTTGGTCAGATCCACGACATCACTGTCGATCAACCCAATCGTGCCCACTCCTGCTGCAGCCAGATACAGCGCAGCCGGTGAGCCGAGACCACCGGCACCGACGAGAAGAATTCGAGACTTGGCGATTTTCTTCTGTCCCTTGCCGCCGACTTCCGGCAGCAAAATATGCCGGCTATAGCGATTGATCTGTTCTTCAGTGAATTCCATATTAAATAGGGATGCTGAAAATGGCCTCCAGCTTTGTTCTCGGCTCGAAGAATTCCCCAACGTACCCCAGAGGGTACGCCTCCGGATTCTTCTCGCCTGCGGCCTCGCTGGCGACCATTTTGAGCATCCCTCCTAGATGAGTAGCTATCATCAAATGTTAAAGTATTTCTCAATACTGATGTACCGCTCGCCCGTATCACATAGGATAGTGACGACGTTCTTGCCGGGACCTAATTCCTCCGCAACTTTCTGTGCGGCAAACACGTTTGCGCCAGCGGAGATTCCAACGAGCAACCCTTCTTTCTTCGATAATTGCTTGGCGGTCTGATACGCCTCATCGTCCGTCACGGTGATCACGCGGTCGAGAATGGTTCGGTTCAGGACTTTTGGAATAAAGCCTGCCCCGATCCCCTGGATCTTATGGGGGCCTGGGTCACCTCCTGACAAAACCGGGGAGGTCGCCGGTTCGACGGCAATCACTTTAACGTGTGGGTTTCGTTCTTTAAAGACTTCTCCACAGCCCGTGATGGTGCCACCGGTTCCGACCGCGGCCACGAATGCATCGATTTTTCCTCCGAGCGCATCCCAGATCTCCAACGCCGTCGTCGTTTTGTGGATCGCTGGGTTGGCCGGGTTCGAGAATTGATCCGGCATAAAGTAAGACGGGTTCTGCGCCAGGATGCTTTCTGCCTCTTTAATCGAACCCTTCATGCCTTCCCAGGCCGGCGTTAAGACTAGCTGGGCGCCATAGGATGAGAGCAGGCTAGCCCGTTCCATACTCATGCTCTCAGGCATCACGAGGATCAACTTGTACCCGCGTACTGCAGCGACAAGGGCCAGACCGATACCTGTATTCCCGCTGGTTGGCTCGACGATGGTTCCGCCAGGCTTCAGTTTGCCTTGCCGTTCCGCCTCGTTGATCATGTTGAGGCAGATTCGATCTTTGACGCTGCCTCCAGGATTGAAAAACTCGACTTTCCCATAGATGGTCGCCGATCCATCTTTGGAAAGGCGGTTCAACCGCACGAGCGGGGTGTTCCCGATGAGTTCGGTGATGTCCTTGTATGATGGCGCGATCACCGACCGCCTCCCATATAGAAGAGAAACTCCACCTGGTCCCCTTCATTAAGGTGGGTTGTGGCAAGATCGTCGCGTTCCAGCACCTTGTCATTCACCTCGACAGCGACCATCTGAGGCTCGATACTCTTGGCTTTCAGCAAATCGAGGACTGTTCCCGCCTGGATCTCCTCAGGCTTTCCGTTGATTTTGACCTGCACAAATTCTCCCAAGTTGGCTTAGAGATTGAAGAATTTCACAACTTAGCAAAGCATCGATCCCCTTGTCAAGGCTGGCTCACTCGGTGTCAGAGGCATGTAGCAGAGATGGGCTTCGTCGGAAGAGGGGGCACGCTCTCGCAACGAAGAGGGATGCTGGTTACTTGACTTTGGGCTGTGTGGCCGCCACTATGCCGCCGGTAGGAACGCTAGGATGTGGAAAAAGAATTTCCTCTTTCGTGCCACGGAGTCGACTCCTTTAAGCCAGTCCGAGAATGAGCTGTTCCACGACACTGAACCGGCGCTGGACAGCGCTGGGCTGGTCTTGGAGAAGTTCCTCTCTGTGTGGGTCCAGGGCGAGGGGACAGAAGAAACTCCGTCTACTTTTACGAATATGTATGTCCGGACCGCAATGTTGGATGTCACCAAGCATGTAAGCCTTCTGCAACCACTCCAAGGCCGATCTCACCAGATCAAACAGCTTCTCCTGCCGGAGCAGAAGCAATATCTTCGGCAATGGCTTGTCCTGCATGCGCCACAAGCCTGGGGGGCCTCGGAAGACCATTTTCATGATCTCTTCGAGCTGGAGTAAGGTGATCTTGCCACCCGGGCTGCACAAGACCGTTGGCACAGGTTTGTTGTGTACGCTGTTGCTGGTCGTGTCAGTCGGCGCAAGCGTGACACCTTCGACCTCATCCGTGGAGGTCTGGTATGGCCCGGACGATCGACCGCTTGAGCATCTTGTGCAGACGTACGATCGTGCCAAACGGTATATCTTTGTGGCAGTCTATGGAATAACGTCCCCTCTGACGGTGAAGGCGCTGGTAGGGGCGAAAAAACGCGGGGTGGATGTCCGTGTCCTCACGGATCGTCAACGATTGAATGATCCGAAGCAGAAGACGGCGCTGTCGGCTCTGCGTGAGGCGGGGATTCCCATCAAGATCAATCGACACGATGCGCTCATGCATCTGAAACAGGTCGTCATCGACGACGAGGTAAATACCAACGGCTCAATGAATCAGACGACCAGCGGCAATCGCTACAACGATGAGCGACTGGATATCATCCAGGACCATGCCATCACAGTCAAGGCGCGAGACAGGTTTCTCGCACTGTGGAAGGACCAAGAACGATTCCAAGAATGGAAATGAGAAGCAATCCATACGGTCGTGGGCAGGATGAACTAGTTCGGTCGCAACGGTCATGAATATCAATAGAGTAGGCCGGGGGAAGCGAGAACAGTGATGGTCGTGGAGACGGACATTGCGGTCGTCGGAGCCGGCGGAGGCGGGGCCGTTCTGGCTCTTGCATTGGCCCAGAAGGGGATCAAAACCATTGTTCTCGAACGGGCGCCAGGACCGCCGCAGGGATTGCGTGGCGAGATACTTCAACCGAACGGGCAGCGAGTGCTTGATCAGCTGGGACTTCTGAATAAACTGCCCGGCGAATCCACGCGAACCGTGCACAAGTTTCATTTCTGCCGGGTCGGCGGTGAGCGGCTGTGCACCGTGGACTATGGCGATCTGCCGCCGCCGTACAATCGTGCCGTGGTTACCCTTCCCAATGTGGCGCACCATGCCATTCTCAGCGCGATCGAGCAGGAGCCTTCTGTTTCGTTGCGGTATCGATCGACGTTTACTGGGTTGCTGCGTGACCAAGGCCGAGTCGTCGGGTTGACTGCCAAGCAGGACGATGCGGAGCTCACTATACAAGCCAAGGTGGTCGTCGGTGCCGATGGGGCCTTTTCACAGGTTCGGGAAGCCTTGCAGATCTCGGCGGAGCTGCATCTCTATCCGCAAGGATACTTGATCGCGCTATTAGACGCGGCGATTCCGCTGGAGGAAGCGAAGTATTTCGTAGGGAAGAAGACCATCCTCGGGATGTTTCCTGCCGCCGGAGACAAAGTGTATGCGTTCTATATGATCAAGGCTGGTTCGTATGACAGCGTCAAAGCGCAAGGTCTTCGAGTTCTGCACGAAGCCTGGGCCAAAATCGATCCCTCCAGTGAACCGATCTTCCGGACATTGACGGACTGGAAGCACACGGCCTTTATGCCGACCGGGCGTGTTCGCACGCCGACCTGGGTGGCAGATGGAGCGGTGCTGATTGGGGATGCCGCCCATGCCATGAATCCCCATGCCTCGCAGGGGCGCATGCAGGCGATGGTCGATGCGATGACCTTGGCTGACCTCCTGCCCGAGTGTCTGGCGGCGAATGACTATTCAGCCGCCAAGCTCAGAACGTACGAAACCCTCCGTCGACCTCAGGTGACCATGCTGCAGAAATTGGCCGACGAGCAGGTGCTGTTTTGGAATACGGCAAACCCGATCATTGCTTTTCTCCGTGACCGTGTGTTCAGTACGTTGGACCACAACGCGCGACTTCGCTATCGGGTCTTGTCGACTACAGCCGGACTTCGTAAGGACCCCCCATTCGGCATAATGGATCGCCTCATGGCAGCCGGATTCTTGCCGGATCCTTCAGCTTGCGACATGGCAGCGGGAGGGGCGCGGTAACGTGATGGCATCGCTTGACTGGAGCATCGACGGATTACCGGAAGGCACACAAAAACTCTTAAAGTCGTACATGAAAGATGTTACAAAAGCGTATGAAAACGAACTAGAGAGCATTATTCTATATGGCAGTGCTGCCCGCGGTGAGTTTCTACCGGGTGTCTCCAACCTCAATGTTTTGTTGATCCTATCCTCCTACGATCTCTCGGTCTTGAAACAGTATGACGGCCTTCATAAGCGCTGGAGCAAGGAGCAGGTGATGGTTCCTTTGTTCCTTACGAGAGCCGACCTAGATTCGGCTTCAACCGCCTTTCCCTTGGAGTACCAAGACATTCTGGACTGGCATCGCTTGCTCTGGGGTCAAGATCCCTTTGTCGGCCTCAAAATCGACACACGGTATTTGGCAGGCGAGGTGGTCCAGGGGCTTCGTGGAAACGTGTTTCGACTGCGTCAACGTCTAGTGGAAGGAAGAAGCACCGAGGAGGCCATCACGATTCTATTGCCCTTGTCGATCACCACGCTTCTGCCGGTGCTTCGCGGGTTACAACGGTTGTTGGGGCACCCTGTGACGAAGCATGGAGAGCCGCTCTTGAACGACATCGAATCCCATCTTGAGATCGATCTGACCGGCCTTCGTGACGCGCTGGCGCTTAAGCGAGGACACATCTCTCCCGGACAGAACGAGATCCCAAGACTCATGGATCGCTACCTTGAGAGCCTGACCCAACTGGTGACAACTGCGGAGGCACGTATCACGTGAGCTTATTTCACGAGCACCGGTACTGGAGCAGCAAGGCGTGGTTAGGTGTGATCTTCTTCCTTTCAGTTGGCGATGCATCGGCTGCGCTCTATGAGCGACCAAAAGAACGTGTGCCGCTTCCGAGTCCCATCGGCTATGTCAGCGATCATGCGCAAGTCGTCGACGATGCATGGAAGGAACGCATCCGGTCTGTCTGTACGGATCTTGAAAAGAAAAGCGGCGTGGAGATGGTGATCGTGACGGTGCCGACGATTAAGCCGTATCCAAACGCCAGAGAATATGCCGATGCACTGTATCAAAAATGGCAAATCGGGTCGACGCAACAGGAGCATGGGTTGATGGTGTTGGTGGCTGTGGAAGAACGGCAGGTAGCCATGGCCCTGGGGCGCAGAATGTTTCCGGTCATTACGCCAACCGTCAGGGATGATGTGGGCCGTGCTTATCTTCAGCCTGCGATCGAACGGGGACAATTTGGGGAAGGCTTGTATCGTGCGGCGGTCGCCCTGGCGACTCCTGCACAAGAGGTCCGACTCGATACGCCGACTCGGCCTCGCATCAAAGGCCTTGGTGTCTGGATTACGCTCGGCACTACCATGGCCATCGTCGTGTTCTTTTGGATGATCAGCCGGCCTGATCTCCGGCATCCCTATCGACGTCTTCAACGAGGCGAATACTGGGGAACCGGTCAGGGCGGCTTCGGTGGGAACTGGGGCGGCTTCGGTGGCGGCACGAGCGGGGAAAGCTGGAGATAGGATGGAAAAATATCAACGGCTCTCTGGGCTCGAACTATGGAGGAGAACCATCGATGAAATCGGCTGAAAGCTGTATTCCTTTTTCATTCCAGCTGAGCGGTTTGATCGTGCTTGTCATGTTCGTATTCGGGTGTGCAACCATGGAGGCTGAAACAAAGAGTGTGTCGGCCACTTCTCAAGATGCCACTGACGCAGCGATCGAACGCTACATTCGCACACACCCGGAAGTGATCGAACAGTCGTTGCAGGCCTTGGAAGTTAAACGGGAAGCGGAACTGAGGGATCGGCAAAAGGCGGCGCTCGCGACGAAGCAAGATGAGCTACTACATGATCCCACATCACCCGTCAGTGGCAATCTGAAGGGCGAGATCACGTTGGTCGAGTTCTATGATTACCGTTGTGGCTACTGTAAGCGCGCGGCGTCGGCCGTCACAGAACTCCAGAAGGCTGATTCGCGGGTACGGGTGGTCTATAAGGACTTTCCCATTCTGGGCGAACCCTCTGAACTTGCAGCTAAGGCGGCACTCGCGTCTCAAGCCCAAGGTAAACACCAAGTCTTCCACGAAGCCCTGCTCGCGTCCCAGGCTGATATGACGAAGGATGAGATCCTAAAGATCGCGGTGAATGTCGGTCTCAATGCCAAACGGCTGGAAGCCGACATGGCCGATCCCAAGTGGAAGGCCGTCATCGATAAGAATCGGGCCCTCGCTCAAGAGCTTGGCATCTCTGGGACCCCTGGCTTCATCGTGGGCAATCAACTGGTGCCAGGGGCGTTGGATTTGAATGGACTTAAGGAGTTGATCGCGAGGGCAGGGCATGGGAAATGATTGATCTATTGCAGTGCATCGGCACACCGAGAGCTTCTGAATTGTCCTACGCAGATAGGAAATTAAAGATTAGCAGATTGTACGAGTCCTTTAGACAATTTTAAGCGGACACAAGATCACTTATGGACCCGATCGGCACACAGCCGAACTCTCCGAATGATGAAATCCTCTGGAAACAATACGCACTACACGTGGACTTGTACAAATTCTATCTCGACTTGGGCGTGAAAGTTAACGCGTTCTACTACGCGGTCACGGGATCGATCCTAACCTATTACTTCCAATGCTTCGAATGGTGTAGCGCGCTACGCGCTGCTGTTGCCCATCGCATTTAGCATCACCCTCGCAGGCGTCTTTTTCTACGGAGCCAGCCAACTTGGCGTGGTACGAACTGAACTGTTCCGAATCCGAGAGAAGCTTGGGCTTGAAACCGCTCCTGAAATGATGGTTCTAATCATCTTCTTGCGAGTGTTTGGAGGTATCTTGTTCGGTACTGGACTTGTCCTGGGATGGTTCGTTTGGATTCGGCCTGTGTAGCTGGGGGAGATCGATACAGGAGTTGTTCCCTCTCGAGACGTGTAGCCAAAATTGCATTGGCCTTTCTGGCCCTTGAACCAAATTCAGGGCCAGAGAACAATTTACAGCGTAGGTGAACGGTTAAAAGGCGAAGCACGCGGGCGGCTGGAAGGCTACGACAGCCAGAAATTTCACTCTGACCACAAATCAGGGAATCAATACACGTAGTTCTTCTCGCTTCGCTGCGGTAAATTAGCGGCTGAACTTCAGTGTTAAACTACACACGATGCGATCTCGCACCAAAATACGAGCGGGCAGTCTTCGCGGAAGAAGGCAAGGCCGCAAGCCGATGCAGTTCCTGTTGCGAATCACGATGGCTGAGATCTCTCCGCCGATCTGGCGCCTGATTCGTGTGCCGGATCAATTTACCTTGCACCAGTTACATCGCGTGCTGCAAATAATTTTCAGTCACCTCGACTACCACCTCTATGAGTTCCAGCTTGGGTCTCGTCGCTTTGAGGCTCCGGATCAAGAGTCAGAGGCTGAAGATGCCACGGCCATCAAACTCTGCGATTTCGATCTCTATCCCGGATCTCAATTCACCTACGTCTACGACTTTGGCGATGGATGGAAACACAATATTGCCGTGGAGGCTGTACTCCCGATGCCGTCGGAAAACGGGCCGGACTGGTCGCCTCGGCTTCTCGATGGCGAACGAGCCGCACCGCCGGAAGATGCCGGCGGACCGCATGGATTTATGGAAGTGATGGCGGCGCTGAAAGATCAGAGCCATCCCAGGCATAAGGAGATTCGCTGCTGGGTCGGAAGCACGTATGATCCCAGCAAATTCGACGCGTGGGCGCTCGACCACGCGTTAACGTTAGCCGTCGCCTGGGGAGCGGTGTAGCTATTGAGGCGGATAAAGGGAATCTTTGTTTTGATGCGTGATCCAACCGCAGTCTGACAGACGGTTCCCTGTACAGAACCAAGGTAGCCCCTCCGAGTCACTTCAGAAATCACATTTTCCTTGGGAATAACACCTACTGCGGCGATACTGCAACAGCAGAACAGTCAGCCACTACGAAGCAGGGAGGGTTTATGACCGGTCCGGCTAAGATTGTTGTGCGGTATCGGAATGGGTCCATGTTGAAAGGCTATGCCCAAGACTTCTCGCCGGGAGCCCAATACTTTCACGTGAGAGCTGAGGGAGGGAAAACGTCTGCACCGCTCACACGCGTGGTCATGCAGGAGTTGAAGGCGGTTTTCTTTGTGCGCGACTTCGTGGGAAACGGGGGGTATAAGGAGCAGAAGTTAATTGTTCCAGGTAAGCCGTTGTCCGGGAGAAAGGTTGAGGTGACCTTTCAAGACGGCGAAATCTTGGTGGGAACAACCACAGGCTACGATTCCAATCGGGCTGGCTTCTTTTTGTTTCCGGCGGACGATAGAAGTAACAACGTTCGCATGTATATTGTTACTAAAGCGGTCAGAAGCGTGCGGTTTGTCTAGGGCAAGATGGACTATGGACGTTTCACAAGTGCTTCCTTTCTCTTTGTGATTCCTTCCTGAAGAAACGCTATATTCGGCAATAGGGGTCTCACCCTTACTTGACTGAAGCCCACAGACGAGTTGAAAATGAAGTGGGAGCAGATAAGCTGCTGGTTAGGCTGAGTCGGCGTATCGTTATTGGACCACCAACAAGAATCAGAAAAGATGAAGATCACCATCATTGGAGCCTCAGCCGGAATAGGGCTAGAGACCACGCGTCAAGCGCTTGAGCGGGGGCATGACGTCACCACTTTGTCGCGCAGAAGGGTTTCCCTCCCGGATCACGCCAACCTCAAGAGAGTGCAGGGAAGTTCGGTGAACCCAAAAGATGTGCGGGTTGCCGTGGATGGGGCCGACGCGATTCTGGTGACACTGGGGGTAAAGAGCCCCTTGGCTACTACACTGTTCTCTGACTCGGCGCGCCTGCTGCTCCAGGTCCTTGGAGAGAGGGGTGTAACTCCAACACTCATCGTTCTCACCGGGTTCGGTACAGGCGACAGCTGGGGATATAACTCGCTTCCTATGAAACTCATGTTCACGCTACTTCTCAAGAAAGTCTATGCGGATAAGGGTGAGCAGGAGCGCATAATTTCCCGTGGATGTCCACGCTGGGAGATCGTCCGCCCAGGTCGCTTGACCAATGGGGCGCTGACAGGCCGCTATCGCGTGCTAGACCAATTAGTGGAGAGTATGAAAGTGGGCGCGATCTCTCGCGCCGATGTCGCACACTTCATGGTGGCCCAGGCGGAAAACCCTACCTACTTAGGCAAGTACCCGGCACTGACCTACTGATAGGGATGTGCTGGTTCTCGCCTCGGGACGTCTCGTCCTTCTTCCAAGTCTTGCAGATCCGACCAAGCGGTGAGGTCGGTTCGAGAGGGGTCAATGGCGGCCAGGTATTTCTTGAACCTGGCCGCGCTCTCCGGTGAACTCGGTCCGCGTGCCAGCAACTTCTGATTCCATGCGTCCAACTCAGCAGGTGGGTGTGATTTCGCCTGCTTCTCAAACCAGGTGGTGACTCCTTCATCGGTCGAGTTGGATTGGACGGCGGCTGTGAATTGTTCGCTGGTGATGCCGACAAACTCCAGCAGCCGATCGTCCATCGGGCAGGGGTAGATATACTCACCCTCGGTGCCGGCCAGCACGGCGCGGCATTTGTCGATCATGCGAGCCAGATGGGCATAGCCGGCCAGCTGGAACCGCATGCTGCGCGGGAAGTCTTTCCGTAGGTCCATCGTCAGAGCAATTTGTGATTTGTGAACGTCAGGTTCTTGACGACCACCTGATTATTCTCATACGTAATGATCCGTCTGGTGCCCGGCAGGTCGCAGGCTCCGACACGAACGTGTGTGTCTGTGAAACTCTCGACATTGGTGAGTTTCCCGTCGGTCGGCGAGTAGTAATAGACGCTGTATTTCGTCGTAAGATGTTTTTTATCCTGCGTGACCGAGCTTTCCTCCACGTTGATCGTAAAGGCAAACGGATTCATGCCTGGATGGGCCATTTTGCGATTGATCTGAGTGATGCGGTTGTCTTTCACCCGATAGAAGGAATTGGAGCCATGGATATCCAGCTTGGTCCCAAACGGATGACCGTCTTCTTCCATCGTGAGTGAGTATTTACCATCGGATTCCTCGAAGCTCCGCGGCCCACGATGGACCGCGATCATCCCGAGTTGTTCCTGTGCCCACTTTTGAGTGTCACCATCCCCCAGCTGAACCGACACCTCTCGCGGACTCTTGACCGTGACCGAGCCCCTGGTTTCTTTCCCGTTTACATTGACGGTGAGATCGGCCGTAAACCCTTGGAAGTCTTTGGGCCAGCGAGCGGTCATCTCGAAGGCTCGGCGAAGGAGATCTCGAGCCTGAGGGTCGTCGGCTACGGTTGGGGATTCGTGCTTTGTTTGCATCATCACGCTCCTCTCAGTAAAGTACTAGAATTACTGTGTAGTTATACCGGGTTCGTGCGAGGAGGCTCAAGCCTCAAATATGGAAGAGTGGGCGCATAGGAGTGAGCGGACATCCGAGCCCTAAGTAGGCACAATATTTGATGTTCCAAAGAATCCCAGGACTCTGATATACTCCGGCAATTTTTTTAATCCTGAGTTCACGAATCGAGGCCGTGGTCGGCCGTCGACTGACGTTGAGAAAGGACGGGCATGGAACGTCGAGCTGCTTCGCATACCGAAGAAGAAGAGATGAACCAACGCCGGAAGCTGTTGAATGCGGCGAGACGGGGAGATACCAAAGCGATCAGTAAACTGTTTGAGCTCTATCAAGTACGGGTCCTGAGCGGAGATCAATTGGCCAAGGTGAACCGCACTTCCACCTACATGGTTCCGGTCAAAGCCTCTCAGAGCGGGAAGTCGAAGTCTCAGGAAAAGGGAAAGAAATCGGCTCCTGGACAGGCAAAGGGAGGAAAAAACCAGGCGAAGGTCGCGATGCCAAAGCCGCCGGTGAAAGCTCCTGCGAAGACAGCGCATGGCAAACCGCCTAAAGTCGCCAAGAAGCTGGCGAAGGGGAGGGCGAAGCCCAAGTAAGTGCGGCTGGATTACTGGACTGCGACCCTGAGACCACCCCCTGCGAGTTTGGCTGCAATATTCTCTGCTTGGTCGGTTGCTCCGGTGAAGACGATCGCTTCCCCATCATGATCGATGCGATAGGCCAACTCAAACGCCTTCGCCGACGTCATTCCAGGAATAAATCGGCAAAACAGCTCGATAACCTGTTGGTAGGTGTGGCAATCACAGTTGTACACCACCACTCGGGATTCAAACCCCGTACCTGAACCGGTTTGGATTTCTTCGGTGATATCAGGGATGGTTTCTGGAGTAGAAGGTGTCGGCATGCAACGGGGAGTTCTAGGCAAGTGGACGATACTGATTACTGGTTGAGTTATCCGATTTCATGGCATCCACCTCGCCCTTACACGGTGTCCATATCGATGACTTCGGTTGCATCCCAGAGATTCTTTCGTTCGGCATCAGCCAACTCTTTTTCTCGATCCTCTGCAGTCTCTGTTCCGAAGGCTTGGCTTGGTGATGGTGAAGCCTCGCCCCTCTGTGTTTCCTGAGCGGTCGATCCGGTGCTCTGTTCGGAACGACGGCGTTTTTTCGCTGGGTCCATGTTCACCGGCATTGTCGCTCCCTCAGTCGAGGCGTAGTCTCCTCTGATTGTGCATGTCTTGTCAATCAGATGGTGATCAGATGGATAAAGCCTAAGGGGCTCGGTTTTCCAGAAGAGCCGATTACCGAGGGCATGGTGTGTTCAAAATAATGCCTCGGCCACTGTCTCAGCGTACCGTCGTCCCAAAGGAGTCAGCCACAGACGATCGTGGTCTGAATCAAGGAGGCCTTGCCTTTGCAGGTTATCGACTTGCTGGGTTCGATCTGCACCGTGGCTGGTTTGTCGAGGGACACCGCGGAGAAGGCGTAGGCCAAATATGAGCGCATCGCGCTGTTGTTGGGGCGTCGAGAGTATCGTATGGTCGACAATCGGCAGGTAAGCTGTGCCCAGCGTTTCCACATAGGACTCGAGGTCCGCGATGTTTCCGAATCTGGTTCCCTCGAGATACGACTGTGCACTCGGGCCAAGTCCGAGATACTCACCGCCTGTCCAATAGAGGAGATTGTGGCGGCAGGCAGAACCCTCCTTGGCGTAGTTAGAAATCTCATAGTGAGTGAATCCTGCGTTCGTCAGCACCTGTTCCGTTGCCGACTCCATCTCGATCTGAAGCGCCTCATCAGGGGGCATCACAATCTGTCGAGCGATGTCCTGAGCCAGTCGGGTATCTTCTTCGATGGTCAGGGCGTAACAGGACACATGCGTCGGTTGCAACGTTAGAAGAGAGTCCACCGTATTCATCCAATCATGCAATGATTGATCCGGCAGCCCATACATGACGTCGAGGTTGATGTTCGTGAATCCAGCGCGACGCGATTCCTGAACAGCAACGGCCGTGTCTCGAACGCGCCCTGATCGCCCGAGAGAGGCAAAATCGTGATCCTTCATGGATTCTGCTCCAAAGCTGATTCGATTAAACCCAGCATCGGCTAACACCCTGAGAATATCAAACGTGATGGAAGAGGGGTGTGCCTCCACTGAGATCTCAGCGGTCGGACTTGTGGGCCACGTCGCTTGGATCAGCCTCAGAAGCGTCGCCATGTCTTGGGCGGGGAGGGTTGTCGGCGTTCCCCCGCCGAAATAAATGCTCTGCAGATAACGCCCTTTCAAGAAATCTTGTTGGTCGTGGAGGGCAATCTCTTGCATGAGGGCAGACTGAAACCGGGCGATCCGGTCGGACTGAGCGATTTCTAAGTAGAAGGCGCAAAAGTGACAGCGGCGGTGACAAAAGGGAATATGGATGTACAGGCCGATCGCTTCTGAAGACATTATGCTTCGAACGGAAATGGAGCAGGTTTGGAGAAATCTCTCGCCAAGACAATTTCGATCTCATCCGTTGGCGAGACCCCTCGATTCCTGATATGTGCCGCCCACCCAGGATGTTTGCGGAGAGACTCAAATGCTGCTTTGATCAACCGAGGTTTGATTCGGGCTTCCCATTCACGCACCCAGTTCTGTTCATCGTCTTCTCCCGTGTATTCGTCCGGGAAGGATGCTTCGAGCGTGAAGCGGAGAGCAAACGTCTTTTCTTCCTGGTACATAGCGTCCTTGTCGTTGCGATTCAGCCTGGCTGAACTTATAATGTCTTCGCCACTGTATGAATAGGAGACAGAGGGTATGCCTATCTTCGAATATGTCTGCTGCGAATGCAATCACCGTTTTGAGCTGCTGATGAATGGATCCATGGAGGCGGCTTGTCCAAAGTGCAAGACGACCAAGCTGGATAAACAGTTTTCAGCTTTCGGGGTCGGGGCGACAAGCGGTTGGGCTTCATCCGGGAATCCAAGCCCATGCGGCAGTTGCGGAGATCCACGTGGGCCGGGCGCCTGTTCGATGAACTGAACTTCCAATGGCCTCGTCGAATCAACAGGCGTTGCAACGTGCGATCTCAACCATTCAGCAATCCGATCCTCTCATCAAGCTGCTTCAGCAAGTACGGTTAGGGCGACTGAAGCCGTCAGACGCAGGGCTACGCGCCGTCACTGAATCATGGCTTGGGATTTATGAAAAGGTGGTGAGCACGGAAGGACTGACGCGATTGGATCTTTGCCGATTGAATCCAGTTCCTCGCCTTTCGGTTCTCCTCAAGGTTGGGGTCCTCACAGACGATCACCCGGGCGTGAGGGCGTTGGAAGCGGCCTACGAACGGGCGTTCGCTCGTGCCGCAGGTGAGTAGAGCGCCGGTCTCTCCTGTCTGGCTCCTCTGCCAACTTGTCCTACTTTTCTTTTCACCTCTCGACAGTCGATCGGATGATACGACAGCGTTTCAGCCGCTGAGAGCCATCCCGTTGGCACAAGTCGTGACGATTCTTCCTCCAGACACGCAATTGCTCATCGAACAACAGGCCATTGAAGCGTTTCTGGTCGAGCTGGATCGAAAGCCGCCTGATTGGGCGACTGTCTATGGCCGTGGCCATAGTGATCCAGGCCATGATGAACGGCTCTTCAATCTGAATCGAGAGCGGGATGCATGGCGTGAGTGGAATCCTGGCCTCACGAGGCGTGTGGCCTTCCTGTGGATTGGAGAATTGTCGCGATTTGACCCTGAGGCTCAGGCGTACACCGTTGCGATTGGGCCGGAGTATAACGCAACAAGCTGGGGTCTCGTCCGATTCAAGCCTGAAGAGTTTCCGGGCAATCTGCGCGTCAGGCCGGACAAGAAACTGGCCGATCGAATCAGTATGAGATTCGCAAGAGATGAGAAGGTATCTGTGTTTGTCGTGATGGTGGGAAGACCAATTTCTAGTGAGTCGATCATCTATGACTTCTCCCATGACGAGGAGGGGGTTGGACTGATCATGCCGGTGGTGAGGATCGAGCAGGTCGAAGTGCTCTTCCGAGAATAGCCGCCATCTGATGCTCAGTCTGGTGGGTGTATGATGAAACAAGGAGGAGTCGAGATTCCTCCAGGTTCGTTAAAACGCATCTTGTGCGCATCGAAAGCCGGTACCGCTCGGACGGCTGTCCATCGTTCCCCAATCACGATCACTGGTGCGGAGGCTGGCAGCTGGTTTCAACCAAGATCCGCCGCGCATGGCTTTGATCGCTCCCCGGCTTGGGCCTGGCGGATCACTAAGCGGAGCGTTGCGATAATAGTTTGGATCGTACCAGTCCTGTACCCACTCTGCGGCATTGCCGGCCATATCGAAGAGACCATAAGGGCTTACTGAGAGGGGGAAACTCCCAACCGGCATCGTGAGGACTTCTCCTCGTATGCCTTGTCCTTTGGCCAAGCGAGCGCCGTCGCCGTTGACCCAGAAGGCATCCCAATCCGCTCCGCTAGCGAACTCGACCGTTCGTTGAGCCCAGTAGCTTGCGCTGTTCGCCATGGTGAAGTCCCACTCGTTTCCCCAAGGGTAGCGTCGGCCATTGGCCCCGCGCGCGGCCTTTTCCCATTCGGCTTCGGTTGGAAGCCGCTTCCCCTTCCACCGACAATAGGCATCGGCATCGAGCCAGCTGACATTGACGACGGGATGCTGTTCGATGCCTGGGATAGGCTGATTGTTGGCCCAGATGGTCGCAGCCCGGTTCGAATTCTCCGGCGGGCGATGAACGGTTGCCTCGACGAATGCGGCATAGGCCTGGTTGGTGACTTCGAAACGATCAATGAGGTATCCGTTGAGATGCACACGCCGCTCGGGATGTTCATCAGAAAATCCACCGTCTCCCTCAGGCGATCCCATCGTAAACTCCCCAGGAGGAACGAACGCCATGTCTGTGGAGATATCCGCAGCGACGACTGAGGGGGAAAGAACGACGATGAGGACCAGGAAGCGCAAGGAGGGATGAGCCTGGATCATGAAGGTTTGGGAATACCGCAGGCCTTGGCGACAGCATCTCGGTAGGCCCACCAGAGGGTCAAGCTTTTTTTGACACTTGTCAAAACCAACGGTCGAAGCGCCGGTGGTGTGTAATTGACGACCATGTCATAGGCATCATGGCGATGGCCCGCCTCGACCTGTTGATGGGCTCGGATGAGGTCCATGTGGCTGTGCGGAACTCCATGGTGTCGGACCAAGGGATGAAGCGCGATCATCGCTTCGATCTCTTCCGTAGTTTTCTTTTTTGAAGGAGCAAGCAGTTCTTTGCGGTCTTTGACGCTGCCCTCCACGAACACCGTAAATATCGACGCCGCGACCATCCAATGACGGTGGTGGGACATCCGTTCCAGCCAGGCGCGATAGGTTCGCGCAGCGGGTAAGAGCCGATCACGATCAAAATCGGACCGACGGAATCCTACTCCTTCCATCATCGTCAGGAAGAGCTCCGGATGAGATTTCCCCAGTGAGAGCCCACCGGTCTCTTCTTCGTAAATATTCTCGGCCAACATATGTCGAACCAATGGAGGAGGGCTGGCCCCAAGGATCCGCGCCAAGAAGACCGGAAAGTCCCGAACATAGACGGCGTATTCTTGTTGAAAGTGAGTCTTGAGCTGCGACTTGGTGAGACGATCTGAGGAAAAATGTTCCCACGCCCAATGATGCTTCCCGTCCATAATGGTGAGAAGGGATTCACGGAAGGAGGATTTTTTGATCTGCGCCGCCATAGTGGCTTGCCTTCTCTGGTGGAGCCTCGTTAGAATTTAGCTGAGGCTCGACCAACCGATGAATCCGATCACCATTCAGGACCCTGACGAAATCCTCAACATCTTGGCGGAGGTGACGCTCCGGGGAACGGGGTTTACGACAGAATCTTTGCTCGACTATGCCTTGGAAGAAGGATTTACGGAACCCATTTTTCTTACTGCCAGCGGAGAGGACCCCAACGCGTTTTTCAAAGGTCAGCCGAATGCCTGGGCCATCTATCAGGTCCGCGAATGGAAACGTGTCCTCACCGTTTCCGGTGGCTCTGGTCAGGAGCGGCGTGTGCGAATCACCGAAACGCCGTAACGTGAACCCGTTTGGCTGTTGCGAGTCAACGGATCAGCGACCAAGTCTTCGCGTCTTCCATCATCACCTGATTCACGGTTGAATCTTCGGATGCGGCTTGTCGGCCGGGAGGTCACGAAAATGGCGCTCTCGGGTTC
This sequence comes from Nitrospira sp., assembly GCA_050185705.1. Classification (GTDB taxonomy): domain Bacteria; phylum Nitrospirota; class Nitrospiria; order Nitrospirales; family Nitrospiraceae; genus Nitrospira_D. The sequence continues at coordinate 274,852 of JBFWZD010000003.1, read as the reverse complement.
CTTCATAATATCCTCCGACGAGGATGCCTTCTTCGAAATACAGATAGCGATGGCGAACGATTGCTGAGCTTACCCAGTCTTCAAAAATCCATTCCTCCTGCCGAATCCCGTCTTTTGTGAAGGTCGTATTGATTGTCTGCGGACCACCCCAGGATTCCAGGACCTGTTCTTTGCTCATGCCGACCATGACACGATGTTGTGCGATGTGCTTCTCAAAGTTCGGGTCGCCAAGCTGAACGAGCATCGGCCAAATCACGGCCATGAGTAGAAAGAGCACGAGCCCGGTATAAATGATGATTCGTACCGGACGACGGCGAATAAACGATGGTTCTTCCACGTTGGGCTCTAATGGAATAGGTTGAGAGTTGGTAGCCATAAGAAGCTCCGATGCTAACAAGTGAGTTGTCCGTGAGTCAAGGAAGCGTCAAAAATAACAAATAAAATCAATAATCTATAGTTAGGCGCTATACTTGCTCATGAGTTTGCGACAGAACCAACCACTATGATGGATAGTGCTATCACCATGCGACACCTCATCCTCCCGATCGGCCTTTGTCTTGTGCTCGGAACGAGCACCACCGTGGACGTGCTGGCGACGACCATCTACTCCTACATCGATGACCAGGGGAATCCGGTATTTACCGATTCGCCGGAGACGATTCCTGAAAAATATCGGGCAAAGGTGAAGACGCATGAACAACCGGGCCCGGTGGAAAAGGCACATCCGAAGAGTCCATCTATGCAGCAGAAGCTTCAGGAAAAAGCGAAGGCGTTTGGATGGGAGACGCCGAAGTTTCCCAGTCAGTTGGACAAATCAAGTGTGAGTGAGTTGCCGATCATCAACGCCGCAGGCATCGCGGCAATCGTTCTGCTGATCATTATGTATCTGAGCAAGAATAGCCCGATGATCAGGTTGCTGGCACTAGGCCTGCTCATCGTTCTTGGAATCGGGACGCCTGTGCTCCTGTATACGAGCGACGGTGGATCAATGGATATCTTGAAGAAGAAAGCCGTCGCTTCAGGCCAAGCGCAACAGGATCGGCTGAACCAACCGCCCCAGTAAACTTTCGTTCCATTCTTCGTGCCGACTACTCCTCGTATTGAGGGATTGGGATCGGTCTTGATAATGACTTGATAGGAGCCGCATTTTGCTTGGGGTGGGGAGCGTAAGGGTTTGCAATCGGTTCGTGGGTGTGGCGTTGGCGCTGGGTCACTACCACCAAGCTCTGCGTGCCGATTTCCAAACGGTCAATGGACGCGTCGGTCGTCAGTCGTTCAGGAAGCCCTTGCATGGAAAACAATTGGAAACAGAGTGTCCAATCGAGCTGGTCTTTCGCGTTCTCCCTGACGATGAAACGAGCGTCTGAGGAGGGTATGCCTTTGAATAAGAGTACCCAGATGTTGGATCGAAAGGCGGGGCTTTCGGGATCATTCGAAGGACGAAACTCAGGAACTAAGGCCGGGATACGGTGAAGGGGCACAGCCGGTGAAAACTCGATATCCACGAGTCGAACGATCAACGGGCGATGTTCGTTGTAATCATTCGGGTCGACGGCATAGCTGAACGAGTAGCGGACGTCGATACCGCCACGAGTGAAGGTATACACATCTTCGCCGTTCTCAGGCGAGACCACTTTGCTGAAGTAATTCGACCAATCCGTGATCGGATAATAGGTGAAGACACGCAAAGCCGATTTGCGATCCCGCACGGCCTGTGGCATGCCGAGTTTGTCGTGCAATTCCTGTTGCGAAAGGCCTAAGAACCCATCTTCAAAATACGAGCCTGCGTAACTCCGTCCACTATGAGGCGAGAAGAGCGCCAGACAGAGAAGAAGTATAAGAATTAGGAGCTGTCGGGTATAAGAAATCCCCATTGCTCAGCATCGTATCCAGGGCTCTAAACGGCTGTCAAGAATGGGTGCCTGCTTGCTCACGCGGAAGGCCATCCAGTATGATCACCACCGCTGCATGACCAACAAAAAAGATCGTAACGAATGGTGACCATGACAATAGATCGCACAACTTCAATTCAGGCGCTCTTGCAGGAGCGCATCCTTATTCTTGACGGAGCGATGGGCACGATGATTCAGCAGCGCAAGCTGGATGAGGCAGCCTTCCGAGGTGAGCGGTTCAAGGATTGGAAGAAGGATGTAAAGGGGCACAACGATCTGCTCAACCTGACCCAACCCTTGATCATTGAAGAGATTCATCGGCAGTACCTCGAAGCGGGCGCTGACATTCTGGAGACCAATACCTTTAATTCACAAGCCATTTCCCTAACGGATTACGGGATGGACACTCTTGGCTATGAACTCTCTAAGGCAGGAGCGGAGTGTGCCAAGCGGGCGGTCGAGACTGTGCAACGGGCGCAGCCGAACCGGCGTTGTTTTGTCGCCGGAGCGATCGGTCCGACCACGAAGACGTCGTCGATTTCCACCGATGTGAACAGTCCGGCTGCTCGCGGGACAACCTATGACGAGCTGGTGAAAGCCTACGGTGAGCAGGTTCACGGGTTGCTTGACGGCGGTGTGGATCTCCTCCTTGTGGAAACGATCTTTGACACGTTGAACGCGAAGGCTGCGTTCTTTGCGATCCAGCAGGCATTCGCCTCCGGTGCGCGCCAGGTGCCGATCATGGCATCGGTGACGTTCATCCAAGCCGGGAGCAATCGTGGTGTGACAGGTCAAACCGTTGAAGCTTTTTGGAATTCCATCTCCCATGTGCCGTTGCTCAGCGTGGGGATGAATTGCGCGCTCGGGCCAAAGGAAATGCGCCCGCTGATCGAAGAACTCTCGCACATCGCGCCCATCCATATCAGCGCACACCCCAACGCCGGTCTCCCGAATCCGTTGCTGCCGACCGGATTCCCCGAAACTCCTGACACATTGGCCCCCCAACTGCGCGAATGGGCGGAGAATGGTTGGCTCAACATCGTCGGGGGCTGTTGCGGGACGACGCCCGACCATATCAAGCGTATTGCCGAAGCGGTGTGCGGTGTGAAGCCGCATACGATCTCGAAGGTCGAACCCTACACGCGCTTAAGCGGGCTCGAGGCCGTGACCATCAGGCCAGAATCAAACTTCGTCAATATCGGCGAGCGAACGAATGTGACCGGCTCACCGGCGTTTGCGAAGCTGATTTTGTCCGGTGACTATGAAACTGCCCTATCTGTCGCACGCCAACAAGTCGAGGGTGGTGCCCAGATTATCGATGTGAACATGGACGAAGGGATGCTCGATTCCAAGGCGGCGATGGAAAAGTTTCTTCGTCTCGTCGCGTCGGAGCCGGACATCTGCAAAGTGCCGATCATGGTGGATAGCTCCAGATGGGAGGTGCTGGAAACTGGGCTCAAGAATATTCAGGGCAAGGCGATCGTCAACAGTATCAGTCTCAAGGAAGGTGAACAGAAGTTCATCGAGCATGCGACACGTATCCGTCGCTATGGCGCGGCGGCCATCATCATGGCCTTCGATGAGAAGGGGCAGGCTGACACGCTGGAACGGAGGAAAGAGATCTGCGCACGTTCGTATAAGATCCTGACCGAACAGGTAGGGTTCCCCTCGCAAGACATTATCTTCGACCCCAATGTGTTGACCGTCGCGACAGGAATTGAAGAACATAACAACTACGCCGTGGATTTCATTGAGGCGACGCGCTGGATCAAGCAGAACTTGCCTGGTGCGAAGGTCAGCGGAGGCATCAGTAATGTTTCCTTCTCATTCCGTGGCAACAACATCGTTCGAGAGGCGATGCATGCCGCGTTTCTGTATCACGCGATTCAAGCTGGACTCGATATGGGCATCGTGAATGCCGGTCAGCTTGCCGTGTACGAGGAGATCCCCAAAGACTTGCTCGAACTTGTCGAAGACGTGTTGCTCAATCGGCGGCCCGATGCGACCGAGCGTCTCGTCAGTTTCGCTGAGACCGTCAAGGCTAAGGGGAAGGTAGTTGCCAAGGACGATGAGTGGCGGAAGGGGAGCGTCGAAGAGCGGCTCTCCCACGCGCTGGTGAAAGGTATCACGGACTTTATCGATCAAGATACAGAAGAGGCCCGTCAACAGTACGCCAAGCCGTTGGAGGTCATTGAAGGCCCGTTGATGGCGGGCATGAACATCGTCGGAGACCTGTTCGGTTCCGGCAAGATGTTCTTGCCGCAAGTCGTCAAGAGTGCTCGCGTCATGAAGAAGGCCGTGGCCTATCTCATGCCGTTCATGGAAGAAGAGAAGAAGCGGACCGGCAATTTCCAGTCACAGGGGAAGGTCTTGCTTGCGACGGTCAAAGGCGATGTGCACGACATCGGGAAAAACATTGTCGGGGTCGTGCTTGGTTGTAACAACTATGAAATCATCGATCTCGGCGTCATGGTGCCTTGTGAAAAAATTCTCGCGGCTGCTCGAGAGAATAAGGCCGACATCATTGGCCTGAGCGGGCTCATTACTCCGTCGCTTGATGAGATGGTGCATGTGGCCAAAGAAATGACACGCGAGGGGTTCGCTGTACCCCTCTTGATCGGTGGAGCGACGACCAGTAAAGCTCACACGGCGGTCAAGATTGCACCGTCCTATGAGCCGGGGGTTGTCCATGTGTTGGACGCCTCACGCGCCGTAGGTGTCGTGGGAAGTCTCGTAAGCGAGGCGCAGAAGGAGGGTTTCGTTCAGCAAGTCCGAACTGACTATGAGCGAGTCAGACAATCGCACCAGGATCGCGGTGCCAAGCCGTTACGACCACTGATTCAGGCGCGCGCGAATCGTTTTGTCTCGGACTGGGCCAAGACCGATATTCCAATACCAGCGAGGTTGGGTATTCGGACGATTTCCGATCAACCCCTGGTCGAACTGATTCCGTACATTGATTGGTCGCCGTTCTTCCATACCTGGGAGTTGAAGGGACGTTATCCGACGATCCTGGACGATTCAGTGGTGGGACCAAAGGCGAAGGAACTGTATGACGATGCGCGGTGGCTGCTGGATGAAATCATCCAGAAGAGACAGGTGAAGGCCAAGGGAGTCTATGGGTTTTTCTCTGCCGCCAGTGTCGGGGATGATATCGAGCTCTATCAGGATCCGTCCCGAACGACCCTGCTCACGACGATCCATCATCTCCGGCAACAATCGGAAAAGCCGACAGGACAGCCGAACCTTTCATTGGCCGATTATGTGGCTCCAAAGGATTCAGGTCGGGAGGATTATATCGGGGCCTTTGCCGTAACGGCTGGAATCGGGCTAGACGAGATCTGTAAGCGGTTTGATCGGGACCATGATGACTACAATTCCATCATGGCGAAGGCGCTTGCGGACAGACTGGCGGAGGCGTTTGCAGAATATCTCCATGCCCGAGTGAGGAAAGAATGGGGCTACGGCAAGGATGAACGGTTGACGAATGAGGAACTCATCCGTGAGCGATACCGTGGAATCCGTCCTGCGCCTGGCTACCCAGCTTGTCCCGACCATACTGAGAAGCGGCTGCTGTTTGATCTGTTGTCAGTCGAGAAAAACACCGGGATCACGCTAACAGACAGTTTTGCGATGTGGCCGGCGGCGTCGGTGAGTGGGTTCTATTTCGCCCATCCAGAAGCCAAGTACTTTGCCGTCGGCAAGATCGGAAACGATCAAGTCGACGACTATGCTCGTCGTAAAGGAATGGACCTCCGCACCGTCGAGCGATGGCTCTCCCCGAACCTGAACTATGAGCCGGAGTGAAACACAGGAATGTTCAGGGCCGTGTGCGGCATACCGCATCGGTGTGATCACACTTCGCTCATGGAGCTATCCCTCGTTAGAGCTTCACCGTCAACCAACCCATAACCCTTGTGCCGAGCAGGTCCCCCAAAGGATGCTCGCGGTGAGTGTCATTGAGGGCGTTGAACACGGAGACGGCTATCTCCGCCTTGCGTCGATAGCCGTCAATCGTTGTTTGCTTCCAGAAGCGATAAGCGCCGCGCATCGCCCATACTGCATGGTCGGTTTGTATGAATGAGTGGAGATAGTTGTCGCAACTAGTCGTCTAGTAAAGCTAACACTGGGCGCATAGTAGTGAAGCTGTGCATTCGGCAGTGGGTTACCGTGCACCAAACTTCCTCTTCACGAAGAAACAATTCGTAGGCCAAACGCAGTAAAGAAAGCAAGCAGTCATCTGAAAACTTTTTCATTTTTTCTCAGGTCTGCAGGATAGTTGAATCCAATTGGATACAGAATCTTTTTGTATACAGACGCCATATTCTGGTTATCAGAATGATCATTCTCGCTGGCTGGTATATATCACCAACTGGTTCAACGACTTCCATGATGGCCTGGTTAAAAGGAATAAGTCATACGAGCTCCATCGTGCAGTGGCGAAGGTCCCATTCTTGCTCCCTGTAATGACTTAATCGTGGACTGACTTTCTCCTTCGAGTGATCTTCCGCTACAATGGCGCCGTACTAATCGGTTGCCAGAGGTGACCATGCAGGCACGTATTCTCATCGTCGATGATGACCCGGATATCCTCGGCTCGCTTACCAAGCGGTTGACATGGATGGGGCATGATGTGCTCACGGCTGAGGATGGAGAGCAGGCGCTGCGGATGGTGGGCGAAGACCAGCCTGAGGTCATGCTCCTCGACATTGAATTGCCCGGTCTCAGCGGACTCGACATTCTCAAACAGCTGGCAGAACGACGTTCCGAAGCACTGTCTCGGCCGATACCGGAAGTGATCGTGATTACGGCGTTCGGGACGGTCGGGCGGGCGGTTGAGGCAATGCGTCTGGGGGCCTGCGATTTCCTCACGAAGCCGTTTGAGCCTGATCATCTGGCGATCGTGATCGAGAAAGCGATGGGGCAGGCGGTCCGTACGAGGCAGATGGGCTTGCTTCAAGCGGAGGTTCATGGACGGTACGAACACATTGTCGGGCAGAGCCCTCGCATGGTGCAGCTGATTGACACCGCACGGCGGGCGGCGGCTTCGTCGGCCACCATTCTGTTGTTAGGTGAAACCGGTACGGGCAAGGAGGTCATTGCGCGCGCGTTGCATCGTTGGAGTCCGCGCGCCACGAAGCCTTTTGTGGTCGTGAACTGCGCAGCCTTGCCGGAAAACCTGCTCGAAAATGAGTTATTCGGGCACGAGAAGGGCGCCTACACAGGAGCGTCAACACGTGAGTCCGGGAAGATTGAAGTGGCTGAGGGAGGGACCGTCTTTCTTGACGAGATCGGCGATATGCCGGCTGGACTTCAAACGCGCTTGCTCCGCGTGTTGCAAGATCAGGAATTCTATCGGGTCGGCGGAAATCGCCCGATTCGCACCGACGTGCGTTTTGTCGCAGCGACGAACAAAGACCTCAAGAGCGCTATCCAGCAAGGGACGTTCCGTGAGGATCTCTTCTATCGCCTGAATGTCATCTCCGTGGTCCTTCCGCCGTTGCGCAAGCGGGGAGAGGATCTCCAGGCCCTGGTCGAGCATTTTCTTCGGCAACATGCGGGTGCCATGGGCCGTCGTCCATTCAGGGTGAGCCAAGATGCGCTGGATGTGATCCGCGACTATCACTGGCCGGGAAATGTGCGTGAATTGGAAAACGTGCTGGCGCGGGCGATGGTGCTGTGTCCAGACGACTGCATTGGGCCTGAGCATCTCGGCATCAAGATCCAACGAGTTCTCCCGCTTGATACGGACCTGAAGAGTGAGGCCCATCTTGATTACCATACGGTCATGGAAGCCTTCAGCCGGAAAGTGATCGAAGAAGCGCTCCGCCGAGCGGGTTGGAATCAAACAAGGGCCGCGGAAATTCTTGGACTTCAGCGAACGTACTTCACGAGACTGATCAAACAGCGAGGGGTTTCCACACGCCCGCCCGCCATGTAGGTCCTCACAGTCGGCCATGCCGCAAGCGAGCCGACACTCATCCTGGCCTGCATTATTCATGAACGCTTCTGCTGCAATCGTGGATTCGCAGCTGCGACGAGCCTTCGGCGGGCAGGCTCGCCCCTCGTGACCTCGACGTACTGCATGAGTACGCCTCGGTCCCTCAGAGCTCCGCGTGCCCGTCTCGCTATGCGACTGCACGATTTCGTGACGAATCGTCATGAATAATGCAGGCTAGTACCGTCAGATTGACTGATGTTGATGACGGTCGACGAGGTGACCATCGGCCAAGCCAGGGCGGTTTGTTGTGGGGTTGGGGAGCGTGAATGAAAAACGGCTGCCATGCCCCGGCACGGTTTCAACCCAGAGTCGGCCATGGTGGAGTTCGACAAGGAGTTTCGCAATTGCCAGTCCGAGCCCAGCGCCTTTTATTTTTCTGGGTGTGGCGGAGGCACGATAGAACGGCTGAAAGACCTTTTCTGCATCTTCGAGGGCGATGCCTGGTCCTGCATCCGACACCGACATCTTGACGTAGCCCTCCGGTACCTGTTCGGCCGCGATTTCGACCGTCGTGTCTGGCTTCGTAAACTTCACGGCATTGTGCAAGAGATTGAGGATGATCCGGTGCAACTTCTCGGGATCAGCCGGGAGTGGGGGAATATCGGGCGCGAGTGAAATCAGAATTCTGACGCGGCGCTCGGCGGCCTGCGCGTACAGATCATCCGCGACTCTGGCGATCATGCTTCCGACGACCACAGGCTCGATACGTAAGGTCGTTTGACCCATCTCGATCTGTGAAAGATCCAGGAGATCGTCGATGAGGAGTTGCAGGCGCGACAGATTGGCTTCGATGCGCCCCAATGATCGTCGTTGGTCCTCGGTGACCGTCCCATCGATTCCATCGCGTAAATTCGCGACATGGACCTTCATGGCCGTCAGCGGTGTCCGAAGTTCATGGGAGGCGGTGGAAACGAAACTGGATTTCCGACGGTCAAGTTCTTGGAGTTTAGCGTTGGCTGCGGCGAGCTCCTCGGTCCGAGCCATGACTCGATCCTCGAGGCTGTGGGCCAACTCACGCAGCTCCTGCTCGCGGGAATGTAACGTCGTGGCCATGTTGTTGAAGACGCCGGTGAGGGTCCCGATCTCATCACGCGTGCGGATCGCTATGGTCGGCACCGTTTCTCCACCGGCGAGTTTCGTAGCGGCTACGGTCAGGCTTCGCAATGGAACGGTGATGCGGCGGGCGAAGAGGACGGCCATGCCCAACCCGCCTGCCAGGATGCTCAGCGTAATGATCACCGTTTGCCACAATAGGCGACGCAGACTTTGCTGAAGATGGGAGGTCGATAATCCAATCCGCACCAGTGTGGGGGCGGTGAGTGTGTGCGTGGTGTGCTCTTCCAGTCCGTCTAGGCGCTCGTCAAAGGTGAGTTGTAGCGCAGGGTCCCAGGCGCTCACCAAGGGGTAGAGAGGTACGCGAACGGCAATGTCATAAAAGATGGGTAACTCGATCCCGGCCAGGAGCGCAAAGAGTTCTCGTGGGGACAAGTTGATATCCTGTCGGAGCATGGATTCCGTATCTTGTAATTCGATGGCACTCACGAGCGGATCGCTCGTCATTCCGGGATGATCATGAGGCGTGAGCCCTCTCGTGGCGGCGAATGGTCGCCGCCCGTGTTCTTGGGGGGCAAATCGGTTTTCCCACGCGCCTTTCCCGAATCCTGCTTGAAGCTCACCGCTTGGGGAAACGACCGCCGCGTAGGCGACCGGATTGACGGCCAGAATCTCTTGAATAAGCTGGTTCAACTGAGGAATGTCCTCAGCTTCGATACCGGATCGTCCCATCTGCGCCAGGTGTTGCGCGAGGAGTGTTCCGCTTTGCACCGAGCTTTCAGCGGCCGACCTTACTTGTTGTTGAACGAATAACCACCCCAAGAGGAGACAGGCGACAATGAGAATGAGGGCGGTACAGAAGACGAGCTTCACACGAAGCGTCATCGGAAACCGTAAGAGAGTCGGCCTATAAGAATTACTCATCGTCTTCTTTGCTTTGCTCGCCGATAGCGGCCTGTAGAGGCGTCGTGAACGAAACTACGGGACAGAATCTAAGAAGTCCGTTTTGGCTACTGGTCCTGATCCGCTAAAAATATGGCCGGCCATTCGGATGATGTCGGGACTTAGGGATAAGCCGAATCCCGCTGCTGATTTCAAGTTCAGCGCCCATTGTGAGTGTTCAGGCGCTTCCATGCTGCCTGCAAACGCACTGGTATCTCTGAGCCGTGCGAGCGACAGACGAGCGGCTTGCTGTCCCACTGACCAAGGGTCCAACACTAACGCGCCGAGGGCTCCCTGTTGGACCAAGGTGGTCGAAAACGTGAAAATCGGCACTTTGGCGCTCTGGCTCGACTCCAAGAGGAGCGGAATAGTCGCTTCGGAGACAACCACCTGGTCCTGAACGATCCACAACACATCGATCTTCGGCAGTAGTTGACGAAGGAGAATGGGAACGTCTTCTTGTCGGCGGACGGCGGCTGGGAGAAGCTTCACGCCCTGTTGGTCTGCGGCCTTGATCGCGTCGCGAACGAACGCTCCGGTTTGCTCCTCGTCGTACAAGACGCCGATTCGTTGCCGGCCGGGCATGATGGAACGAAGTGCCGAAAGCTGAGGTGCAGGAGGTGCCCGGACGGCGATTCCGGTCATGTTGCCAGTTGGGAGACCGTAGGCGTCCGGATTCAGTACCATACAGAAGACGACCGGTGTATCAAAAAGTTCCAACTTCACCGACATGGCGGCTTTTAATCCGACGGCTAAGACCAGATCGGGTGGGGAGGCGCGCAAGGACTTGCCGATTTCTCTTCCGCGCGTGAGCTGGCCGTTCAGGTTGTATTCGTGAATCCTGGTCATGGGGGGAAGCCCCGCTTTAAACCCTACAATGGCATGGTCGTAATAGGGCAGATCAGCAGATTTGACGATGGCGATCTCCGCTGCATCCACCTGACTCCAAAGGGTGGTGAAGGAGAGCACAATGAGGAGGGAAAAACGTAGTGTCATCAGAGATCTAGAGTAACTCAACTAATTAGGTATCATAGCCGATGCCCGCGCTCGTTTCCACAGAGGTCATTGGTGAAATGGGAATGATCGCTTGTGATCCTAAGAAAGTTAAGCAAGTTTTGGACCTATAGAACGACTTGTAGGACCGGGGATCAAAGTTTGACGGTCAACCATCCCATCACCCTTGTTCCGAGGAGATCACCGAGGGGATGTTCACGGTGGGTGTCGTTCAAGGCGTTAAACACAGAGATCGCTAATTCGGCTTCCCGTACGTTGTCGCCGGTCTGTTGTCGCCAGACCACATATCCAAGTCTGAGATTGAGCAAGTTATACGCGGGGACTTGTTCCTGTGGAAGTGCAGTTCCAGGTAGAAAAAATGGGGCGAGGTTCGCGAACAGTTCTGTCAAGGGGTAGGATGCCATGCCAACATGATGGTAGAGGAGTTCTCCGGTGAATGGGTGCCATGTTGCACGAAGCCCAACATTCACTTTATGGTGAGAAAAACCGCGACGGCTGAATACATCTGATGTTTGCCCAATCTCTTGATACGCATAGTTGGCGAATCCGGAGAGCCAGGAAGTCATCAAAACTTCTATACCGGCTTCCCCTCCGTACACATCGACTGAACCTCCATTTATTGGAAAAGCTGGATTCAACGGATTGCTAGTTAGATTACGCACATCGATCAGGTCAGAAATATGATTGAAAAATCCAGTCAGTCGAGCCCGTAGCCGATGTTGCCACCACCAGCCTTGATAGCCCAACTCATAAGAAACAATCTGTTCAGGTCTTAGATTGCTGGTTCCTAGAGTAGTGCTCGGGGTTGGAGGAAGTCCCGGAAGCCTGAGGACTGTGTTGGTGTGTTGCGCAATATCGATGATGGTTGGCTGTCGATAAGCAACAGAAGCGGAGATGCGGAATGCATGGTTGGAATTCACGTGATAGATCGCCGCTCCTCGAGGTGAGAGGGTTGGTGTGCCATGGCTGTCAATGTCGTATCGGAGCCCGGCGCTCAGTTCTAGCGGTGGTAGCACTTGCCAGTCACCTTGCGCATAGAGTCCCAGGCGATTTTCTGTGGTCCGCTCCTTGAGATAGTTCCACGACGCAACAATGTGACGGAAATTCGTTCCCAGGTTTAGCTTGAATGTCTTAATCGGATTGAATTGGTATCGTGTTTCTAGATCATAGGTATTGAATGACGCTTCTCCTGCCGTCTGCCCGAATCTGTCGGTCAGGGTGAGCAACGAAGCTATTGGTGGGAATACGGTGTTGATTGGGTTGTTGAAGAAAAGACCATTCCACCATCCACGGATGAGGAAACCGTTCTGTTGATAGCTGAGCAGACCATGAGCGAGGGAGTTGTGAGTATTTGCGGTGGCAGCATCAGTGACAAACCCGTTATAGGGGTTCGATCGGCCGAGGCTGGCTTCGGCGCGTATTCTCCCATTGTGTGAAAGCTGATATTCAGCCATCCCGCCGATCCGTTGACTACTAAGCGATGGCGCTCTCTGGTCTGACCACCGTTGATTTTGCTCATGACCGCCGGATAGGCGATAGCCCAAGTTCCCTACTGTTCCAGCGTGGACGCCGGTGGTGAGGATGGTTCCTAGCCCACCGCCAGCTACTTGGAGTGTCGTTCCTTTCATCTCTTCCGGAGATTTTGTGATGATGTTCACGACGCCGTCAAAGGCATTAAAACCATAAACAGCCGATGCGGGTCCCTTGAGGACTTCGATCCGTTCGATTTCAGTCAGCGCGATCGGGAGAAACTTCCATAGGACTTGTCCGGATTGATCGATGTAAATAGACCTGCCATCGACGAGGACGAGGACCTTGTTGGCGAGTAACTCATTATTTCCCCGCACACTCACATTGAAATCGACCGCGTTGGTTTGCATCACTTCCATACCTGGGACTTGTCGGAGCAATGTCGGGATGTCGGTGACTCCTGAGTTCCGGATGTCTTCGTCGGTGATGACGTACACATCAGATGGAGCCTTCGAAATGGGCTGCTCGTACCGGCTGGCGATGCTGACCGTTTCTTCCTTTAAGTAGAGTGCTTCTTCTTGAAGTTGTTGCTCGATTCCTGAGGATGTTCGTGGGAGGGACGGAGAAGGATCAGCCCAGCCATAGGGAGTGTGGCTCAGCCAGCAGGTAGCCACGACGGAGGCCATGCCCCATCGAAGCGCCACCCAACCCGAGTATCTCGGCTCGTACGAATGAGTCTTGGTGTATTTGCCGAGTCGATCTATCCGAAAAAGTAGCTGCATGTACGGCGTGAAGCCGGAGAATGTACGTGAAGCCGAATGTGGTATCAACACTTAGGAATCAAGATCTTGAGGTACCTTCGCGAAATGAATCGAATTAGATGCAGAATCGAATTGGATACAGCTCGGTGTTGCGGTGTCACCTTAGAATCTTCCGAAATGTCTCCCGCTCCTGCATGAAGGCTTCCATTTCTTCGAGTTGAATCGGATTGGATACAGAATCGAATTAGATACTTGTAACTTTGAAGCACAGTTTGACTCACCTCACCCTCTTGCCTAAACAGTGAAACATCAAGACTCTTCCGGAGTACGAACAGCGCGCTGAGCGCGCCTGCTTCTCCATGTCATACGACCCGTGAAGTGTTGTCCTGGATCGAATGCGTGATCGTGCGTGTAGATGCCGAGTACTGGAACAAAATTTGCTGAGTCTCCTGTCAACCGTCGGTCGTCGATCACGTATTGAGTGCGAACACCGTGCGCTGGAAATTTGACTACAGGGTCAGGTGATTCACGGTGGGGACGATAAAGTCGAATTTATAGTGGAGTGGGGTTGCCGTTTTCAGTCTGTGAGCAGTTCGTTGGTCATTACACCAGGGAGATGTCCTATGGCGAAAGTGTTGTCAGGTAATTTTGTGAGAGTCAGGCACATCAGTAGGTGGAACAGGTATCTGGTCGGTATCTTGGCGATCATGCTGTGCGTGGCCGGGAATGAATCGGTGCAGGCCACGACGGGTGTCGGACCGTATGTGGTACCTCAGGTTCTCGACAGCAATGGTGATCTTGGCATCGTCGAGACCTGGATTGTGGCAGATGAGGCGACCGTCGATATCGGCAATGGGCTGATGGCGAATGGGATGGCGTTTAAGAGCTGTTCAGATGCCGATCTCGTCAATTGCACCCCAGCCTCCATCCCTGGTCCGGAGTTTCGGCTCAAGGTGGGAGACCGAGTCATCGCGCATTTTGTGAATAACCTCAACCCTTCAGGGTTGACTCCAGAAGCAAATGTGTCGGGCATTCACTGGCATGGTATCGAGTTGAACAATGAAAGCGACGGCACGGAAGTGACTCAGTCGGCAGTGGATCCAGGGCAGACCTTCACCTATGATTTCACAGTAAGCCGGCCGGGGATCTATTGGTACCATCCGCATCACCACTCCTCGACCAACCAAGTGGCCAAAGGACTTTACGGCTCAATCGTTATTGAAGATCAATACGGGTATGAGGCAGCCCTTATCGCCCAGAATGTCATCCCTTCGGCGGAGCACACCAAGACGCTGGTGGTCAGCGACATCACGGTCTGCAACACTCCGGGGACGGGGACCAATCCAGCCACATTTGCGGGCGATCTCCCGCACGTCAGTGGCATTCAATCGTGGGAGATCAACTACCAAAATCATATCTTGACTCAGTCCCCACTCATCCTCTGCGAGTCGTATCCACTTGATGCCAATGGAGTGTATACACCGAATCTCTATGCTGCCGGAGACGTTCCGAACATTCAATCTCCGACGTTGATTGGTGCCATGAGCGAAGGGTTTATGGTCCTCACCAACGGCGTCACTGTCGGGGGGAGGGCGGGAACTCCTAAAGCGCCAGGCGCGCTTGAAGCCAATGCGCAGACACTCGATGTTCAAGCTGGTCAGGGACTGCGATTGCAGATCGTGAATCCCTCACCGGTCCGCTACGTTCGCCTCCGGTTGACGACCAACGATGGGAAGAAGGTCAATCTGGTTCGAATCGGTGGAGAAGGGGGTCTGCTCAACTACGCGCTGGTTGAGGGAGGCATTACGGCTAATCATTTTGATACGAAATATGGGCGCGGCGAAGTTCTGATCCCGCCTGCAGGTCGTGCGGATGTCGTGGCGGAGATTCCGAAGAGCGTCGCCCAAGACTCCGTGCTCACCCTCTGGACGGAGGACTACCAGCGAGTGGAAGCCACCTACTCGTGGCTGCCGACGGTGCCGGTGATGCATCTTAAGGTGGCCGGTCGTGCGGCCAAATCATACGGGATTGCGAACGGAAAGAAGTTGCTGGCGCGTTTGGGAGCGCACGCGAAGGTCCGGGTTCTCGGTGCGCCAACCGGTGATCTTGTCGTCCCTGTCGGCGAAAACGGCGTAGATGGGGGGCCAGCTGGGTCGGTGGATAAGGACATCAAACTGACGTTCTTTAACAACACTGGTGCGTTTCAACCCTCGGTCGACGGAATTCCGATGCCGCGTGACTTTACGGGTCTTGGCCCAGATGGTCAGGCCAGCAGCGGTAATCCGTTTTTTCTGGAATCAGCCCGTCATGCCGACCTTGGCAAGACGATGGAGCTGACGGTGACCAATATGACAGGGGCGCACCATCCGTTTCATTTGCACGGGTTTTCGATCCAGCCGATCACACTGACGCCGAAAGCAGGCACAAAAGGGCCGAAGTTTAAGTTTCGGCAGGAGTTTCGGGATATCGTGGATGTGCCTGATAATTACACCCTCACGTTCCGGGTTTCCTTGGATGATCGCAAGATGAAGGACAATCAGTCGGTCGGGGGGGGCCTAGGTCGGTGGCTGTTCCATTGTCACATCCTGCCGCATGCCACGTTCGGGATGATGTCGGAGCTTCATGTCCGTCACTAGGATTGAACGAAATATTCTGTGTCAACACGGATGAAATACTTGCAACCCTAAAGGAAGACACTATGAAAACGCGACATCTCTTCTTGACAGTATTGAGTCTACTGGTGGGAATGGGGACCGCCGGCGTAGTCCAGGCCGCTCCTCATGCTCACAAGTCCGCTCCCACCGTCTCATTCGAGGCTGGAGACAGGCCGGGAAACTTTTTTACCTGTTCGAACACGGCCAACTCCAAATCACTCGGGTGTGTGCCTTCGTCTATTGGAGGGGCTCAGCAGCGATCCCTTGCCGTCATTGCCCCGGGAGAAACGGTGGGCTTCCCCACGTTTAGTGGAGAAGCCAGCACGCTCCATACGGCCTTGAGTTTGCTGTGGCCCAAGGGGGCGAAGAACATGCCGTTCAAGACGAGCATCGATTTTCGCGATCCCGCAAAGCGCGGGGTCGCCACAGTGAGATTGTGGAAGCCCGGACTCTACGTCTTCATCTGTGACATCCACGTCTACATGTTTGCGGCGGTCATCGTGGATGACCCCGTCACGAAGGTCAACGGAGGCCTCGGATTGGATCTCGGTAGAAAGATTACTCTGGTCAACGGCATTACGGTTCCGACATTCAGCGATTTGGCGGTTCGCCTCTTGCGCACCTTCTTTGTCCTGACGGACCCGGGCAATTGGAAGGATTACACCAAAGACTCATGGCAGCCGGCCTTTCCGCCCGTTCCGGTGATTGTGTACGATGTGAAGGGCAAGCGGACAAATGTCCCAGATCTCTCCGCCGTGCTCGGGATTGGAACCGTCGATCTCACGGCGCCGGAAAATAAGCTATTCAACCCGACAACACCGGGGGTCGGTGAAATTTGGGTCAATACCCAGTTTGAACTGACGGCGGGGAAGTCGAAACCAGGGACGGCCACGGCCATTGACGGAGAGACTTGGGGGTTGACGAAGAAGATTGCGCTCCCAGAGACCAATATGAACCATCCCCATAACATGTGGACGGATAAAAACCACGAAGTGATCTATCAGACCCAATGGTTCGACGAGCGATTGACGGTGTTTGATCGAAAAACCGGCGCGTTCATCCGCGAAATGAACGCGGGACCCGCTCCGTCGCACGTGATGACGAGAGCCAATAATGATCTCGTGCATGTGGCACAGAACGGCGGCCACAACGTACGGGAGTTTAACGATCTGGCCGGTTCAGGGGGGAAGGCACCGAACGAATTTCTTCGTGACATCCCGATGACACATTCGGCGGTGGATAACTCCGACATTATTAACGCCGCCCATCCTCATGGTCACTGGATGAGTTCGACTGGGGATAAGATGGTCACGCCCAACGAAAATCTCAATACGTCGACCGTGTACAATTTCCCAGGCGGCGCGATCGAGGCGATCATTCCTACGGGACATGTGCCGATTGCCACGGGAATGATGCCGGATTCGAGCAAATATTATGTGGCCGACTTTCTTGACAACACCATTTCAGTCATGGACATGGTCACCAACACAGAGATCAAGAAGATCAACTTGATTACCAATTATGATCCGATTGGAGGTGCCATCACCGGGCCGGTCGGTGCCTTGCCGATACAGACACCGGTGAGTCCGGTCGGAACGAATATGGTCACGGCGAATACCTTGACCGCCACCATTACGGTGGTCGATACGCGACATCTCTTGCCGGACGGTAGCGTCAATCCAAAGGAAGACACGGTTGTAGCGATGTTGCCCTGTGACCCAGGTTGCCACGGTGTAAATTACGGTGCGAAGAAGGGCGGAGGATACTATGCCTATATCGCCAACAAGTTCAGCAACGCGATGATCGTGGTGGATCCGGATCCCGATATGAACGGCGATCCGAGCGATGCCATGGTGGTCGGGCGTGTGTTGCTGGCTGGATCGGCGGCTATGCAGGACGATACGGTGATTGGCAATGCGGGCATGGGCGGACAGGGCGTGCTGCCGCTGCCGGTCGTCTACAATGGCTGGGTCCAGCAATGGGATCAGCACTGCACGACCGATGCTTGTACTGCCTGGAAGCAGGTGTTGACTGACGAACAGAAAAATCCAGGTGAGGTTAAGTAGGTTAGAATGTATGTGTCCCGCCTGGGTTGTACCCAGGCGGGACGTGTGATGCCTGCCCCTGGGATATGTGCGAAGCCGTCTGGCGGCAGCGCATATGAAATGCTTGTGATTTGGTGTGATGCTGTGGGACTGCTCAGGAGCCGGTTTGAAAAAAGGAAGAACTTCTTATGGTGAGATGGACTGAGACGAACGCAGGCTGGAGAAAGCCGTTGCTGGGGGCTGGTTGCCTGTTGCTGGCTGGAATGATTGGGTGCGGCTCGCCAGCTTCCGATAAACCAGCCGACGCGGAGTTGCATGCCGCAAACGGCAAGCCTGAAGACCGCAAAGGGGCGGTTCAGCCGAGCGCTGGGAAATCTGGACCGAATGAGACACCACCGACGAAGGCAGCGAGTTCAACCGGCACGATGACACCCTCGAAGGAAACTGGTTCAGCCGGTGCGACTCCACATCCGACGATGATACCGCGGGACGACGACGATCGGCTCAACATCCCTGATCCCATTGCCAAGGGGCTTGGCTCATCCGATGCCCGAGAGCGGTATCGCGCGCTGGAGTACTGGGATGAAAAAGACAGCAAGGCGCCGATGGATCCGGTCTTTGACGCGGTAGAGGATGATGACCCTGCAGTCCGTGCGAAAGCCGAAGCGATTATCGAACGTTACGTAGAGGCGGGGGAAGAGCGGGAATAGCAGCCTTGCGGGGCCAAGGTGAGCACGAATAGTCAGGAACCTAGATTGCCGGTTTGAGTAAACTTCCCTCTATGCCAACTCGCGCAGTTCGTAGTGCCTGGACAAGCTGCTTGTAACGTTCCTCCGCCCATACATTGAAGGATTCCGCGTCCGGAAACACCAGATCCCAAGCTTTGGCAGCGTCCAGCATGACGAGGGTTTTCGGTTGATCTTGCCCAGGGAACAAGACGACCAAAACGGCGGAGTGCCCGGTGAGACTAATGTCGGTGAAGATATGGACTGTGGACGCGGGGGGCAGCATGGCGTCCCGAGCGGCAGCTTCTAGGATCGGTTCATAGAGACAGTGAAGCAATTGTGCGGTGACTTCGTGTGGATTGGCCGGGGTTAGAAGGCGCGGATTCGGTTTTTCACCGAACAAATTCTCGGTGAGGTAGGTAGCGGCTTCCCAGGTCGGCATGCTACCAGAGGCGACTAAGGCTTCGCATATATAGGCAATCCAGTTTCGAATACGTGGGCGTTTACGAACCGAGGTCAACTTTTTCGGCATGCGCATCATTCCTTCTCTCTTCAGCCTCGATGACGGGAGTGAGCGGTATGGTTTCGAAAGTTGGGAAAAGTATATGGGTGAGGCCGCAGCCGGTCAACGAATTGTCGAGAATCACGCAGGGGAAGTCTTGAGCGAACGCTTATAGTTCGTTGATGGGATTCGGATTGACCGGGTCGGCATACTGCTCGTGGATTCTTGCGAGGTCATCGCCTGAGGCGATAAAGACATCCAATAATTCAGGGTCGAAGTGTTCATTGCGGTGTTTGAGCATGAGATCGATCGCATGATTTAGGTTGAAAGCCGGTTTATAGACGCGTTGGGTCGTGAGCGCATCAAAGGCGTCGGCGATGGCAGCGATGCGGCCTTCAATCGGAATGGTCTCACCTTTTAAACCTCGGGGATATCCGGTGCCGTCGAACCGTTCGTGATGGGTATAGGCGATCACCGCTGCGACCTTCAGCAGTTCCGCATCCGACCCACTCAGAATCCGGTAACCGATCTCCGCATGCTGCGCAATCACGCTGAATTCCTCCTGCGTGAACTTTCCAGGCTTTAAGAGCACATGATCAGGCGTGCCGATTTTGCCGATATCGTGCATTGGACTGGCCGTGCGAATCAGGTCACATCGTTCAGGGGAGAGCCCGGCCTTGCGCGCAAGCAACTCACAGTAATGACTCATGCGCTGAATATGTTTGGCGGTGGCCTTGTCGCGAAATTCCGCAGCGATGGCGAGCCGCTGAATAGTCTCTTCCCGAGACAGGCGTAGCTCCTTTTCCGTCCGTTCAAGCCAGTCGAGCGCCTGCTGGAGCGCCTGTGTTCTGGTGCGGACGATGTCTTCTAGATTCTCACGGTGCAGGCTGTTTTCCATTTCGAGCCGACGGCGTCGGAGGGCATTGGCGACGTCGATCAGCACTTCGTTCGATTCAAACGGCTTGACGATGTAGCCAAAGGCACCGACCTCCAGCGCCGCATTGGCCAAGACCGAGCTATCAAGTCCGGTGACCATGATAGCGGCCGTATGTTTATGTTCGGCCAGTGTGTGGCGGACGAGATCCATGCCGGATTCTCCAGGCATGTTGACGTCGCACAGCATCAAGGCAACTGGGTGATCCCCTAACTTCTGTCGAGCTTCCCGCGCGTCTCCGGCACATTCCACCGTATAACCATGGGAATTAAGAAGATACGTCAAGAGCCGTCGAATTGGTTCTTCATCGTCGACGACCAAAATCGTGCGGTTGTCGAGGAGAGCTTGATGGGTGGTCTGATCCAGGAGTATCGCCATGAGTCGAATCGTGTGTGCGACCTAACCGTAGACTGCCTTGTGTTCCCCTTATCGGCTCATCGGCGTTGAATCTAAAGACGACGAGATGGCTGCCACACCATGCACCGTTTGTGCCACCGCTTTTTCGAGAGTCGGCCTTCTATCATGTATGTATCGTGTTTGTGTGTTAGCCTTTTCGCCATGACGGATTGGCTATATCTAGAGCGGGTTATAGCCGTTCCGCGTCATGGATGGTCGCTCATCCTTCACTATGACGAGACTGGCAGATTCGTCAAGAAATTGTACAGATTTCGTCAAAATCAATGTGCTGATTGTGTGCAGTATGGAGTGATCACTGCCGCCCAGATTCCTACTTCCTCTGGCAAGATCGCTTCTTGGGTAGTTTGCGCTTTCTTAGAGGCTTGACTATAATTCGCCTCCTTATTCGATGAAGGGAAGAATGACTATGAGTGGAATATCTGGGTTGGTGCGCTTCGATGGGCGACGGAAGGATCAGGTCCGTCCTGTGAAAGTGACGCGGAATTTTACGAAGCATGCCGAGGGAGCGGTACTCATAGAAATGGGAGATACGAAGGTTATTTGCACGGCCTCGGTCGAGGAGAAAGTCCCACCGTTTCTCAAGGGCAAGGGAACCGGATGGGTGACGGCGGAGTATGCCATGTTGCCGCGGGCGACCCACGAACGATCCCCGCGAGAGGCCGTCAAGGGCAAGCAGGGAGGGCGAACCCTGGAAATCCAACGTTTGGTCGGGCGCGCCCTACGCTCTGTCACGGATTTATCAAAACTTGGAGAACGGTCTATTTGGGTCGATTGCGATGTCATTCAGGCAGATGGTGGAACGAGAACAGCATCCATTACGGGTGCCTTCATTGCGTTGGCTGATGCCTGCGCCGTCTTAAAGAAGAAAGAGCTGTTGAAAACAATTCCATTGACGGACTATCTGGCTGCGATCAGTGTCGGGAAGGTCGGGGGCGAGGTGATGGTCGATCTGGCGTACACCGAGGACTCGATGGCAGAAGTGGATATGAACTTAGTGATGACCGGGCGAGGTCAGTATGTCGAAGTCCAGGGAACGGCAGAGCGCATTCCGTTTGCCAAACAGGATATGGACGAGTTTTTGGCGCTAGGGTGGCAAGCGATCCAACGGCTCACGGCCATCCAGAAGGAATTGATCGGTGCGCTTGGGTAATAAGGCGGTGAACGAGATCGTCCTCGCGACCCGTAACCCCGATAAGAGACGAGAACTTGGGGATTTGCTTGGAGGCATCGGGATACTCATCCATACCTTGGCAGATTTTCCGAATGTACCAGAGGTGCAAGAAGATGGGACGACCTGTGAGGCGAACGCGATCAAGAAAGCACAAGAGGTCGCTCAGTCGACGGGAATTCCAGCGCTCGCTGATGATACAGGGTTGGAAGTTGACGCATTAGATGGCCGCCCCGGTGTGTATGCCGCACGCTATGCCGGTGAACATGCCACGTACGAGGATAATTGTCGGAAGTTGCTGAGTGAGCTTGCAGGAGTTCCAGGGCCGATGCGAACGGCGCGATTTCTGACGGTTGCAGCATTTGCATTTCCTAGTGGCGATCGGTATGTCACTCACGGTAATCTAGAAGGGCTGATCACTGAACAACCGGTTGGAGATCGTGGGTTCGGCTATGATCCGGTATTCCTAGTGCCGGAATTGAGCAAGACCCTGGCTCAGTTGACAACCGAGGAAAAGAATCGTATGAGTCACCGTGCCAAAGCCTTTGCACAGATGCGTGAGTGGCTGGAGAAACGTCGTGACGGATAAACGCGGTTATGCCAGTCTTTTCTGTGACGACCACAAAGGGACGATCAAACATCTACGGGAGCATTGTCCTCACAGTCGAGACGTCGGGGCGTAGCGCAGCCCGGTAGCGCGCCTGCTTTGGGAGCAGGATGTCGGAGGTTCAAATCCTCTCGCCCCGACCAAACCTCGCTTGCGCGTACCGTGCGCTATTCATCGTTGTATCGTAGTAACGCGCACGGATAAACACCACCTGTAATCCTCATCCCTCTATTACCATACAGAACTTGCTCGACCCGGAGCCTGTTGTCGTCCAATTCTTCAGTCTGTGAACGTCGACGGCGGTCTGCTGGAGATCTGTTTTTGCTTCAACAGCTTCGTGAGGTATGTTCGTTGAAGGCCTAATTCAGCTGCGGCTTTGGTCTGATTCCAGTCGTTTCTCCGCAGGGCCTCCTCAATCAGTCGTTGGCCGTAGGCGTCCATGCTCTGATGATAGGAGAAGAAGACGACATCAGTATTGGCCGGTTGGCTTCTCGGAGGAGGAGTTCCGGTGGTTAAGGCGAGATGTTCAGGCCCGATCGTGTCGCCGGGACACAAGACCATCGCTCGAGTCAACACGTTCTCCAGTTCACGGACATTCCCAGGCCAGGAATAGCACTGGAGTGCGTGCAGCGCAGAATCGCTGAGAGCGCAACGTCGACTCAGACCGAATTTCCCCGGCTGGGTGAGAAAATGTTCTGCGAGAGAGGGGAGGTCGTCGAGTCGCTCACGGAGGGGAGGTAAGCTGACGGTGATCACGGCAAGACGAAAGTAGAGATCTTCGCGAAAGGTTCCTTGCCGAATCGCTTGTGAGAGATCTTTGTTGGTAGCGGCAAGGAAGCGCACGTCTGCTCGCACTTCCTGTGTGCCTCCGACACGATAGAAGGTTCGATCGTTGAGCACCCGAAGGAGATGGCTTTGCATGGTGAGCGGCATGTCGCCGATTTCATCCAGAAACAGCGTGCCGCCCTCGGCTACCTCAATTTTGCCCGGCTCCCTCTTGATGGCGCCGGTGAACGCCCCTTTCTCATGACCGAACAGTTCATTTTCAAGTAAGTTTTCCGGAAATGCTGCGCAATTGACGGCGACAAATGGTTTCGAGGCTCGTGGGCTCCAGCGATGGATGGCGCGGGCAGCCACTTCCTTGCCGGTCCCGGTCTCTCCCAGCAACAACACGGTGACGGGTGACGCGGCCGCTTGTTTGGCGATGGCCAGCTGGGCCGCCATCTGTTGGTTGATTGTTTTTGCAGGCTCGAACTGGACATCCACCTCTTTACGGAGCGTGACGACCTGACGGTGCAATGTCACGGTGTCGAGCGCTTTCTTGATCACGACGGTTAAATGGTCGGAGGTAAACGGTTTCGGCACGAAGTCAAAGGCGCCGAGCTGCATGGCCTGAACCGCCCGCTCGATCGTGCCATAGGCCGTGAGAATAATGATGTGCGGCGTGGTATAGATCGGCGAGCTCTGCGGCGCCTCCTGGTCGGGCGCATGCGGTCGAACGGACGTCTCACTCACCTGCTTCAGGACGTCGATCCCAGAAAGTTGCGGAAGCTCAAGGTCCAGTAGGACAAGGTCCGGTTCCTCTTCCTGAATCATTCGTAGCGCATCTTTTCCATTCGTGGCCGTGAGCGGTTCATGCCCCATAAAACTGACACGGTTCTGTAAACTCAGGAGAATATCGGGGTCGTCATCGACGATCAGGATTTTAGCTCGCATAAGGTCCTCATCCTTTTAAGAAATAAGTTGTTCCGCTTCCTTTGAGATCGAAGGAGTTAGTTTTTCTTCTGAGGCCGCAATAGGAAGTGTGAAGTAAAAACGCGATCCGACGCCCGGGCGGCTCTCGACCCAGATTTCTCCGTCGTGCATGGTCACAAGCGTCTTGGTAATCCATAAGCCCAGCTGAGCGCCTTGCGCCGTCGGCATGGAGGACTGCACCTTGGAGAACTCGTCGAAAATGTTCGGGAGACAGGATGGGTCTATTCCGCAACCTGTATCGGCGATGCAGGTCCGCACAAACCCTGGCGGAGCCGTACTAAACTCGATGGTCACTCGTCCACCGGGAGGCGTGAACTTGATGGCGTTCCCGATGAGATTCCACAGGATCTGTTCCAATTTCTCTCGGTCGCCGCGAACCAGCGGAGGCAAGTCGTTGAGCTCGATATGGAGCGATACTTTGCTGTCCGATGCGACGGTGAGCAGATTGTCCACCGTAATCGTGGCGATCTGAACGATGCAGACGTTCTCCGAGCGGAGCTGAATTCTGTTGAGACGCGACCATTCAAGCAATTCGTTCACGATTCCCTGAAGCCGGGCGATGTTATGCTTGATTCGGGTGAGATACGTGCGCTGCAGGTCGGTCAAGGGGCCGGTCACCCCGTCGAGCAAGTTTTCTCCGAGGCTCCGAATCGCCGTCATCGGCGTTCGCAGCTCATGCGAGGCGACGGACAGAAACGTCACCCGCTTCCGGTCATGTTCCAGGAGTTGTTCGTTGGCGCGGGATAGTTCCTCGGTACGTTGTTCGATACGTTCTTCCAAATGCTGAGTCAGTTCGGCGAGCTCGGAGTAGGCCTTTGCATTGTCGATGGCCGCAGCCACGTGACCGGCGATCGTCAGAAGGATATCAAGGTCGTCCTCTCTGCATGGGTGTGTGTCTCGGCCACCAGCCAGAAAACCAAGGACTCTAGCTTGGCTTAGGAGTGGCACGACAACGATCGAGCGTGTTCCGGAGCGTCGTAACAATTCAAGGATAGGTGGATAGAAGCGATGAGCGGCTGCTTCTACGTCTTGAATCAGAAATGGTTTACGATGAAAGAGTAGATCGGCAGCGATGCTGCCTTCATGAATCGGTATTGCGAGCTGGCGCGCGGCCTCCGCAACTTCTGGAGCTGCTCCCATAACTTGGGCAATGGAGCAGGACTTCTCCTCTGGATCGTAGAGGAGAACCGCCATTTTAGAATAAAGGAGATTGTCCGAGAGCAACGGGAGGACTGCCTTCAGGAGCTGGTCAAGGTTAAGTATGTTGGCACTTGCGATTGCAGCACTGACTTTGTGCGCAGTGGTTAGTTGCGTGACCTGCCGCTTGATCGTTTCAAGATTCATTGTGATGGCCTGGTTGCGTTCGTGCAGGGACTGCGTCATCATACTGAAGGCATGCGTCAGCTGACCCACTTCATCATTAGATGAAGCCGTGAGCCAAGTCGGTGTGGCATTGCCTTCGGCAAGTTGCCTGGCGGCGCGGGCGAGGCTTCTTATGGGCGTGGTGACCCGAGACGTCAGGAGATGAGCACCGAAGATCCCGGCTGCAATAATCGCAATGGTGAGGATCAGCACATTGCGGACGGTGAGGATCAACGTTTGTTTGACCTGTGCGTCGGTGATGCCGATGCGAACAGCACCGATGACGGACGACGGTAAGGTTGGACGCGAGGAAGTTCGCTTTTCGTCGAGTTCGTCGGACAGTTGAGGGAAGCGAGTCGGTTCTCGGAGGACCGGCATCGCAAAGTCAAATATGGTTTCGTCTCGAACGAGAAACGACAGCAGCCAATCCGATGATTCATCGGATGCGACCAATCGCTGATTCGCCGAGACCGTGAAGCGAGTCATAAGTGGAGCCGTCAACGGAGCATGAAGTAACGACTCGAACACCCCGTCTTCTGGATAAATTGGTTCTTGCGGCTTGTCGCGTGCACCCCTGGGTTGCTTTCTCAGGCGTTTGCTCTGCTGATCGAGGATTCGCCCGGCGGAATCGGTGACCATGACGTAGGCGACATGGTCAATGGTCATGAGGCTTTGCACAAATTGTTCGAGGGTGGTGCGATCTTCCAGCACGATGCCGGCTGCTCGAAAGTGATCGTTACGCACCGTGTTAGTGAGTAAGATGCTTCCCAGCTCTTCCAAACTCGTGGTCATCGCTTGTCGTCTGGTTTCAATAAAGTACCAGCTCAAGGTCGAACATGTGACGATGAGAATAAGACTAAACAACAGGACGAACTTGAGGCGGAGGCCGAAGAAATGAGTCGGCTGAGTATGAATGGCATCGTATCTCTCTGGCCGGATTGTGTTCATTGCGAGTCACTCAATACGTTTCGTCGATGAGACCTTCAAGTTCTTTCGTAATCGTAATGCCGAGATACCGGGCAGTCTTGAGATTAACCGAAATCTTGATACGTTGGACGGGCAGGGGCTTGAGCGGTAAGACCTTTTCTCCACCAAGGATCCTCTTCGCAAGAAGCCCGGTTTCCCGGCCGATGTCGCGGTAATCAATGGACATACTGAGTAGAGCGCCGAGGCGCGTCAGCTCCGAAGAAAACCCGATCACGGGAACCTGGTTGGTAAGCGCCGACTCGAGAATGAAGCGAATCGATTCGTCCGTCAGTACGGTCGAGTCCGGCGCGAGCCATAACGCTTCGGATTCGGACAAGAGCGTCCGCAGTTGCTGCGGGACCTCCTTCTCGTTCTCCACTGGAAAGCCGCGCAGTTGGAAATCATGGCCGGCGGCTCGAGGTTCCGCCTCCTTGAGCTTGGTCGCGGTTTTGTCGGGATCGTACAGCATGCCGATATGTCGCAGAGTAGGCAAGAAGGCGCGTGCGATCTTAAACTGTCGGTCAGTCGGAATATCCAGTAGGACGCCTGTCATGTTGGCAGTGGTGAGCTGATGTTTCAAGGGGTCCAGGATCATCAGATACAGAATCGGTGTATCCACGATCTCGATCTTGGCTGCCAGGGCCGCTTTGAGCCCGACGGCGACGACGAGCGAAGGGGCCGATGCTCGAATCTTTCTGGCAAGTTGCCGACCCCGTTCAGAATCTCCACGGAGGTGGTATTCCGTGTAGGTCGTTCCACCCGGCGCCGTCGCCTTGAATCCGTCGATGGCGTCATTGTACGCCTTCAGGTCGGATGATTTGAGTAGGGCGATCTCGACCCCGGCTGCTCTCGCCGGAACGGGGACTAAGCTCCAGAGGACAGGAAAGATGAGGACGACCAAGCAGAGGAATAGCCTATCTCGTCTCGTACGTCCTCCGCCGGTGCTAGAAAGAAATATCATCATCGCTTCGCCCGAACCGTCATCAAAGGTTCTCCAATCAATGAATATGGTTGGCGGAGTAAAAAGTACAGCATCGTCCCACATACTTTCTGCGGTATTAGTAACGGACTGTCAGCCAACCCATGACGCGGCTGCCGATGAGATCGCCCAATGGATGCTGACGGTGGCTATCGTTTAACGCATTAAAGGCAGTCACCGCTACTTCGGCTTCCCGTAGGTATCCCGCTGTAGCTGGCTGTTGCCAAAAACGATAGGCCCCTCGTAGGTTTAGCAAGTCGTAGTTGTGCACCCGTTCGTCCGGTGGTGTAGGCAAAAGCGAGAAGAAGCCCTCAATTGGGTAGGTGGCCGAACCAACGTGAAAATAGTTGATCTCAGCGCTGAGGCCATTTTCCCACGTGGCGCGCGCGCCGACATTAACTTTGAATCGAGGGGCGCCTCGATCGGCCGCACGTTGTGTGACTTCCTGGTAAGTATAGTTTGCGTAGCCGCTTAACCAACTGGTTGCAATTAGTTCGATACCGGCCTCTCCACCGAAGATATCTGCTTCACCGACGTTAGAATTATTGAAGCCGGTTTGGCGTAATCCGCCTGTATCTATAAGGTCGGAAATATGGTTAAAGAAGAGGTCGGTCCGTAATCGGAGACGGTGATTAAAGTACCAGCCTTGATACCCGACGTCGTAAGCGATGATTTGTTCCGGATGCAAGTTATGCGAACCGCGGATCAGAGCGTTTCCTGGGGATAGCGGAGGGAGAAACTGTACCCGCAAGTCTTCGTGGGTGTCGAAGAGGGCTGGCGGGCGGTATCCTATCGATACTGAGGCCCGGAGGGTGTGGGCAGGAGCCAGTTGGTACAGTAATGATACTCTCGGGCTGATCGTGGGGTTTATTTCCGTGTGTAGATCATAGCGAGCTCCAGCAACTACAGTGAATTTTCCGGTGACCTTCCACTGATCCTGTAAATAAACCCCGAGGCGGTTCTCTTGAGTCGCGTTAGTGATGCTATTCCCTGAAAATGTATTGAGCCGATAGTTGAGGCCATAAGTTAGCTGGTGGCTTCCCAGCCTCAGCGTATGTTGGCCCTCAACGTTATAGGTATTCCCAAGAAAGTCCAGACGGGTATTTCCGTTTTTGTCGGTTGTGCGGATAAACGGAGCCAGACGAGGGTCAGTGAAGATGTCTGACAGGGCGTTGAACTGGTTCCAATAGGCACGGACAAAAAAATCGGAGCGTTCGTAGGCAATATTGGCATAGGGGAGTGTGAACTGCGAGTTTAGAACCACGGCACCCCGAAACGTCGGGCCATCGAATCGATTGTTATCAAGAAGTCCACCTGACACTACGAGCTTCGAGTCCGATGTCAGTCTGTACTCTGTGTGGGCGTTGAATTTATAAGTTCGAAAGGCTAGCGAATCCTGATTCCGCCATTGTTGATTTTGTTCTTCACCTCCGGAAAGGCGATAATTCCATTTTCCGATCTGACCGGCGTGAATGGCGGAGCCGATCAGCGTGCCAAATTCCCCGCCACCGATCTGCACGGTTGTGCCCCTCATTTCTTCTGGAGATTTCGTAATTATATTGATGATACCGTCAAACGCATTAAATCCATAAATGGCAGATGCAGGGCCTTTGAGGACTTCGATCCGTTTAATCTCAGGCAATGTGACGGGTAGCATTTTGAGAAAGGTGGTACCTTGCACATCAATATAGATGGATCGACCGTCAACAAGAACCAGTAGCTTGTTGCTTAATAACTGGTTGTCCCCTCGGACACTGACGTTAAAGTCAGCACCGCTCATCTGGATGATTTCCATGCCGGGAATGCGTCGCAACAAGGTTGGGAGATCTACTGCACCAGAATGGCGGATATCCTCGTCGGTAATGACATGGATATTAGATGGGGCTTGTGAGATTGGCTGCTCGTAGCGCGAGGCGATGCTGACCGTTTCTTCTTCCTTGAGCAAGGTGAGCTCATCGAGGAGGCCATGATCAGGCGTCGTGGTCACGTCGTTCTTTTGTTCTCCTGCCAGGATGGTGAGGGGAAACCACATCACCAAAGTGATGACAGCGAGTGAAAGGCAAGCAAGCGAGGGAGTTTGCCGATACTGTGCCATGAGCATCTGGTGATCCCGCAAGACGCATGCCATTCATGCTCTGGGGTGGTCGAGCTGAAATAAGAGTAGCCGTCATTGCGGTTGCAGTAAATCGTGGGATATGACCTTGCGGCGGAGAAAGGTCTGAAGGAGGAGGTGTATCAAAACTGATTCAAGCTGAATCAAAATAGATTCAGCTGATCTGGGCGGACCCACGCTGTCAGCAAAGCCATGAGCAACTATTTTTCATGGCCTTGAAGCGAGCGTAGATCCCAGTCTGCGACACCGTTGAGGCCGACTTGTCGCAAGAGCGCGGCTCGGAGCCTGCGAAGCGATAGGTCCGTCGGCTCTTTCTCGATCAGCGAGCACACGCAGCCCATCGCGTCGTACCAGAACCCGATCAGGGCATTCGTACGGACGCTTTCCCGGTCGCACGTCAGGTTTACCGAGGTGATCGTCAGACACTCGTTGAACTCGCATCGTTCGATCATACCGCCCGCGACATAATCCCTGGATGGCGAATTTGGATCGGGACTGGCCGACACAAACCAGCGGTATTGGACGTTCGGCTCGAGCATGAGCCCCAAAACCTTGAGATCAATCGATTGAACGCCTGCTTTCGTCGGAGTCGGGAGCGGCCCTTCATAGACCGGCGCGATCTTCTGGGTGTCGTTGAGGGTAAATCGCAGCGGATAGGTCGTCGTCTTTGAGAGATACCAGTTGAGCGTCGGTGTCTGTTTCACGGTCAGTCCCACGTGATCCGGGACCAAGGCGACGAGTTCCGGTTCATGCCCATCGGCTCCTCGCAACGTGCCGCCGACCCGCGCGCGAGGGGTCAGCTTCTTGGGCGGGGTGTAGACGGGAAACTGGGGATCATCTGCTTGAATGGCCTTCGTCGCTGCTGGTGGATCCGCTGAGGCGAGGGCCTGTCCTCCTGCAGATGCCAGGAGGAGGCTCAGTCCTATGATCGGTAGACGGTTCACGGTAGCGCTCCTTTCACAGCCAGTTATTCAGCAACAAAAACGGCGACCAGTAGGCCGGATGTTCATAGATGCGGTCATCCAGGAGTTTCATTTGTGCGCGCTGAAGTGCGACGGCCTTGGAGACGGATGCATCTTGGAGTTGTCGATAAAATTCTGAGATCAGTGTTGCTGAGGCTTCATCGTTAATAAACCACAGCGTGGCCAATGCACTGCGGGCGCCGGCTTTGATCGCGACGCCGGCAAGACCGAGTGCGGCACGATCATCACCGATTCCGGTCTGGCAGGCGCTCAGGGTCAAGAGCTCGAGCGGCTCTTCACGGAAACGGAACAGACCGACCAGGTGATCGAGGCGCTGCATGGTCAATTTTCCATCGAACGTCAAAAGAAACGAATCGTCGACTTGAGGCGAAAACTTTCCGTGCGTCCCAATGTGTAAGACACTGTATCCTCCATCACGCAATTCTCGTTCCAGTTTTGCCGTCCGAAAGGCATCGTTGATCAACTGGTCGCCCTTGTAGAGATGTTCGATCGAGGCCACCTCATTGGCCACGTACGGGAGCGGGGGAAATCCCTGCACGGATTTCGTCAGGCCGGCCGTCAGAAACCGCAACGTCGAGCGGTTGAGTGGACGAGGGTCCGTCAAGGTAAGGCCTGGTGTCATGGCCAGGGCAAATTTGCTGATCAAGAACGACGACCCATCATGAAGCGCGGCTAAGGGAATCGTCCGGAGGGCACTGTCCGGCACCAACACCAGCGTGGAGATTTGGTGCTGCGAAAGGTCCGCTTCCAATGGGCGAATCAGCCAATCGTA
This sequence comes from Nitrospira sp., assembly GCA_050185705.1. Lineage (GTDB taxonomy): Bacteria > Nitrospirota > Nitrospiria > Nitrospirales > Nitrospiraceae > Nitrospira_D. Next base: position 243,737 of record JBFWZD010000003.1, on the reverse strand, counting down.
CAGCTGTTGGGCATGGGGGAGAAACTCACGGGTGGTTCGTTTTTCCACCAGTCGACGGAACGCACGGATCTCCTGGGTCAGCCGATCGGCGGTCACATCGACGGAGATCCGCCGCAGTCCGGAGGGGAGGCTGATGAGTAAGTCTAGCCTCGAACCAAACATGATGGGATAGATCACCGCCGTTTCAGACGAGAGTTGATCAAACGTCGTCAGTTTCGATCGTACGGCGTCGACACAGTCGTCTTTGAAATAGTCTCGGAGCTCAGCCGTTTTATAGGCTTCGATCGCATCGCGCGCCGCGAGCAAATAGCCCTGGACCGGTTTCTCACCCTCCGTGAGGGAAGCCCGTTGAAGCAGCAGGTCGGCAAGCTCAAAAAACAAGGGCCTGATCGTGTCCTGGCCGGCGATTGGTCCTTCAGACGAAGCTTGTGCGATTTCCACACGAATGGGCTGAAGGGTGGAGGCCGCTTGCCGGTAGGACGCGATGGCATTGTCCAGCTGGCCGGTAGCTGCGAGTAGCCGACCGAGTTGCCATTGCCAGCGATAGAGCGATTCCGGTGCATCCACCGATTGGGCGGCAAAGAGCGCGCGCCGCGTGAGCTGCAAAGCCTCATCCATGCGGGATTCGGTTTCATAGAGGTGCCCCAGATACCCGAGCGCATAGGATAAGGTCCTCTTATCGCCCAGTTGCTCAGCGATGGTGGCAGCTTCTTGGAGCACGCCGGCCGTTCTCAAGGCGAGTGGGTCATGCTCTTGGGGGAGCTGAGATTCCAGTCGCTGGTAGGCTAAGGCAATGCCGATCAGTCCCAGTGCCGTATGTCTGGAAGGGGGAATGACGCTCTTTAATTGATCGAGCGCGGCATCCAGGGCGAGCCGACTTTCAGTCGGCTGGTTGAGACGCAATAATGCGCGTGCGGCGTTTGTCCGGGCTGTAGCAGCCAGCAGGGGAAGATCCGCCTTCCGCGAGTGGTCAAGACTCTCCTCAAAGGCTTGTAGTGCCTCCTTGTCCTGTTGTTGTAGCGCGAGCAGCACCCCGAGATCGTTCTGCGTGGTTGCGAGGAGCGGCAGAGAATTCTGTACTTTGGCTCGGGCTGAGGCTTGATGCAAGTACTCCGATGCCTCGTTCACCTGGCCGAGGGTTAAGTAGGTGCGTCCGAGATGGCCGAGGGCCGTAGCTTCCGGGAGAGGATCATCACCCTTGTGCGCGAGGGCCAGTGCCAGTTCCAACGATTGAAGGGCGTCCTTCGATTTGCCTAAACCCATCGAGGCTTGAGCGGAGAGGACGAGCGCCTCGAATTGCGCCGGTGTGTTCCCCGAACCTCTATAGAGGTCAGCTGCCTTCTTCCACTGAGCGAGAGCCTGCCCAAACGCACCACGTTGGAAGGCGAGTCCACCCTCCTTCATCGCCATACCGGCTGGAGTCGAGGTGTCGTGAGATTCTGCCGGTGTGATGGCGAAGAGTAATGCCGCTGCCAGCAGCATGAAGCGGATTCCATGGTTGATCAACGGAATGACGTATCGAGTGCGTGCCAACATGGGGCCTCTCGCGGTTAGAACACTTGGACCACGGCCTGTAGATGAATGCCGTAGTCCTGCAGATTGCCGGAAGGATGTGTGACGTGATTGAGCGGCACCCCCCAATAGAGTTCAAACCTCGCGCGATCTTTTGGTAGGACCGCCCAGCGAAGCCCTAATCCGACGCTCGCTAATGTCTGAGGATCGGGAGTCCCGCCCTTCGCTACCCAAGCCCGACCGACGTCGACGAATTGAGCAAATTGCAGCAGCGGTTCGCCACTGGCGTACTTGAGCAACGGGAAACGCGATTCAGCGGAAAACACAAACCCGTTGTCTCGGATCAAGGTATTCTCACGATACCCGCGGACACTGAATCGGCCACCAACGGGAATCTGCTCAAGCGGAAACAGCCGATCGTTGGCGATCTGGAGGTTCATCTGTCCGAGCAGCTGCATGCCCCACCACTCGTCGAAACGCCGGACACCTTGGAGTTGTCCCAACCAAGAGAAGAAACGCCCATCTGGTTCAGCGCCGGCATTGGTCGTGGCATTTAGAACATCCAACCCCACCGAAAAGCGAGAGCGCGCCGCAACGACCCAGGTGGGCGCGCGATGGACATATTCTTGGATGAACCGCAACGCGCTCACGGCACTCACCCCGGTATCCGAGGAGCCAGGAATCAGGAGCGGGGTCCCTCCGACGCCATCGAGCGTCGAGGTAATCTTATTGTGCAGCCGTTCCCCCGTGATGGCAATGGCGACTTCGTCGGTCAAGGTTCGATAGACCGGATGCCGAAGCGTGAAGCCGATGATCTCGGATTCGGAATTCAAATCCAAGAAACGGAACTGATCGCTGACGACTGAAAAATCGTTCCGGCGATAGGCGGCGGTGAACGTCGTGTCATAGCGGTTGATCGGAATGGTATAGGCCACATCGATAATGGGATGGACTCCACGCGACCCCCCGTACGTGACGGTGAGCGGATCTCCGTGACCGGTCACGTTTTGATGGGCGACCGTCATCAACCCACGCTCGGCTCCGACAACCGGCGTCTGGTAGTTGCTGAACTCCAGCCACATTTTCCAGGGACTGCGCTCTTTGACTTTGACGTTCAGCTGACTTTCGCCGCGTTGGTCTCCTGGGCGTAATTCCGCGTTGATCTGCTCAACGCGGGGGTCTTGTTGGAGAAATTGCAGCCGCGTTTGGAGCGGTTCCATCCTGAGCGGAGGACCGGCGCCCAGCGCGAGGCGGTCGCTGATATACGCTTTCTGAAACCAGTTCGTTCCCTCGACGTTGATCTGAGCCAGCGCCCCTTCGATGATCTGGAACTGAATCACTCCGTCCTTGACGTCCTGATCGGGGATGACGGCGCCAGAGGTAATATACCCGTTGTTGACATACAGGAGCGTGAGCGCAAGCCGTAGCTGCTCCAAATCTTCCGTGGTCAAGGTGCGATGTTCGTACGGCTTCGTGAGAGCCGCGATTTCCGTGTTTGAGAACGCGGTGTGTCCGCTCACGTGGATGGCTTTCACGAACACCTGAATTTGGCCAAGCTGTGGCTGGGCATCGTCTGGTGCGATCGGTGGCACCGGCGGTAGCACAGGGCTTGGTGGAGGCGTGGGTGGCGGCCTGAATTCTTTCTTGAGCGGCGTCGGAGGTTCGCCGGAACGCAGTGTGGGATCGAAGAAAGGTGAAGTTGGTAGTGGCCCTGTTTGCGCAAACACTAAGGATGTTGCAATCATTGTTATGACCAAACCACCGGAGAGAAGGGCTTGTGAGATCCTATGACATCGACTTCGCCGTCCCAGAATACCGATGCAACCTGTCATGAGGGACAGCCTGTGGTGCCGGCCGCAAACGCTCGAACCAAGAACCCATGAGGTGTCAGACGGCGCAGCGAGAGAGTTGGGGGTTTGTCGTGAAGTGTGGCCAAGACGGGCGATCCGCTTGGAGGTTTCCGTTGCACGAGCAGACCAGAGGCATGATCCTCTGTGCCTTCTCCCGTCCAGTGATCCATCCCAACCGGGCTGCTGAGCCATCCGCCTGGTTCAGAGGGGAGGGCATCACGTCCGGCGAGGATGAAGGTGCTCTGCTCACCACCGGCCAAGGCCACACAGCGGTTTTGGAGGAGCACCTGCGGCGGGCTCGTCTTTGACGCGAGCTGCCCGACCGTGCCGCTAAGATTCGACGTCGGCGATTGAATCGTCACTGACCCGTTCAATCCAAACTGCGAATCAGCATTGACACGGCTCGTCGCATCTTTCAAGTACAGTGGGGTCGTAATCGTAATGTTTCCCCCACTACCTTGTACTGCCTGTGCGAAGACCTTGCTGCCGTCCTGCAAAATAACTGTCTTCGGATCAATTGTGATATTGCCACCCCGACCGGCACCACTATGCACCGACGTGCTGATGTCGCCATTTACTACTCTAACTTGATCAATCGCTTGGATGTTGATGTCCCCGGCCTTCGACTGATTTGCTTCCGTTGTGATCTTGCTGTTTTCAATGTTGAGTTGCTGGCCTGCGTTGATTGAGACATTGCCTGCGTCTGCTGGCCCCGTACTGCTGGCCGTTATCGAAGCATCGTTGGTCAGAGCCACCTGATCCTTCGCGTTGATAATGATTGAACCGCCAGTTGCAAGCTTATCGGTTCCTGTTGTATTGGCCGAAATGGTTCCGCCATTCTGGATTGTGAGAGAGGTGGCTCTCACATCAATGTTTCCAGCTGGGCCTATGCCCTCTGCACTGGTAAAGATACCGCTGCCGGCCCTATCGATAGTTATAGACGTACTCGGATTTTTGTAGCCCTCAAGGCTGATATCTCCACCCCGGCCTGATGGAATTGTCCCTTCAGGTCCAATTGAACTCTTGCTTGAAAGTGTTCCACCATCCGCAAGCTGAAGGTTGTCGGTGAAGAGAAGCAGATGACCACCATCACCAGAACTAAATGTATTGGTGTAGAAACCACTCTTTACTGAACCAGAGCTATCTTTGCCCGTAATTAGGATGCTCGGGGATTTGATGATCAAATTTGCCGAGTTGGCTGATGCAAACGCTTCTGTATTGATAAATGAACCCCCGGCGATAGTGAGATTACCATCTAGATTGATCATGATATTTCCAGCTACAGGTTTACTAAAGTTATCACCTCCAATTTTAGATACAGTATTTAGCTGCAGATTGTGCGCGTTGATCAGAATCTCTCCTAATGCTCCGGTGCCGGCAGCATGATTAAAAATGGATGAGCGTTCAGTGAGAAGGATGGTCCCACGCGGGGCACCTATAATTATGCTGCCAGAATTCCCGCTTCCTGTATCGGTCTGCGATGTAATCGTAGCTTTTCGGGAAAGATTCAAATTGCCATGACTACTATTAATGGCGATGTTACCAGCATTTCCTGTAGAGGTACCTGACAATGAGCCGACAAATACAGAGGAGTCAATGTCTATGTTTCCTGAGGCATTTAGGGTGATGTGACCAGCGTTCGCTTTGGTTTCAGTTCCAGTTCCAATCTGCGTGGCATTTGCGATTCGAATAGAAGTGCTGTCGAGCGAGATATCCCCGGTATTTGAAAAAATCTTAGAGGAATCGATGACCAGATGGCCTCCTCGGATAAAGATTGTTCCGCCACCTGTGCCTATGGTGTTGAATGTCGACTGTTGGGAGATCTGAACCTCTCCGAGCGCTGTAGATGACTGTCCGTTGATATTAGAAGCAGCGTCCAGTGATCCTGCTATTGCCTCTCCAGATGAGGTTACGCTGGCTATCCTAATCTGACCACCTGGCGCCAAAAAATTACCTCCAGTCACAGTCACGCCATTTGGCGTAGAGACACGGCCACCTGTGTTGGGATTGGTATACATGAATCGGTGATCACCACCCACGAGAAAAATCGATCGACCGGGTTGCATCCTAAAAGTGCTTCCTTCTATAGCGATGGCTGATGGATCAGGGTGCAAGAAGCCAAATGCCGCTATAGGGGCGCTAGTTAGGACGCTAGGTACAGTTGTGTCTGCATGGAAAATTCCCGAGTTCGAGCCGTTAGCCTCTGCAAGCCGCAAATAGTTTGCGGTGGTAAAGGCAACCGAACCGCTCACGTTTAGAGTGGCGTTAGGTCCGAAGACGATCCCCGCAGGGTTCATGAAAAAGAGATTCGCCGCTGGATAGCTCGAGGTGTCGATGGTACCGAAGATACTTGTCGGGCTTCCGCCGGTTACCCGGCTCAGGATGTTATTGGTAGGGAGAGATGGAGTGGTGTTCAAGAAGAGGGCTACGTCTCCAACCCCGATGATGAATTGGTCGAAGCTGTGGAAAAGGTTTGCTGAATTGGAAGGTCTGGTTCCTCCCGTAATCTGGACTGTGGTACCATCCGCTCTCACCGTGGTTCCAAGATCACCGGCTCCTGATGTGGATGTAATGAGCGTGGCGCCTTGAGCTAGTGGTAACGAGAGAACCGCAACAACCCACATCAATCCTAGCATCAGGATTCCAGGAAGATTCCGTTTGCTACCTACTGTCCTGTACACGGTGTTGTCAGTCCTTCCCTGTGGACCTCTGATGAGGAGTGATATGAGTTAATCTTAACGACATTTGCAGCCTGGTGGATTATCAGCATCGCATCCCCCTCCTGGCATCATGCGGCACTTCGGGGTATTGCCGCATCCTGAAAGAGTAAAAGCAATCGATAAGAGAAGAACCAGTCCAGTACCAATTCGAAACCATCCACGCTGTGCTTTCATGTCACCCCTCCTCTTGATTTGGGTCATCTGATGTGTCTAGACAACCAGGTTAAACGTTGATAGGATTTCACTAACCATCTCAGGTTTTCCATATTCTGTATTTTTGCCCAGAATGTTGAACAACAACTTGCCTTGATAATTCCTAATTCTTTCATCGTGTTGTCACAAAACATGCATTACTAAACACTATGAATGCCTTATTGCCCTACGTCGATTACGTCTAAGTAGCTATATCATGGCCCTGTAGTATAGATACATCTGGTCCAAGTCAAGTTCTAATATAGGTGCCATTGTCCTCTGATCGTTGTAGAAACTGATGGAATAAGCTGTAATCCCTTAGTCCGAACATCCTTTCTCCGATCGGTTCCGTTCTCCATCGCTGATCTGGTGCATTTGAGCAATCTCGGTTTGAGAGAAAGGAATAGGACGCCGGTATTTTTAGTATTTTCAGTGTTTCGATCCATCAGAACCTCCTCGCCCAATCTCCTTGACCCCATGGCCTAACGGATCTAGCAAGGTACAGGCCATACGTGCTGCAGATAAGAGATGATACTAACAACCATGAAAATACGTAGACAGTAAGCGAGGTTACTGATTTATCGACTCAGTTGGTGGTTCTGTGGAAATATGAGGGAAGCCAAATGGAGTGAATCGAAAAAGATTCACCTTGAATCTATTTCGATTCAACTCATGACCTCGAATGTGTTGATTGTCCCAATCGGACGATGCTCAGGAAGAGCAGTCTGTAGATGGAGCAGCGAATGTTTGAACCAAGAAGCCCGGCGGGGTCAGGCGACGGATAGAGAAAACCTGACTCTGATCCTTGGAGATCAATGCTGGCAATGGATTTGGCCTTGCGTTTCTGACCATGAGCCCTGAAGCATGTTCCTCCGTGTCTTCCTTCGTCCAGTGTTCGATCGCCACCGGGCTGCTCAGCCATCCGCCTGGCTCGGCGGGAAGGGTGTCGCGTCCGGCGAGGATAAAGGTGCTTTGTGTTCCAGGCGTCGCGGCCACGCAGCGATTCTGTATCAGCACCTGCGCCGGAGCAATTTTTGACACGAGTTGCCCGACGGCACCGCTTAAGTTCGACGTGGGCGATTGAATGGTCACCGTGCCGCTTGGACCACGTTCCGATGAGGCGCTGACGAGGCTAGTCGAGTCAGCCAAGAACAGGGGTGTGACAAACGTAATATTCCCACCGGCGCCCCCGACGGCCTTCGCAGTGATGTCGCTTCCTTGCAAGACCACCACCTTGGGATCGATAAAGATATTCCCGCCGTTTCCTTCGGCTCCCAGCACCGAGGTGCTGATAGTACTGTCCACAACTTGGATGCGGTCGATAGCGCGAATATCGATATTGCCGCCATTCGCCTGGAGCGACTCAGTGGCCGTAGTGATGGACGATCCGTTGGTCATATCCAACTGTTGACCGGCGTCGAGTGAGATATTCCCCGCATTGCCGGCGGTGGGGCCTGTGCTGCTGGCCGATATGACACCACCGTTGTTCAGCGAAACAGATTTCCCAGCTATCACCGAGATATTCCCACCTGCGCCGGTGCCTTCTGTCTCTGCAAAAATTCCGCTTCCCTTACCATCGATCAGTATGGAACCCATCGAGCCTAAACTTTGAATCGTAATATCGCCTCCCCGGCCAGAGGGACTGATATTTCCAAGTATCTGAAGAAGGCCACCGCGATCAGGAGCCTTGGTACTTCCGCTGGACAGCTGAGCGCCGTCCGTGACCTTGAGTGTGTCAGTCACGATCCTGAGATGCCCGCCTGGTCCCGACGCAAACGTCGCATTGTTGATAATGCTCTGTTGAGTGGCAACAATTTCCTTTGCCGTGAGAGTAATGTCCGCGGAAGGAGCATCACCAAGCGAGCTGGCGACAATGAGCGAACCACTCTCCATCGTCAACTTCCCAGAAAGAGAGACGGTAATGCCGTCGGGTTTGAGGCTACTTACATTATCATTGGACAGGAGGCCTGAATTTGTCATGGAGAGATTCTTCGCGATAACCTGGACGAGCCCTCCTCCCTGACTTGTCGGAGACGACGAGGTGAACAAATTGCCTCCGTCTAAAACGATATCCCCCTCTGGAGCCGACACCTGGACAGCTCCTGTCTTTCCACTATCAAGCGTCAGAGACGCCACCGCCGTATTAAAGCTGTTGGTTATCTGAATGTTCCCCTGTGTGCTCGACAGTTCAACATTGCCCGCATTCCCATCTGAGGTGGAGGTTGAGGAAATATTGATCACGTCGGTCATTCTGATGTTTCCCGTCGTCCTGAGCGCGATGTTGCCGGCATGACCGGATCCTTCAGAAAAAGTCGTGATGCTTGTCGCCGACTGATCCGTGATTGTATCGGGATGGCCCAAGAGCGAGGCTTGGTCACCTCCGATGGTGACGGCAGGGCCATTGTCAGATGAAGACGTTCGGCTCACGATTGAACTACCTGGGGCGAGCAAGAGGGTGTCTTGCGGTGGAGTATCGGCCGTAAGGGCTGTGCCGTCTGTAGTATCAAGGACGGCATTCTGAATCTCCATGACCAGTTGCCCTCCGCGGATTGAGATCTGACCATTCCCGGTGTGACGACCGTCTAAGATTGAGCCTGGCTCGAAGTAAATAGTGCCGTGCGAGCTGAACGACGCGCCATCCACGTTGGGAGCAACTGCGAGGTTGTTTAGGAATTCCCCTGGGGATTGGCTCGTTGCCAGATTGATGCGTCCTTGTGGAGCTGAAAGACGAGCGGGTTGAGCGTCTCTGTTTCCTAACGGTCCGTTTGTTATGGTGATGTTCCCTCCTACCAATGTGATCGTGCGCCCCTCCAATACAGTGAGTTGGCTCTCCTGAACGGTAATAGCGCCAAGAGCTGAATCCAAGAAACCGTAGGCGGCAACAGGTGCTGTTGACAGAAGGGTGTCGGCAGTGACACTGGGGATCGCATTGAATCGTACGCTGTCGGCAAGCCGCAGGTAGTCTGCCGTCGTAAAGGCGACCGACCCGCCTACGCTTAATGTGGCGTCTGGTCCAAAGACGATCCCGGCTGGATTCATGAGAAACAGATCCGCATTTCCAAATCCGGTGGTTTGAATCGTCCCAAGGATGTTCGAAGGATTGCCTCCGGTGACGCGGCCTAGCACGGCTGAGGTGGTGAGACCAGAATCATTCAGAAAATTGGCTGTTGTATTATTGGGAATATTGAAATCCCCGAAACTATGAAACAGATTTTGCCCAGCCCTGGTTCCACCTGTGACGTTGAATTGTGTTTTTCCCGCAACTGAGGTTGGGTCGCTGATGTGGGTGTTCAGCCCTGACGAGGTCATTGGAGAGGTTGGTTCTTGAGCAAGCCCGGTGGGGGTGCCGAATGCCGTGAGCCAGCATCCTACGGAGAGAACCAGCAAAAATAGAAAACATGTTGTCGTAACAGCTGGATGCTTTGCCGATCTCATAATGCTCGCATGGTGTGAAGCGTCACCTTGCATACCATAGACGTGCTTTCAGATTCCATCTGGTTGGCTGCGATATATAAGGAGTCCTCAGAGATCGGATGTGATTCTGAATCCAACTAAGACGTGCGGGGCAGCTATTTTGGCTGAACGGGAGTGAAGGAGGAAGAGGCTCCTGCAAGATTAGCGTCGAGAAACTGTTGAGGGCCGGAGATCGTATGCGAAGCGCGGGAATGTCGTAGGCATTATGAGCAGGATGAAAATTTTCACCATGGTAGGGGAGATTTTCTGCTATTCCGCAGCGTCCTCACTCTTTGTCTGCAAGTGAGGACGCTGTCAGGCTATCCGCCAATGTTTCGACTATCCCACCGTTGTTTCGGACTCGTTGCACAGCGCGAACTGCAAACCGCTTGGCGCTCCTTGAGAAGCACGGACTACTTTCTCGAAGGCATTCGTGAATCCCTCCAGTCCATATTTCTCATCAGACTGTGAGGCCGTCAGCATCGCGGCATAGTCCTGCGCCGGACCTGGCTCGGCATTGCGGATCCGATTATATGAGACAAATTCTGTAATGAGCCCTCTCCGGAGGTTTCCCTCCTCCTGCTCATCGGATGAGACAACGATCACGCCATAATCACTCGTTAAGTTTAGAGCTCGGAACTGTTGCTCCACGCTCGGGGCGATGGGGATCTCAATATCCAATCCCTGATCTTTGAGAGAAGACGTGGTGACTTTGGCCATACCTGCTCCCATTAGTTCGAACTGTACCTCCGCTGCGGATTTGAAGTGTCTGCATTTCCAGACCGGGCAGGGGACGCCATTGATATTACCCATAATGAGACCTCCTTCTAGCACACACATGGTAGAAACTATGCGCACAATGACCTGCTGTGCGCTCTTGCTACGTCTAGCAAAGTAGAGGCCACTCGTGCGGCATTAAGCCGACTCAGCATCACATGATGAGAATACGTAGACCATATGCGCTGTTAGGGGATGGTTGATCGGCGGATAGGTAAGGCGAATTCAAAAGTAGGGGAGCCTGGTGAATCGAAATAGATTCATGATGCATCTAAAAGGATTCAACGAATGGCGAGGTTACAACCAGCTTCCACTTGACGGAGACTACCCACTCGATTCAGACTAACGCCGTAGGCACGACTGTCGTGACGACTCAGAAGCGCATGCGCCCGTAGCTCAGTCGGATAGAGCATCAGCCTTCTAAGCTGAGGGTCGCTGGTTCGATTCCAGCCGGGCGCACCAAACCAAGCTTGCTCCTGCCGCTCACGTTCCATCCTCTTCATCAGAGTCGCGTTGAATTCCCTAATAATTCCCCTGCCAAAGAGGGGCATTCCCTAGTAGACATTCAACAGGCTCGTCCCCTATAGTTTTGTAACTCATCGCCAACGGTTAGAGATCGGTGCGATATGCGTCAATTGCTTCGACCTAAAATTATTCTCGCTGCAGTAGCGGGGCTGCTCGCGCTGTATGCACTCATCGGATTTGTCCTGCTTCCCTACCTCATTAAGGCGTACGGTGTGCCTTCTGTTTCGGAGCAGATCAAGCATCCGGTGGTGTTACGGGAGGCGGCGTTCAATCCGTTCACGCTCGCGCTTCGTCTCAATGGGTTGGAAGTGCGTGATCAAAATCAGGCTGCGATGCTGGGGTTTGAGGAGCTGTTTGTGGATGTGCAAGCGGTGACGCTGTTTGCTCAGAAGGTGGCTTTCGACGAGATTCGTTTGATAATGCCCTTTGTGGCTGCCAAGGTCAATTCTGAAGGACATCTCAATCTCATGTCGCTAGCACCACCGGAGGACCAGGCTGCGTCGAAGCCTGCCGAGCCTGCAGGCGAGCCACAGAAAATGATCCCCGTGGAAATCGATCTCCTGGAGATTGACCGAGGGGTTTTGGAGTACCGAGATGATTCGAAACCAAGGCCTGTGCTGATCGATGTGGTACCCATTCGGTTTGTGCTGCGAAATTTCAGCACGCTCCCAAGCTCAGATGCTGAGAACGCTCATGCCTTCAAGGCTGAGCTCGACAAAGGCGAGACGGTGGCGTGGGAGGGCACGATTGCGTTGGAGCCGATCGAGTCCGACGGCAAGCTGACATTATCCGGCATCCAATTAACGACCTTCTATCAAGTCGTGCACCACATGTTTGAGTTTGATATCAAGCAAGGTGCCCTGGGTCTTTCTGCGGCATATCACTTCGATCTGCGTGGGGAGGCTCCTCAGGCCACGGCGAACAACGGTACGGTATCGATTCAGAATCTTGAAATTGTGGAACGAGGGGGCATTGATCCCGTCGTGAAGCTGCCGGCCTTCAACGTGGAAGGCATTCGGTTGGATCTGCAGAAGCAGTCGATCGATATCGCCAAGGTCCATTCGGCTGATGCGCGATTCGATGCATGGATGGATGCTGCCGGTGTGCTGAACTACCAAACGCTCTTCACCCCAGTCGGTGGAGGTGGTGGAGAATCGGAGTCGGCTTCCGCAAAGCCCGAGGCTGGTCAACCCGCCAAGCCGTGGTTGATCTCCATCGACGAAGTGGCGCTGCGAAACTATGAAGCCAATTTCGAAGACCGGACCTTGACGCGTCCCGGACAGGTTGCTGTGGGTGCGATGAATCTCACAGTGAAAGACATTCAGATTCCCTTCAAGAAGCCTCTTCCGGTTGATCTCTCACTGAAACTGAATGAGACTGGCTCTGTGGGTGTGAAGGGAATGGTGACGGTCGAGCCCTTGACGGCCGACGTCGACGTCAAGTTGGAGGGTATTGAGATTCGCCGATTCCAGCCCTATCTCGACGGAGCCCTCAATGTCGATGTGTTAGATGGGGCGATTGATATGAGCGGATCGGTGCGTTTTGCCAAGAAACCTGTGCCAGAACCTCTTTTGCGATTCAATGGAAATCTCGCTGTGAATCAGTTTGCGCTTGCCGAGCATGGGAAGTTCGACGAACTTGTGGCATGGAAAGCCTTGAACGTGAAGCAAGTGGCGTTGGATGTCGAGCCCACTGCGGTCAAGATTGCGGAAATCCTCTGGCAAGAACCTTCTACCCAGATCGTAGTCGGTCCAGATGGGCAACTCAATCTTTCCCGCCTAGCTAAGTCTTCGGCTTCTGGTGAACAGACAGCCTCACCAACAGAACCAGAACGTGGCAAGGCCAAGGCAAAATCGGGAGAGCCGGTGTCCGTCACGATTGATCAGGTCAAGCTGGTGAAGTTGACCACGACGTTTGAAGATCAGTCGCTTGAACCAAAGGTCAAGACGGGCCTTACGGATTTCGGCGGGACCATCAAGGGACTATCTTCCAAGCAGATCAAGAAAGCCGACGTGAACTTGGCCGGGAAAGTCGGACGAACCGCGCCATTTAAGATTGTCGGAAAGATCAACCCATTGAGCGAGGATGCCTTTACGGATTTGGTCATTACCCTCGCAGGGATGGATCTCAGACCGACCGGTCCGTACAGCGGCAAGTACGTGGGCTACGGATTGTCGAAGGGCAAGTTGTCGTTCGATCTCAAGTACAAGGTGTCGCAAAAAGTATTGGAGGCCGAGAACCTCGTCAAGGTCGATCAATTGACATTCGGTGAAAAGACAGAAAGCCCGGATGCGACCTCCTTGCCCGTTCCGCTGGTTGTGGGGCTCCTCAAGGATCGGAAGGGGTTGATCGAGATCGATATGCCGATTCGCGGCGATTTAAATGACCCAGACTTTAAGTATGGCAAAGTGGTGATCTCAACCTTGCTGAATCTCCTCACGAAGGTTGTTGCCTCGCCCTTTGCGCTCATGGGCAAATTGGTCCCTGGGGATGGAGGTGCTGAGGGTCTCGAGTTCATTGAATTCCAACCGGGAAGTGCCGCTCTGAGTGAGGAAGAGCTGAAGAAACTTGAAGCACTGGAACAAGCCATGGATGAGCGCGCCGGACTTCGGCTTGATATCAAGGGAACGACTGATTCAACGCTCGACCGAACGGCCCTGCAGGAGATGAAGCTTCGAGAGCAGCTCTTTGCCATGCAGGGTGGTGGGACGAATCCCGATCAGGACGCGCTCTCACCGAAAGTTGAACAACGGCTGGTCGAAAAACTTTTCGCGAAGCTTCCTCTGCCGGATTCGGCCACCACACCTACGGCGTCGTCCCAGCCGACGGTGGAAGAGATGAAACAGCGACTGGCGACCGCCATCGAAATTGCTGATACGGAATTTGAGGCGCTCGCCCGCCAGCGCGCTCAAGCGATCCGCAATCGACTTCTTGAAGGTGGCGTGCTTACCGAGGAGCGAGTGGTGCTCCTCGATCCCGGCGAAGCGGAAGCCGGACATGAGAAGGTGCGAACGCAATTGGCCCTGTCTGCAGGATCATAGGATCTACTGCGTTACGCAATCGTCGCGTTCGGAGAAAGCATCTGAAATGGCTGGAGATGCGGTCGAAAGAAATGGCGTGACCGGAGTACGGCGAACCTTGATTATTATTTCATGTTATAACGCATGCGTATGCCATGCAAGAGCGACAGTTCGATTTCTGACGCGCTGAGCTCAGAGGGAAAAAGAACACCTGATATCTTACAGGCATTGATACTGGCGCCATTAAGTATCGCTTTACTGAGGTCGACACCGCGAAGGTCGGATTGCCGAAAATAGCAGTCGCTGAAATCCAGCCCATCAGCATCCAAGCCGCGAAGGTCCAGTCCTCGTAAATCACACCCGCGCAGGTCGCATTTGTCTCCGGAGGCCTTCTTGGCGTTGAATTCCTTAATACAGCCCTCACGCAGCATGAGATACATTGGATCCTTCGATATATGGAGCTTGATGTGAGTCGACTCGGTCTTGTCCATATCGCACTCCGTTAGAGGTTCTTCGAGAGCCTTATCGGTCGAAAGTACAGAAACTTAAGTGGTGGCTGACTCTTAACGGCCCCTTGCACTTCATTGGGGTGAAACAGTATGGTTAAACTTCGATTGAATAAGCCAATAATTCATTTATTTCGACACAGAAGGAGGTAGGCCATGGCAATTCGATTGGGCGATGATGCCCCAAACTTTACCGCTGAAACGACAGAAGGAACGATCAATTTTCATGAGTGGTTGGGCAGCAGTTGGGGAATATTGTTTTCCCATCCCAAAGATTACACCCCCGTCTGTACGACGGAATTGGGCACGGTGGCCAAGATTTCCCCGGAGTTCAAGAAGCGAGGAGTGAAGGTAATCGCCGTCAGCGTGGATCCGATGGATTCTCACAAGGGGTGGATCAAGGACATCAACGAAACCCAAAAGACGACGATGAATTACCCCATCATCGCCGATCCGGACAAGACGGTTGCGACGCTCTATGACATGATCCATCCGAACGCCATCGACAACATGACTGTGCGGTCGGTTTTTATTATCGGTCCCGACAAGAAAGTCAAACTGACGCTGACCTATCCGGCTTCATGCGGTCGCAACTTCGACGAGCTGTTGCGGGTCATCGATTCCCTTCAGTTGACGTCAAAATTCAAGGTTGCTACGCCGGCCAACTGGAAGGAGGGCGAAGAGTGCATCATTACCCCCGCTGTGAGTGATGCAGAAGCGCAACACCTGTTTCCTAAAGGGTTCACGACAGTGAAGCCATATCTCCGCTACACTCCTCAGCCGAACCGCTAAGCAATTACCGCAGTACTGAAAAAGCCAGGCAGAGGGTTGGAACCATCTCCTGCCTGGCTCTTATTTATCAACGTATTACCTCGTCCCTGTCTTCCATAGCCGGGAATCACGCTCAGAGGCGTCGATCTCCTATTCTCTGAAATGGTGGAGGTTATCGCTTGCTAAGAGATTGGGTATAGGGATTGCTTTACAGCCCGGGTGCCTGACGGCTTTAGAACTGAGGTCATGTTGGTTCGCTCACCAATGAACCGACACGTGTCCTCCGTTCATCCCGGGCTTGCTTGCCAAAAGGATCTGGCCAATTGGGCGGATTGCATTTATGCTGGTAAATGAGACAGATGTGTCAGGAGAACAACAGTCTATGCATGAGTTTCGCGGAGGCATGCGCACAGGTGAAAACCGTATCAGTATCTTGCCTGAGCGATTTTCGCATTAACATGGACAGGCAAAAATACATATGTATAGTTGGGATGTAGTATGTGATTGAGTACATTCCTCTTGCAATCGGTTGATGAGTTCGGCATACTCGCCGCCGAAATTTTTCCGGTGGGTCGGTTTGAGACTCGATAGTGGGCGAGGGTTCTTATTACTCACAAGGGAGGGCATCAGTATGAAGGGACATTTTAAAAGGCGGTGGACACAGTTTGTGGTTGCTGGGGCGATGACGGCCCTGGTGGCCGGGATGGGATCCACGCTCCCCAGTGCCTTTGCTGGTGGCACCATCAAGGCTGATGACGACAAGTGGATTTCCATCGGGATGGGGGTCCGGACCAGCTTCAATGCGATCGAAGGCGCGTCGCCGGCCGGACATTACAGCAACGATTTCAGAGTGGACAACGCTCGTATCTACATCAACGGGCAGATCCACAAGTACATCAAGTTTGAGTTCAATACAGACTGTTTCAATTGCAATGTGAATGGTGGGGCGGGGGCATTCCTGAATCCATCGACGTCGGCCACATCGCAGAATTTTGGAGGCAACTCCTCCATTGGTTTGCTCGATGCCATCGGGAAGTTTGAGTTCAATGAAATGTTCAACCTCTGGGTCGGGCGGATGTTGCTGCCGAGTGAGCGTGGTGAGTTGAACGGGCCTTTCTACCATGCCACCTTCGATGGCTTCCGGACGCCGTTCTTCCCCGCTGATGCCAGTGCCAACTTCAACGGCGTCAGTGCACTGGGTGGAGGAGCCGGGCTCTATGGCCGTGACAATGCGGCGACCTTCTGGGGCAAAGTACACCCATTCGGCACTCATTTGCTGTATGTCATGAGTGTCTCACAGGGCTTGCGTGGCGGCCCGAACACAGGAAGCAGTCTGATGTACACCGGGCGGTTGCAGTGGGATTTTCTGAACGATGAGCCGAACCCAGGCTACTATACGTCCGGGACCTACTATGGAACGGCTGGCGATATTGCGGCGCTCGGCGTGAGCGTGCAACATCAAAAGGATGGAGCCGGGAATGCCGCTACTGGCAATGTGTCGGATTTCACTGGGGCCTCTGTGGATGTGTTGCTTGAAAAGGTGCTCCCGAACAACATGGGCGTGTTCACGTTCAATGGTGAATTCAAGCGCCATTGGGCCAACTATGGAACGGGCGCCTTTAACAATGTGGGTGGGTTTAATAGTTGCTTCTGCACCTTCAATGGACATTCGTGGACGGTGTATGGCTTGTATTTGATTCCCCATGAAGTGGGGATCGGACGATTCCAGCCGTATGTCCGGTTCACGAGTATCGATCCACGGTACAGCGCCATGCGGCAGGAGTGGGAAACCGGCGTGAATTATATTATCGCCGGGCATAATGCGCGGGTGTCTGCGTTTTACCGGTATGGCGACATTAATACGAAGGGGTTTGCCGGTGGCTATGCGCCGACTACGGCCGGCGACAAGGTGGATTCGTTCCACGTCGCCTTGCAGCTGCAGTACTAAGCTGCTGACGTGAGCTAGAGAGGCCACTGCTCTCGTTGGAGCGGGAATCCACTATGTGGATTCCCGCTCTTTCTTTTTGCCTCCCAAGTAAGCTGTACGAGGGGATGCTCAGGCCTGGAATTCCTACACCAACACAAGGCCAGCGGCACGAACCCTTTTCCATGCAAGCGTCTGCTGAAAGCTCTTGCCGTCTTCCCTCGTTCCAGGAAACTGGCTGTATGCCTGTTGCAGGTATGGGTATTTCTGTGACGGAGACCGAGGAGTGGCTTCGTTGATCAGTTGCTCAATCCATCTGGCTTGTGATGCTGGAAGCAGGATCATGTCATCCGTTCCTTCATGACTGTGAATGAGTCGAGACTGGCTCCCGTTTGACTCACAACGTACGGTGCTCCCCAGCCAGACGCAGTGCCGTTCTGTTTCTGCTCGATAGCCGACCATCCGATTTTTGAGTAAATCTCGGAGCCATGTTCGAGAGACCGTTGGTCGAGGAACCTGCTCGTCAAACCAAACACGGACATCAAGGTCGAGTCCTCGCCGCTCAAGAAAATTAAGGAGTGATCGGCGGAGCCCTTCACCGATCCAATCTGGAGTGTGTGCACGATGATCACTATGCAGAAGGTCATTTTCTGCAAAGCCCTGAAATTCTGGGCCAAGAATGCGCAGACCGTGCGCTTCCGGATTGAGTCCGACTGGGCTATGCGCCGTGACGGTAAAGCGGTGCCAAAAGGCGGATTGCATCAGATCGGCCGCGATCAATTGACGGACTCGCTCCAGCGAGTCGACGGTTTCCTGGATGGTCTCGGATGGGCACCCATACATGAGATAGGCGTGGATGAGGATACCAGCATCTTTAAACGCTGCCGCGACGAGGGCGGTCTGGTCAACGGTAATGCCTTTTTTCATGTTGCTCAAAAGCCGATCCGACGCCGCTTCGAGTCCGGCGGTGACCGCAATACAACCGGAGGCCGAAAGAAGACGGCACAGGTCTTGGGAAAACGCTGGTTCAAACCGGATGTTGCCCCACCAGGTGATCTTGATGTTGCGCTCCAGGAGAGCCAGTGCGAGTGACTTGAGCGCAGCGGGCGGGGCTGCTTCATCCACGAAATGAAACCCGGTCCGACCGGTTTCAGTGATGAGTTGTTCGATCTGTTGGATCAACCGATCGGTCGGAGTCATTTCGTACCGGCTGATGTACGTGAGTCCGACATCACAGAACGTACATTGTTTCCAATAACACCCATGCGAAACGGTTAACTTGTTCCAATGCCCTTCCGACCAGAGGCGATGCATCGGGTTGGTAGTGTCTAAAATCATCAGATATCGGTCTAGCTCCAAGCCACGGTAGGTCGGACAGCCGATCTCGTGCATGGCAAAGTCATGGGTCGATGGATTATCCGCGTACAGCACGTGGTTCTTGGTGCGATACATCGTGCGGCAGAGGGACTCACGAGCACGTAGGCCAGACAGATGTTCAACCAAAGAAAGAAGCGGCCGTTCACCGTTGTCGAGTGTAATAAAGTCGACGTACTCGAATACACGTGGGTCGGTCACTCGACGCAACTCTGTGTTCACATAACCACCGCCTAACACCACCGGGAGTTCTGGATAGCGTTGCTTGATTGCCTTGGCGATGAGGAACCCGCCATAGAGATTCCCTGGAAACGGAATGGAAAGACCGACCAGCGATGGTCGGACTCGATCAAAGTGTGTCCAAAATGATTCCAGTAGCCATTGATCAGTGAGGGTGGCAGGAGCTGCTAGTGCCGCTGTGATCTGATCGAATGAGGAGGCGGAGCGCGCAATGTGTTCGGCATACCGACTCAGGGAAAAGTGTGGGGTAATCGTGGCCTGAACGAGATCAGCAAGGTCTTCGAGAAAGAAGGTCGCCCATTGTTTGGCGCGATCTTCGATTGAGACCGATCGCGCAAATCTCTTTCGGCCTCGGAACCTGGGCCCTTGGGGTAAGATGCCTGGTTCCACCAATCGAAGGGCTGTATCTGGATTCGGTCCTTGCAAGAATGAAATAACTGGTCCAATCATCCGAATGTAAGCCTGTTCTTTGCGCATCATGTTGATGGCTTCCCTAGGAAGCTCTTGGGTAGTGGTACGCAGTTGTTCAAAAACGCTGGTGAGCCCATCAGAGCTAAAGAGGCGCAGTACCATTTCTATTCCTAAGTCGGCCTGCTCAGCTTGAACTCCTTGCGATGCGAGAAATCCTGTCAGGTAGGCGGTGGAAGGATAGGGGGTATTGAGCTGAGTCAAGGGAGGGATCACCAATAAGACACGAGGAGAAGCCATAACCTCCGGATAACATAGTGGTCGGCGGGAAAGCTAGGCCCAGGAAGAGATCAAAATAGTACGTCCACTATGCAGCTGTTTCGGTTTGGGGCTGATGAAATGAGACGAATGCTCAATCGCTACTTTTTGAGATCAAGGAGACTGCCCAATAACGCATCTCCTGTTTGGATGGTGTGAAGGTTGGCTTCAAAACTGCGTTGCGCCAACAGCTCTTGTACGAGTTCCTCGCCGAGGTCGGTATTTGAGAGTTCGACCGCTATTGGAGTGTAGCCTGTGTCTCGGAGCACCGTTGGACCGGAGGAACTATCTTTGTCGATGACAGGAAGCACGCCGCTGGTCGGCGCTTCAACGAACGTCGTCCGAAACTTCTTGAACCCGTCTGTATTGACGTTGGCAATGTTGTGCGCCACGACTTCGAGGTGTTTCCCGAAGGCAGTCAGGCCCGTGAGAGCGGTGTGTATGGCAGAAATCATAGACACCTCCTGTTGCCCATCTGTTACGCCTCATCGACTATTCTATCGGTTGGCGTTGGGGGATCTTGAGGTGCTCCAGGAGTTAGTCGAGAGACATACAACAACCGACTAAATCTGGCCTATTCCAGAGGAAATCGCAGCCATTGAGCCTTTAGTTGAACAGGGTCTCTGCCGATAAGGTTGTGACCGAGCAGGATTGCACGTACGCACGATGTCTGTCCCGAAAGCGTCTACCTCTGTGTCTTACTCTACGTCCTCACAGACCGGGGCACCCATGGGAGAGGATGCACATCTCCTCATGGAGTCCGTGCCACAATCAATCTTTTTCGTAGATCAGGACAATAGGATTGTGTCTCTGAATTCTTCGGCTCAACAATTGATGGGGCGAAGCCGTGCCCTCATCGGAGTAGGGTTTCACGACCTTATCGGTTGTCTAATGCCGGGAGAACACGAGACGGCTCAGTGCCCATTCGATCGGATGGTGACCACGGGGGAGCTCGTGGTGATTCCCTCTCATTTCTGGAAACGAGACGATGGGACCCAATTCGAGCTGTCTCTCTCATTCTGGCCACGAACGCAACAGGGGGCACAGGTCGGTGGCATCGTGGTGGCGCACGATCTGACCACTACCATGGAGATTCAACGAGACGTTCAACGTGCCGCACGCCTGGCTGAAGACGCGCCGAATCCCATCGTTGAATTTGACGCTGCGGGGTCGGTGCTCTATGCGAATACCGGCATGCTTCATGTGATGGAACAATGGGGGCTGCTTGAATCTGGAATCGAGGCGATGTTCCCGGCGAATTTGCCGACGATGCTCCATGAATCCCTGACTACAGATTCCTCGCTCGCTCGGGTGGAGCATAGTGTTGCGGATCACGTCATCTCATGGTCGTTGTTCCCTCTCAGGGAGCTTGGATTAGTCCGTGCGTATGGGCTTGATATCACTTCGGACGTGGCATTGCGGCGTGCAAAAGAAGCTGCGGAAGAATCAGCTCGAGCGAAGAGCACCTTCCTGGCCACCATGAGTCATGAGCTTCGAACCCCGATGAACGGTGTGTTGGGATGTACACAGTTGCTGAAAGACTCATCGTTGACCGATCAGCAACGGGAGCTGATCGAGACGATGCATCGATCTGCCGATGCGTTGCTGACACTGGTTAACGACATTCTCGATTTTTCGAAAATCGAGGCAGGCAAGATGACTCTGGAAGTCGCCGACGTCAATCTGCGGGCCTTGATCTGTGATGTCATGACGTTGACGGAGGGGCTAGCGTCTCAGAAAGGGCTTGCGCTTGAGGTGAATATTGATCCGGATGTTCCGGAGGAGTTCCGAGGGGATCCGATCAGGCTGCGGCAAATTCTTTTCAACCTTGTTGGGAACGCGATCAAGTTTACCAAACGGGGTGGGGTCGCGGTTACCGTCTCGCTGAAATCATCCTTGTCGGATCGTTCTGAGGGGGTGATGGTGCAGTGGAGTGTTCGAGATACAGGCATTGGGTTGACTCCAGAACAACAGTCGCAATTGTTTAAGGCCTATGCGCAAGCAGAAGCTTCAACGGCTAGGCGATTCGGAGGAACCGGGCTTGGGCTCATGATCTGCCGTCAACTTGTCGAATTAATGGGTGGGACGATCGCCGTGGACAGCGAATTTGGGAAAGGCAGCACATTTTTCTACACGACTCATCTCCTCCCTGCGATCCATCGCGAAGTTGCTACATCGCTGTCCGGAACAGACCAGCCTGGTGAGGGTACTCAGGTTGGGCCCCTCCGAGTGCTGGTCGCAGACGACAACGAGATCAATCAAGTAGTGGCCTGCAAGTTTTTGCAGAAGCTTGGTTGTCAGGTCGAAGTGGCTCGCACGGGTCGTGAGGCCGTGGAAGCTATCAGCCGAACGGCCTATGATGTTGTGCTCATGGACTGTGAAATGCCGGAAATGGACGGCTATGAGGCGACAAGAGAAATTCGTCGTCGTGAAGACGTGACGCTAACCCATTTGCCCATTATGGCGCTCACGGGTCATACTTCCGATGAAGATGCTCAGAAGTGTCGTCAGGCAGGAATGGATACCGTCTTAACGAAGCCACTCACATTGCCCGCACTCCGTTCAAATCTAAAAACTTTACTACAACAACGCAACTCCTGATTTACGAAAACCGCGCTTATCTTTTGGGCCTCGTACCAGTAGACTCTTTTATGCCACTTCGGTAAAGTGGTGGCATGACGACAATCCCTCCTGCCGGTCGGTTTTTCTTGTACAGTGATTTTAACTGTCCCTTCTGTTATGCGTTGCATGAGCGATTGCAGGAGTTGAACCTGCTTGATCGTTGCGAGTGGCGTGGCGTTCAACATGCTCCCCATCTTCCAAAGCCCATGCGACCTTGGGATGGGTCCTTGGGAGCTGAATTGAAGCATGAGGTTGCAGTCGTACAGCGACTGGCACCGGGGCTTCCGATCAGCTTGCCGGGAGGAAAACCCAATACCTTTCCCGCAATCGAACAAGCAGCGGCATTGCTGCAACAGGATGTTCAGTTGGGCATGGACTTCGTGAAACGCATGTACCGCGCCTTCTGGTGTGAGGGCCAGGATATTTCAGACACCCAGGTGATCAAACAGTTCACAGGAGCAACGGGCGTTGAGGATATTGACGACGAGAGCCGATTCATTGCTCAAAAATGGGAAACTGCTTGGCATGCCACCGGTCAGAGCGGTGTGCCACTTATCGTGGCTCCAGATGGTGATCTCTTGGTTGGCTGTGTACCGGTGGAACAGGTGAAGAGTTTTTTTTCAGGCTTAGCCTAAGGTCGGGGCAGATCACTTGATTCGCTGCTTCTTGCTCTCGCCAATAGGGCAGGTACCATTCTCAGAAACAGCCAAGTTCCCTGAGTACCACCTCGCCGTTCAAGGTGGGGGGTTACCGTTGTTTTGAGGATGAGCCGAGGCGATTGAGAAAGGTCAACTCGGCGGCGGCGGATTTATCGAGGTCACCCTTCCCCAATTCGACTAAGCGGCGATATTGACCCAATGCGGACTCTGCGACCGGAAGCGAAAGACCGACCTTCGTAGCTAAATCGAGAGCAATGGCTGAATCCTTCGCGGCATGGGCTACAGAAAAGTAGCATTCATGGGCGCGTTGCTGCATATCTTCGCCATCCGTTTCCAGCACACGCGAAGCGGCGCCAGTATGGCTGAAGACCTCACGCAGCAGAGCCAGGTCGATTCCAATCGCAGCTCCCAGGCCCAACCCTTCGGCTAATGCGACTGTGTTGCTGTTCATCACCATATTCACGAGGGCTTTCACTTTGGCCGCCTCTCCAGCCGAACCCATATATCGGACTGTTTTGGCAAGATCGTCAAGCAACGGTCGAGCCCGCTCAAACACGCTCTGCCTACCGCCGCACATGAGATACAGGGTCCCCTGGCGTGCCTGAGGGATGCTGCTCGCCATACAGGCTTCGAGGACCGCGCCGCCATGCCGTTCAACCCTGTGTTCGATGTCGACGTGCAGGGTCGGTGATACGGTCGCACAGTTGATAAAAAGCCTGCCCTGTGGGTGTGCCATCAAGCTGCCTGAGTCTTGCTCCGCATAAATCTCATGCATCGCCCTGTCGTCAGATACGACAGTTATGACGATCTCTGATATTTCAGCGACACGTGCCGGCGACGTGGCCTGTTCCGACCTCAGTTCCTGTGCCAGAGCTCTCGATGATTCGGTATCACGGTCGTGCACCGCCGTGATGTAGTGGCCTCGTTCTTTCACACGTCTGGCCATATTGGCACCCATACGGCCGACACCGACAAATCCGATTCGTATTGGAGCACTCGTCATGAAAACAATTCCCATCTGTCGGACATCAGTGGAGGATGTCTACTAGAGCTGGCGATCATCTGTCGATGCAGGGTGGAGTTTTCCCCAGCGAAGATTGGTTTTGCCATCGGTTGTGGTAAAACCATGGTCGTACATGGCGATCACGCTGACTCGCTGCCCATTCTTTTTGATCGGCTGCAGTTGCGGGAGGCCATCCTTGATCTTCACAGTTCCTCGGACCGATTCGACGATCAGCAAGTCTGTTGCCGCAGAAGGCTTGATGCCCCACACAAACACGGCGGATCCACCGGCATAGCTACCGGTCCCTTCCCATTGGCCAATCAATTCTGGATCGACGGTTTTGATTTGAAACACGGGAACACTGGTTGCATCGCGTCGTAGCTTCCAAAGCTCTGCTGGAATCCGCTTTGGGTCTTGATCCGTTGCGAGTCGTGCCCACGTGGCTTGGACACTCCCGGTACTGGAGAATGAGTTCTCAGTCTTTTTCCGGTAGGTTCCCTTCCACCCTAGTCCCTTGAAGGTATTGGCTCGTTCTAGTGACCAGAGCCCGGCTTCGGCATTCAATACTCCGTCAAATTGCATCATGGATGCAAGGGACCATTCGAGGTTTGGTTTGATGATCAGAAGCATGTCATGTTGAGTTGTCCCCTGCGACACACGTGAATGCCAAGTTCCAACAAGAGCGGTCGGATGCAGAGCGGAGGCTTTCTGCGGCCCAGCTTGGATATCAGGTGGGCCAGGATGTGTTTGAGCGAGTGTGACCGGGGTCGGCCGAGAAACCGGATGAGGGTTCGTCACATTCCCCATAGAGGACGTCGCTGCCGAAGGCGGCAGGGTGGTGGCCAGAGTCGCTCCATATTGCGAGGCGACGGCCCGGCTTAAGGCCAGAACGGTCTCGCTAAGATGTTTCTGCTTCGTTGATGTGATGGTGATCGTTACCAGGGAATCGTGATGGAGAAAGGTCAGCTGAGACTGGGATGGTGACGCGTCGATTTGAAACGCCCCGTCGCCCAACCCTGGGATAAGACGACTGTCACGACCGAGGCGCTCCTTATTAAACCATGCTCGGCGCTCGCCGGTCGCTGATTTATCGAGTTGAACTGTTACTGCGTTCCCGTTACCACGGTGAGCCTTGAACTGACAGGTCGCCGGTTCCGAGAGAGTGGCCTGTTGCACCGGCTCAGCAAGCGCCTGCTGAGCCTCTGCCAGCGATAATAATGAGCAGGGATCGGTCGTTGTTGCAAACGGACCTCCTGACTCGCCACATGAAAGCAGTAACAGTGGTGAAACGAGAACTGGTAGTGCTCGGCGGAACATGACAATCCTGCTTCAACAATACGTAGGGGTGAATTGTACCTTGAACCAGACGGGAAGTGCTAGCAGGTAGTTTTGTGGAGCCTCATAACAGTAAACGGCTGAGCCATGGTGAAGAACAGTGAGTCGGGATCCGATCGCGCGGAGAGGCTCATCCTGCTACAAACTTCAGTGCTATTCCATTGATACAGTAGCGGAGGCCGGTCGGCTTTGGGCCATCTTTAAATACATGGCCTTGATGGCCTTCGCAGCGGGCACAATGGACTTCTGTCCGAGGGAGGAAGAGTTTGAAATCGGTCCGAGTCTCGACGACCCGGGGATCGATCGGTTGCCAAAAGCTGGGCCAGCCAGTGCCGCTATCGAACTTGTGTTCCGAAGAAAATAAGGGGAGGTCACAGCCTGCACAGTGGTAGATGCCAGAGTCGTGATTCTCATGGAGGGCGTTCACAAACGGGCGCTCGGTATCTTCATGCCGCAACACACGATAGGCAAGAGCCGACAGTTGTTTCTTCCATTCCTCATCGGTCTTTGTAATTTTGACGATTGGCTCGATTTGAATTTTAGAAGGCATCGGGTACTCCTTTTTAGGCTCGTCGCGCTAGTTTTCAGTCGATCTTCGCGCCGGATTCTTACACGCCATCGAGACAAGACTGCTTTCGAGCACACGTATTGTCAAAATGGTACGAGCTCGAGTGCGCTGATTGCAAGTCTTCACGCTGCCGTATGGTTCTCGAAGCACACGATATGTAAGTCAATCATCTTCCTCCTCGTATTCATCGTGTGCAGTTTGCCGCAGGAGTCTCCGCATTTCACGGACCGATGGATGTGGTTCAGTGAACTCGTGTTGAGACAGGTCGATGCGGATATCATAGAGACGGGTGTTCGTGCTCCGTGTTTGCTCAACTGGATACCAGCATTCATACCGCTGCTCCCAGCGATCGCGATAGGCCACGCGCAGGAAGCACCGACTCATTGATTTCGTGCGGATTGGAGCGTCCGGCCCAAGTACGATGGGGACAGAATGTCTCTGATATCGAAAGCCATGGGGGTACAGAGTTTTTACGGAAAAGCTTCCATCCCATCCTGCCAACTGAAGGATGCACTCGTAGGCCACTCCGGGGCCAATGTTCTCCAGTTCAGGGGTCAGCGTAATCAAGTCCCCGGTGTTCATGATAGCAAGGTTGGTAATGCGAAGAGCTGGTTGATGGTCTCGGAACTCGTTCTTTGTATTGGTGACGAAGCGGTGGATAAAGAACCAGCCGATGCCTCCTGCAATGATGAGTGTAAGGAGTAGAGGGATGAGTAGTGATAGGTCCACGATGCTGATATCTTCGGTCACGATATCTATAGGTCTGGTGAAGGGGAAAACCTACGCGGAGGAGTTGTGTCTGTCAACTGCCTGAAGCGCCGTTGCCATGTCGAGACATATGAGAGGACTGCTCAGGACGAGGCTGACCATCTGAGGGGCGGCGCGCCTTGATCAGTTTCGAAACGGGAAAACCCAGCGCCTGAGCTTTCGTGACCATGCGCTGATAGGTCGAGGCGTCGAGGGTTGGGTCGCGTGACAAAATCCAGAGGTACCGTCGGTTCGGCGTGCCGACCAATGCAACGCGATACTCGGTATCAAGGTCAAGGATCCAGTAGTTGCCCTCTCGCGATGGTCCTACAAGCCGTGCAAAGAAATTGTCGAACGTGACCGAGAGCCTGGCGGTGGTCGTCAAATCCACCACAGTTGCCACTCCATCGACTTGGTCGAGGGTGCCTGAGTCAGTCATGCATTCGTTGCGCACGAGGATTCGATCATCAGCGATAATGGTGTACGTGGCCTTTGAGTCGACGCAATGTCTTTGGAACCACATGGGTAATCGAGCGATCTCGTACCACGTCCCGGCATAGCGAACGAGGTCCACCGAGGGTACAGTCGGTAGTGGTTGACGGGACTCTATGTCCGCGCATCCGGTTATGGTGAACGTCCCTACGTAGAGGAAGAAGACTGCGCGTAGTGCTATCCATAACCGCTGTTGACCGATAAAAATAGTGCTCCTGCGTAGAACAAAAGTGCTGAGGCATCTCAGCTGAGTCAATGGAACAGAAGAAATAGTCGGGGCTAGGTATCCAGACAGTATCATCGGTGAATCATCTCAAACCTAGTTCCTGATCTCAACCGGTATGGCCATGCAATGCCATCCGGTGGTTTTGTGCGGTCGATCAGGAACACGTCTTTAGCTAGGCGGGGCTACCGCGGGGCCTCTAAAGGACCTCCCAAATAGCAACCTGCTTGTGAGACATCAAACATTGGAATGCACGGCTATTGGGAGGGCGAATCTATGACAATGTACCGAAGAGCATCTGCGCGTTCACGTATTAAACATCGGCAACTTCATCATATTTCTTGAGCCCGCGGAAAAACCACCCATCTGGCCTAGCCATTGAGGTTGGTGCTGCTACACTTACATCTATGGGTAAGAAGTTCATGTGCGAGCAAGATCAGTTAGTACAAGAAAATAAGGAGTCTATCGTATGCTCGTTGCACCTCTTCACACAATGAAGATGATTCGATCTGTTGGGCTCGCTGCGGCCTGTGTGATGACGATGGCTTGTTCCAGCAGCTTCTTCCCCGCCAATCAGAACGGTGGGAGCATGACCAACCGAGTCGATAACGAAGGGAACAAGAACGTTCTGTACGACATCGAGCAGGCAGACCAAACGGATAGACGCGAGGGCGATGATCCAATGGTGGAACTACAAGACACAATGGAAACTAAGCCTGAAGAATTCCAAGCCAGAGCTGCACGACCTGAAGAGCCAGTCTCGGAGTTAAAGCGGCAGATGGATGCACCGATCTATGTTGATCTTGTCCCGGCGGTATTAGATGACAATATGCAACGAGCGGAGCGATCGAAAGGAGTAGTAGCGGAACAGATCCGACGAGAATTCGTCGGCGACCCCATTATTAAACTTACTGATGAGCATAAAGATCGATCCGGTCTATTAAAACCCCGTCTGCGAGTGCACTCTCTGGTTGAAGTTTCTCCAAAAGTGTCGTTACGAGAAGCCTATGGGACCGACCGAAAAACAGGCAAGAGAAGCAAGATACTGGCAGTCATTTTTGAAGCGACCATCACATCTAAAGTGCCGCCTGCAACATACACCGTGTCAGAATCAGGCCATGTCGTGAAAAATGTAGAGGTCTCCAAGCGATTTGCTAAGCGGGTCAAACAAGTGATTCTTCGAAAAATTGGTCCACTCATTTCTGCTCCATGAGCCGGCTGCCACGCCTGCGTCGCTCATTCTCCCTCCCGCGGCTTCATCGGTGAGTCGCGATACCCTCTTGCCAACGGAATTCTGTGGGACTCGCCGATTCAGACGTGTAATAATGCGTGTCGGTCCCAAGAAATTACCTCATGGCAAAGATCGAACCAAACCGCTCCCGAGTCATCATTACGGAAACATCACAGGGAGTTCGCATCATTCTCCCGAATAGTCGGAGTTGGTTTGTAATTTGTTTCTTAGGATTGTGGATCTCCGGGTGGGCGGTGGCTGAATACATGGTCTCCCTCCAGCTCTTAAATGGTGATGCCCCGCCGGAAGGGGAGGTATTCATGCTGGCCTGGTTTGTGGTCTGGACGATCGGTGGGTTGCTTGCCCTGTATGCCCTGCTGTGGCAACTCATGGGGAAGGAGATTGTGATGGTGTATGGAGGGACATTGAAGGTCCGACACGACATCGGAGGGTACGGGTTCAACAAGGAATATGACATGGCCCAATTGCAAGATCTTCGCACGATCCAAGTCGTCTTCAATCCATTAGACCTTTCATCATGCCTGCAATTGTGGGGAGTCGGCGGTGGAGCAATTGCGTTTGATTATGGGACAAGAGTCATTCGATTCGGTGCAGGACTTGCCGAGGTAGAAGCTACGCAAGTCGCAGCCGCTATTACGCAGCGCCACCCCATTTAGGAGTACGCTGATACCTTATTTCTCGCGACGCATTTCCACGGTATGGCTTATGGGGATGGTGCCGGACTTGTCGATTG
This sequence comes from Nitrospira sp., assembly GCA_050185705.1. Classification (GTDB taxonomy): domain Bacteria; phylum Nitrospirota; class Nitrospiria; order Nitrospirales; family Nitrospiraceae; genus Nitrospira_D. The sequence continues at coordinate 214,513 of JBFWZD010000003.1, read as the reverse complement.
TCGGTAGTCGTTAAAGCGCCTGGCCTTTAAATCAAATCGGGGTAATGTCCCATGTGGGACAATTTTTATAGCCACACGGAGAGTAAGGGCGTTTCGAATTTCATGAGCAACAGCAGCGGCAATAGCTTCCGAATTTCCGGTCGTCACTTCAATGCGCAGTTCCATCTCATCCAACTCACGAGTACGATACACATCCACCGCAAATTCGCCGATTTCTGGAAAACGCCTGACTATCGTTTCAATCGCGCTTGGAAAAACATTGATGCCACGAATTACAATCACTCCGTCAACTCTTCCGATGATCCCACCGTCGAGACGATGAAAGGTTCTCCCGCATTCGCAGAGATCACTATTCAGCTTGACCCGATCGCCAGTTCGATATCGAATGACCGGCATTCCAACTCGCCCGAGGTTCGAGAGAACCAATTCTCCTTCTTGAGAGGGATTCCCTGTTGATGGATCAATTACTTCATAGATGAATTCACCCTCATTGATATGGGGGCCGTGTTGCGCGAGGCACTCAAACCCCCACGCTCCAACCTCCGTAGCTCCAGCATGATCGAAACATTTGGCATGCCAAACGGATTCGATCCGTTGTCGTGTCCCGGGTATACTCGCCCCGGGCTCTCCGGCATGGATGTTTATTTTTATGCCGGAATTGGCTAAATCCATCCCTTCTTCTCGTGCGATTTCCGCTAAATGCAACGCATAGGTCGGGGTGCAGACCAACACCGTTACCTCGTTGCTAAAGATAGCCTTCACTCGCTGCTGTGATGACATCCCTCCGCCGGGGATAGACATCGCTCCGATCACACGTGCCCCTTCGTGGGCACTCCAAAATCCGATGAATGGGCCAAAAGAAAATGCAAAAAAGATGCGGTCATGTGAGGATACTCCCGCAGCTCGGTAAACGGTGGCCCAACAACGAGCCCACCAATTCCAACTGTCTTCCGTATCTAAACATCGTAATGGTTGCCCGGTGGTGCCGGAAGTTTGGTGGATTCGAGTGTAGTCCTCACGGTCAAACGTCATGTTCGTTCCGTACGGCGCATGAAGAGCTTGGTCACTCGAGAGCTCTTCTTTTGTGGTAAATGGTAGTTTTCGATAATCATCAAATGTCTGGATATCGGTTGCCCGTGAAATCCCAGCTGTCCCTAGTTTAGTGCGATAGAAGTCGTTGTGCTTCAGCACGGGAGCTAACATTAGTTGTAATTTTTTCAATTGGATCTGCTGCAAAGCTTCGCGTCCAATGGTTTCAATAAATGGATCTAAGTAGTGGAAATCCATCTCATTACCTTTCTGTCTCGCCTCGCTGCTCTGAGGTGTTTGGTCAGACTTGGATACTGAGAGTCTCTGTATGAGCTTAGCCATGAGTGCCGGACATCGATTAGTGATGTGCCGGCAACGTATCTCTTTGGACAGGAAACTTCTCGTTTATCAACATGATGGGCTTGCCGCCGGCAATGATACGGTACGTCCTGCTGAGGGCCTCTTCCCCTGTTTTGTCGCGAATGATATCGGGGACATTCTTGAGCGTCTCCTTTCCCCACCACAGCAATTCTCGATGTGTCTCCCAACGATTACCATAGAGGATTCGCCCAATTCCACCACCCTCCAATTCGAGACCATCTTTAATAAATTGCGGCAACCGATCGAGAACAATTAGTGAAGGGGCATAGGCATAGCAGGTGTAACTCCATTTGCCTCGCAGTAGGACCTGACGCACGAGCACCGTAGTTCCTTTTTCCGCTTCGAGCCATTCATTGTCAACAGAGAGTAGTTTGACTTCCTGACCCAACCGGAGAATTTCGATTTGTTCCATGGTATAGGCTTCGATAAATTTCGTGACCGTTCCATCGGTTACCATGAGCGCTCGTTGAAACGGAGTTAACGTTCGAAGGTTCAGTTCCCGTAGGTCTGCCGGCAAGGCGAACTGAGCTGTCAGCAGGTCCTCCATTGGATTAAAGTCATTGACTCTTGACATGTGTTTGGCCGATGTAGAAAAGACAGTACTTTATTACAAATATGGGAGATGTAAGCTTTGAATTTTCTCGACATCATACAAAGAGTGATGCTTGGCTAATAGCGACACCATTTCAGGACGAATTGTATTCAAAAAAGAGGCGGCTTGCAGGAGTCCGACACGAGCCGCACCAAGATCTGCGGTGCGAAAAATGTTCTGAGCTTCGAGAGCCTTTTGTCTGTCCCAAATCGCTGAGTGATTATTCAAGCGATAACCTGCCTTGAGGAGTGAAGGCGCGCGACTCTCAGGGAAAATAAGCGCGTAGTCGTGCAACAGCGCGTAGTCTTCCTGGTAACCATTCGTTCCTGGCAAAATAAGAAAATAGGGTATCCGAGCGCGCATCACCTGGGTTTCAACGATCGATTCGATTCCTTTTTCATTGATTACTTTGGTGGTACGAGTTCCATCTAAGTACAAATTAGGAAAGTCAACGAGATCCTGCACATGATGCAGAAAACTATGGATGTGCGTGTGAATCATGAGAATTTTTCCGCCATACGGAGCGAGGCGACCAAATGGAGTTTCCAAACCAAACGGCTTACTTGATTGCTCATGACCAGCCAATAGGTCGTTTGCCAAGGGACCTTTCGCTGCAACCGAGTTGGTAGGATGCAGACTACGTCTGACGCCAGGCCATTGCCGAAAAGTTTCGGTAACAAGGCCAACCTTTGATGGCGTCCTCCCGGCATCAAAGACTTGACCCGATTCAAGGTAGGACAACATACTCCCGGTCATGGAAAAAGTTGGCATCATGATAGTCCCAGAGGCTCCAACCACTTCTTCGAGAGCCTCGATGAAGGTTCCGGGACCGCCCTCCACATATCCTAACGAGCTAAAACTGCTATGGACACAGACAACATCTCCTGTGGAGAGCCCCATATCCCTGAGCGTTTTCACGATGGTCTGTCGAGTCAGGGCACCTGAAGCCTGATAGGTATAGTATCGACTGCGCTTTATGAAATATTTCTTGAGTGTAGGTGATACCCTGCCGCTTCTCAGGAGGTTTAGCGTCTTGGAGAAAATCCCACCCATCTTCAAGCGTGCCCATGCGTGGCTGATGATTTCATTCGTAACTAGCTCACGTCCAGGACTAAACCAAGTCTCCGGTCGGTCTCTAATTTTGATGAGAGACTGTTTCAGATTGAGCATGCTCCCAATCTGAGACCGTGAGAAGTGGTGGAATTGAATTTGCCGTCTGGGCTGCCACTCGGGAAGAGAGTTTCTGCTGATACAGGAGCGCATCAAGATAGTACTTTGTTGCCCAATTGGGATATCCCAAGGTCTGATAGGATCCAAGAATCGGGAACGAGCCTGAGATCGCCCCACGGACTTCTGGTATTGATGTGTCTAGCAGTTGAAGTGCCTTCAGAAAATTTAAGAGAGCATCAGCTGCCTCACGGTAGTTCGTATCACCAGTATATTCAAACAGTCTGTAGCAGACGACTGCAATCTGCGCAGAACCCGTTAGGCACGAGGAAAACGAAGCCGGCTTCCAATCCGAGTAAAAGCGTCCCGGCAAGAATCCTTCCGGACGTATTTGTGAAAGAAGAGGGGCTATTCCTTGTTGCGCCGCGTTGACAAAATCTTCGCGTTTGGTAGAAATCCCAACTTCTAGAATTCCCTGAAGGGTGTACCCTATAGTGTGTAGGAGCGGTGCCTCCTGACGTGACAAACAGTTGTTCGCAAACCATCCATTGGCATGTTGTTGCTTAAGAGCAGCCTCTATTATCTTAATGGCGGTGATCCGGTAGCGATCATCCCCTAGAGTGTCACTCAATCGACAAAGCGGCCAGGCGCACAAGGAGGTATAAGTTTTAATTGGAGCAAAGACCGTTGTCTTTGCTTGAGACTGAAGGTAGCCCTCTTCATTCACATCCCCGATCAGGAAATCTCCCGCGCGTCGTCCAGCTTGCAGAAAGCTGTTGTCGTGACTGAAGCCGTAGGCAGTACACCACCCATCTAGCACCATACCGGTATTGAATGCCGCAGCCACCTGCTGTTCAGGGGGGCGAAGTTCATTCGCTTGAACAGCTCCCGATTTCATTTGGACACATATTTCCCAGCGAGCCATCTTCAAAGCCGCTTCAGCAACATCTTTATCCTTGGTCAATCGTGCATATTCGAGCAGCGTCGAGATGACATATCCGGTCGTCTCTGGATAGGACGCCTTCCAGCCATTCCCGTTATCGTATGGGAAATACCCATACGATACGCCGTCATCTGCAGTCGCAGCCTGAGCACGAATAAGCCAGCTCACGGCCGCCTTGGCACGCTCCCGCGTTTCTCCGGTGATTGGTTGAACGTTCCTAAGCATGAATCGTAAGGAATCGTTAAGCAGTAGGTGTATGAACGAAAGGCGGTCGGCTCGACATAGTCCAAGAAATTTATGCACCGAACCTCGTACGTCGTAAAAGAGGTGGCGGAATCGTCTTCTTAAGAGAAGGTCACGCAAAATCCGAGTCCTTGGCGTGTGTATTGTCGAAACGCTTGAGTTAAACATGTTTACCTGGGATCCTCACGCTAGGCCAACACGGGTTGATTCTCGTCTTGCGGCCTGTGAGCAAATGCCTCGATTTGGCCCGTAGGATTTGGATTATCTCAGCCACTGGTAATAGAGAATCCTCGTGGCAGGACTATTGACAGGAGCAAACCGATACCAAAAGTCTCCTGTGTACAGGCGATCAGGATTTGTAGCTATCTCATTCATAATAGATGAAGTCAATCTATACTTTAGTAGGGGTGCTAAACGGTGTGGATCCATTGCTGGAATGGACAGCGCTACTTCTATAAACGCACAGCATAAAAGCTGGAGGACAATGCCTCATGCAATAGGTCGCTCGTCAAAGCACGCACCTGCATAGCGCGAGTCGGAACATCCGTCTTTACTGAAAGAATCCGCGTAATCCTGAGTGAAGGCTGGCGTCCAGCTTTGGCTATTCCAGAGTTTTCCTGAATAAGGCTGGAGATGTAACGAAAGAGTATTACCGCGGGCTATTGAAGACATCAGTTTAATTCAAACCTGTGTAAGCAGCATATGTGTCTATCCCAACTGTCCAAGGCGTGATTGGAGAATGCTAATGGCAGCGATAGCGGCTGTTTCTGCCCTCAAGATCTGTTGGCCAAGAGTGGCGGAGACGGTTCCTGGTTGGTTGACTGTCTGCATTTCTTCGTGACTCCAGCCGCCCTCGGGCCCGATCAAGACCAGCACCAAATGGGTGTGGTCTTTGGGGAGGTCGACAGCTTGGAGATTGATTCCACTCTGCCGCTCCGTGAGTATGAGTGTCATGGTTCCGTTCCCTCGGCTTGTCAAGAGTGACGCCAGCGACTGTGGTGGGGTGATTGTCGGTATCCGCCACTGTTCAGACTGCTGGGCGGCCTCCAGGGCGATACGTCGCCAGCGAGCGAGTTGATGGTCGACACGATCCGCTTTTAGTTGCACCACACTGTGTCGGCTTGCAATCGGTACGATCTCGCTGACGCCTAGTTCGGTGGCCTTTTGAATCACCCAGTCCATCTTTTCTCCCTTGAGCAGGGCTTGTCCCAGTGTGAGGGCGGGAGCGCTAGGTGCTGGTTGGGTGATGGTCTCAATAATTCGGCCGGTCAGATCCTGTTTGCTTACTTCCTTAACCTGTGTGCGATAGCGTCGGCCGACTCCGTCGCTTAAGAGAATGATCTCGCCGACTTTGACACGCAAACTATCTCGGAGATGAGTGAGGACATCACTTGTAACGGAGATCTCCTGGTGGCTCACGCACTGAGGAGGAACAAAAAATACGGGCATGCAGGCCCTGGAGGTAGGGAGAGAGCTACTCGAAAAAGGTTTTCATCTTGTCGAAGAAGCCGTCGCCATTGGCTTCCATGGTCATCCCACTTTCTTTAGCATATTCCATCAGAAGTTCCTTTTGTCTCGCCGTCAATTTGGTAGGAATTTGGACCTTGATGGTGTAGATCTGGTCGCCGGTTCCGCCTCCCTTGAGGCTTGGAATCCCCAGCCCTTTAATGCGGAGGATCTTGTCATGCTGGGTGCCGGGCGGCACTTTGATGACGGTATTCCCTTTCAGAGTTGGAACTTCGACTTTTCCACCAAGCACGGCGGTGACGAGATTGACTGGAACATCGCACGAGATGTCGAGACCTTTTCGCTGAAAGATTGAATGGGCTTTAACGGTAATGGCCACATACAGATCGCCAGGAGGTCCATTATTTGGACCATGCTCACCTTCGTTTGAGAGTCGAAGGCGCATGCCGGTTTCGATTCCGGCAGGAATATGGACGGCGATCGTGCGCTCAGTATAGACTCGTTGGCGGCCCTGGCAGGTCGTACAAGCGTCCGTCACGATCCGACCGGTCCCTTCGCATTGTCCGCATGGACGGCTGACACTAAAGAACCCTTGCTGAAACCGCAGTTGTCCGGCGCCTTTGCAGCTGGCACAGGACTTAATCGAGGCAGCGGATTTGGCTCCGGTACCTTTGCAGTCCACACAGACTTCCCAACGTGGAATCTTGAGCTTGGCCTCTTTCCCGTAAACGGCTTCTTCAAACGTGATTTCAAGGTTGTATTGGAGGTCATTTCCTCGTTCCGCCCGAGTGCCACCGCCCCCACGCGTTTGGGTAAAAAAATCTTCAAAGATGTCGTTAAAGACATCTCCGAAGCCTCCGCGGCCAAAGTCGAATCCGTCAAACCCTCCCGCGCCCTGTTGCGCACCGGCATGACCGAACATATCATAGCGTTTCCGCTTGTCCTGGTCGCTCAGCGTTTCGTAGGCCTCGTTGATTTCTTTAAATTTTTCTTCAGACGCTTTTTTCTGCTGGTCACCGGTGTGGAGATCCGGATGGTGTTGACGGGCGAGTTTGCGGTAGGCCTTCTTCAGATCGTCCTCGGAGGCGTTCCGATTCACACCGAGAATGTCGTAGTAATCGCGTTTTGACACAGAAGCCATTGCGTTTAAAGAAGGTCAAAAAGACCGCGCTCCCAATGTATTGCGGAGCGTGGCCTGTCTGAATTGGTATTGTAGGCTATTTTTTGTCTTTGTCCACTTCTTCAAATTCTGCATCGACGACTTTTTCGTCGGTCTTCGTTTCATCGGTGCTTGCATCAGCCGTTGCCCCTGGCTGTGGCCCTGGAGATGCGGCCGCTTTTTTGTACATCTCTTCAGCCAATTTGTGTGAGGTGGTCATAAGCGTCTGGGTGGCCGATTCGATTGCTTCGGGGTCGGCACCTTCCAACGCTTTCTTCACGGCTGCCACAGCGTCCTGAATTTTGGTCTTTTCCTCATCAGAGACTTTGTCCCCGTATTCTGAAAGGTTTTTCTCCGTTTGATAGACCAGATTATCCGCTTGGTTCTTCGCTTCCGCGAGTTTTCTCCGTTTTTTGTCGTCTTCCGTGTGTGACTGCGCATCTCGAACGAGCTTTTCGACCTCTTCCTTACTCAATCCACTGGAGGCCGTGATCTTGATGGATTGCTCTTTCTGCGTCGCGAGATCCTTGGCTGACACATGCACAATCCCATTGGCATCGATATCGAACGTGACTTCGATCTGCGGCATGCCGCGAGGGGCCGGTGGAATGCCGACTAAGTCAAACTGGCCGAGCAGCTTGTTGTCGTTGGCCATTTCCCGTTCGCCTTGGAAGACTCGGATAGTGACGGCTGTTTGATTATCCGCTGCCGTGGAAAACACCTGGCTCTTCTTGGTCGGAACCGTCGTGTTCCGTTCGATGAGCTTCGTGAATACTCCACCCAACGTTTCGATGCCCAACGACAATGGCGTGACATCGAGGAGAAGGACATCCTTGACCTCTCCTTTAAGCACTCCACCTTGGATCCCGGCTCCAATAGCGACGACTTCGTCTGGATTGACTCCACGATGCGGTTCTTTTCCGAAGAACTCCTTCACGACTTGGATCACTTTCGGCATGCGAGTCATGCCGCCGACCAACACAATTTCTTGGATATCTTTAGCGGTGACTTCGGCATCGGCCAGAGCTTTGCGGCATGGCTCGATGGTTCGCTGGATCAGGTCGTCGACCAGCTGCTCGAGCTTGGCGCGAGTCAACTTGATCACCATATGCTTAGGGCCGCTGGCATCGGCGGTAATAAAGGGCAGGTTGATCTCCGTTTCTTGAGACGAGGAAAGTTCGATCTTGGCACGCTCAGCCGACTCTTTGAGCCGTTGGAGGGCCATCCGGTCTTTCCGCAAATCGATCCCTTGGTCTTTCTTGAATTCGTCGACCAGCCAATCCATCACGCGCAGATCGAAGTCGTCTCCGCCGAGGTAGGTATCGCCGTTGGTGGATTTCACCTCGAAAACACCTTCGCCGATCTCAAGGACGGAGATATCAAAGGTACCGCCACCCAAGTCGTATACGGCGATCCGTTCATCCTTTTTCTTGTCCAACCCGTATGCAAGAGAGGCTGCCGTCGGTTCGTTGATGATGCGAAGCACGTTCAGGCCGGCAATCTGCCCGGCGTCTTTTGTGGCCTGTCGCTGACTGTCGTCGAAGTAGGCAGGGACTGTGACGACGGCTTCGGTGACCTTCTCTCCGAGGTAGTCTTCCGCTGTCTGCCGCATCTTCTGGAGGATCATGGCTGAGACTTCAGGCGGACTATAGCTTTTGCCGCGCAACTCCACGTGCGCATCACCGTTATCCGCCTCAACCACTTTGTAGGGGAGCCGTTTCAGGGCTTCTTGTACTTCACGGCTTTTGAATTTGCGTCCCATCAACCGCTTGACAGAAAAAATCGTATTTTCCGGGTTGGTGATTGCTTGCCGCTTGGCGATTTGACCGACCAACCGCTCACTCTTATCAGTGATTGCGACGACGGAAGGAGTCGTTCGGCTTCCTTCGGCATTGGCGATGACGACGGGGTCTCCACCGCTCATGATCGCCACGCAAGAATTGGTGGTCCCAAGATCGATACCGATAACTTTACCCATGGGTGAACTCCTTCCTTCTCCAAAACGACGACGGCATATGCTCAGTTCGCCGTTGTATCATGTTCGCTGGCTTGAGCCGGGCCCGACGATACACTCACCATTGCGGCCCGTAGGATTCGGTCATGCAGGCGGTAGCCCTTTTGAAACTCGTCCAACACTTTATTGGCAGGCACGTCATCGGAGGGTCCGTACGAAACGGCTTGATGGGCACTGGGGTCGAAGTCTTGGCCGGCCGTGTCGATCGCTTCTACGCCGAATTTGGCAAGGACTCCAGAGACTTGCTTGAGCGTGAGCTCCACACCCTGCACAAGCGCCGCATCACTTCCGTTGGTCCGAGCCGCCTTGATCGCACGTTCCATGTTATCGACGACGGGCAGAAGCTCTTTGAGCAGTTGCTCATTTCCGAATCGTATTTGGTCTCGCTGATCGCGTTGACTCAACCGTTTGTAGTTATCAAACTCAGCCATCAGTCGAAGGTACTTGTCGTTCAGCGACTTACACTCGTCGGTCTTAGCCGCAAGTTCATCCTGAACGGGAGCACTTCCTGCCTCATTGGCTTGAGCGGAATCTTCTAAGTTCTCGATTGTATTAGCGTTCGGTGTATCTTCGTCTTGGCCATTCATCATGGTGGAATACCTATACCGGTCGGAGATATCCATGGTGTGGAGGGAAGTCAACCGGTGAGGGGAAAATAAAATGCGTCGACGCGGAAAAAATTAAACCCATTGGCCGACGGTTGTATTGCGGGCACGACGATACAGAAGCTCAAGCCCTTCCAGCGTCAACAATGGTTCGATGTGCTGAATGGATCTCGCTTCTGGTGCGATCACTGGCGCCAATCCTCCCGTAGCGACGACATAAGACGGGTGTCCCATTTCTGATTCCATGCGCTGGATCAGGGTATCCACGAGACCGGCATAGCCGAAGACCAGTCCCGATTGGATGCTACTGGCCGTATCGATACCGATGACGGTTTTGGGTCGGATCAGTTCGACCTTGCTCAGCTTTGCGGCTCTGGTAAAGAGCGCATCTGCCGAAATAGCGAGGCCTGGTGCGATCGCGCCTCCCAAATAATCGCCGGCACGAGTGATCACACAAAATGTCGTGGCGGTCCCAAAATCCACGACGATGAGATCACGACGGAACTTGTGATAGGCCGCAGCAGCGTTGACGATGCGGTCGCTCCCAATTTCTTTTGGATTCAAGTACTTGAGCGTTAAGCCTGTGTCCGTTTCGGACGAGACCATCATCGGGGTGTGGTGAAAGGACGTTTCAATCATGGATTCAAACGTTGTCGTGAGGGCAGGGACAACGCTCGAAATAATCGCACCGGTGATCTGTTCAGGAACGTGTCCGCCCCTCGCCATGACGCTAAGGCAGAGCACTCCATATTCATCGGCTGTGGACTTCGGATCACTGGCCAGCCGCCAATGCATGAGCAGGTCTGGACCGTTAAAAATTCCCGCCACGATGTTGGTATTGCCGATGTCAATCGCCAGTAACATACGATGCCATTGTACTCAGGATGGGGTTGATTCGCTACTCTCGGAGATGAATCACATCAGCAGCGCGGACATCGAGCAAGGCCATCGGTTGCGAGCGAGATGGAGAAGACAAGGGGCGGACCTGCAACGCACCGTCGGCAGCGATGCCTTCAGCGATACCGAGAACCTGTTCCTGACTTGTGAACCGGATCAGGACTTGGCGGCCAAGGGTGGCGCAACGGGTCAGATAGGCCTGGCGCAATCGGGATGATCCGTGAGATAGAAACTCGTCTAGGCACTGTTCCAGCTCCAGCAGTACTTGCGCGACGAGCCGATTCCGGTCGATCGGCTGCATTGATATCTCCGCCAACGATGCGGCGATTGCTCGCAGCTCATCCGGGAAATCCTCTCGCGCAAGATTCACATTGAGGCCAATGCCGATAATGATCGTGGGATCTCCGGATGTCTGGAATACACTTTCACAGAGAATCCCGCCGACTTTTCGCTCATCCAGAAGTAAGTCATTGGGCCATTTGAGGGTGAGCGAGATCGTCGTCATCTGTCGGACGGCTTCAGCCACAGCGAGCGCGGAGAGAAGCGGTGTCCAGGGTAGTCGTTGGGTGAGAGGAAGCATTTGTGCTTCTGCGCGAACGATGGTGGAACAATAGATGTTGCACCCAGAGGGGGAGAACCAGTGCCGACCATGTCGTCCATGCCCGCCTGATTGGCATTCAGCGAGCACAACGGTTCCGTGAGCGGCACCCTGTTGTGCCAGGGCACAGGCCTCCCTGTTTGTCGAGGTGATTTCTTGATGAAGATACAGACTGTGCCCAAGTGATTTTGTCGCGAGTACACTTCGAATATCGTCAGTGTTGAGTGGGATGGAGGCACCCATAGATTAGGAGCGTCGGGTTCGTGAACCGTGGACCTGCGTTATGACCAGACTGATGGCTGCGGCTGGAGCAGAGTGGGTGAGCGCTCCGATCGAGATACGATCGGCGCCCGCAGCGGCCATGGCTCTAACGTTCTTGAGCGTGATACCACCTGAGACTTCGACTAGGGCCCGCTTCTTAATGAGACCGACTGCACGCTTCACCATGCCCGGAACCATATTGTCCAACAGGATGATATCCGGCTTTCCTGCTAACGCCTGGCCAACTTCGGAGAGAGACTCGACTTCAACAATGATTGGAATGGAGGGAGGCCGATTCGCGTGGGCTAACCGGCAGGCCTTTTCCACTGGCCGCCGTTGTTTCTGTAGGAGGGCCAGATGGTTGTCTTTGATGAGGATACCATCGCTCAATGACCGACGGTGATTTGTTCCTCCGCCGAGCGAGACGGCCCATTTTTGAAGTGCGCGCCAACCTGGAATGGTCTTTCTGGTATCGAGAATGCTCGTAGGGTAGCCATGCACCGCCCGACAAAACTGTTGTGTCAGCGTGGCGATGCCGGACAGATGCTGAAGAAAGTTTAAGGCAACCCGCTCAGCTTGGAGGATGGACCGGCCGTCACCTTCAACCTGGATGAGCGACTCTCCCTCCTTGGCACGGTCCCCATCGCCTTTGCGCACCGATAGGTGAAGGGAAGGATCGACGAACAGAAAGGTCTGAACGGCTGCTGCCATTCCTGCCACAACCATTGGCTGCTGTGCGATGATGGTGGCTCGGGCAGGAACCGATGAGGAAAAGAGCGCGGAGGTGGTGACATCTCCATGTGGCGCATCTTCTTCAAGTCCCTGACGCACGGCACGACGGATTTCTGTCGAAGGGAGCTTCACGGTCGATCACTGCCCCAGCATGGATCGCAGCTGCTGTTCACTGCTGCTCAACATGCGTGAATCCTGCGCGAGCGACCGGAGGCGGTTTTGATGGTCGGCAATCACCTCGGGGGGGGCTTTTGAAACGAAGTCGGGACTATTCAGCTTCCCGCTGAGCCGCTGTGATTCCCGTTCAATCTCAGAGAGTTGTTTGTCCAAGCGATCGAGTGCTTTTTGCAGGTCCACGTCGCCAGTCACTGTGATCCCGACCGAAAGACCCTCTGCGACCAGCCGGAGCAGTTGGTGTGCCGGCCAGCTTGCATGGGCGCTGTTCGTAAACGTCCCTCGCCCAAGATGCGCGGCATGGGACACGACCTGGTTGAGAAGGGTTTGCTTGGCAGCGTCTTCATGAGAGAGGTAGCACGTGATGGGTTGGCCAGGCGAATAGTTCAAGAGTACACGACCAGTCCGGGCCAAGTTCACTGTTTGCTCGATGAGGGCGAAGAGTTGCTCAGCTTCAGATGAGTTCCATGAGGGGTCTTCGGTCGGATACGTCTGGGTTACGATACTCTGGCCTTGATGTGGCAGCGTCTGCCAGAGTTCTTCCGTGATGAACGGCATGAATGGATGCAGCAGACGCATGGTAGTTTCCAACGTTTCGATCAGCGTGGCTCTTGTTCCAGGCCCATCTGGATGGTCAGCAGTCTGGAGGACCGGCTTGATGAGTTCCAGATACCAATCGCAGAACTCATGCCAAATGAACTGGTAGAGGGCGCTTGACGCTCGATCGAAGCGGTAGGCTTCCAATTCAGTCGTGATAGTCCGGATAGCGTGATTCAGTCGGCTGAGAATCCATCGGTCCGGGATCGTCCGCTGAGCGACTGGAAGGGAAGTTCGCGGGCCATCGAGATACATCTGGGCAAATCGAGCCGCGTTCCAAATCTTGTTGGCAAAGTTCCGATACCCCTCGATCCGTTCTTCCGCCAGCTTCACATCCCGCCCGGGTGAGGCCATCGAGGCAAGCGTGAAGCGGAGCGCATCGGTGCCGAACTCATTCATGACGTGGAGCGGGTCGATGACGTTCCCTTTCGACTTGCTCATTTTCTTGCCTTCGGCGTCCCGAACCAGCGCGTGAATGTAGACATCGCGGAAGGGGACATCACCCATGAACTTCATGCCCATCATGATCATCCGGGCGACCCAAAAGAATAGGATGTCGAGACCAGTCACCAGAACCGAGGTCGGATAGTAGACTTTGAGTTCCGGGGTCTGCTCCGGCCACCCTAACGTTGAGAACGGCCAGAGTGCGGATGAAAACCAGGTATCGAGGACGTCGGGGTCACGATACAGATCAGTTCCGTGACAGGAGGGGCAGTTCGGAGGAGCATTTTTTGAGACGATCGGGGAGGCCCCCTGCAAGATAGTCATTCGATCATCTGTGCGGCCGATATGGTCGGCATTGCAACTGAGGCAGTACCAGGCAGGGACTTGATGGCCCCACCAGATCTGGCGGGAAATACACCAGTCTTTGATGTCGCGCATCCAGCCCAGGTAGTTATTCGTCCACCCTTCAGGAATGATTCGGATACGCCCGTCTTCGACTGCTTGGATAGCCGGCTCTGCGAGTGGCTTGATGTCCACGAACCATTGTGGAGAGAGATAGGGTTCGATAACAGTCTTGCAACGGTAACATTTCCCCACTGCCATCTTGTGATCGTCGACTTTTTCAAGGAGGCCGCGTTCCTTCAGCAACTCCTCCACGGCCAGCCGAGCCTTTGAGACGGGGAGGCTCTGGAGCCGAGCGATGATGGCCTGATCGACCTGAGCGTTCTGCAGATTCGCCGCATCGAGGACGGCACGGTGGTCAAGGATTGCTAACCGGGGTAGACGATGTCGTTCACCTGCTTCGTAGTCGTTGAAGTCATGGGCCGGAGTAATCTTGACGGCGCCGGTTCCGAACTCCCGATCGACGAGAACGCCGTCACCCACGATCGGGATGGTCCGGTTCGTGAGTGGAAGTCGTATGCGTTTGCCGATGAAATGGTTAAAACGGCCGTCATCAGGATGAACGGCGACGGCCGTATCGCCCAACATGGTCTCCGGTCTTGTGGTGGCCACGGTGAGTGTCGTCGATGGGTCGTTTTCCAGCGGATATCGGATCGAATAGAGCTTGCCTTTGACATCTTCATGCTCGACTTCTATGTCCGACAGCGCCGTCAGACAACGCGGGCACCAATTGATCAGTCGTTCGCCCCGATAGATCAATCCCTCTTCGTAGAGTCGAACGAACACCTCGAGAACGGCTTTCGACAGGCCCTCGTCCATCGTGAAGCGGAGGCGCTCCCAGTCGCAGGATTCGCCCAACTGTTTCTGTTGATTGACGATGGTGTTGCCCGAGGTTGCTTTCCACTGCCAAACTCGTTCGATAAACCGCTCACGTCCGAGCGACTCGCGCGAGGCGCCTTCGGCCATGACGTGTTTCTCAACCACGTTTTGGGTTGCGATTCCGGCGTGATCAGTCCCAGGCAGCCATAGGGTGTTTCGCCCCTGCATGCGCCGCCACCGGATCAGAATGTCCTGCAATGAGTGGTTAAGCGCATGGCCAACATGGAGTGAACCGGTTACATTCGGTGGGGGGATGACGATGCTGTAGGGTCGTCCTGGGCGATCCGGTGCCGTATGGAAATACCCCTGCGCGATCCACTCTTGTGACCATCGAGTTTCGACGGTCTTGGGGTCGTAGGTTTTGTCCAGTTGAAATAGTGTCATTCAGGATGTCCAACTTAAGCGGTCGGCATCTTACCACGTCTGCGTCGATCAGAACATGGCAGGAGTCGCAGCTTGTGACCTGGCGAGGCATGTGCTATACAGACGCCCGCACGGAGGAGCTGAGTTCACTTACTGTAGGGAGGACCATGGCACGAGGTCGCGAGAAGGATCGAAAAACAAGAAAGAAACATCGGAAGAATGTGAAGCGGATGAAAGGCCTCGCAAAGGCTCGACGGGGAAAACGAGGAAAGAAAAGTTAGGCCTTCCCGGGTTGTGAGGCTGCTTCGGTTTCGAGCAGGCGCTTGAGTTCAGCCTTGATCTGCTGTTCGGCGATATCGGGCACAATTCGTAAGACAGCCTGTTCGACACGTTCGGTCGCGGTTGCTCGGACCAGATCATCAGCCAGCATCGGAACTTGTTTCAATACTGCCTGGTGAAGCTCGTTTTTGACCATCTGATCGATGGTCCCTACCTGTTCCCGGACGACGGCCGGTAAGTATTGTTGGACACCGGACTCGACCTGTTCTCGTACCAGCCGATCCACATGTTCTCCGATCGACGGTTTGGCGAGGTCTGCCACGGCCTGCCGAATCATCGGCTCGCATTGGGCCAATTCCTTTTTTGTGAGGGCAGGTAAGGCCTGAACCACCAATGGCTCAATGATGGAGACGAGGTATTCCTGAGAGAGAATGCTGCCAAGCTGCACCTGCAACTCTTTCTGAATGAGCGGTCGCACAAGCTTGTCGAGTTTGGC
The DNA here is from genome assembly GCA_050185705.1 of Nitrospira sp. Classification (GTDB taxonomy): domain Bacteria; phylum Nitrospirota; class Nitrospiria; order Nitrospirales; family Nitrospiraceae; genus Nitrospira_D. The sequence continues at coordinate 198,791 of JBFWZD010000003.1, read as the reverse complement.
TTCGATGGCCTGGGGAAGAAGGTCGGCGAGCCGCTGCTCACTGCGTTTGGTCATCGATTGCAGGAGTTGGTCAAGAATCCCCTTCATCGGATCTTCAGATCCAGCGGGAACAGCCGTTGAGGTCATGGCTACGGGGGCCTGTTGAGCCTGTGTCTCCTCCTGGACCGTATTCGGTGTGATTGGACTATCCGACTCATCGGCATCGGTGTCGGTTGAGGTTGATGCTGGGGGCCAGGCACGTCGTTTCAGCCCTTTTCCGTTTGACGGTTCCGGCGGTGCGTTCTCAAGAGACTTGAGGACCTCCAGCAAATCTTCAGACTGAAACGGTTTTTTTAGAAATGCCTTCACGCCGAGGGTGCGGAGATGGCGTTCGTCCGGGTGATCGGCAGGATTGATCAAGGAAATGAGGAACGTTTCGGCCAGGCTGTCGAGCTTGTTGATCTCTTTGCAAAACCCAGAAAACGTCATGTTCTCCAGATGGTAGTCGGCGATGATGAGAGACGGCGCATTTTTTCTGGCGGCTTCGAGCGCGGCCGGTCCATCCTGAAAGCCGACGACTTTGAAGCCTTCTGGAATGGAGATCTGTTCCACCATCCGTCTGACCGCAGGACTGCTGTCCACAACAAAGATCGGCGATGGCATGGCACAGTACCCCCGTATTTTTTTGTTTCCTCGAAGCTAGCAAGGGGGGTATTCTTTGTCAAGAAAAGCGTCGATAGGTGCTTGTAATCATGACAGATTTCTACACGCCAAGAGTATGTTACTAGGGCCATGATGGTCGGAACATGACACACTCAATACGAGTCGTTTTTTTTGACGCGGCCGATACGCTGTTTCATGTGCATGGCTCGGTGGCGGAGATGTATCTTCGTCATGCTGTTGAATTTGGATTTCGTGAGAAGCCAGATTCAGCCAAGGAAATCGGCCAAGCCTTCCGCCGGGCATTCCATGAGGCGCCACCACCGGTCTTTGCCGTCACTGAACCTGCTCAGATCAAACAGAGTGAACGGCTGTGGTGGTTTGACATCGTGCACAACGTCTTTTACCGCGTGGGGATGTTCGAGCGATTTGATGAATTCTTCGATCAGGTCTTCCGCTCATTCGAGGATCATCGTGCCTGGCGTCTATTTCCGGAAACGGTCTCTACGTTGGCCCTGCTCAAAGCACAGGGCCTCGAGCTTGGTATTGTCTCGAATTTTGACTCCCGCTTATTCACAGTGATGCGAGGGTTGGGTATTGCGGACAGCTTCGACACCGTGACGATCTCGAGCTTGGCCCAGGCCGCGAAACCGTCGCCGAAGATATTTCAGATGGCATTGGAGAAGCATGCCGTCGATCCTGAAGAGGCGTTGCACGTCGGAGATAGTATGCGGGAGGATGTGGAGGGTGCACGGAAAGCTGGTCTGCACACAGCCCTCTTGGATCGGGCTGGAACCGTGAAACCCGTCGATGTTCCTATCCTGAATAGCTTAGAGGAGGTGATCTCCTTACTGGATCGGATCGAGTAGTAAGGGGACGATGTCTCTGGCACGGCCTTGGAGTGACACGTCGACCAGCGCTGATTGTGGTGTCGGATCCAGATTGATCTCTGCCACGAATGCGCCGGATTCTTTCGCGACTGAGGCGAATCCTGCAGCCGGATACACGAGCCCGGATGTGCCGATGATCAGGCACAGGCGGCATGACTGAAGGGCTGCATAACTTCGCCGAAGGTCCTCATCCGCCAGCGATTCTCCAAACCACACGATATGAGGCCGCAGAAGACCGTCGCAGTCAGGACACTTCGGCAGGATCTGTACGGGGACATCGCGGTTTTCACACACGTGGCGACACAGAGTGCAGCGCACCATCCAAATGTTGCCGTGAATCTCAGAGAGTTTCCGCGAGCCCGCATCTCGATGTAGCCCGTCTACATTTTGAGTGATCAGCCAGAAGTTCCGGCAGCGCCGCTCCAGTTCAACAACTGTACGATGAGCCGGATTGGGACTCTTGGTGGCAATCAGTTCTCGCCGCCAGTTGTACCACTCCCAGACGAGCCGAGGGTCCAGCTCGAAGGCTTCTGGAGTGGCGAGGTCTTCCGCTCTGAAATTGCGCCACAACCCATCCTGACCACGGAAGGTCGGCACACCACTATCTGCTGAAATGCCGGCTCCGGTCAGGACGACGATGTCCTTGGCAGAGGCCAGCTGTTTTTTTAGCCGAGATAGCTCCGATCCTGGCGCCATAGGAGGATATCCGATGCAGAGTGGCTGCGTCCTGCTGATGGTGCATGCTATAGTACCGGTCCTTTCAGATCAACGGAACGGGGAACGTGTATGAAGCAGATTCTGATGGTGGGTGCCGGCTCGGTCGGTGGGTTCTTCGGAGCCCATTTGGCCAAACACAATCAAAATGTCTCGTTTCTGCTCAGGACCAGAACGTGTGATGCCGTGAAACGGAACGGCCTAACTATCCGCAGTGCAAGCGGATCGTTCACAGTCCGACCGCCGGTTGCATCGGATGCACGAGAGCTTCCCAAACCGGACCTCATTGTCCTTGGCGTCAAAGCCTACGACCTCGATCAGGTGATGGACCAACTCGAGCCGGTTCTTACGGACAACACCGTGATTCTGACGCTACAGAACGGCATCGATACAGAAGATCGAATTCTGACTCGACTGCATCGCGATTGTGTGGTCGGCGGCGTCGCCTACATCTATTCCAAGATCGCCGAGCCGGGTGTCATCGATCACTATAAAAAAGGAGCAGTCGCTATCGGTGAATTGATGGGGATGGAAAGCGATCGGCTGCTCACGATTCGCGAGTTGTTTACCGCTGCCGGCATCCCTTGCCACTTCTCGAAAGATATCCGCCGTACGAAATGGGAAAAGATGTGTTGGAATTGTGTGTTCAATCCGATCACGGTCCTCATCGACGACCGTGTCTCCAAAGCGCTCGATCATGCGGAGATGATGGGTGTGATTCGGCAGATTGTTGGGGAGGTGGCTGCGGTGGCCGCGACGCTCAAGGTGCCGTTGCCAGCGGATATGGCGGACAGAGTAGTGAAGGCGTCTCAGGAGATTCGCGATATTCATACCTCGATGTATGACGATTGGAAGGCCGGTCGGCCGACCGAAATCGACTATCTAAATGGTTTTGTTGCCGAGCAGGGACGGAAGCTCGGCATTCCTACACCGGTCAATGAAGCCTTGACGGCGATGATTAAGACGATGACGGAACAGGAGCGAGTCGGCCCTGACAGAATCCGGATCGAAGGCGCTGTGGTTCAACCGGTCTCATTCAATCGCGCGGCGATTGCTGCTTTACCGGAAGAGCATCAGCTTGAAGTGTCCACTGTTATGCCTGGAATGCAGGGGCGAGGGATTCGATTGAAGGGATTGCTGGACATTCCGGCGTTGGAGATCGAGGCAGACCATGTTGCCTTTCATGCGATCGACGGTAAGTACTCCGCTTGTCTTACGCTTCAACAGGCAAAGGAGTATGGTGTGCTGGTCTATGAGCTGGATGGAGCCGTCTTGCCGGACACAAGAGGTGGTCCGTTCCGTCTGGTGACCCCCGGGCTCGGGGATCTGTGCGCTAATGTGAAGAATGTGGCACGGATCGAAATCATGAGAGGCGCTGGCCGAGATACGAGACAGACGACCTGTCCACCTGGTCCCTTCCAGAACTGAAGGAATGCAGGCGACAGATTGCGTTGCGCCATGAAGAAGGTCGGCTTATCCATTCTTGGAGCGATGGTCATTTTGATCGGCGCCGTATGGCTTGCGGATCAGGCCCAGACGTTTGAATCCTATTATGAGACCTACCAGAAATTGAAAGAAACCGAGCAGATGAGTCGTGGATGGGTCTCACGCGTCATCCCAGCCTCTTCCTATGCGATCCAAACCGTCCATCGGCTCAATGGAGAACTTGTCTCGGTACGATTTAAGTATGAGCCGGGAGATGTGAAAGAGGCTGAACCCAGTTGCACGGTTCTAAAAAGTGACGATCCTCAGCTCGCGCAATACCAATGCCAAGCGTCCGGTCACTCGGTCGTTGTTCGGTTGGAATCTAATGGTGAAGGTCAGATCGTCAGTCACAAATAGAGTCCAAAGGTCAAAACTTAGGAGGATACATTGAGTGATCTCTTGTTCCACTACTCCGTTCTGATTAAGCGAGTGGTGGTGGGCATTGTTTTAGGCACGCTTGCCGGAGTGGTCCAGGTTTGGTTCATGGACCGTGAGCTCATGCACCTCTGGGCGTCGGCTGCTGCCGGCGCATTGTATATGGCAGCCTGGGTCCTGTTGACCGACTGGCTTCGACTAGCAGGTGGGAAGATCTTGTTGGGCGCGGTCGCGGGACTTCTCGCTGCTGTGGTCTGGTGGGCGATGGCGATTCATGCAGAAGATATGTTCATCCAGTCGGCTGTCGCCGGCATGTGTTTCGGCGCTGCTTATGCCTGGTCCGATCAACGAATGACCTGACCTCGTTCAAACTCCCTCCTACACGTTCTCAGTCTCACGTGGGCCTCCGAGCGGTCTGATCGGTTACAATACAGTCAGGTCCTCCATGCATGTTACAAATGGTATATCGGTAGGCTCGCTTCTGGCTGACCTCAAGGCTGGGCTCGTTGTCTTCGTTGTGGCGTTACCCCTCTGTCTTGGAATTGCGCTTGCATCCGATGCCCCGCTGATGTCTGGACTCTTAGCAGGGGTTGTGGGCGGCATCATCGTGGGTCTGTTCAGCGGTTCTCACACCAGTGTCAGCGGTCCGGCTGCCGGATTGTCGGCCGTCGTCGCGGCAGAAATCTATTCCCTCGGCTCGTTTTCGGCGTTTCTGATGGCGGTGATGCTTGCAGGGCTGATTCAAATCGGTTTGGGTATGGCCAAAGGAGGATTCATTGCTGCCTTCTTTCCGTCCAGTGTGATCAAGGGGTTATTGGCTGCGATCGGTATTATTCTGATCTTGAAACAGATCCCGCATCTGGTTGGACATGACCCTGATCCGGAAGGCGACATGTCATTCTTCCAACCTGATTTTGAAACGACGTTTTCCGAACTTCTCGGTATCTTCGGAGATTTTCACCTCGGCGCTTCCATGATTGGACTCTTGTCCCTTGTACTGCTCGTGCTCTGGGGTACATGGAAGCCCTTGAAAGACTCCGCCCTGCCGGCTCCGCTGGTTGTAGTGCTCGTCGGTGTCGGGATGAGCCTGTGGTTTGAGCAGTTGGGAGATCCTTGGCGGATTGGCGTTAGCCATCTGGTCCAGGTGCCGATGGCCAACGGAATGGGAGAATTCATCGGGCTGCTGGCATTCCCCGACTATACCCAATGGACTAATCCGGCTGTCTACATCGCTGGCCTCACGATTGCTATTGTTGCCTCTTTAGAAACGCTGTTGAATCTGCAAGCGGTTGATCGAGTCGATCACCAGCAGCGGACTTCTCCGCCGAGCCAGGAACTCGTGGCGCAAGGTATCGGGAACGTGACCTGTGGATTGATCGGTGGCCTCCCTGTTACTTCGGTCATCATCCGCAGCTCTGTCAATGTCACCAGCGGCGGACAAACAAAACTGGCGACGCTGGTGCACGGCGCCTTACTTCTGATCAGTGTTCCATTCATCCCGATGTATCTGAACCTGATTCCATTGTCCTGTCTTGCAGCCATCTTGCTGATGACCGGCATCAAGTTGGCCAGTCCGGCGCTCGTGAAGCAGATGTGGAGCGAGGGGCGTTATCAATTTGTCCCGTTCGCGGCGACCGTGGCTGCCATTGTGTTCACGGATTTGTTGATCGGTATCGTGATCGGGCTTGCTGTCGCGATCGGATTTATCCTCAACAGCAACATGCGTCGTCCAGTGTATCGCTCCGTCGAACAGCATCTCGGAGGCGATGTGGTGCGTATCCAACTCGCCAACCAGGTCAGTTTTTTGAACCGTGCCACACTTTCTCAAGTCCTGAACGATGTGCCTCGCAATGGTCATGTTCTGCTCGACGCAGGGAGTACGGATTACATCGACCCTGACGTGCTTGACCTTATTCGGGACTTCAAGGAACAGACGGGACCGGCTCATGGTGTGACGGTGAGTCTGGTAGGCTTCCGAGCTGAGTACGGCTTCCATGACCAAATCCAGTATACCGATCACTCGACCCGCGAGCTTCAACAGGCCATGACCCCGCAGCAGGTCTTACAGATTCTGAAAGACGGTCACGAACGAGTCCGCAAGGGGCGTCACCTCACGAGGGATTTCAACCGACAAGTCCGCGCAACAGCGGGAGGACAACATACCTTGGCGGTGGCACTCAGTTGCATTGATTCTCGCACGCCAGTGGAATTGATGTTTGATCTTGGTCTGGGAGATGTCTTCAGCATTCGGATGGCCGGGAACATCACGAGCCCGAAGGTGTTGGCCAGCGCAGAATATGGTTGTGCCGTCGCGGGGGCGAAGCTTCTAATCGTAATTGGGCATACGCGTTGCGGTGCGGTGTCTGCTTCGGTGAAACTCCTGGATTCGCACCGGACGGTTGCTGAGGAGACTGGTTGTCAGCATCTCGAGTCGATCGTCAGCGAGATCCAACCCTCGGCTCGGGAAGTCATTGCCCGGTCAAAGGGTGAAGCCACATCCATAGATCCATTTTCTGTCGCGGATGCCGTTGCCAGAGAAAACGTGTTGCACGTCGTCAAAGCGATACGTCAACAGAGTTGGACGCTCGACAACTTTGTCCGGGAGCGGCAGATTGCGATTGTCGGGGCTATGTACGATGTCGTCACCGGCGACATTGAATTTCTTGTACAAGATGGATTGAGTGAGACGGTGCTTGGGAAGACGGCGAGCTAGCCGTTGGGCCGTTAATGGATCACCTGAATCTGCCGCCAGCGTTCGGAGCGATACCGCTACAATATCAGAGCCATCTATACCGTCCAGTCAGCGATCAGTCCTGCTATTCGAAATGCTTCTTGACAGGGTCGTCCTGAATCGTGTACATGCACCCTTATGAAGTCGCAAGGCTCAGAGGAATTTAGCGAATGTATTGATTGCGCATGTTTCAACGTGCGAAAAGCCGCACGTGCGATCACGCGACTCTATGACTCTGTCCTCGAACCTTCCGGGATACAGGGAACACAATTCTCCTTGTTGACAGTCGCTCACCTGGCAGGTGAGTTGCCAATCACGGAAACGGCAGATCGCCTTGGTGTAGACAGAACGACGTTAACCCGGAACCTAAGAGTGTTAGAAACTCGAGGCTTCATTGCAGTCGGACCTGGTAAAGATGGGCGTACGAAATCGATTCAGTTGACCGCTGCAGGTCGAAATGCGCTGATGAAAGCGTTGCCCTATTGGAAGAAGGCACAGCAAACAGTCGTTCATGATCTTGGGCACTCGCGTTTCAAGACATTGATGAAAGAGTTGTCTGCAATTCGGTCGTTAAGCAAGCAAATAATCTGAATGACAAGGTTCTCCTAGGGCTAAGTCGTGCTCAAGAACATAAAGAGTGTATATACACTGAAATATATCGAGATACCGATAAAGAAGATCGTCTTAACAGGCACATCTCGATCATTGTAAGGACAATCTCTCAGGTCCCCCGAGCATTGAATTCAGGCTCATGGAGCAAGCAATGACAGATGTTTGTAAAACAATAGGTGCATATACACCATAGGAGGGAATGGCAATGAGTCAGTCAAAAGGTCATGGCAGGGCGGAGCGGTTTTTTATGTGGGTGACCGCGTATCCAAAAACGATGGTGTTGGCTGGACTCGTCTTGCTGATGAGCTTTGCTGCGTTCATCCCGCAGCTGACCATGGATACCTCGGCTGATTCATTCATTGCGAAGGATAACCCCGCCCGTGTCTATCGAGATCAAGTCAAACAGGTCTTCGGCTTATCGGATCCCTTTGTGATCGCAGTCATTAATCGTGGGGCCACCGGCGTCTTTAATCCTGAGACGTTGCAATTGGTGCAGTGGCTTACAGATCGAGTCAAAACCATTCCCAACGTTGACCCTGATCGAGTGATGAGCCTGGCCACGGAAAATAATATTATCGGCACTGCTGATGGCATGCAAGTCAGCGAATTCTTCCATCCTCTGCCTGCCACGCAAGTCCAGGCTGATGCGATCCGGGCGGCAATTGCTGATTTCCCACTCTACCAAGGCAGTCTGGTGTCGCGTGATTTCACGGCGACACTCATCATCGCTGAAATTCTCGATGAGATGAAGAACGAGTCGACCTATCAGGCCTTCATGGCGTTGGTCAAAGAGGCGCCGCCTGTGTTGGGTGTCGAATTGCACGTAGCTGGCGAGGGTGCGATCTCGGGGTATCTCTACAACTATATCGACCACGACGCGAAACGGGTCAATCCGCTTGTTGCCATTGTTATAACCATCGTGCTGTTCATCGCGTTTCGCACGGTGCGGGGTATGGTGCTGCCGAGTCTTGTTGTGCTGGGTACGGTTGCTGCCGCGTTCGGAACAATGGCAGCGAGTGGTGTTTCTTTCTATGTGATTACCAACGGGCTGGCCTCGATCCTCATCGGGATGGCGGTTACTGAACCCATGCATATTCTTACCTCTTACTACAAGCTTGGTCGTGCCAACCCGGAGCTTTCCCATCGGCAGATCATCGTGCGTGCGATGACGGAGACCTGGAAGCCGCTCGCCATGACTATTCTCACCACCGTTGTTGGGTTCATCTCACTCTATGCGTCAGGGGGTATGCCGCCGATGCGGTACTTTGGGTTATTTGCCGCCATCGGCACCATGGGATCCTGGTTGTACGGTATGGTGCTCATCCCAGCCGCTCTGATGCTCGTCAACTTCAAACCGTCCCGCGCGATCACGGCCGATAAAACAGTAGATGGTTACGGACGCGTCGTGGTGGCGTTGGGAGGCTTTTCGATCCGGCATCCACTCCTAATTCTCGCCACAACTCTGCTCATCGTGATTGTCGGGATTTGGGGGAGCTCTCGATTAATCATCCAGGAAGCGATGATTGAAAACTTTCAGCAGGATGAACCGATCTATTATGCCGATAAGGCTATCAATCAGGTGATGGACGGTACGAACTATCTGGATATTGTGGTCGAAACCCCAACGCAAGAGGGACTCTTTGATCCGGACGCACTGCGTCGAATCGACAGACTTCAGCGGTTTATCGAATCCTTGCCGGAAGTAGGTGGTTCAACGTCGGTCGTGGACTATATCAAGCAGATGCACCGGTCAATCAACGAAAACCAGCGGGAGGCCTATAGCATTCCAGACAATCGAGATCTTATCGCGCAGCTCTTCCTGTTGTACTCGGCGTCCGGCGATCCGACCGATTTTAAGGAGGAGATCGACTACGAGTATCGGCGGGCGCTGATTCGCACGAACATCCATACGTCTGATTACATCAATAATCGCATTGTCATCGAACAACTTCAGCAGTATCTGGACGAGCATTTTAATGCCAGTGATATGACGGCGAACCTCAGTGGGCGAGTCAATGTAAATCATCACTGGTTAAAGACCATCGAGTCGACACACTTCGTCAGCGTAGGGATTTCCCTGGTTGCTGTCTGGTTGATGGCGGCTTGGTTGTTTCGATCTCTCACCGCCGGGCTCTTCACGCTGGTGCCGGTCTTCACATCGGTCTTGCTGGTGTACGGCGTCATGGGCTTGTCCGGCATCTGGCTGGCAGTGGGTACCTCCATGTTTGCCGCGATTGCCATAGGATTGGCGATCGATTTCGGCATCCATATCACTGAGCGAATCAAAGAGCTGATGCGATCAGGGACCGGATCCTTCGAAGAACGGATGGTGCAACTCTTCGCCTCGACCGGACGCGCGTTGTTCTTCAACTTCGCAGCAATGAGCTTGGGGTTTGGCATGCTTGCAACCAGCGCAGTCCCGCCGCTGATTCGGTTCGGCAGCTTGGTCGCCGTGGCTATGGCAGCCAGCTTTCTAGCAAGCATCACGGTTATGCCAGCACTGGCGACGATGCTTCGTCCGCGATTTCTTGGGTTTGAGACATCCGATCAGGAAGCAACTCAGGCAGTACAACGTAACCCGGTCTTATCCGTATCGACCATGAAGGAAGGAAGGTAATTCCTATGCGATCACACATGCAGAATATGTTAATTGCGTTCTTTCTGTTGAGCCCTTTGTCCATATCGGATGTTACAGCAGAATCCCTGCCCGCAGGCGAAGAAATTGCTCGACGCATCAATGCGCGTAACGAAGGAGAGGTCGTCTCGCGTTTTATCACGATGGCCATGACGGATCGCAGCGGCACCGAACGGGTGCGGGAGACAAAGAGCCTCCGAAAGTATTTTGGGAAAGAGAAACGCACGATCATTTTCTATTTGAGTCCTTCGAATATTAAAGATACGGCATTTTTGACCTACGATTACCCGGAAGCCGATCGAGATGATGATCAATGGTTGTACTTGCCCGCCGCCAGGAAAGTTCGCCGTATTTCCGCGTCTGATCGTGGGGACTACTTCCTCGGGACGGACTTTACGTATGAAGACATTCGCAAGGAAACCAAGGTTGGGATTGAGGATTACTCGTGGAAAACGCTTGGTGAGGAGACAATCGATGGTCATCGGTGCTTTCTCGTTGAAGAGATTCCCGTCAATAAAAAAACGGCCCAGGAATTAGGCTATAGCAAAGTGCAGTCCTGGATTGACGCCGAGATCTGGATGGTCCGTCAAGCCAAATATTGGGATGTGGCGGGTAATCCGTTGAAGACCCTCCAGGTCAGGGAGATCACATTGATCCAGGATATCTGGACAGCCCATCAACTAGCTCTAGAAAACCACAAGACCGGCCACAAGACGGTATTTACCTTCAAGGATGTGACCTATGGACAAAGTGTTAAGGATGAAATGTTCACAGAAGATGCCTTGCGACGCGGATATTAAGGACCCATGGCACGTTCATATACGACGTGTGGAATCCTGGCGCTGGCGGGGTGGCTCATCGCCGCCAGCGCCCTTGCTGAGAGCACGCCAAACGAGACGAAATCGAATCAATCGAGCAATCATCGGCTTAGCGCCGTGCTTGAATCGGAAGCGGCGTATGGGATGGCGCGAGATCGTGCCAATAAAATGGAGATGGTGCTTGAGCCGCAGTGGGAATACCAGTGGAGTGACGAGACCCGTATCACCGGGATCGCTCGGCTGTATACGGAAGGGTTCGACCATCTCGAACCTGGTCGACTGAGCCAAGGGGAGGTTTCGCCGAATTCCCGACGTCTCCAACTCGGTGACCGAACCGACATAGAACTGCGCGAGTTCTACCTGAGGACGCGACTCTGGGGGATGCATCTTACGCTTGGAAAACAGCAAGTCGTCTGGGGGAAGGCCGATGGGCTGAAACTGCTCGACGTCGTCAATCCACAAAATTTCAGGGAATTCATTCTGGATAACTTTGATGATTCTCGTATTCCGCTGTGGACATTTAATGCTGAATTGCCAGTTGGAGGCGGTAACTTGCAAGTGCTCTGGATCCCGGATCGCACCTATCATCGGTTGCCGCAAGCAGGTGGCACGTTTGCCTTTAGCTCATCGCTGATCGTTCCCCAAGCGCCTCCTGGTGTTGCGGTGAACCTTAGGCCGCTTGAACGTCCTAACAATATCGTGATGGATTCCGACATCGGCATGCGATTTTCAAAGTTTTGGCATGGGTGGGACCTGACGGTGAACTATCTCTACCACTATGCGGATTTTCCTGTGTTCTTTCAGTCAGTGTTGCTTGCTCCAGGTGGCGCCACAGTGACGGTGAACCCTCGTTATGAACGCAATCATCTCATCGGGGGGTCCTTTAGTAATGCGTTCGGCAATCTGACCATGCGAGGAGAAGCCATTTACAATACCGATCAATTCGTGTTGACCATGAATCGACGGGACGGTGATGGGGTGATCAAGAGTGGTGAAATAGCCTATGTCCTAGGGCTGGATTGGTCCGGCATCCAAGATACGATGCTGAGCGTCCAGCTGTTTCAAAGTTGGTTACTCCATCCCGCCGACGGCATGGTACGCGACGCACTAGACACCACGAGTACCGTATTACTGAGGCGACATTTCTTAAATGAAACGTTAGAAACTGAAGTGCTCTGGTTGCAAAGCGTCAACCAAGGAGATGGACTTGTTCGACCGAAAGTCAGTTATGAGTTGCGGGATAATTTAAAAATTTGGACAGGATTTGATCTGTTCTATGGCGATCGCAAGGGCTTGTTTGGACAATTTGATCGGAACGATAGGCTCGTGATCGGAATGGAACTTGGGCTTTGAGCTGTGCGGTGATGGTCTTGCCTTAGCGAATCACCTGAATCTGCCGCCACCGCTCGGAGCGATACCGCCAGAGGAGGAGCGCCATCCGCGCTGTCCAGTCCGCGATCGTTGCGGCCCAGATGAATAAGACCGACTGACTGACCCACAGCGCTGCAACGAGGGCCAACGGTACTCGAATCCCCCACATGCCGATCACCGTGGCCCCCATAATGAAGCGTGTGTCACCTGCGCCGCGTAGGGACCCGGCTAGAACCATGGTAATGGCCAAAGGCACTTGCAGCAGGGCTACAATCTTTAGGAAGAGACTTCCAAGCTCAACCACCGCCTCGTCCGTCGTGAAGGTGCGAAGCAGCGCTTCAGGGAACAGGTAAAAAATGAGGCCCATGCAGGCCATGAGGGCGATCGCGATACGATTCGCTTCCAAGTTTTCGAGCTTTGCCCTGGCATATTTTCCTGCTCCGATACTTTGCCCCACCATCGTCGCAGCGGCGATCGCCAAGCCATATCCTGGTAGAAACGAGAAGGATTCGATCGACAGGCCGACTTGGTGAGCGGCATAGGCCACAGTGCCGTAGAGGAGGACGAGCTTAGTGTAGACAAAGACTCCGGCTTGCTGAACGATCCGTTCTCCGGACACCGAGGCCCCGACCTTCCACATAGACCGGATCAGATCGATACGAAACCGTAGAGAGGGTTTCAAGATCGGGCGACAACGTATCAGCAGATACAAGGCGCCCGTCATTTCGGCAAAGCCGACGGCGATGGCGGCCCCCATGAGCCCGAGGGAGGGGAAGCCCCACCGTCCATAGATGAGTGGATAGGCAAAGGCGACATGCAGAAGGTTCACGCCGATCATGGCATACATCGGGGTGCGAGTATCACCGGTGCCTTGCAGTACAGAGGACAGGACCTGTATCAGCACCGTACAAGGGATGACATAAAACAGACAGCTTGAGTAGGGAAGCGCCAATGTGATGACGTCCGGTTCGGCTCCGAGCTGTTCCATCACGACGCGATTGCCTATGATCCCCAGTGCGGCCAGTACAAGCGAGATCCCGATGGACAGCCATAGAAAATGTCGTGCAGCTTCACCTGCATCCTGCGGTCGGCGAGCCCCCCACAGTTGCGCGACGATGACGTTGCTGCCGACCGACAGTCCGGATACCACGGTTGTGGCGATAAAGATGAGCAACTGGCCCAATCCGACCGCCGCAATGGATGTGGCTCCGAGCCCACCGACTAAGAAAACTGCTACAATACCTTCCGCTCGCTGCAGGAAGCTGCTGACTGTGATAGGGAATGCCAGCGTCATCACGGACCGCCGGATCTGACTGACTGCGTTCGTCATGGAGGGGTATCCTAGCAGACTTCGCATGTGTGCCCAGTGAGAAATCAGTGATTGGACAACCAATATCATGACGACGATCAGCGGCCCTCAAGGCGAAAGGTCTCTCGGTTCGATCACACCTCGCCTTTCAAAATCGAAGTATCTCTCAGGATTGCAATGTCAGAAGCGGCTGTACTTGGAAATTCATCACCCTGCGCTGGCGACCCCGCCCGACGCGTCGACGCAGGCCATTCTGAATATGGGGACTGATGTGGGTGAATGGGCTCGCCGTCGATTCAACGGCGGCCGCTTGGTGGAGGCTGGGTATCGACAAACTGAGGCGGCGTTGACTCAGACGGCAGCGTTCATGGCAGACCATACGGTGCCCGCGATCTTTGAAGCGGCGATTCAGGCTGATGGGGTCTTCATTCGTGTCGATATCTTGGAGCGCCTTCATCCTGGTCAAATAGGTCAACCGTCGACCTGGCGACTCATAGAAGTGAAATCCTCCACCAAGGTGAAGGATGTTCACCTCGATGATCTCTCGTTGCAACGACATGTGCTTATCCAGGCAGGAATAGATGTGGCCGGATGCGCACTCATGCGGATCAATACAGGGTATATCTATGCCGGAGGAATCGTTGATCTGACTCGGCTCTTTGCGCTCGACGACGTGACGTCCCTCGTTGTGGAAAGACAGAGCAAGGTGCGAGAGAAGCTGGCTACGATGAAAACGATGTTGGCCTGCCCATCCATACCCGTCGTGGAACCCGACGACCATTGTTTCGTGCCCTACGAGTGTCCATTCTGGAATCACTGTACAAAGGATAAGCCGGCACGATGGATCTTCCACCTGCCGGGATCAAAAAAACTCGCCACGGATCTTGCGGCGCAAGGGATTGAGACCATTGACGAGATCCCACCTCAGACACGCCTTTCGATCGTTCAACGAAAAGTGAAAGACAATATAGAATGGGTCTCTAAAGATCTTTCTGCAGAGTTGAGGGCTGTGGCATTCCCTGTTCATCATCTTGATTTTGAAACGTTTAATCCGGCAATCCCACGCTATCCAGGAACTCGGCCCTACCAGTCCATCCCGATTCAATGGTCGAATCACATCGAACGGGTGGATGGAGCAATCGTCCACCATGAATTCCTCCATGGGGAAATGAGTGATCCGCGTTGGCCTCTTGCCGAAAAGCTTGTGGAGTCGCTTGGCGACGAGGGAAGCATCTGTGTCTATTCGCCGTATGAGAGGTCGGTGATCGAGCAGTTGGCCGAGGCCATACCGGAACTTCGCTTGGAGTTACGCCGCTTGATCAAGCGGATTTGGGACCTGCATCCGATCGTCAAAGATCACTATTACCACCCAGAGTTCGGTGGATCGTTTTCGCTCAAGGAGGTGCTACCGGCCGTGGTCCCGTCATTGCGATACGATGATCTTGTGATCAGAGAGGGAGGTCAGGCCGCGGCTGAATACTATCGCATGGTGTTCATCGAGACAGATTGGGTCGAACGCGCAACAATTCGTGAGGCGCTGTTACGCTATTGCGCACGAGATACCTTGGCGATGGTGGAGCTGAGGCGGGCGCTCAAAGAAAAGGCTGGGTATCTGTAGGGGCTCCTGGTCGAGCAAGCTCTGTATGGCGGAGAGGGCGGGAATTCGAAGTCGCGTGCGTCGAGCCCGCTGACAGCGTTTTAGCAATGACGACTTGCTAAGGATGAGATTATTTCCTTCAACCTGCGACGACCAGTGGCTGATTTGTAATATCGTTCTTCCTGACGTGTTTCACGCAACGTAGTAAAGGCTTGAGTGTAAATGACTTTGTAAGGGCGGTAGGGACGAGATGATGTTACCTTGCCCTCGTTGTGCTCTTTTAGCCGTTTTTCTATGTCATCGCTTACTCCCGTATAGGTTCTCGTTCCTGCTTCATTCAGAAGAATGTATAGATAGTAGATATTTTCGTGTTGAGGGGTGGCGGAGAGGGTGGGATTCGAACCCACGGTCGAGTTACCCCGACAGCAGTTTTCGAGACTGCCCGATTCGGCCGCTCTCGCACCTCTCCGTTCTAGTAGATCGTCGGCTGGGTTATGTATCAAGCTAGTGAGGGTCACGTGCTCGATAGGAGTGCGGATCGTACCGTGGTTGCTGTCGTTTTGCAATGCCTTCCTACGACTCTCCGAGTTGGGGTTTTTTCAAGCGTATGGATGAATTAGGCAGCTGAGGAGGGGAACGACAACTCAGTCAACTCCGCATTTTCAATCCCTTGTTTGACAAGGGAAGAAACATCCAGCGTCCGCTCGATTTTCCGCACATCATCAATCCTAGTTTTGGTGCTGGGATGAGGTGGAACGAAAAGCTTGCAACAGTCTTGGTCTGGCTCGATGGAAGTGTCGTAGGTGCCGATGCGTTTCGCCTCATCGATGATCTCGCGTTTGTCCATTCCAATCAGTGGTCGGAGAATCGGAAATTCCGCGGCCTCTTCAACAGCACAGAGGTTGTGAGGAGTCTGTGAAGCGACTTGGCCGAGGCTGTCGCCCGTCACCAAGGCCCAACAGTGTTCTCTCCTCGCAACCTCTTCGGCGATTCGCACCATCATCCGACGATAGAGGACGACGCGAAAGGGGGCAGGTGCAGTCAGGACAATCTCACGTTGGATTTCTCCGAATGGAATGACATGTAGTTTGGAGTTGTACTGATAGGCAGTGAGAATTTGTGCGAGGTCACGGACCTTCTCTTCAGAGGCTCGGCTCACCAAGGGACGGCCAGAAAAGTGGATAAAATTCGCGTGGCATCCTCGCTTGATCATGCGATAGGAGGCTACTGGTGAGTCGAATCCCCCGGAAAGCAAGCAGGCAACTGTGCCGCTGACGCCGACCGGCATTCCGCCGGGCCCCTCATGTTTCTCTGCGGAACAGAACGCTTCTTTTGACATCAACTCAACATACACAGTCAGGTCAGGTGTTTTTAGACTGACTTTCTTGCCGGTCATGCTGCAGATGGCTGCGCCAAGTTCTCGCTCGATATCCATTGAGGTGAGAGCCAGCCGTTTGTCCGCTCGTCTTGCTGTGACTCTGAACGTAGAAAAATGGTGGGGGCTGATTTCTTCAATAGCGGTAGTTGTGAGAATGTCCAGGTTGGGCGTGGAGAGCTGCAGGGGGATCACTTGGCCGAGTGAGAAGTTCGCGATACCGCAAACACGTCGCAACCGATCACGAACGACATCCGAAGCCACTTCCAGAGGGAGCCGAATGCGGATTCGACTGTGCAGGTTCTCGACCTGCCTAACTCTCAGATCTTGTAGAGCCGTTCGAATGTTTTGGATCAGGCAGCGCTCGAACGATTCACGATTCCGGCCCTTAAGGGCGAGCTCATGATAGTGAACAATGGCACAACGCATGGGTTACTGGTGAGGGGCAAGGGGTGAAGGGTAAGGAGAGCTAGTTTTTTCAGACTTCAGATACTTCAGGAGACCTGATAGAAGCTTGTCGATATGGTTCATCCGTTTGTCCAAATCTGTCCATTGTTGTTGTGGCAAGAGGTTGAGTTGCAGGGCAATTTCAAGCTGTGTGTCCAGCTCGCTGAGTGACGCCTGAGCGATGTGGAGATAGTTTGTGAATTCTTTCTTGGTTTGCCGGGCTGCGCCCCCTGCAATATTGCTTGCGATGCTCAGCGTGGCTCGACGAATCTGATCAGTTAAGGCATACCGATGTTCTTTAGGAAATGTGTCTGTTGTTTGATAAATAGTAATCGGTAGTTTAATTGCTTGCTGCCAAGCCTCTAGTTTCTTGTGCGGCTTGTCCAAATAGCTGTCTCCTAACCCTTAACCACTCAGTCCTCACTGGTTTTCAAGAAAGCGTTCGGCGTCGATGGCAGCCATACAGCCGGTTCCGGCTGCGGTCACGGCCTGGCGATAATGAGCATCTTGCACGTCGCCTGCAGCAAAGACTCCCGGAATGCTTGTCGCCGTGCCATGGTTTGTGAGGAGGTAGCCGGTCTCATTCATCGTGAGTTGTTCCGTGAAGAGTGCCGTATTGGGACGGTGGCCGATGGCTAAAAAGAGACCGGCACAGGGCAAATCCCATACTTTGCCGGTGACGACATTTCTAAGCCGGACACCCGTGACAATATCCTGTCCAAGCACATCTTCGACGATACTGTTCCAAATAAATGCGATTTTCTCATTCTTCATCGCTCGATCTTGCATGATCCGAGAAGCTCGCAGTTTGTCACGACGATGGATGACCGAAACTTTGGTGGCGAATTTGGTGAGAAACGTCGCCTCTTCCATCGCGCTATCTCCACCGCCGACAACGACGAGTTCCTTGTCTTTAAAGAAAAATCCGTCGCAGGTCGCACAGCTGGACACACCGTGGCCCCACAAGCGCTTTTCATTGGGAAGACCGAGGGTAATCGGGGAGGCGCCGGTTGCAATGATCAACGTCTTGGCTTCCAAGGTTTCTTCGTCGTCTACGACGACTTTGAATGGGCGAGTCTTTAGATCCACAGCCGTGACATCACCGGTTCTAAACACCGTCCCAAATCGCTCTGCCTGGGCCCGCATTTCTTTCATCAACTCAGGGCCCATGATGCCCTTCGCGAACCCAGGATAATTTTCGACTTCAGTGGTCGTCGTCAGTTGGCCACCGGCTTGCCACCCCTCGATAAGAAGTGGAGACAAATTGGCTCGTGCTGTATACACGGCAGCAGTGAGTCCCGCAGGGCCTGAGCCGATGATCACAATGTTGTGCATAATGGGTGACTCTATCACAGGGCAGGAAGCGGAGGGTAGAACGATGTTTTGAAATTCACAGGTCAGGCAGAGCTTATTTTGCACACGATTATCGGTAGTGTCCTCAGAACGGTACGGACCCCTGATGCTTGAGCGGCTGGAGCTTCTCCGCTGGAGTCAAACCAGCAGGTCAACAAGGCTGGAGGTCCGTGAATAGCCGACGAACGTCCCTTCCAACCATGGCCTGCTCCCTTGTGCCATCAAGCACGTAGTCTGCACGTCGGCGTTTCATTGCGAGTGGCATCTGGCTCTTGATCCGACGTAGAGCTTCAGCTCTCGTAAGCCCGTTGCGTTTCTTGAGTCGGGCGATTTGAGTTTCCTGATCAGCGGTGACGACGATGGTCCTGTCCACACGCTCGTCGATACCGGCTTCGAACAAGAGGGGGACGTCGTAGATGACGATGGCCTTCGGATTTGTGCGACGAGCCTCTCGTGTCAGACGCATCTGCTCGCGGGCAACGCGGGGATGAATGATGCGCTCCAGCGTTCGGCGCTTTGTAGGATGGCGGAATACGATGGCGCCGAGTGTATGACGGTTGATCGTACGGTCAGGATTCAAGACGGATTTTCCAAATCGATGAACAATGTCGCGCCATGCCGGTTTGCCTGGCTGAACCACCAGTCGTGCCAATTGATCGGCATCAATGACCACGGCTCCACATTGTTCAAACATCTTCGCCACGGTGCTTTTCCCAGTGGCGACACCTCCGGTCAGTCCGATCAGGATCATGGCGCGGGAGCTTATCATGCGGTATGCGATATCATAAAGGGCCGATTGACAGAGTTGGTTCTCCGCTTGTATGAAATCCTTTATGCGACCGTTCTTGTTCATCCTCGTGCTTCTAGGATTACCTATCAGTGGGTTTGCCATTGCGTCGGCAGAGACCATGGTCTCTGCGCCACGGACGATCACCGTCGCGCTCGACGGGTCAGGAGAGTTTTCCTCGATTCAGGAGGCGGTCGATAGCGCGAGGAAAGGCGATACCGTGCTGATCAAAGCTGGGTCCTATGTGCAAGACCTCACGATCCATAGTAAGGAGCAGATCAAGATTATCGGTGAAGGAACAGACCAAGTCGCGCTCATGGGACGGAAAGAAATGGTCGGCGTGCTGCATGTGGGGAAGTGGCCCTATGGAGCTACGGATATCGAGATCAGTGGGCTCACGATCAACGAACACGGAGGGCACGCGCTGGGTATCTTCAACGGCAAACGGATTACGCTACGGCACGTTCATGTGAAGGGAATGGTGTTTGCCCAGCAGGTGCAGGATGTCAGGATCGAAGACTGTCAGATTGGAGGAAGTGAGACGACTGGCATACATTTTTCAGATTCACAAGCCATCATGGCTGCGAATCTGATCCACGACAACGATCATGGTGTCAATGTCACTGGCAAGTCCTCCGTTCGGCTTGAACACAATGTTATCACCAGAAATTTATTCGAGGCGGTGGTGGTGAGTGGCCAGGCAAAGGCCGTCCTAATCAATAATACGCTCGTGAAAAACGGTGGAGGAGCGGCCTTCCTTGGCTCGTCGGAAAACGAGGTGTCGGGGAATATTTTCGGCTTCAATAAGATCGGTTTGCTGATCGCGCCATCGAGTCAGACAACGACGTCGTATAACGTCCTCTTTAATGGAGAGGCTGACTACATGCGAGCCGGATCGCCGAATGTTCAGGCCCCGGAACTCAAGGTAGAGACCGATATGACGACGGATCCTCGCTTTGTGGATTCGGAGCATGATGACTTCCGTCTGAGATCCGATACGACACTGGTCAATCGTGGTGGGTTTCGCTATCTCGGGGCGCTTCCACCTATCCATCTCCCTGCATCGATCCATCAATAACATCACAAAAACAAGGAGATAGCGCCTACCCATGCTGGGGGGAATGCGTATGGTATGCTTCCCAAGCAGACCAAGACGAGTGAATCGCTGACCTAAAGTCTTGACGCAAGGGTACCGAGAAGGAATCAACCAGGAGGTCTCCCTTGGCTAGCTTCCGAAGCAATCTTGAGAAATTGTCCGGAGAGAACATCCCCTCCCTGATGGATATGGAATCCGGTAAGCTGGTCGGAGCCGTGTTGCCGATGTCGGAGCAGGCTCAGATCCAAATGCGCAACAGCATCGAAGTGATCGAATACCTTTTGAATCAGGAACGTGTCGTCTGGAGCTAAACGGTCCGCTCAGATTTTCTGCAAACGAAACCTCCTTAATCCCTTCTGCCGAAAGAATACGCACGCTTCTTCTCCTGGTCTCTTAGTAACACGATTCAGTCCACAGCCCCCGGGACCGAGAAAGGAATGAGTGCACCGGTCCCTTGTCGAGAGCTCGACTTGATTCGTTACCTCTCCCGGTGCATGGTGATCATGATCAGTCTGCAATTGGTCTCTTGAACGGAGTCCTATGGAACAGTCCAATCGGATAGCTTCCCATTCGGCTGCGGCTCGCGGCGCTGAACGACAACGGCTCGAAGAGGATGCGGTCAGGAAACAACATTGGAAGCGATGGGGGCCCTATCTGAGCGAGCGCGCGTGGGGAACGGTACGTGAAGACTACAGCCCCCATGGTACTGCGTGGGAATCTTTTCCCCATGATCATGCCCGCTCCCGCGCCTACCGCTGGAACGAAGATGGTCTTGCCGGTATCTCGGATCGTCATCAATACATATGCTTTGCAATCGCCCTCTGGAACGGGCGCGACCCCATTCTGAAGGAACGAGTATTCGGGTTGACGGGGAATGAGGGGAATCATGGGGAAGACGTTAAAGAATACTATTTCTACTTAGATTCAACACCTACTCATTCATACATGAAGTATCTGTATAAGTATCCGCAACGAGCGTTTCCTTATGCGGAGCTTGGCGAGGAGAATCGGCGCCGACAACGCGGAGACGTGGAATACGAACTGATCGATACCGGTGTCTTTGACGAGAACCGGTACTTTGATGTTGAAGTGGAGTATGCGAAGGCCACGCCGGAGGATCTGTATATCCGCATACAGGTGTCGAACCGTGGGCCCGAGTCTGCGGAGCTTACCCTTCTGCCCACACTGTGGTTTCGAAACACCTGGTCCTGGGGGTTGGACGCGCGTCGACCGCGAATGCGTGAGGGGGCTTCGGTCAATAGCTGGAGTGTCATCGAATTGAACCATGAATATTACGGTGAGCGTAGGCTCTGGTGTGAACGAAGCCCTACGCTCCTGTTTACGGAAAATGAGACAAATTCACGAAGGCTCTATGATGATCACGAGGGCGCCAGCTATGTCAAAGATAGTTTTCATGACTATGTCGTCCACGGTCGAACTGATACCGTCAACCCAGAGAAATTCGGCTCAAAGGCAGCAGCCCAGTATGTGTTGCGGTTGCCGGCTGGCACGTCCGATGTGGTCCGTCTCCGCCTCACCAATGAACCAAGGGGAGCTGATTGCTCGGCAGAACAATGCGATCGCCTGTTCGCTCGACGGATTCAGGAGGCGAACGAATTTTATGATGAATTAGCGCCATCTGAACTCTCCGAGGATGCGAGGAAGGTCCAACGGCAGGCCTTTGCCGGCTTGCTGTGGAGCAAACAGTTCTATCACTACGACCTTAAACGCTGGCTGATCGGTGATCCGGGGATGCCAGATCCACCCGTCGAGCGACTCCACGGCAGGAATTCAGACTGGACACATCTGTACAACGCCGATGTCATCTCGATGCCGGACAAATGGGAGTACCCCTGGTATGCCGCGTGGGATTTGGCGTTCCATTGTATTCCTCTCGCCCTGGTTGACTCCACGTTTGCGAAGGAGCAGCTGATTCTGATGCTACGGGAATGGTACATGCACCCCAATGGTCAGATTCCAGCGTATGAATGGGCGTTTGGAGATGTGAATCCTCCGGTCCACGCCTGGGCTGCCTGGCGAGTCTATAAGATTGAAAAAAAGCGGAGAGGAGTCGGCGATCGTGTGTTTCTTGAGCGTGTGTTCCATAAGCTCCTGTTGAACTTTACCTGGTGGGTCAATCGGAAGGACGCCGAAGGAAAGAACATCTTCCAGGGTGGATTTTTAGGGCTTGACAACATCGGTGTCTTCGATCGGAGCGCACCCCTGCCGACAGGCGGACATATCGAACAGTCCGATGCGACCAGTTGGATGGGCATGTATTGTCTCAACATGTTGTCGATTGCGCTGGAGCTGGCTCGCGAGAATCGGGCCTATGAAGATGTCGCCAGTAAATTCTTTGAACACTTCGTCTATATCTGCCGGGCCATGAACAATATCGGTGGAGAGAGGATCGAGCTATGGAACAGGGAGGATGGATTCTTTTATGACGTGCTCCATCTCCCGGATGGCCAGACCGTGCCTCTCAAGGTTCGCTCGCTTGTCGGATTGATTCCTTTGTTTGCCGTTGAGACGTTAGATTCGGAATTGATCGACCGGTTGCCGCGCTTTAAGCACCGGATGCAGTGGTTCATCGAAAACCGGTCTGATTTTAGTGCTCACGTCGAGACGCAGTCGCGTGACGGCGAAGTGCGAAGGTTTTTGTCCCTGGTCAATCCCACGCGACTTAAGTCAGTGCTCCGCTACATGCTGGATGAGGAGGAGTTTCTCTCTCCCTATGGAATCCGCGCCCTGTCTCGCTACCACAAGGACCATCCGTATGTCCTGTCGCTTATGGGACAGGAGTACCGAGTGGACTACGAGCCGGCGGAATCGAGGACAGGGTTGTTCGGCGGGAACTCGAATTGGCGTGGTCCGATCTGGTTTCCGGTCAATTATCTGCTGATCGAATCGCTTCAGAAGTTCCACTACTTTCTTGGAGATGCCTACAAGGTCGAGTACCCGGTTCGCAGCGGGCAATATGTTGCATTGAACGAGGTGGCCACTGAGCTTTCTCGACGGCTGACGCATGTGTTCCTCCGTGATCCTACCGGTCGACGTCCTGTTTTTGGAGGTGCCAAGAAATTCCACGACGACCCATTCTGGCGAGATGCAATTTTGTTTTATGAGTACTTCCATGGCGATAATGGGGCTGGCTTAGGGGCCAGTCACCAGACGGGATGGACGGGGCTTGTGGCGAAGCTCATCCAGCAATCCGGAGAATAGGACACGGACCATACGGGTATGAATCATCACGTGCACATCGGGACATGTGGATAGAGCAGAAGGATTGTCAGGACCTCGATCATGCACTCAGCCTTGAGTGGCTTGAGACGAACGGTCTAGGCGGCTTTTCATCCGGAACTGTATCGGGTGCGAACACACGTCGGTATCATGCGTTATTGCTTACGCCATCACCGGTCGGGGGTAATCGCCATGCCCTGGTCAACAAGATCGAAGAATGGCTGCAGGTCGACGGCAACGCGTATTCCCTCTCCACGAACCTGTATCCTGATGCCGTCCATCCTCAGGGGTATAGGCACTGCACCTCGTTTTCATCGACACCCTGGCCTACCTGGACATTTACGTATCAGGGGAACACTTGTCGGCGTGAAATCATCTGTATTCATGGGCACGACCTCGTCATCGTACGGTGGACCCTTGTAGGAGGAGCTGGTCTCGTTCCCACCCTCCGAGTGCGCCCGATGCTGACCGGCCGTGACTATCACTCGCTTCACCACGAGAACGGGCAACTCTCCTCTGCCTTTACGCTGTCGCCACCATGGATTACGTGGCAGCCCTATCGAGCTGTCCCGTCCGTTCACGGGTATTCCACGGGAATCTACCGCCATGCACCTGACTGGTATCGTCATGTGCAGCTCCCCGTAGAAAAGGAGCGAGAGTTAGACTATGAGGAAGACTGGTGGTCTCCAGGTGAGTTTACATTCACGCTCACATCCGAGAAGGAACAGATTCTCGCCTTTACGAGTGCAACGATCGCTGACCTCGACGTATCTGATCTCATCGCTGCCGAGCGCACGCGACGTACCCGTGTGCGAACTGGAGCGCCGGTCACCGATCATTTGGAAGATGCATGTCGACAGGCAGCCGCGCATTTTTTGGTCCAGCGAGAGACGAGACAGACTGTCATTGCAGGCTATCCCTGGTTTACTGACTGGGGGCGAGATACGTTCATCTCGTTGCCCGGGCTTTGTCTTGTAACTGGGCGACATGACACTGCCTGGCACATCATCGAGTCGTTTTCGAGTCATGTATCGGAGGGGATGGTGCCCAATCGATTTCCTGACCGTGGTGAGAATCCAGACTACAATGCGATGGATGCATCTCTTTGGTTCATCGATGCCGTGGATCGATATCTCGCGTACAGTCATGATCTGACGCGCGTGCGGTCGGTGGCCTGGCCTGCAATCAAACAGATTCTTGATGGGTATCGAAGGGGCACACGATTCAACATCCATATGGACAGCGACGGATTGATCTTTGGTGGAGTGCCCGGCCTTCAACTCACCTGGATGGATGCCAAGATCGGCGATTGGGTGGTCACGCCGCGACATGGGAAACCGGTTGAAATCCAAGCCTTGTGGATCAGAGCACTGGACGTCGGCGCGTGGCTTGCTACCGAGTACGGGGAATCGGACTATGCGACCGGTTGCCGACAAGATCGAGCGCGAGCTGTGGCATCGTTTCGTCGCAGGTTTTGGTATGAGAACGGAAAGTATCTATTCGACACTATCGATGGGCCTGAGGGGGACGACGCCTCAATTCGTCCGAATCAAGTCTACGCCATCTCCCTGTGTGAGGAATTGCTGTCGAACGCGCAGGCAGCCAATGTTCTCCAGACAGTGAGAGAACATCTCCTGACGCCAGTTGGGTTACGAACTCTGTCCCCACAGGACGCGCGGTATTGTCCGCACTATGAGGGCGGCCCGATGGAACGAGATCGAGCCTATCATCAAGGAACAGTGTGGCCGTTCCTGTTGGGACCGTTCATCACGGCCTGGCTAAAGACCTATGGAACACAGGTCATGACACGGACCGAAGCGCGATCCTTCCTTGACGGATTAGACGCACATCTACAGGACGCCTGCCTAGGTCAGATATCGGAGATTTTTGACGGGGACATGCCGCACCGTCCTCGAGGCTGCCCGGCCCAGGCTTGGTCGATCGCGGAGCCGTTACGTGCCCTCGTTGAAGATCTTAAGGCCCCAACTTCTCTGGAATAGAATTCCCATCCTGCCCTCCATGAGCCGTTGTCGCACTGCATCAATGGCCATGGCCTGAACCGAACGATCTTTGCCAGCTTGACAGCGTTCCTGGCCATCCGTAGTCTGACAGCGCACAGGAGAGGGGAGGTTAATCATGATGGACTTGTTGATCAAGGCTCAGAATAAGCGGTCGTGCACCATAGGTATAGGGGTGGTACTTCTGATGGGTTTGGTCACTCCTCATGCCACGCTGGCGGATGAGATGCCGAAAGAGTCCGTATTGTCCTATGCCGCAGCCAATAAAGCGATTCAGGCGGCGTTGGAAGCCTGTAAGAAGGACGGCTATCGAGTGAGTGTGTCGGTCGTCGACCGTGGAGGCGTGCTTCGTGCGATGGGGCGTGCTGACGGAGCAGGACCCCATACGGTCGATAGCAGTCGTAAGAAGGCCTATACAGCGGCAAGTGTGCGTCGTACGACGAGCGAATTGGCAGATCTCATTACTAAGGTGCCGACACTCCAAGCCCTTCGCGACATGAATAGTGAGATCCTTATTCTGGGAGGAGGGCTGCCCATAGAAATAGGTGGAGATCTGGTCGGAGGAATCGGAGTCGGTGGCGCGCCGGGTGCTCACCTCGATGATGCCTGTGCTCAAGAGGGTCTTGATGCGATCGGCGCCGCTCCAAAGGTTTCTGCAGCCAAATGAACAGCCGTACAAAGAGTCTCATCATTGGGAGCGCGCTGGTGTTATCCATGGGGTGCAATAGCAATGTTCCCGAGCCTGCTTCTGCCGATATAGCGTCCGCACGGCTTCGTCTCACGATCGTCAGGATGGCGACGGACCCATTCCTCCAACGGTTCAATCTCACCATGAACGTGACGGGGGCTGAAGGGTGTGCGTCCTCGACCGAGTTGTTTCCTGACACCGGATACGCGGGGAGGCGGAATGTCTATCAGGCCGCCAAGGGCATGGTGTATGTCGTCGGTCAGTACGACGCGCGTATCATTGATGCGCAGACGTGCCAGACGAGTCTCTCTGAGTTTCGGCATCTTGATCGAGAGGTGATATTCATCGGAAGCTTCGACCAGGATGACGAAAAGCGCTGGAGGTATTTCTCATCCTTTCAGCGTTCAGAACTGCCGTTTGTAAAGCGCTAAAATGCAACAAACAATCATCGGATATCATCAAGACGAATACGGAGATTGGGTGGCTGAGTTAACCTGCGGCCATGGGCAGCACGTGCGCCATCACCCTCCGTTTTTCAATCGACCATGGGTGCTTAGCGAGGGGGGACGGGAGGAGCATCTCGGTACCTCCCTCAACTGTAAAAAATGTGAAGAGCCGGCGATGACGGATGTGACATCGTAGGATCTCATCAGACGACACCGGCACGTAGGTTAGAGCCATTCGGACACCTTGACAGGATATCCCTCTTTGACTGAGAACGGTTGTCAACTTCGACTTGTTCGCTCTCGAGAAGAGAGCCGTTCATGTTGACTCAACGATACCAGGTCGCCGTCCTGTTCGGACTGGTTGCCGTCATTGGGTGCTATCTTCTCTTGCCATTGGGTGTCTCCTACCTTCTGGCAGAACGGCTTCGGGGCCTCGGCTATACCCATGTGATCTTGCAGGTAGGGTATCCTGGATGGAAACGAATGCGTGTCCCGGTCGTCTCGTTCCAGGAGGATTTGGGTGAGGAGCGGTTGATCGTCTCGATCATGGACACGGAAATTCAGTACGACCTATCACAGTTTGTACAGGGCCGAACCAGTCGCATCTTACTCCGGGACGCAAGCGTCCAGATACTCAATACGCCCAGGATCGGTTCATCCGATGAAGAAGCCGGACCTGCCGACCAAGGCGACTACGAGCCATCGCCATGGAGTCTGATCAAGGCCGGAGATCTCTTACGCGGGTTACCAATCCTTCCGTTCGAGGAGCTCCAGCTGGATCATCTGAACCTCTTTCGTGAACAGGCGACCGGTCCGCTCCGTAAGGTCACCATTGCCGGAAGCCTGACGTACAGTGGCGGAGAATTAGGCGGGCATTTGTCGTTCCGAGGTCTTGATACCGCCTCGTATGGACTCGTAGTCATAGGGAATTCGGCCAGCACCTGGTCGGCCATCCTGTCGTCCCAGCGGCCCCAAGCATCTCCGATCGTAGCCTGGCAGTCCCAATCCTATCCGAACGGTTCCCAGATTGAGATTAAGGGGCGCCTTCAGGTCAATGTGCAAGAGCTCGCTCCATTCATTGCGCTGTTGGTTCCCATCGGCCCTGATTTAGAAAAGGTGACGGGTCATCTCGCGATCGATTGGGCAGGGAAAGCCCATGTGGATGCCACGCTCAGTTCCCTCAAGCAAGACGCACAGACACATGTGGAGGGTACTATTCGAACGAATGCGACGCTGCCTGGTCTTCAGGGGGTCGCGAAGGATGTGACATTGGGGTACGAAGGAACGTTTGGAGGGAATGCCTCTCAACTCGACTGGATGATGACCCCTGGCGTGCTACTGACGGCGACCGTGAATGCCCAACCACGTATCATCCCTGAAATGATCCGAGCGATCCTCCCGCACGGTGATCAGCCGGTCCGGATCGAAAATAAGCAACCGGTGCAAGGCACCGTATTTTGGAGGGAAACCCCCGTACGCATGATCGTGCAGGGACCGTTGCATGTTATCTATGGAAAATCGACCGGTCCAGTCGTCGCACAATTCCGCACGACTCGCGCAGAAGGGGTTGGGAATGAGTTGGTGTTGGCCGAGGGTGACTATGATCTGGAGGGGGCGCTTCCAACATCCATCACGGAGCTACTGTCGGCGAAAGAAGCGGTCGGAGGGGTTCGGGGCACCGTCAAGTTGAACAGGACCCAGGTTGAAGGGGTGTTGTTGCCTGAGTCGTCGATGAGCGTCAAGCAAATCAGAAAGGGAACCACAGACATTCCAGGTGTGACTTTACAGGTTTCTGAGCCGATGGCTATCCAGTGTGGTCTCAAGGCCCTCCATTGCAGCGGGGGACCGCTAACGGCAAAGATTCAGGTCCCTACCCTCCAAGTAGGTGGTCGAACGGCTCATACGACACAAGGCCTGTTACGCGTCGAGGAGGTGAACGCGAAAGGGGCCGAATGGCGGACACAAGGGACGTTGTCCCTCGACGGAGTCCGCCTGGAGCCAGGTGCGTGGGCTCCTGCCTCAAGCATGTGGCGGCTTGCGTTCACCGCGGACCACGTCGGCATCAAGGCCGACCTTCGTGTCGATGTGCCGACCAGCGCCGAGGTTGTCACGGCTAGGGTTCAACAGCCGCTTCGGGGTGGGCCGGGAACGCTGCATGGAACGATTGGTCCGATCTCGTTCAACCGGGCTGAGAGTCGGCTCAGCCGACTCGTCATGGGCCTTCCCCCGTCTACAGATGTCGTGGACGGGACATTCAGCGGAACCGTTGACGCGTCCTGGTCCGGCGGCCTTGGTGACTCTTCAAGCGGTATGAAACTCACCTCAGCTGCGGTTGAGATGGTGGGGAATACGCTGTCGGGATACCACGCCGATTATCTTGTGAAGGGGCTCAGTACCAAGATGGCGCTGCGTATGGATGGGCCAGATTCAGTTTCCATGAGCCAACCAGCCTCTCTGCTTGTGACATCGATCCGCAGCGGGCTTGATATTTCCAATTTGGGAGCCTTGTACCAGATTCGATGGCGAATGCCCGATGCATGGCCTGTCATCGATATTAAAGATTTTCAGTGTGACGTCCTCGGTGGAAAGGTCACGAGCCCTGGTCTTATGGTAGAGTTAAACAAGCCCCCGTTTTCGACAACCTTTTCCCTGCACAACTTGGATCTGGCAAAAATTCTCAGCGTGGAACAGCAACGAGGGCTTCAGGGAACCGGAATACTGAATGGAACAGTCCCGACGACATTCACCTCCAACGGAGTCGTCGTGACAGATGGTGTGGTGGAGGCACAGCCTCCAGGGGGGATCTTGCGATACATTTCCACCTCGACATCCGTGACTGGCACAGCAGAATCAGACCGCCAATTACAATTTGTCGAGCAGGCGCTGAATAACTTTCACTATTCGCTGTTACGAGTCGGTGTACGGTATGGAGAGACGGGGATGTTGGATCTGAGTGCTCGGCTCGAAGGAAAGAACCCGGACTTAAAGAATACGCCGCCGATCCATTTTAATCTGACCGTACAAGAGCACATTCCGACTCTGCTGAAGAGTCTACGTCTGGTTGAAGATATTCAGGGAGCGATTGAGAGAAAGTACGGGCGATTATGACCATCATGAGGCCAAAGATGAAGAACGGCGTCAGGCTGATCGGAACCCACATGCTGCTGTTGGGTGCGCTCTTTCTCACTCTGGGAGCCTGCGCTCCACGGGTCGAAGTGGCCCCATCGGACAAACCGATTACAATCAATCTCAACGTGAAGATTGATCACGAGATCCGATTGAAAGTTGAAAAAGACCTTGATGAAGTCATCTCGAAAGATAGTGGTTTGTTTTAGCCGTGGGAGGGAAACATGGTGAGCATGAAGTTGGTCCTCGCATTCTTTCTTGTGATCGGCGGGACAACAGCTGCATCAGTATTCGCATTGTCACTGGACGAAGCGAAGGGGAAAGGCCTGGTTGGAGAACGGCCTACCGGCTATCTTGGGGCGGTGAACGCGTCCAGTGCGGACGCCCAGGCACTCATCGCGGATGTCAATCAGAAGCGCCGTCAAGCCTATGAGGAGATCGCCAAGCGAAATCGAACACCCCTGACGACCGTTGAAACACTGGCAGGAGAAAAGGCCATTCAGAATACGAAACCTGGCCATTTTATTGAAGGCCCAGGTGGATGGATCAAGAAATAGCTGCCTATCCGTAGCGATCATTCTTCCAGGGGAATGCGGTATTGGAATATCCACGAATTTCCCAGAACCCCTTCTCATCCTTGTCTGAGAATGTGATCTGCTTGATCCATTTTGCTCCCTTCCAGGCGTAGCGTTTCGGAACGATGACACGAACCGGTCCGCCGTGTTCCCGCGAAAGCGGCTTGCCGTTCCAGCTATGGGCGAGCAGCACATCCTCGTCGTCACAGGCCTCGAGCGGGAGATTGGTCGTGTAGTCATCGTAGGACTTGAAGAGCACAAACTGCGCAAGGGTCAAGGGTCTCACGGCAGCGAGAATATGTTTGAAACTGACACCTTCCCAGTCGTTATCGTAGCGACTCCATGAGGTGACGCAGTGAAAGTCTGATCGATCTTTGAATTGAGGTTGAGCCAAGAATTGTTCCCACGTCCACGTCACCGGAGTCGTGACGAACCCTTCAACGGTCAGCTGCCAATCGCTTAGGGCGATATCCGGCTTGAAACCGAGATCTAAAACGGGAAAGTTTTCCACGAGATGCTGGCCCGGCGGCAACCGCTCATCACCTTCATAAAACACCTCACGTTCTTCTCCGCCTCGCCGAGCGCGTGCCCACTGTTCCTTCGTCTTGGTCAGTCGATTATATTCGTCCATGGCGGCCTCCTGGCGATAGACTACGGGAAGAAGACGGTATCTGACAACCTCGCTGTAGCGATTGTCAGTGATAAGGAGCTCCTGTAGCAATCAGGAGCGAAACCTATTCTATAATCCTGGCCGGGGACGCGACGAAAGCTCGTGCTGGACCTATACCGCATGCGGACCCATCAGCATGGTGTAAGATTCCTGAGCCCTCCTCGACATACTATCAAGCCGGGTATCTCGTTGACAGAATGAAGAGGAGCCACCATGATACGCCAGGATGCAACTATGACGAACCAGGTTTCACCTACCGTTGAATCCAAGAAACCGAGCCGAGGGAAGCTCGTTGTTGCTCTAGTGATCGGGCTCGGCATCGGGGCCTTTTTGTATTTTGATCTCGGGCAGTTCTTATCCTTGACTGCACTGAAAGAGAATCGAGACAGTCTGTTGGCATTCACGGATGAGCATTTCCTTGGAGCGGTGGGAATTTTTATCGTCTCGTATGTCCTCGTCGCCGGCTTATCCCTCCCGGGGGCGGTCATTCTTACGCTGGCCGGCGGGTTTTTGTTCGGTGGGGCCTTGGCCACGTTGTTCATCAATATCGGAGCCACCACCGGCGCTACCGTAGCGTTTCTGGCTGCACGGTATTTGTTGCGGGATCCGGTCGAGCAGAAGTTTGGAAAGTGGCTTGGACCGTTCCAGGAGGGATTCGCCAAGAATGCCTTCAGCTATCTGCTCACGTTGCGACTGATCCCGCTCTTTCCGTTCTTCGTCGTGAATCTTGTGTCGGGCCTCACGCGAGTGAACATCGGGACCTATATCGGCGCTACGGCTATTGGAATCATTCCCGGTTCGTTTGTCTATGCCTATGCAGGACGCCAGCTTGGAACGATTAATTCCCTGAAAGAGATCGCGTCGCCGAATGTCATTGGCGCCTTTGTGCTCCTTGGACTTCTTGCGTTAGTGCCGGTCGTGTACAAACGATATATGGCTCAAACAGATCGAACTCACTGAAAGATAAGATGCGCCGCAGGGTCACATGTGAGGGTGACTGAGCCTCTACGAAGGGTCGCACGAATGACGGAACACAGCCGATCTTTGATTCTACCGAACGACGAACATAACCAAGCACTCATCGCCAATGTCCACCCCTTCGATTGGGTCAATCCGGAACCATCTGGCCGTTACAATATCGTGGTGATTGGTGCCGGAACGGCAGGGCTGATCACGGCAGTCGTCGCCGCAAGTCTTGGAGCAAGAGTGGCCTTAATCGAACGACATTTGATGGGCGGAGACTGTCTGAACGTCGGCTGTGTGCCATCGAAAGGAATTATCAGAGCCGCACGCGCATGGGCCGATTTACGAAAAGCCGCTGAGTTCGGCCTACATGTCCCGCCTGGTGTGACGTACGATTTCGGCGCGGTCATGGCGCGGATGAGAAAGCTCCGAGCCCGTATCAGCCAAAACGATTCTGCCCAGCGCTATAGGAAACTCGGCGTTGATGTCTATATCGGCAGTGGACGATTTCTAGGCCCCGATACGGTTCACGTGAGCGGTCCCGCAGGTGACCGTACGGTGACCTTTGTCAACGCCGCCGTCTGCACCGGCGCTCGCGCTGCAGTTCCTCCAATCCCTGGACTGCAGGAGGCCGGCTACCTGACAAATGAGACCGTCTTTTCATTAACGGATCTTCCAGCGCGGATCGGGGTCATCGGTGCTGGACCGATCGGGTGTGAGCTGGCCCAGGCGTTTGCCAGATTTGGAAGCCAGGTCCACCTGGTCGAGGCGGCACATGGCATTATGCCGAAGGAGGATCGTGATGCGGCAGAAATTGTGGAGCAACAGATGCTCCGTGATGGTGTCACACTACTCTGTTGTGGGAGGGACGTGAGGGTGGAAACGGCTTCCGATGGGAAACGTCTGACCGTCGAATCGCATGATCAGCAGTCTGACGTGACTGTCGATGAAATTCTTATTGGAGTCGGACGGGCTCCGAACGTGGAAGGACTTGGTCTCGAAGTGGTAGGGGTCGAGTATGATCAGAACGGCATCACGGTGAACGAGCGGCTACAAACGACGAACCCTAAGATCTTTGCGGCGGGTGATGTCTGCTCCCGCTACAAGTTTACTCATGCGGCTGATGCCATGGCGCAGATTGTCATTCAGAACGCCTTGTTCCCGCATCCTCTGGGTTTAGGGTATGCCAATGTAGAGTCATTGAACATGCCGTGGTGTACTTTTACCGAGCCGGAAATCGCCCATGTCGGCATGTACGAAAAAGACGCCCAAGAGAAGGGAATCGAGGTGGAAACCTATACCTACAAATTGGACGAGGTTGATCGAGCCATCCTCGATGGAGAAGACGAAGGATTTGCACGTGTTCATATTCAGAAAGGGACGGACAAGATTCTCGGTGCAACAATCGTGGCGGCACGAGCCGGCGATCTGATCAGTGAATTTTCAGTGGCCATGAAAGCGGGTGGGGCGAAAACCATCGCCGGCACGATTCATCCCTATCCGACACAGGCTGAAGCGAACAAGAAAGTGGTGAATATGTGGCGCAAAGCTCACTTTACACAGGGCACGAAGAACTTCCTCGTGAAATTGTTCGCCTGGATGAGGCGCTAGAGGTCCAAAGAGGAGAAGAGTTCGCATGATCCACATACTTCTGGTGTTGGGGATCCTCTTGTGTGAGGCGTCGGCATTGGCGCAAGGTGGACCCGTGCTCGAAGTGGGAAAGTTTTCATCGAGCGAGCCAGGGCTTAGCTTGCCTGAGGGCTGGAAGCCGCTGACGTTCAAAAAGATTCCCAAATTGACGACGTATGAAGTCGTGAAAGAGGGCGAACGGGTAGTGGTGAAAGCGACGAGCGAGGCATCTGCATCGGGGCTGACCAAAGAAGTCAGGATCGACCCGAAAGAGTTTCCTGTCGTGCGTTGGACCTGGAAGGTTGAGAACCTGCTCAAGAAGAGTGATGCCACGCGGAAGGACGGAGACGATTATCCGGCTCGTCTGTACATCACGTTTGAGTACGACCCCGACAGGGTGAGTTTTGGCAAGAAGCTCAAGTATAAGGCCGGACAAGTCTTGTTCGGAGACATCCCAATTGGGGCGATCAACTATGTGTGGGAACGACAGGCTCCTGTCGGCACGATCATCGACAATGCCTATACGGACTTCGTCAAGATGGTGGTCGTCGAGAGCGGGGTGCAACGACTTGGCATGTGGGTGGATGAAGAGCGAAACATCTATGAGGACTACAAGAAGGCTTTTGGAGAAGAACCTCCGATGATCAACGGTGTGGCGATCATGAGCGACACGGATAATACCAAAGAGCGGGCGGTGGCCTATTACGGCGACATTGTGTTTATAAAAGGTCAGTAGGCACGTAGCACGCGATGCTCCCCCGAGGGTGTTTCGTCCTCACCCTATTTTTCAACAACTTCTGTCCAAGCGCCTGAATGGGCGAGGTCCTGCCATTCCACAGTTCTTGTGAATGTAGGGTCATGTACTCATCGTATGGCCTGGGAATGACGTCCTACCCCTCACCTCCGTGACAAAAATGTGATGCTTTTGCGAGGGCGTTGTGAGATGGCGACGCTATCGTGGAAGGGTCAATGTCTTGCAATTTATCTATAAACCACGGAGGATTGAATGATTCGCAAAGTCCTTATGGGTGCGCTGGTAACGGTGATCACGCTGTCTGCGTGGGGCGCCGGCTCGGTATCCGCGAACGATGACTGGCAATGGCCGACAGTCTATACCATGTCGAATGATCCAGGCGGCAATGCCGTCTTAGCATTCAGACAGCATGGCGACACGCTCGTTCCGGCCGGATCGTTTCCGACAGGGGGCAAGGGATCTGGGGGTGGCTTGGGAAATCAAGGGGCCCTCACATTCAGCGATGATGGAGACGTACTGTTGGTCGCGAACCTCGGCAGCAACGATATTTCAGTATTTCAAATCTATGGCCGTCACCTCAGACTGATCGACCGAGCGCCGTCCGGGGGGACCAGCCCGATCAGTATTGCCACGCACGAAGATTACGTCTATGTGTTGAACGCAGGAGGAGCCGGCAACATTGCGGGGTTTGAATTGACGCACCGCAACAAGTTGAAGCCCATCGCCGGATCAATTCAACCGCTCAGCGGAGCGAATACCGCTCCGGCACAAATTTCATTTAATCCTTCCGGAGATACACTAGTCGTGACCGAAAAGGCGACGAAGATTATTGATGCCTATGCGGTTGACGAGGACGGTGTAGCGTCTGGTCCCGTATCGCAGCCCTCCAACGGCGTGACACCATTCGGCTTCACCTTTACTCGGCGAGGGGTGCTTGTGGTCAGCGAGGCGTTCGGTGGCGCGCCAAATGCTTCTGCCGTCTCTTCGTACCGGCTTCGAAATGAGGCATTGACCGTTGTGAGTGGGTCTGTGCCGACAACCCAATCAGCTGCCTGCTGGATTGTGATCACGAAAAACGGAAAGTTCGCCTACGCCAGCAATACCGCCAGCAGCAACATTTCCAGTTACACGGTGAAACGTGATGGCCGATTGACCTTGCACGAAGCCGTGGCTACACCCACGGGAGCTGGTCCGATCGATATGGCATTGAACAAGAACAGTCGGTTCTTGTATGTGCTCAACTCGGGATCCCATTCGATCGATGTCTTTCATGTCGATCGGTGGAATGGCCGCTTGACCAGCGGGACGGGCATTTCCGGCCTCCCCGATGGGGCCAATGGCCTTGTGGCCCGATAGTTATCGATGGGGTCAGATCCATGGACTCAGGATCGCTCAGAAGTCTCGCGTCAGCGAGGCTTCTGAGTGTGAGGAGATGATCAGATCAGTGCGAGGCCGAGGTCGCTCCTCCTTGCGCTGCTCAGAACGTGGTCGGCTGTCATACGGTGGTGCAGACGATGGAGCACACGTGGGGCCTCGTACAATCCTAGTAATCGAAGATGATCCGGATATCGCGCACCTTGTGCATTTGCACCTGTGTGATACGGGCTACAAGGTCGACGTCGCCCACGATGGTACCGACGGCCTTCAGCAAGCCCTTGCCAAGTCGTATGATCTGATCATTCTCGATCTGATGCTTCCTGGAATCGATGGATTGGAATTGTGCCGGAAACTGCGTGGGTCATCGAAATATTGCTTGATCATGATGGTCACGTCCAAGTCGACTGAGTTGGATCGCGTGTTGGGTCTGGAAGTCGGCGCAGACGACTACCTCACCAAGCCCTTCAGTATTCTTGAGTTGCTCGCACGGGTAAAAGCCTTGTTCCGGCGTATGGAGGCCCTTCGTTCGCAGGTCCCTCAAGAGAAGCTCCAGGCCATTTCTATAGGTGATCTCGTGATCGAAGTCGACAAACGGAAAGTCCGGCTGCGTGGCCGACCTGTGGAGCTCACGGCCAAAGAGTTCGACCTCTTGCTCCAATTTGCGCAACACCCTGGACAAGTTTATACGCGAGCGACACTCTTGGATACGGTGTGGGGGTACTCGCACGACGGGTATGAACATACGGTGAATTCCCACATCAATCGGCTGCGGGCTAAAATTGAAGATGATAGCAGTCGGCCACGGTATATTTTGACTGTGTGGGGTGTCGGGTATAGCTTTTCAGAAGAATGGTCTAAGAAGTAACGAGATGTTCAACACCCTCTATGGAAAGCTCGCGGCTGTTCTCTTCGGGCTGTTTTGTCTGATCGGTTCCGTGACCGTCTTACTTACGCTTTACAGCACCCAGTCGTACTTTCAAGAAGTCAGTCAGAAGCTGAACAAGACGTTGGCCGAGCGTATGGTGTCCGAAACGATTCTGATACAGCAGGGACAGGTCAATGAAGAGGCGCTCAAAGATATGTTTCATCAGCTCATGGTTATTAATCCCAGTATTGAGCTGTATCTACTTGATGCGCAGGGTGCCATCCTGACCTTTTCGGCTCCTCCGGAAAAGGTCAAGCGACAACGTATCGCACTCGATCCGCTCGAGCGGTTCTTGTCCGGCAGCGAAGACTTTCCGATTCTTGGCGATGATCCACGTGATCTCACGCGGAAAAAAGTGTTTTCGGTGTTCCCCGTCGAAACCTTGGACGGCTCGATCGAGGGCTATCTGTACATCATCCTCGGTGGTGAGGAGGTCGATTCGGTGATGCAGATGCTGGAGGAGAGCTACATCCTCCGATTGAGCGTCTGGACTGCCGGAGTTATCCTGGTGTGCGCCCTCCTGGCCGGACTGCTCTGCTTGAAACTTCTCACGCGAAAACTGAACTCGCTGGTTGTCGCGATGGAGACGTTCACACGTCGCGAATTTCCAGACCAATTGCATACGGCATCCCGATTCAGTGGCCACGAGCGGGTGGTTCAGCAAGGGGATGACATTGACGAGCTGGAAAGGACATTTTTACACATGGCGGATCTGATTCGTCGACAAGTTCAAGAGTTGAAGGAGACCGATCAGGTGCGGCGTGAATTGGTCGCCAATGTCTCACATGATCTTCGCACCCCTGTCACAAATCTGCAGGGGTATCTAGAAACGTTGTTGCTCAAGGAAGGTGCGCTCTCGCCGCAGGAGCGACAGCGATATTTGGACATTGCCGTGGCGCAGAGCAAACGCTTAGGCGATCTCATCGCAGAGCTGTTTGAACTGACCAAATTGAATTCACAGGAGATGAAACCTCATCTCCAATCCTTTTCTTTGGGCGAACTGGTACAGGACGTGGTCCAAAAGTTTTTGGTATTGGTTGAAACCAAACAGGTGACACTCCAGGCGAAGCTGGGAGAGGAGCTCCCCTTTGTCTCAGCCGACATTGGACTTATCGAACGCGTGCTCGAAAATCTGATTGAAAATGCACTCCGCCATACGCCTCCCGGAGGTCGGGTTACGGTGACCTTGAGTCCTTCGGGCACGCGCATCGTGACCCAAGTCGGAGATACCGGAAGCGGAATTCCACCGAACGACTTGCCGTATATCTTTGATCGCTACTATCGTGGCGGCAGGAAATACCAAGGCCACGACAGTGGGGCCGGGCTAGGGCTTGCGATCACCAAACGGATTCTGGAGCTCCACGGAAGCTCTATTACGGTTCACAGTGAAGTGCAGAGAGGCACGACGTTTTCATTTGCCCTCGAATCTGTTCCTCGTTCTGTTGGCCCTGTTATTGCCGCCACGACAGAATACTCATCTCACGGGTAAATCATTTCGTAGCATATCGAGTACACCATCCCGCCTTCATGTCGGCGCAGCGTGCGATCAAGCAACGTGTCGTTGAGATTGAAGACGAACCGGCTTGCTACGCAACCTGGGAATATCATCAAGATGTCACTCTTCCGTGATCGCTGCGTGATGACCGCCTGTCATACTCCGCATCAGGACAAACGGACAACCCAGTCCGCCGTGTCTCGGATTCCTGCAGATCGGAGGGCTGTGATGATAGGCGCAATGATCAGGAGAGAGTCGATGCAACACACCGCAACGGCCCCTAGACCATCTACAGCGGGTCGAGCATGTGATGGGATGAAAGCGGTGGGTCAGCCTATTGCTCAATCGCGATTGAGCGGGGAAGAGCCGTTTGAGGCTTTTGTGATCCAACAACAGGGTAGACTCATCCGAATGGCGTTACGCCATGTGGCCAATCGAGAGACGGCGGAAGAAGTGGTCCAGGAAACCTGGTTGGCGGTGATCAATGGTCTGGATCGGTTCGAAGGCCGCTCGTCACTTCGGGCGTGGATTTGCGCGATCCTCCTCCATAAGGCCAAGGATCGAGGTGTACGGGAGAAACGTCAGAAAACCTTCTCAGATCTTGAATATGACGGTGATGAGTATGATGGCGTCGTCGATCCATCCCGGTTTCGGCAGCACAAGGACTGGTCTGGACATTCGGCGGTCTTCCCCCTTGTCTACGACGATTGGACTCCGGAGAGTCTGTTGGCCTCAAAACAGGCCATTGCCTGTCTGCAGCAGGCGATCGAGGCCTTACCGGCTCGTTTGAAGGAAGTCTTGATCCTTCGCGACGCGCAAGGGATTGAGACAGGGGAGGTCTGTCGAAGGCTCAATATCTCTGAATCCAATCTCTACGTGCGGTTGCACAGGGCTCGGGAACGTGTACGGTCGGCAGTCGAGCCTCTGTTGAGGTAGCAAGCAGGTTTCGATCCTGATCAATTGAAACGTTGGCTGTAAGAAACTGAGCGAGTGCCGGACAGATAAACGAGGACAGAGGAGCCCGCCTCGCTCGAGGCGGGGTTGATTCAGCCTAGGCAGGGCCCCTCACGATGCTGTTACTGGATAGAGTTGGCAAAACCGCTGTGGGTAATCTCGGCACGGACATGGTCACCGACTTTTTTGCGCCCGCTCAGCTGCTTCGTTTCTCGACTCACGAAAAGTTTGACCTGGTTCCCTTCGTAATCTTCGATCGTATACACAGTGTCCTTCATCTGTTTGACGGTTCCCCCGATTGTCTTCCAGGCTGGCCCTGGCTTCTTCTCCGAAAGCTCTACCGCCGAGGAGCCGGCACTTGGATCTGTCTGCTTCTCATGCGGTTGGCCCGCTATCGTCAGAGCGGGGGGGGCGAACAAGAGAGCAGCCAGTCCCCCAGCAGCAACAAGATAGATTTTCTTAACATTTATCTTCATGATGGCCCTCCAGTTGAATGACTTATTATGACCGGAGATTGACTGAGCAAGGCATATGCCGGTGCAACAAAATTCAGAGGTCATAAATTTCAGCCTGTTACGAGGTGAGGTTCATGCGGCCATCTGACAGGAGCGCTTTGAAGTGTAGAAAAAATGGTATGAGGCTGTACAGATCTGAGCGTTGGTCTTTCTGCGTGACACATGCTGATCCAGATTGACCGAACTGGGCAAAAACCTTCTGGGCTCGAGATGCAGGTATGGCCCATGGAGAATCAACGGCCGAGCCCCCTCCGTGCCCTCTGGGGTGGTGTGAGTAGCCTAGTTTTACAAAGACCGCTCCTCACCATTTTCCAAGTAAATCTGCGATGTAATTCGTCTTGTGGGTATTGCAACCTTCCGTTGAATGAAGGTCGTTACGAGATGACACGGGATGAAATTCGGCGTGTCTTCTCAGGGCTCTACGATGAGGGCGTTCGGGTTGTGTTTATCCAGGGCGGAGAACCGTTACTTCGAAAAGACTTAGTGTTCATCCTTCACGATCTCGCGCAGATTGGGTTTCACCTCACACTCATTACGAATGGGACCAGATTCACGCCAGGCTTAGTCCAGGAGTTTGAGGACCTGGCAGTGTCGCTTTCGATCAGCCTCGATACGCTTGATCCTCTGAAATATGAACGTATTCGAGGGGCCAACCAACTGGATCACGTGCTGGCGGGTCTTGATCTGCTCGACGGGTATCGACACCCCAAGTTTCTCATCTGTATTGTGAGTGCAGTCAATCGCGATGAGGTAGAAGAGGTTGTCCGGTTCGCCCGATCGCGTGGTTTTCTCCCGGTTGTCGGAGCGTATCATTGGGATGTGGGGTTGTATGGAAAGCAGGATCCGACGTTGATGTATGAACGCCAGCAAGGTAG
Source organism: Nitrospira sp. (assembly GCA_050185705.1). Lineage (GTDB taxonomy): Bacteria > Nitrospirota > Nitrospiria > Nitrospirales > Nitrospiraceae > Nitrospira_D. The sequence goes on along the minus strand of JBFWZD010000003.1, from coordinate 158,307 downwards.
TCGCGTCTTCGAACGATTGCTTGAACACGATCTGCTTCCGCCTGGGTATTTTCGGCAGTATGCGAAGGACAACGTGGCTTGGCTGCAGGGTGAATCGTTACAGCCCTGCGATGCCGGACGCTACAGCATCGCGGTCGATGCCTCCGGTAACGTCTCTCCCTGTCTGTCCCTGCCCGCAGTGGGAAATCTGCTCCGATCATCGCTCAGCGAACTCCTGACGCAGGTTGATCGAGCAGCCGTTCAACGCTGTTCGGACCAGTCATCGTGCAATCGAGTGGACGGACGGGTCATCGGCTCGATCCTGCGGCATCCGATTGTCGCCTGGAAAACACCGGTGACGTGGTAGGTCAAGGGAGGACTGTGATGCGAGGGATGGTAGTAAGCCTGGTCATTCTCGCCGCAGGTTGTTCAACCGTTCCGACAACGTTCCAACCCGCTAGCCCGATTTCGCCAGAAGAGTTTTCGCACAGAGTCTTTGAGGAACTGTTAGGGACACATGTCCGGGACGGTGCCGTCGACTATCCTGCGATCCAGTCGGATGATCGGCTGCCGATGTATCTCTCACAGTTGGATCGGGTAGATCCGAACGCGCTCATGACACGGAACGAGCAACTGGCTTTCTGGATCAATGCGTACAACGCCTTTGCGATCAAGGGGATTCTCGATGGGTATTCACCCATGACCTATTGGGGACGCTATCGCTATTTCATCGGACAGAAGTATCGAGTCGGTGGGGAACACATCAACCTCTACGACTTGGAACGGCAGATATTGATCAAGCAGTTTCGTGAGCCGCTCATGCACTTTGCGATTGTGTGTGCATCGATGTCCTGTCCGAAGATACAGCCCTGGACCTATGACCCCGATCAACTTGCCGTTCAATTGGATCGTGTTGCCAGAGCCTTTATCAATGATCCCACGAGAAATCGATTCGACCGTACAAAGAAAGTCGCATCACTCTCCATGATCTTCAAGTGGTTTGACGACGACTTTACCGACGCAGCCGGATCGGTCCTGGCCTACATCGCCCGCTATGTGGGTGATCCCGAACTCGCTCAAGACCTGATCATCTCAGGGTATCGCGTTGAATATCTTGAATACGATTGGGCCTTGAACGGTATGCCACCAAAGGAGATGAACCATGCTGGTCAGCCATGACGAGAGAGTCCCCATTGCCAGGCTCTTGACCTTCCTCGAGCATGGGGAACGGATGGCTCATGATTGCGCAAAGGCCCAAGCCGCATTGTCAGCAGACGCTGGAACCCGTCGGTTTCTGCTCAGCCAGGCTAGACAAGAAGCCCTGCATGCGCGGGTCTTCCAGGGAGCCATCGCCTGGCTGGCGCCGAAGCACCTCCAAGACACACCGTTTCTACCCGCCCTGGAAGAGTATCGGTGCATGCTGAACGATGCGCTGGCACGCCGAGATCTCATGGAAACGTTTTTGGCCGAGCAAGTGGTCCTCGAAGGCTTGGGCGAGGCTGTCCTTACACGGATCGAACAGGGGTTGGTGAAACGGGCTGCACCGTTCGGGCGGCTCCGGCGGATCTTGTTGCGACAAGAAGAAGCGCATCACGGCTTCGGACGTCGGCAGCTTGAGCGGGCGATTGAACGCGGTGAGACCGATAGGTTGGATCTCAGTCGCCGGGCGCAACGGTACCTTGCTTTGGCAGATGCCATGGTCTTCACCCTCTGTGATCTCTTTGACAGCATTGATGAGGACGCCGATGCATGGGTAGCCGACGTCCGCACATTTTTACCGGATTGGTGTGCGACATGATCAGCGTCATCATGCCCGCGTACAATGAAGAAAAGGTACTGCCTGACACGCTGAACGCCTTATTTGAGCAGTCCGGTGAGTTCGAAGTGATTCTGGTCGACGGCGGCAGTACCGACCATACTCGTGCCATCGTGGATCAGTTTAATTTTCAAAACCACTCACCCCTTACCCCTTACCCTTCACGCCGTGTATTGATAGCGCCGAAAGGCCGCGCCTCACAAATGAATGCGGGTGCCAAGCAGGCAACAGGGGAGTGGTTGCTCTTTCTCCACGCTGATACGATTTTGCCGGGTGGCGCCATGCAGCGGCTCAGTGAAATGGAGAACGATCAGGCAATTCAGGCCGGTGGTTTCATGCACCGGTTCTCCGGCGACGACTGGCGTCTCCGCTTCATTTCGTTCCTTGATAACTTTCGCTGCACCCGAAGTCGCATCATCTATGGCGATCAGGCCCTGTTTGTCCGGCGATCATTGTTTGAACAACTCGGTGGATTTCCCGAACAGCCTATTCTGGAAGACGTCGCCTTTTGCGAACGTCTAATCAAAGTGACCAACCCGCTCCTGCTCGATCCACCTGTGGTGACCGACGCGCGGAAATTCATCAAGATGGGAATTTGGCGTAGCTTTGTCCGAGTTCTGTTGATCATTCTCCACGTTGAATATCGACTGCCGGTTCTCCCGCGAACATTTTTTCAAGACGTACGGTAAGGCTCACGCTCAAACCGGGCATTCTACTGGTTTGCCGATCTTTGGATCCTTTGCCCAGGATGGAATGAGTCCCCGGCGGAGGAGCACCCCTTCCCTGGTCAGTGAGTCGGAAACAAGTCTGACGCTCGCCACGGACTGCCATGGGGCGATGTTGTCGTGTGGCTTAAAGAGAGGAAGATCTGAAAGGTGAAAGGCTTCTGCGATGTCTTGAGGACTTGCGGCCTGTGTGAAGCGTCTGGACAGAGGACCGGCTTGGTTTCTCCAAGTGACGATCGCATTGCCACCGACACGCTCAATAGTTCACGAGTGCCCGCCGGACCGCTTCTGGTTCACGGTCAATCACCAGCAGATAGGCGCGAGTCGCCCCGCTGGGAATGGCTCGGCCTTGCTCCCATTGCTGCACGGTCCGAAAGCTGAACCCATACTGTTCGGCAAATTCGCTCTGACTCATTCCGACTTTCTTCCGAATGCGGGCCACATCAATCTCGTGGGGAACATGGATCACAGAGCGATGTGCTTTACCGTTGACCCATTCGAGTGTTTTCTTGGCACTCACGATCATGCGCCGCCCTGCCGATGGTGGGTGTGTCTTCATCACGTCCTCTTCTTGCGATAGGCTGCTGCCAGCGCTCCCAAGGTGTCCTTGAACTCGTTCCGCTCGGCCTGTATCAGGTCAACCCGTTCGTTCTTCGCAAACACGTTGAGGAGAAACACCGGAATATCCGTTCCACTGAAAAACGTAATCACCCGATATCCTCCACGTTTTCCTTTGCCTTTTTCCGCGAACCGTACTTTTCTTGCACCACCGGTCCCCTTCATTTCGTCTCCGGCTTCAGGATGATCGGCAATATACCCGACGACGGTCATCCGCTCCTGCTCTGAAAGACCGGCTCGCTTCGCATCCTTCAAATACTCTTCGGTTTCTATCACGGTCTGCACTCTATAACCATACGTTAATTGCGTATAGCTGTCAACGACGCTCGTCTGTGAGCCACGTTTGCCTGGTGGCTCTCGTCCCCATCTTCTGAGGATATCCATGTGCGCAACTCGTGGTGCGTGCGCGAGTCGTGCCATTTCATCGGGCGTTGCACGCAGTGCCCATCATCTAGGCATCTGCTCCGTCTGCTCCCACCAGTCATGACCGACGCGCGGAAATTCATCAAGATGGGAATTTGGCGTAGCTTTGTCCGAGTTCTGTTGATCATTCTCCATGTCGAATATCGACTACCGGTTCTCCCCCGCCTGTTCTTTCAGGATGTGCGCTGAGCCAAGCGTGACAGTTGATCTAAATGTGAAGAGCTGAATCTAATTAGATACAGAATCCTTTTCGATACACACTCTATTAAGAATTAGTTAAAACTTTCACGAAAAGGGCCACATGGCAACATGCGCTGCGTGTTTTAATGCACACATTATTGCTTTTGTTACGACGAATTCCGTACATTGCGCTTCGTTCACTTCAATTCGTTAGGTCCATATCAAATGAGGAGGCACTGTAAATGGGAAAGAGGATGATGATGCTTGTGCAATCTTGTCTGATCCTGGTCGGCACACTCATGACCGGATTCTTTACCAGTTCGGCACTGGCTAGCGATCCGCGCATTGAATTTGAATTGACTGATGAGCCGGGCGCTTGGTTTAGGAATGCAGACGGGCCGGTTGCTGGATTTCGATCGCTGGCGCTTGCGACACCTGGAACGGAAGTCAGATTTACTGGAAAGTCTAATACCGTCCACACCCGCACCAGCCTGATCTTCCCGACCGGGGCGGCAGGCATGCCCTTTAATACCCCACCGAGAAAAGGCGGTGACGAGGTCACACTGACAACGCCGGGGTTGTACGTTTTTACCTGCAGTATCCACCCCTACATGTTCGGTGCTGTCATTGTCGATGATCCCAATACAGCGGGGTTGGACCTCGGCGATTCCATTACGCTTGTGAACGGGATTACTGTCCCCACAAGCAGCGATCTGGCTACTCGCTTGCTGAGGACGTTCTTTATCGCTACGCATCCTGCCAATTGGCAGAACTATGCCTCCGGCGCTCCCTGGCATGTCACCTACCCGAATGTCGATGTTCGAGTGGATATTGGGGTAGTCAACCTGCCGGCGGTCTTGAACGCCCGCTATGGGAACGATACCTCGCTGCAAGCACCGTTTAATCCGGGCACTGCCGGGGTGGGCGAAGTATGGGTGGATACCCAATTCGAAAAGACCTCCGGGAAGAGCAAGCCTGGCACCGCTACAGCGATCAGTGCCACAACCTGGCAGCCCACACGGAAGGTCGCACTTCCGCAGATCAACATGAATAATCCCCACAATATGTGGACGGATCGTAATCAGAACCTGATCTATCAGACTCAATGGTTTGACAGTAAGCTGACGGTCTTCAATCGGCAGACTGGGGCCCTGGTGAAGAATCTCTCGGTCGGAGAGTCCCCGGCGCACGTGATGACCCGAGTCGACACCGACCAGTTGCACGTCACCAATAATGGAGATGCGCGTACTGATTCCGTGATGGAGATCGCTCCATTAGGCAACGGGGTCGAGCGTCGCATCAATATCGGTCGTGGTAACCCACATGCCCATTGGATGAGCGCGAACGGATTGCAGATGGTCACCCCGAATGTGATTAGTGGGGATACCACTCAGTTCAACTTTGGGACGAATCGGATCGAGTCGATTCTCCCGACCAGCAGTCCCTTGAGCCATCCGATCGCGACGGGGATGATGCCGGATGCGAGCAAGTATTACGTGGCCAATTTACTCGACAGCACCATGACGGTCATTGACATGCATTCCAACGCGGTGATCAAGACGATTAACTTGATCGCCGACTATGACCCAGTCTCCGGCGCGATCACTGGGCCGGTCGGTGCGCTTCCGATCCAAACTCCAGTCAGCCCAGACGGGAAGAATATGGTCACGGCCAATACCTTAACCGGAACCATTACCGTTGTTGATACCAGACCAGGTCTCCCTACTACGGACACGGTGGTGGCGATGTTGGGCTGTGATCCTGGATGCCATGGTGTGCAATACGGCGCCAAAAATGGGGGCGGTTATTACGCCTATGTGTCCAGCAAATTCTCCAACACGATGCTGATCGTTGATCCGGATCCCAACAGCGACGGCAATCCAGCCGATGCTTCTGTGGTTGGTCGAATTTTGCTGGCAGCGACTGGCAGCACAGCAAAAGATGCCAATATCACGGGCAATGCGGGCATGGGTGGACAAGGTGTCTTGCCGATTCCGTTAGTCTACAATGGGTGGGTGCAGAACCTGCCCCCCTCCTGGAAGAGTCAACTCACTCCTGCACAGCAGAATCCGTCTCCGTTGCCGTAGATAGATTCCTACGTCCCGCCTGGGTTTCCCCCAGGCGGGACTCCTCCTACCTTCGCTGGGTCACTGGACTCTGTCACTCGCGTTTACCAACCGCTAACTCTTCCGTCTAACCCATCAGACAAGCTTGAAGGAGGGGAGTTATGCAACGATTCTATTCAAGGGTATGCGCATCCATTCTTTGCACGACGCTACTGCTAACAGGCTGTACCTCCACCCTGGTTCGTGATGAGGTGAAGCGAACGGCCGGACTAGAGGGACATTGCGCTGGTAGTGAGTGGGTCGACGACTCTTCCATTGCGGTTCTGCCAGTCCCGGTTGTTGCCTTTGTGACCCCTCATGTCGATCTACGCGACGTCTCTAGCGAGCCCTATCTGAATCGGTGCGGAGCCTCAACCAGGGTGATCAATCGGGAAGTGTCGGTCAATCGACTGGCCTGCATGCCGGCCGGGCTCACGCGCATCATCACGCTCGGCGTCTGGCAATGGTGCCCAGCGCGCGTCACCTGGTCAGCTGATGTCCTAGCCGATATGCCTCGACCTGCGAGTGTCTCGTTTGATGACCGCCGAAACCAGAAGCCATAAGCACAATCGTTTCACGAGGAACACATGATGAATACATCACGATGGATCGGTAGTCTGGGAGCCATGACGGTGGTAGTGGGACTCCTTACCGCCTGTGGCAGTGATGGAGCACCCTCCGTGTCGGCCAGTGGATCAGGAAGCGGCTCTGCGTCAGCGTCCGGCACCATCACTGGCTTTGGGAGCGTGTTCGTCAGCGGTAAGCGCTTCGAGACGAGCGGCGCATCATTCACCGTCGATGGTCAATCCGGTAGTCAGAGCGACCTCAAGGTAGGGATGACGGTGACGGTCAACGGATCGTTCAGCGGTGATCAACGGTCGGCCCGCACCGTTCTCCAGAAGGACGCGGTGGAGGGCCTCGTCCAGTCCGTGGCAGCGGATGGCCTCAGCCTCATCGTGATGGGGCAAACGGTATTGGTCGACAATACCACTCTGATCGACGACAACATCCCTGGGCGAGATCTTCTGAACCTCGTCGCCGGTACCGATCACGTCGAGGTGAATGGCCACATTCGCCCGAATGGCATCATTCAGGCGACGTTTATTGAAAGAAAGCTGATCAATGTCACCCCGGAAGTTCGTGGCTTCGTGAGCAACCATGCGTCTGGTTCTGCCACATTCCGGATCGGGAACCTCACGGTCAATTACAGCGGAGCGGATATCAATGATATGCCGGTCCCCAATGGGAATAACTGGGACGGTCTTTTCGTAGAGGGCAAAGGGACAAATTTCGTCAGCGCCTCGACGACACTGATTGCTACAAAGGTTGAACCTGAGATCAAGGGTATCGGTCAGGCAATTGACGAACTCGAGGTCGAAGGGTTCGTTACACGTGCCGGTTCGTCAAATGGCAACATCATTGATTTCACCATTGGGACTACTCCAGTAAAGACGACGGACAACACGGAATTTCGTGGCGGAACCGTCGATGAGATCGTATTCGGCGCCAAGCTGTCCGCCGAAGGTCGCTTCGACGGCAGCACGCTCGTCGCCAAGCATGTGAAATTTCATGAAAGTGTACGGCTCGAAGGAGACGTAACGGTCACCGGCAGCACGCTGACACTCACAGGGCTGTCTGGTCTGACTATTACTGTCAACAGCCAGACGGAGTTGAAGGATGGTGGGAATGCAATAACCTTGAATGATCTGCAGGGCAGTCATGTCAGGGTGCGTGGTCGAGTGACAGGTCCGAATACTGTTATTGCGACCCGAATCCAACTGCGCTCACCCGATACTGATGTGGATCTCCAAGGGCCGGTTCAGTCGATCGCAGGAAATGAAATTGTGATCTTGGGTGTGTCGGTTGATACGAGCGCAATGAGTCACTTCGAGAGCGTGAGTGGCACGTCCATAAGTCGTGCGGGATTCTTGGCAACGGTGAAGGTGAACTCGCTCGTGAAGTTCAAAGGTAAGCGGAACGGAACTGTGGTGGTATGGGAGGAGGCGGAATTGGAAGATTAGTTAGGTGTCGATTAGTTCGCACGTTAGACTGAGGCCATTTGATGTGTGCAAAGGAGCTGCATTATGAACCGTATGAATTGGAAGCAAATGATCGTCGGGACTGTCGCGGGACTTTCAGTGCTGGCCTCACCGGCCGTGGGAACGATGAACGGCTACGGTGAAGAATCGAAGGTTCGAATAGACAGCCGAGGGCATGGATCACTCAATAGCGGATCAGGATCGGTAAATAGTGGACATGGGTCCATCAACAGGGGTCGAGATGGAAGAGGCCGAGACTCCACGGTCGTGGCTCAAGTCGATGACGTGCGTCAGGAAGACCGACGAGCGGATAGAAGAGAGGATCGCCGGGAAGATAGACGAGAAGACCGGAGAGAAGATCGGCGGTTGGATCGACAGGAGGATCGTCGGGACAATCAGAGATCGAACTCCGGGGGCGAGCTTCATGGATTGGATCGGGCCGACCATGTAGCCGGCGAGTACGGTCGAGAAGGGCGCGAAAATGCCCGCATGATGCATGAACGGTCACAGAGACCAGAGCGGATGGAACGTCCAGAGCGTCCAGAAAAACCGGAACGGCCAGAGCGCCCAGAGCGACCAGAACGGGCTGGAAGAAACTAAGGAGTGGTGCCATCGTGGTGTGCAGAGGCAACGGCGTCGAGGCGATCTCGACGCCGTTTTGCTATGTCTCGTAGCAGTTGATCAGATGGTTGCACATGACAGGCTGTATTGTTACTCTGTAAAATATGTAATGATTCGTACGAGGTGAGATGGCAGGGGAGTTCTGCGCTCGGAAAGGAATGGTGAGTGAAGATGCAGGGATGGAGAGTCGCACTCGTGGCATTGCTCGGGGTTGTTGGAGCCTCGATGGGATTGGCCTATGCGGAAAATCCGATCGACAAGAGACCTCAGGCTACATCGGAACGAAACTGGCAGATTGGGGTGACTCCCAGCTACAGCAACGGAAACTTCGGCACCAATACCACTAATGAATTTATCTATGTTCCATTTTCGATCCGTCGGTACTTTCGAGATGGCGATGTCTCATTAACAATTCCATTTGTGTCCGTGACCAGTAACGGTACGGCGACGTTGGTCGGTGGTCAGCCGATTCAAACGTTGCCTGGGAGGTGTCTCAAAAAAGGCGGGACGGAAATCGATACCGACAAGCCGGAATGTCTTGCGTTACTTAGTACTGGTCAGGGAGTTGCGGGTCAGGCGGCACAAAAGGTGACCAATTCAGGACTCGGCGATATCGTCCTTAGGGGACGATATTATCTGGTAGAAGAACGGGACTATGTTCCACTCATTGCGATCACGGGGCGACTCAAGCTCCCAACCGCCAGCGAAGGGAAAGGCCTGGGGACTGGTGCCCTGGATCACGGCTATGGCATCGAGATGTCCAAGCTCATAGGGGAAAAGTGGTTGGCTTTCCTCGATGGGGGATACAATTTCATCGGTAATCCTGAAGGCGTGGAGTTACAAAACCAGTATTGGTACGACGTCGGTGCCGGTTACTACTTCACCAAGAATCTCTTGGCGAGCGTGTATTTTGAGGAGTATCGAGCGCTGGTACCCGGTCTTGTGAATATTCGAGATTTCTTTTTTGGCATGAATTACAAAGCGTCTGCGGCCTGGAGATTCAACGGTGGCGTGGCGGTCGGCGTTTCAAATGGTGCACCCGACTATGTGGTTTCAATCGGCACTAATTACCGATTCTAACCGAGCCTCTTACCTTTTTGGGGCTGTTTACGCTCCTCAGATCCCTGCGTCTAATGACATGTGTAGGCAAAAGCAAACGGTCCTGTGGCATCGGACCAGACTAACCGGAGCTGGAGCATGCCACCGGATCAGCCAGTAGGATCAGATGACGCACAACTGGTTGCTCGCAGCCTCAAGCACGATCATGAGGCCTTCGGACAGCTCATCGAGCGACATGCGTCCACGATTGTCAACCTTGCCTATCGGATGGTGGGCAATCGTGCGGAAGCGGAGGATCTCGCGCAGGAAGCGTTTCTCACGGCGTTTAAGGCGCTCTCGACCTTTCGCGCAGATTCCAAGTTTTCGACGTGGCTCTACCGGATCGGAGTCAATAAGTGTAAGGACTGGCTGCGGGCCAAGCGGCCTGGCAAGGGATCGGCTGATCTGGATGTTGATGAGGCGTTGGATCGTCATGTTTCTGAAACGCGGACACCCGAGCGGCTGCTGTCACAGCAGCAGGTCGCACAAGAACTGGAACAGGCGATCGCTCGTCTACCACCCCTGTATCGTGAGGCCTTCGTACTGAAACATGTCGAAGGTTTCAGTTACGAGGAGATGCAAGCCGTGCTTGGTGTCAGTACCGACACGTTAAAAATGAGGGTGTACAAAGGTCGCGTACAGCTCAGTCGTGAACTGGCGGCATTAGACCCAACCCGCTAGGCAATCGAGAGTTTAGATGGTGGTCATATGGACGAACAAGAACTCCTCATTCACCGGTTCCTCGATCAGGATCTGACCCCTGACGAACGAGTCGCGTTCCTCCGGATGATAGACGAGGATCCAGCTCTGCGCAGGTCTTGGCTTAACCTAGAACTGGTGGTGGCGGAAGCGGGCCAGTTGCCAAGAATCACCCCATCAGCCAGATTTTACAGCGAACTCAAGGCGAAGCTCGCGCCCCGATCTCTGGGCTGGTGGGAGTGGTTGTTCTCTGTGATACAGGCGCCACGAACGTTGGAGTGGAATCTTGCCGGTGCGATGGCCGCTGCCTGTGTGGCCATCGTCTCCGTCGTGAGCCTCTTCGCCGTGATCCCGCCACGAGTGGTAGAGGGGCCGATCCCAACGCCTATTGTCCCGGCCCATACCATCGCGACTCGTGCCGATGAACAGGAGCCGAAAGTGTTTGTTCGTTTGATCCTCCTGCAGCAGGAGGCCACCTCGGTTTCCGTCGCGGGTGACTTCAATGGATGGAATCCGGCACAAACTCCGTTGGAACGCTCCGATGGCGGGATGTGGACCGCGACGATCCCTCTGAAGCCTGGTCGCTATCAATACATGTTCGTCATAGACGGGAAAGAATGGATCGCTGATCCGCTGGCAGCTGAAGAAACCACCGACGGCTTCGGTGCGCACAATGCGGTGCTTGATGTCGCCATCTAGTCTCCATCACCGATCGCTTGCAACCATCGCTACGCTGCATTACTCTGGCACCCATGCCAAGAAAGCAACGGTGGCATGGCGTCCTCAACTCGATCGCGATCCTCTTCATCGCCTGTATCGGTATGTATGGCTGTGCCAAGACTATAGGGCCTGTGCGACCCATGGCAACAGCCGAAGGCGTCCGATTCACCGTCTCGGCGCCGGGAGCCACGTCGGTGTGTGTAGTCGGAGCCTTCAATGGTTGGCTGAAAGGTGCATCGCCAATGGCCATCGCCGGTGGAGACGTCTGGTCGGTAGTGGTGCCGCTCAAGGAAGGGGAGTACCCCTTCATGTACGTCATCGATGAAGATCAGTGGGTGACACCGGCTCATGCCGATGATTTTGTGACAGATGGATTCGGGCAAACCAACGGCATCGTGGTCGTACGGTAGCAGTCATGCGTAATGCAGTCATGACACGACATATCATCCTGAGCAGCATGCTGATTCTGATTGTCTGCCCGGCTCAGGCCGAATCCATTTCGGACCAGGATCGAGCGGAGATCAATCGACTGCGAGCGGCGCAGGGTCATTCTGCTGATGATCTCAAGCCGCTCCTCGATCAGGTCAATCAGGCAGGTGAACGAGGATTGCCGGTTGACTCACTGGCCAATAAGGTGAAGGAAGGGCTGGCAAAGGGGATTGACCCGAAGCGAATCGATCCTGTGCTGCGACAGATGACCTCTCGGCTTGAATCGGCCCATGACGTCTTGGAAGAAGCGAAGGGGCGCGGCATAGCGAACGGCAATCGGCAGCGCGCGTTGGAAACCATGGCGGAAGCGTTTGCGCGCGGAGCCACGGCCGACGAGGTGCGCGAGTTGAGCAGATTGTCTCAGGAAGGTCGTCACAAGGCGACCCAAGAGGACCTAGCGGCCGGCGCGAAAAGCCTAGCAGTGATGAAAGAAGGAAAGATTTCTTCGAACGATGGAACCGCATTGGTCGGTGAGGGGATGAAACAAGGCTATCGTTCGTCTGATCTGTTGGATCTAGGACGTGAGGTCAAACGGCGTGGGTCGGAATTTCAAGAGGGACGGGCCAGTCTGAAAGCACTTCGTGAGCAGGTCCGACGTGGAGAACGTGGTGACCGCCTCTTTAAGGATAAAGATCGCGGTGAATCGGGCAGTGGGTCCAGTCGAGGCGAGCGCGGTGATCGAGGAGATCGTGATGATCGGGGAGACCGAGGTGGACGAGAGGACTCGGATCGTGAGCGAGTGGATCGGTCGGATCGTTCCGGTAGCGGGGACCGCCCGGACCGCCTTGAACGTCCAGATAAACTGGAGCGCCCAGACAAGCCGGAACGACCAGACCGTTCGGATCGGTCAGGCCGAGGCCGCGACTAGGGACTATAGCATGCTAGATGTGTCACTGCGGATCGAGCTATCGGACGGATCTCCACACTCTCTCCACTCTTTGGTCTTTCTCAATAAATGAAATTTCAGGATCGACGCCATAGTGTAAACAACATTGGCTAGTAGAAGTTGTACCGCAAAAGGATGCTGGCCAGAAACGCGCCGCTTCGAGATCCTTCCGGAAACGCATTGCCGGGGACAAAATACCCCAGGACAAACTTCGTCTGGAGATGTGGGATGCCCTGATAACCTGCGATAAAATCAATTTCGTGACCGATATCTTTACTGAGTCCTGTCGGATCAGTATCCAGATCAGATCCTCGGATGCGTGTCGACGCATGGTCTTGAAGGTAATAGTGATAGACCAGATCAAATGAGGTTTTCTTAAACGGTTTGATACCAAATCCGCCCGTGAAGACCATGAGATTCGTCAGTCGTGGATCCAGCACTTCCCCGTAATATTTGAACCTGGCGACACCATTGAACTTGTCAGAATTGCCCTGAAATCCGGTTTGTCGAAATCGTGTATCGACGTTGTCGTCCGGATTGCTGTCTCCTGTGCCATAGGCGTAGCCGACTGTGAACGACGGGTCCCAATCTCCATCGACCACATGCGTCACACCCACATCAATGGCCTCGCCGCGAATAGTCTGGCCGCCGTCCGAACCACGTACCATTGCTGTTTGGAACCAATACTTGAAGCGTTTGAAGAATTTCCCGCTCGACTGGAGCCCGACATAGATGGGTTGAGCCGTCCCTAGTCGCTGCTGATCCTGATAGAGGAGAAACAGTCCGATATGATTCTTCGTGCCAAACTTGTAGTCTGCGTAGGCATAGTAATTGAGCAACGCTTCTTCGTCATCTTCCTCTTCGGTCCGCAGCAGATTCCGTTGAACGAGATTCAATTGGCTGGCTGATAATTCCAGTGAAAAGTTTTCGTATTGATAGCCGAGCCTCACGGCATCCATGTTTTCGTTGAACAACCATCTTCTGGAATCGATGAAACGTTGGCGCCCGATTTGTACTCTCCCACCGGGTACGATATTCCGGAGTGTGAGGAAGGCGAGGTTCATCTTCAGCTCGGTAGTCTGGGATGTATCGTCGATCTCCTCGATCGCCACTGGTACTTCGAGTACAGGGTTCACGTAGAACTGGAGATACTGGTTTGGAATATAGGCAAACGCAGGGGAAAGATTGGGTATGAGAACACTGTCGGCTTCGCCTAAGCTTGAGGAAAGGCGATAGTTGCGGTTCGTTTCTCCCTCAAGCGAGGCATAGCCGCCCACGAAGAGATTGGGACCGATGGGAATGGTCGCTCTTGGTGGTGCATTCGGGTCGAACGGCTCGATGACCGGACCAGGGGTTGCGCCGTTCGCTGGACTGTAGGTCGGCAACACAGGCCCATTGGAGACAGAAGGATCCGTTAATGTCGACTTTGAAGATAACTCAACCACCTCACTTGAATCCTCTGCAGCATAGACAGGACCCGTCCATAGAAGCGTGTATATCATCAGCATGAGAATCAGTTGTCTAGTGGGTTCACGGTGCATATTGTTTAGACGCAATGCACGAGTCGGCGTTACCTTGTTTTTGTCGGTCATTGAAATATGTTTTGGTGCTACGTGAGGGTCTTCGATTGAAGACGGACCAGATCATTCGATTGTTGTGCGCAGAGATGTGCGTAGAGGGCATGGCGATCTAACAACTCTTGGTGCGTTCCCTGTCCGACCAAGCGACCACCATCCAGGAGGAAGATTTGATCAAACAGTTCCATCCCAACCAAGTGGTGGGTAATGACGATCGTAGTTCGATTCGCTTGGATGCGTGCGATGGCTTCTCGGACATAGGCGGCTGATTGGTGGTCGAGTGAGGCCGTCGGTTCATCGAGAACTAAAATGGACGGTTGCTTTACAAGCGCGCGCGCCAGGCAGATGCGTTGGCGTTGCCCACCGGACAAGGTGCTGCCGCGCTCCGCAATCACGGTGTCATAACCGCCGGGCAATTTCGAGATGAACTCATGCGCGTTGGCCTCGTGGGCGGCGTCCATAATCTGATCGAGGCCGGCATGGTCCGCTCCGTACGAAATGTTGTCGGCGATGCTTGCTCGAAACAACAACGTGTCTTGCAAAACCACGCCGATCTCATGACGAAGTGATTCGCGTTCGTACTCAGCGAGATCCCGTTCGTCGAGCGTGATGTAGCCTTTCGAGGGTTGATAGAGACGGAGCAGCAAACTGACCAAGGTCGATTTGCCTGATCCGGATGGACCGATGATGGCAATGCGCTGCCCCGGCGCAATCTGGAAGGAGAGGTCGTGAAGAACCGGACATCCTTCAAGATAGGCAAAGGAAACCTGCTCAAACCGAATCTCACCTCGAAGGTGCGTTGCCTTGATTGCGTCGGGACGATCGTGAATCTCAGGTTCGATGCCAAGTAAATCCGCAATACGGTCGGCGCTGACCGTAGCCTTAGAAAATTGAGCCGAGAGCTTCGACAAGTCTTTGATGGGACCATAGAGATTCTTCATATAACTGACGAAGACCAGGAGATCGCCCGGTGTCATGCGGGCTTTGAGTACCTGCCAGGCTCCGAAGAACACAGTGGTGGCCGTACTGATAGCACCGATGATTGAGACTACCCGTGTCACTGCCGCGGTGGTTCTGGCCGATTGAAGTCCGGTACGTAAGTGGTTGGTGCTTTCCTGTTTGAAGCGATCTTGCTCAATTCGTTCCCGACCAAACGTCTGGATCACCGAGATGGAGGAGAGCGATTCAGCAAGCTGTGAGGCAATGCGACTCTCCTGCTCTCGTTGCGCACGCGTCGTGGTCAAGATTTTCCGGTTCAGAAGGAAGAGACCGCTGACGAGGATCGGCATTGTGGCGAGGGTGATGAGACTGAGTTCCCAATTGATAGCGAACATGATCACAAACATACCAAGGAACGTGACGATGTGACCGGACACGGCCAGCGGAATGTCGGTGAAGGCATTCTTCAAGGTCTGAGTATCGCTTGCCAATTTTGTCAACAATTCTCCGGACCGAGTTTGTGTGTGGAACGACAGCGAGAGCCCTTGAACATGCGCGAAGAGGTGTTGGCGAAGTGTGAAGACTAATTGGTGGCCGATCTTGCTCGTGACAAACGATTGCGCATAGGACAGGGCTCCACTCATGATGGCAATGATGGCGATGAAGGTCGCCAAGACGGCCAACACGGTGAGCGGCCAGGTGTGATAGAGCTCGTTCAAGAACGCGAGCGAAGGAGGAGCCGGCTTCTGGAGCAAAATATAGTCGAGAATGAGTTTGAGCGGCCATGGCGCCACCAGTTGCATGAGGGTCACACCCAAGAGGCACCCTCCGGCCAAGGCCAGGTGTTGTTTGGCTGAGCGTAGATGTGAGGCGATGATCGTTCGAAATCGCGCTCGCCCCCGAAGATGGGTCTCGGGCTGCCTCATCGTGGCAGCACCTCTGCTTCCTGTACGAACGGAAGCAAGGTACGAAACGTATGAAACCGCACCACTGAGCAGCGGCGCAGCTCACAGATGATCTGATTAAGAAAGCTGAACGCGTCTTTGGTCATGACCTTATGATGGAGCAGGACTCCGACATAGGAAAGTGTGTCCAATTGCTCGATCAATGCCTGCACGATGGTATCCGGGGATTTCATCCGAGCTCCTCCTTTCCACGTATAGAGGTCGAGCGTCGTCGAAATCTCCCGGAACCCATATTCGCTCAGAGGGTCCTTCCCTCGATCCTTCGACAGGACTTGAAAACGAAGTTCATCAAGAGCGCGATAGGTATCCGTGGTGCAGCGATTCCACGGCGGAGTAAACGCGGGATAGAACAGGTCCTCAAACGTGGATTCGAGAATGGCTTTGCCCTGGGCAATGTTTTTAAGTTGTTGGCTCAGGGATCGTGATGGGCCGAACTCGCATTTCCGTCCTTCTGCCTCATGATTGCGATGCATCCAACCATGTTGGTCGAGACTCAAGAGCGCATGGTCGGCTCGAAGGGTGTTCTTGAGGATAGTGGTACAGGCTGAGGTAAGCCGTCCTGGGATTATTTCGAGATTCATCGGTACACTTCGGGCGAGTGCCAGGTCAAGCAGATGCCTGAGCGCGTCCTCATCATCATCGACATCATCATTTCGAAGGAAAAGGTGGAGGTCCCGTCCCTGGGCTTCTTGTGCATCAAGAAATAGCCGTAGCGCGGTGAGCCATCGATCAGGTTGATGCATGGCTCTTAATGCCAATGGCGTGTCCTTGCGAGTCGGCTGACTGTGCGCCTGTGCCGTCAACTGATCGATAGCCGCCTTGGTTTGTTGGCCGCCATCGGTATTGATGGAATGATGGCCATGGTGGGACATCGTCAACGCCGTCATGATCTGCGCAGCCAGCCGATCTGGAGTCAGATCTTTCGGATCCAAGATAGTGAGCAGCCCACGTTGCTCAAGTTTTTTGGCACGAATGGTTTGCTCGTCATTCTTATGGCCAGTAAAGGGGAGCACCAGGGCCCTGATGCCAGTCTTCAAGATATTCATGCAGGTGTTATAGCCGGCCATTGAGATGGAGAGCGAAGCCTGTTGCATCAGCGACTGAAATGTTGGCGTAAAGCGTGTTATTTCCAGATACGGATTCTCGCTCGCACGTTGGCAAAGTGCTTGGTATTGATGATCGGGCATATAGGGGCCCGTGAAGAGGCGCATCCGATAGGGGATCGTCAGCAGGCGAGCCGCATGTATCGAGCCTTCCAGCAGCTCATAGCCGACACGCCCCCCTCCAACACTCACAAGAATCATGGGGATATCGTCGGATGGCGATGTGTGTTCGGTGTCGGGCCGCGGATCAACGTCCTGGGTCACAAATCCGGTGTACTGCATCGCACAGCGGAAATCGGCACATCGTGAAAATGTCTCATCCAATGTTTGAAAGGTCGGATCGGAGTGGATCAATAACAGGTCAAAGTATTGGTTCATCACACTGACCACCCACTCTTCGTGACGAGTCTGATCCGGCTTCGTGACAAGAATGTCCCGGAGGCTACAGACCACTTGTGTCGAACCTCCGGCAAGACGAATGTGCGCCAATAGTGGAAGCAATTCGAACGCGAACCGCTTGCGCCCAAACGGAAAGAGCTCGATAACCACGATGTCGGGACGGAAGTGATCAAAAAGCTCGATCAACGTATTCTTTCTGGTCTCCTGAATCTCTTCGATGGTGGAGTCATCAGTTTGGATCGTCAACGTTTTGAAATCACCATCAGCTGTGATTGGTGGCAGATTGACGATTGTGACCCATGACGGAACGTCTACCCCGGAGAGCGGTTCGCCGCCATTTACAAACACCACGGTGCAATTCTTCAGCGCCCGTGCGATGGCCATCGTTCTGATCAGATGACCCATTCCAAGAATATGTTGGCAGTAGATAAGGACTCGTTGTTTACCTGCCGAAGGGACGTTATCCATAGCCTCGCTTACCATATGCTGAGTTCCTTCTCGGCCATTTGAATGATCTGTTCAACGGCTTGTTCGAATCCTGGTGCGAACCGCAGATAATGCCGATAGGCCTTATTGATGAACTGGATTCGGGCATGCCACGTCAGGCGTTTCACCGAGACACCCCATTCCACCAGTCGCCGATAGGTGTCATACAGGTCAGCGGCTATGAACCGAATGAGTTGAACATCTACCGGTCGGAAATGCAGATCGACGATAAAGTTTGCGAGATCCTGAAGAGGGTCCCCGCTGACCAACTCGTCAAGGTCACAGAATACGAGCCGTCCTTGATAGGTAAGCAATTGATCGATGTGAAAATCCCAATGGATAGGGCGAGATGGAATCGTGGATGGGTGAGGCGCGGTCCGTTCAATCTGGTTGGCCAGAGCCGCACAGCGAGTCGCCAGATGCGGGACGGCATCGGAAAGTTTCACGAGCTTCTTACGGACTTCGGTCACATGGTCTGCCGGCGCATGGGTGGCTAGATTTGTGATATGACTGGTGTGAAGCGACGCCAACCCTTTTGCGGTAGCTGCACTGTGTTCCTCATAGTTTGAAGCGTCAAGGACCTGGAGAAGCGGAGTGCCTGGCACTCCGAGTTGCCAGACCGTGTCGGTTGACACAGTATGCCCCAGCGGATGGGCTACTGCCATGGCGTCCGGATCCGCGAGGGACCGGTTCCAGAAGTAGTGCTGTCGTTGGCTGAGGGATTGTCCCTCTCCGCCACGAAACGTCTTGCCAAAGATCTGATAGGTGCAGCTCTGTTTCTGATCATAGAGGTCATACCGATTGGTACATCGAATCTCAGGGCGATAATTCACCACGTGGCTCGACAACACGCATGGCGTTCCGCTCATGCCGAGCTGTGTCAGACTGTTTGTTGGCAGGAGCGTTCCGACAGACCCAAGCTCTGTGAGTTGGCGTAAATGAGGCAATGCTGGATCGTAAGGAAATCTCCAGACGATCATATCCTGTTCCGGCACATGGGCCACATGCTGTCGAAACTCTTGATCATGTTCGTTTTCGTGAGATAGATGGTGAAAGGCTTCCGTGCTCCGGTTGCCGAGAAACGCCTTTACATAGAAGATGTGCCGCAAGGCCATGTCGGCTGAGGCCTCACGAACCGTGAATTGATAACAGACCGACAGGGTGGATTTGTGCATACTCGAGGGCTTCAGGTACTTTTTCAGCTTCGCATCAAGAATCGTACATTCGCTGATCTCGTAGGCACTCCCGGACAGTCCGGGAAGGTAAGTCCTGAGAGTTTCGCATGCGGCTGCCGGAGTAGTGAAACGTTGAAACTTTCGACGTATGGTTGCCCAATCATTGCGTGCCATGGAGTCAAACCGGTGACTGATGTTGTGCTGCATTTGGGTAGAGGCCATCACGCGTATCCAACTCTGGCAAGAACGCTGGCCAAGACTCGATTGGAATCGAAATAGGTCTCGGCAATTTCACGCGCAGCTCGACAATGCCCCGCATAATCGCTGTTGATAGCGTCGATCCCCGCTAAGGCCTCATCGATGGTGCTGAATGTGAGCAACCCCTTGCCCGTCGGCAGGTGTGCCTCAATGCCGGTTGATTGGACAAGCACCGGTCTCCCGGACGCTAAGTACAGGGCGCTGCGGTCGCTGAACCAGCCGACTGAAAATTCGACTACACGATGATGGGCCACGCTGAACTCTGCGCGGGACTGTGAGATGTATCTTCTATAATCCGTCAGCGTGCGAAACCTCCTGGGGTCTGTCAGCCGCCAGCTGTTCTGTCGAAACATTTCGCCATCAACTTCATCGCGTGGTTCGATCCGGAGCGCGACTTCCAGCTCCTGTGCGGTTCTCTTCGGGAGGTCGATGAACTTCAGCCAACTATCTGATTTTTCTCCCGAATCTATTCCCTGCCATTGGAAAGTGGTTCGCCCTTTCCAACTTGAAATGGTCGTAAATCGCGTGCTCGTTGGATTCGGAGAACTCGGCCACATTGGGAGAACGACGGGACGTAGTAGCGGATGCCAGTGACGTATTCCGGTCGGGAGCCGACAGACGTCCGTTCCGATATTGAGGCCCAAGGTGAACAGGTGCTCGTAGTGATCCAACGCCTCGTACTCGCCGCCATGTTGTTGAAGAAACACCTGCGTATTACCAGGATTGCCATCGATGTAGAGGCGAGATCTCGGATTCGAAAAAATATCGTGAGCCTTATGGATTTCGCCGCTTCTTGTCATCAATAGATCACACCGCTTGGAAACTTTGGCGGCGTCGGTGAAGGGCATGCCATGGGTTGCCTCGCCGTTCCTATAAATCAGGCAACAACGCGGCCACATGCCGTAAGTCTTCATCACAGCTTCGAAATGCCGCCGGCCATCCCACTGGTCGAAAGCAACTGGTTGATTGGCCGAGTCGGTACAGCGTCCACGGCCCACACGCTCCATCACGTAGACCTCATGACCGAGTCGTTGCAAACCGACTGGGTAGGCCATGATGCTATCGATATGACCCGCAGTGGCATTGGCTATTTTCGCAGTACAGATGATCAGCATAGGATCAGCGTCTCACTCGCTCTTATCGGATAGTCGTGTCAGTGGAGTGTGTGCGTCGTTGTCTCACGTTGCTCCTTTCGCACCGAATCACCGATCTTCACCGCGTATAGAATTGGAGGAATTCGTCCCGGACTGCCGGGGCGAGAGACGCTTCCAGCTTCTTCCTTGCGGCCTGCCCCACACGCTTCCGCAATCCCCGGTCGGCTTTGAGAGTTAGCAGAATCTCGATGGCCTCCTCGTCGGTGTCGAAGAGAAAACCGTCGACTCGGTCCTTGATGTACTCGCTATAGCCCCCCCTTCTGTGGCAGACGACGGGCAGCCCGCAGGCCATGGCCTCAGAAACAACCCTGCCGCTAGGCTCAAAGTATTTTTCCGACGTGCGATAGAAGAAACAATCCAGATTCTTCAGGAATACATCAGGCTCCTGCCAGCCTGCCGGATGCAGGGTGACCTCTGGCACGCCCTCGAGCTTGTCGGCTAGGCATCTTCCCCCCATGATCGTGACACTGCCGCCCTCCGAGACAAGGCGGCGATAGACCCCGACGTCGTTAGGGTGGTGCTTCTTGGAGTGGTCCCTGCTCAGCCGCCCGATCGTGAAGCGCCCGTTTCTTTCATCGTTTCGTTCGTCATCGGCTGGTGCGAACCGCTGAAGATCGATCGGGGACATCTCAACCGGTCCGGAAAGGCTGCTGGCATCCATGAGCCACCGTGCCGCGAAGACAATTTCCACCTTCGGCTTCCCAAAGCGCTGCAGTGTGTGCAGTCGATCCCTGAGGAGGTCGGGTCGCGATGTATTGTAGATGAGAATTGTACGTGTCGGACGAGCCAGGTGAATCCAGGATCCAAGCTCGTGATAGACGCCGACAATGATGAAGGTACCGGTCATGGGGAAGGACAGGCGCGAGAGGCTGAGCCTGCGAATCGGATAATCTGAGAAGCGAGGGTGTGGCTTCGAGGAGCTCCAGAGATGGACGTCGCAGTGTTTCGAGATCTCCTCGCACAGTCTTAGGGTCCGCCACTCGCTGCCCCCCGACGCGTTCCCCATCGGATTGATCAGATGGACCTGCTTCAACATGAGCCGTGACTCCAAGAGGGTGTCGGAGTCTCGGTCACGGTAAGCCTCGTTTCGTTTTTGGCCAGATCCAAGATTCGCAGGACTTCCTTTGCAGTCCCAGCCGCTTGTTGGAAGTAAGCGCGATAGGCCTTGTTAAGGAACTGGACGCGCAGATGCCAAGCCAGGCGTTCGGACGACACCTCCCATTCGACCAATCGCCGGTATGTCGCAAGAAAGGTCTCGCGCATCGCGTCTCGGAGTGTCGAAGAGAAGTTGTAGAAATACAGATACACGATGAATGTGGCCAGGTCCCGCGCCGGATCTCCTTGCACGCAGTCGTCGAAATCGAGGAACACCACTCGGTCGTCTTGGGCGAGCAGGTTGCCCAACTGACAATCTCCATGGATGAGCGTGTGGTCGGCTGACGTGGCAGAGGGTGCGTCGGTCTCCAGACGCTGGAGCAGGCCATCCAGCTGTGCCGTTAATGCGGGGATGGCTTGCCCCAGCTTGAGCGATTTCTTGCGAGACTCGACGAGATGATCATCGATGGTCACGGCACGCGAGCTGGCCAGCCGGCTCTTGTGGAGTGTCGCGAGACCCGTCGCCACCGCGGATAAATAGCGTTCATAATTGGTCTCATCGATGACATACGACAACGGGACGCCGACGATAGCCTGTTGCCAGATGGTCTTGATGGTTTCCGTATAGGCGAGCGGTTGAGCCACCGTGATGCTTCCAGGATCTTGGCGCGAGGTACGCCAGAAATGCATCATCCGCTCATAAATTTCCTTGCCCGCATCGCCCTTGAAGGTTTTGCCGTAGAGGGTGAGCTCGTGTTTCGTTCCGGCCTCTTGCCATCGCAGGTTATAGCGTGTGGTACAGGATTTCTCCGGCAGGTAATGTGCCACCCTGTGGGTAACATTTGTGAGGCCGCCTGCTCTTGGCACGTTATTTGGTAACTGCTTCCAGGGTAGGTGGGTCTGGACCTTTTCCGCATCAATCACCTCTGGCAGCTGTGCAAGCACTGGGTCATGTGGGAACCTCCAGATGATGGCGTCGAGCTCAGGGACGTGGATCGCAGAGGGTTCCATCTCCCGGCCAACGCGGCTTGAGTTGGTCAGCTTCTCCCATTCGTTCCAACTGCGACCGCCAAGATAGGCTTTGACGTAAAAGAGGGCCTCCTGTCGGTCCTCTCGACGGCCTGCCAGATCGAGCCGATAACAGACGGAGAGTGAAGATTTGATGTGCGACTGCGCCTTCAAATGCTTGTAGCGCGTATAGACAATGGCGCAGGCGGGTGGACGATCCTGGACATCGGCGCCCGCGGCGAGCCGTCGCCAGAGAAAGTCGCCCATAGCATCGGTGTCGGAAAATCGTGCGAAGGCCGCGATGGACATGTCAGGTTCAAGATGCGTGATGTATCGGTTTTTCATCATGTTCTCAGCTGCGGCTCCGATAGCACAGTTTCAGATGACAGCATTCCAGTTCGTTTACCACTGAGCGTGAGGGTGGTGAGCTGATGACTGCTGCCGGTGTTGATGCGATAAACAGACTGACTTTTGAGTGCGAGCCGAGGCCACTGCTCTTCCGGTTGTTGCATCAAGATGCCAAACAAGACTTGGTTGACATTGCGATGTCCGACGATGAGGATCATGCCGACGGCCTCATGGGTGAGAATATGGTTCAGGGCGTGCCTAACGCGATCAGCCATATCGACGAATCGTTCTCCACCTGGAATCTGATAAGAACGCTTGTCACGCTTCCGCGCTTCCCAGATGGCCAACGCCTCTGGGTCACGTGCATCACGATAGCGGCCTTCCAGCACTCCGAAATGCAGTTCATTCAAGCTATCGTTGATTTGGATCGATAAGCCATGACGCTTGGCAGTTGGGCGCGCTGTGTCGATGGTGCGCATCAGCGCACTCGTGTAGATCCCAGTGAGAGGGATATCGCAAAGGAGTTCCGCCAGATCCTCACTAAAACGGTGACCGTTCAGAGAGAGCGGAGTGTCGAGCCGACCGGAGACACGTCGTGCCTGGTTCAGCACACTTTCACCGTGGCGTGCGAGATACACTGTGGTTGGGGTAGATGTCGGGTTGCCGATCATGAGCCTTTGCCTTCTTTCAGCGCGCGCCATTCCTGGGAATTCAGAGCATCAAGTGAACATGCTTTTGAAATGTGATCGGCACACCGCAGCACTCGTTCAAGTTGCCCGTGCGGGTTATCTTTGAGCCTCGTCACACACCGGTGCCCACGTTCGATGACCAGCGCCATCGCGGTACACCAGGCGACAGTCGGCATCGCGATTGTCCAGAGCGCCGACTGGTTGTAGTGGTCGAGAAATACTTGGATGTCGCTCACAAGGTTGTGATCAGACGCCTGCGTTGAGAGCCCGCCAACCACAAGTCCTGCGAGAAAACTTCCTATGTCCCATTCAGGTGGTCCTTCGCGGACATTGTCGAGATCGATTAAGCTGATCGTTCCGTTCGCCAAAAAGAGATTCTTGAGGTGCAGGTCACCATGCAGTGTCGCCGTCGGAGAGAGAGGAACCATTCTGACTTGGTTGTGCAACCGAGCCAGAAGTGAAACCACAAGGGATCGGGATGATGGGCACTGTTGCATGAGCATGGATCCGACGGTGTCGAGCCTGTCGAGAAGATCGGCAATCGTGAGTGGTTGGATATTTGCGAGCGGGGTCCCATGCAAGGCAGCAATGGCATGAGCGGCCTTCCTGAGAAGCGGAACGAATTGGGAGTCTCCAAGCAAGGAGGCCTCCAATGTCGCGCCGTTAATACCCAATTGCCACAGGGTCTTTCGGGGCCCGTCATACCAGATGGGCTGCGCGAGACGAAGCCGCCCGCTTCGCCTGGAATGGCTGTCCCATAATTGCCGCATGACTCGATCAGTCTGGGCGCCTTCTTCATCGTAGTACGTCTTGCCAAAAAGTGTGATGGTCTGTGGCCGATGTTCCATGGGGTGGACCATGTCAACTGAGGTCTTCACGGTGCAGGTATGTTCCCCAACGTAATGCACCACTCGTGAGTCGGTCGTAACGATCTGCCACTCCGTCCCTACATACGACCTGATCCAGCTGAGTGGAGGCTCAGTGGGGATCAGTGTGGTCTCGATGGCAGTTGGAAGTGTGTGTATCTTGCGATCATTCGGGAAGCTCCAAAGGATCATGTCGATGCTGGTCAGATGGATCATCGGTTTCCCAAAACGGGGCTGAAAAAAGGTACGACCGACAGCGTTCTTCCACTTTGCCTGTGACACTCCGGCCGGATAGGCACGACCGCACAGAATCTGCTCGCCACAGGTTCCAGTCGCTGTATCCTCAATGTCGAGGCGATAACTGACCATGCAGGACCGTGTTGGTTTGTACCGGATCTGCATGATGTGACAGCCGCGGATCCTGAATTGAGCTTGGTCCGTCGATAACAGAAACATGTGTTGCTGAAGGTGGGATTTCATGACCTCTGAGTCCAAGATGATCGGCAGCTGGGGTAGGCAAGCATCCGTCGGGAGGTCGTAGAATCTTGGTCTCTCGTTCTGCGAGGAAGAACCGATGTTGTTGATCAAAGCAGCATCCGTCATGGGTTAGACCTGAGCCTGAAAAATGGGTGATCCATCATGACTCTTGCGGCAGACACGCACGTGACTCGAAGCGGCAGAGCCGGGTGCGTCGATTGCCTGATCGGATTGGTTCCCGATCACAATTTCATCTGAATATCGGTGCTGGCCATGAGTTACGGAGATCTTGATCAGAGTGGGAGTTCCCTGAAGAAGCCTTGCGAGCCCGTCATCAGCACCGGGAATCTCTATAGACAGTTTTGGTGTCGTTCCTTTGTAGGGATAGACCACGGTCAGAAAGCAAGTCGCGCGGTCCCGTTGAGTCAATTGGACGATCGGGGCCGCATGTTTGGTGCCATAGGTGTGGGAGATGAATCCCTCTTGGATTGAGGGAATGACAGTCGGACTAATCGGTTGTGCGAGCAGAAGCTGCGGAGAATCGATCGACAGTGTCGTGGATGACAGCGCGATCGACACCTGTCCGTGAGCGTTGGGTGAGAGGTGGAACAAGAGATCGTAGTGATGTGGCTCTTGTGCTCGCAGGAGATCCAGGACGACCCAATAGTCCCTTCCGACAAACAAGATCTTCCGTTCATGCACGACCGGATATTCGTAACTCCGTGCCGTGCCATGCACATAGTCCAGCTGGTCCGCGGTGATGAACGAATTCAGTTCAAAACTGGGTTCTGGTCCCTGAATCTTGTATCGACGTTTCCCGGGAAGGTAACTCGTCTGGTTTCGCCCATCCACCAGCACGGTGTTGTGAGCGGCGGTTTCACGAAAACGGACACGCCAATTGAGCGGTCCAGACTCATCGTAGGTGTAGCGACCGGGATCCATGATGAGCGGCGTGCCGTAGGCATAGGCTTCAAAACTGAGCAGGTCTAAATGTCCATGGTTCCCGGCCCCGAGGGGACCACAGTCAAAAATTAAATAGCGTTCGTCCTTATAGGTTTCGTTCTGGTCTCCCCAACCGCTTCGCAACACGCAATAGCCGCTGTTGAGAAAACCTTTTGATCGGTTGGCTGGAGGCTTTCCCTGTACTCCTGCTGTCGCGACATAGAGGAGATGTTCTCCTCCGTAGAGGTCGTAGCCCTGTTGCAAAAGTTCTAAGAAGCAACGACTGTCCCCATCACTGAGCGTGGGGATCATCCCATCAGGCCGATGGGAATAGACTGAAAACTCCAATGCTTTTTTCACGAGCTGATCGAATTCCTCCGGCATCTCGATCTCGTTAAGAACGGCGAGTTTCTTGATCCACAGGTAATTCTTGAGTACCAGATGATGGTAGTCAGTGGATTGTTCGCAGTGGACGCCGTCAGGCAAGAGGTCGGATTGAATGTTACGGAGGAGTTCTGCTTTGGACCAGGTGAGCCACTCGCCAGACTCTGAAAATTCAGGAAACACCACAGCGGCTAGAAAGATGGCGCAGAGTTCCAAGGTTCGATGATTCCGAGCCACAGTGACGTGCTCTCGGAGGTACGACACCTGACGATGTAATGCGTGCAAGAAGGAGACATAGAAATCCGGTGTGA
Source organism: Nitrospira sp. (assembly GCA_050185705.1). GTDB lineage: Bacteria > Nitrospirota > Nitrospiria > Nitrospirales > Nitrospiraceae > Nitrospira_D. The sequence continues at coordinate 131,733 of JBFWZD010000003.1, read as the reverse complement.
TGCTCTCTGGTTGCTCGGTACTCACAAAATAATAGTGGGCGAAGATCCAATTTTGGATACGCCGTCCAGCGACATCGCTGGGAAGGAAATCAAGGGGAACGGTTCGAATCCAAGAGCAGGTGAGGTCCACCCATTTCTGTGCATATCGCGGGTCGTTCGTGTCGTGATATGCCATGCCGAGCCCAACGGCATAATAGAATTTGTGCAGGAGGATCAGCCATTCCTGGTCACTGCTGAGATTGGTCAGCCAGAGAGGGGAGGAGGTGAACGTGTGTCGTTCGCCGTTAAATTCAAACTGATTCATCAGTATGTCGTCGATCTTGGGCCGAGCCGTTTCCACTGAATCAGGGACTGGGAAATAGTGGACTGTGGTCCTGGTTTGGAAATGTTCCAGTAGCGCCTCTGCGGACAATTCCTGAAAATCTGATGTGAAGATCAGCCGACGTTCTTTGTGCTCAGCCGGCTGCTGAGGACTAGTGGCAAGCCGCATGGGTCTCCTGATGCATATTGGCATTTCCGACGGTGTTCCTCGCAAAGAGCTCGTAGAGCCGCTTCGTAGTCACATTCGAGTCGAAGATATGGCATATGGTCTCCCGGCCTGCTTGGCCGAGAGTGTGTCGGAAGTCGGAGTCGATCAAGAGCTCTTCAATAGCCTTGGCCAGGGCTTCTGGATGACGTGGCGCGACCAGCAGGCCGTTTCGTCGATCATCGATCACTTCCGGAATGCCTGAGACGGTGGTTGAGACGACTGGAATTCCACAGGCCATCGATTCGGCCAACACATTGGGAATGCCGTCACGATCTCCGTTGTGTACGATATGACAGGGAAGGACAAAGACCGTCGCCTGTTGATAGAGCCTGCGCAGTTCCTCTTGCGACATACCCGGACCGATCGTGACCTCACGTTCGAGATCGTATTGGCGGATTAAGTTGTGCACCAGCTCAGATTGTTCATCTGGCTCGCCGACGATCAGACAGTGAAAGGCGATGCCGTGCTTCTTGATGATGCGGCAGGCCTCAATCAAAAAGGGAAACCCTTTTTTTTCGACGAATCGTCCGACTGAGAGGATCGTGGGTATGGCCGGCGCCGACTGGTCGATGGAAGGAGCGAAGCGGGCCGTATCGACTCCATGATAGATGGTGTGGATTGGCGCATGCTGCGCGGTCACCTCCCGTAAGTGCTGTTCATTCGCCTCGGTGCAGGTCACGACGAACGCTGCTCGACGTAACTTGATCGAGAGCAAGTCGCCGGGGTTGAGTTTAGAGAGGTAAATGTCCTTGGCATGGGCCGTGAAACTGAAGGGAAGCCCAGTTAGCATGCCGGCAAACATGGCCATCGTCGTGGCGCCGTGGCAAAAATGGGCGTGTAGATGGCGGATATCTCCGGCCTCAAGCACCGAACTGGCAATTGCGCCGGCACGAAGAAAGTCCTTGAAAAAGACTTTCTTTGGCCATGAGAAGACGGTCGGTCGACAGCGGAGGCTGAGCCTGCAGGTATCCACGGCCGTCTGAAGATAGCATCGCGGAACCGTACGAATGAGGCGAAGGTGGTTGGGGAAATATCGCGGAACATTGGCAAGAAGCCATCCAGGAAACCCACTATCGGTATGGTGATGGTCTTCAGGGAGATAGGTCAACGGCGACTGGAGCGGCTGCGCGAGAGCACCGTTCAAACCTGGATCCCCTTGAAAGGCGGAGAACAGTCGAAGCCTGAGTCCGAGTTTCTCCAAAATCACGATTTCGTTTGTGATGAAGGCTTCTGACCGGCGTGGGAATCCTTTTAAGACGTAGCCGATTCTGTCTGCTGACCCTTCCGAAGCTAAGGCGGGCGGATGCCCATTGGGTGTAGCCTGGGTCAAGGATAATGACTGTTGAGAAAGCCCTGCGTGGAAGAGTGTTGTGAGTCGTTGGCTCGAATGACTGGATGAAAAGTTGAGCGCGATCGTCTTGCGTCCAGTCTTCCCAAGCCGCTCACAGATGGCTGGATTGTCAAGAAGGTGGGCTAATGCCAGGGCCAACGCCTGTGGATCTCGCTGGGGAACCAGGAGACCATTGTGGTCGTGCTGGATGAGTTCTGGAATGCCGGATACCCCTGTGGTGACGACGGGCAGTTCGCACGCCATGGCTTCCATGAGGACATTTGGAATACCGTCACGGTCGCCGTCCTGAGAGACCTGACAAGGGAGGGCGAAGATGTGCGCTCCTTGGTAGAGCTTCACCACTTCTTCAAGCCGCTGTTGCCCGGCGAGTGTGACGAGTCCTTCGAGATTCAATTCACATATCAAAGCGTCCAGGTCGGCGTGAAGAGGCCCGCTCCCGACGATGCAGCAGTGAAACCGATGGCCACGCAGAGCTAGTAGGTGACAGGCGCGGATGAGTGTGGGAAATCCCTTTTTGTCTCGGAAACGGCCGACACTGACGATAGTCGGGATAGTCGCTTTAGTTACCCGACTATTCGGGAGCAGTCGATCAAATCGATCGACATTGAGGCCATGATAGAGCCGGTGAATCGGGGTGCTGCTATCTGAGATGTCCTGGAGATATTGCCGATTGTCTTCCGTGCAGGTGACGACAAATTTAGCATGGCGCATTTTCCTGCGAAGCGTGTCTGGGCGTGCGAGGTAGATATCCTTGGCATGGCAGGACATGCTGTATGGAATCCCTGTGAATCGATGCGTCAATTCCGCCACCGTCGTGGGGGCATTCGCGAAGTGAACGTGAAGATGAGCGATCCGTTTCTTGAGTAGCGCCGCAGCCAAGGATCCGGCTTGCACGAATTTTGACCAGGATGGTCGTTCAGATGTGCTTAGCCAGAATCGAATGGTCGCCAAATAGCGGCGTGGGGAGACCGTGAGGAGACGGACATGAGCCCACAGCGCATTTCGACGGATGGTCATGAATGAGCGAGAGAGCGCTGTGATGGGCGCTTGTACCTGGCCGGCTAGGCCGTGTGTGATGCCATCGGTTTGAGGTTCAAGGGTAAAGATGGAAAGATCGAGCCCGGATGCTTCTAGATCTAATATTTCCTGGAGGACAAACGTTTCAGAGATCTTCGGAAAGATTTTCACGAGGTAGCCAATTGTGTCGGTGGTCGTCAAATTCTTCATGACCTACGCAGGCAATCCCGTTGTGAGCACAGCTGGTGCCAGGTGAACTCCTGGAACATGGAGCAGATGGGGCGCACTCGTCTGATCTCGTTGCCCTTGCAAGAATAATTGCGTCATCGCTTTCGATACGTTGGCAGCGCCATTCAGCGGGACCCCGACGTCCTGCGAGCGTGGAGGCCGTGGTTGTTGTATCGACTGTGTCACGGCCCTGAATAGATGGCTGGGCGTCAACTTGGTGGGGTGAATCATGTCGAGCAGGCCCGTGGCCGCAAGCCGTTCCGCACGAATGCACTGTTCCAGCCTGGGATGAACGCGTGGCACGATGATCCCGCGTTGATTGGCAGTCAAGATCTCCACCACGGTGTTATAGCCGCCCATGGACACGACGAGATCTGCTGCTCGAAGGTAGTCGTAGAGATGGGGGGTGAAATCAATGACCTTGAGCGCCAGGTCTTCACGCGCAGCTTGTTTTAAAGCCTGGCGTTTTTCAGGACACATTAACGGACCTGTGACGATCAACGAGTCAAACTGATGGCGACCCGGACGAGTGTGTTCTCGCAGCATACGGACATAGGTTTCGACAATCGAATACCCGTCATCGCCACCACCAGGAGAAACCAGGACGAACCGGTTGGTGCGCAACCCAAGTTCACGTTTGATGTGTTCGACCTCGGGTGGAGACTGGTTTCTCCCTATGTAGCCGCACGAGACCAACTTCTGCTCGATTTGAGGGGATAGTCCATATTCTTGGACTGGATCGTACAGAGCGCGAGTGCCATACAGAAAAATCGCATCGTAGGTATGCTCAAGTAACGGGACAATGCCGGAGTGCGCCCATTCCTTTGCCACGTGGCTGGGATCATCTTCGATGTCTCGCATGCCCAACACGAGCTTGGTATGGGGCAGAAAGGCTTTGCAGTGCCGCAGGGCGGGAAGCAACTCGCCCTTGATCCCGGCGGGGGATTTATCGACCAAGAAAATGTCCGGTTTGAGCATGCACAGGCTTTCCAAAATGATTCGCTGGCGCAGCTCAAGAGTAATATCGATCGGGTGCGGGAGTGATCGAGAACAATAGCGTCCTTCCTTATTCTTGGTGAGTGTCGGGAGTTTGATGTACTCCGTGCGAGGCGGCAGCGCATAGGTATGGGCCTGCATAGACCCGGTCAAGATGATCAAGGACGCGTCGGGAATGTCATCTACCAGCTGGCTTGCGATTTCAAGTGTGCGGCGGATATGGCCGAGTCCATAGCTATCGTGTGAATAGAGCATGATCAGCATAGGGGCATCTCCCAACTGCTTATGAGGCGTGAGGCCACGTGATGGCTGTCAAGATGGAGATAGAGATGCAGGAGCACGGTTGCGCCGCCTTTTGCGGAGTGGCCGGAACATTCCAAAGATGAGCGATCATGGTTGTTGGATGAACGGGCTGACATTTCGTAAACGCCTCCTAGGTTGTTTCTGGCGACCAAGATGGGCGCACTCGCATTTTCGTGATGGAATCATGAGGCTCCCTCGTAGGGCGAAGACGTGCAATCGTTTCAATGAGATCCTGAAATGCAAAGGGTTTCGCTAGATAGGCGTTTGCGCCGGCGGCTTTGCTTACTCGATCCGTCTCCGGAGTCCCTTTGGCCGTCATGATGACGATTGGGATATGTTTGTGGCGCTGACGCACTGTTGCACAGAACTCAAGACCGTCATCAGGCCCGAGGTAGATATCGATGATCAGCAGGTCGTAGCCTCTGGAACTAATCAGGTCAAGAGCCTGAGCCGTTCCCGAAGCCACATCGACCGTGAAGTCCTCCGCTTCGAGTCCACGTTTCATGAACGCGACGATTCGTTCATCATCTTCTACAACGAGGATATGCACGCATCTACCTTTCCCAAAACCGAAATAGGCCATCACGGTGACGTGAGAAAGTTATCTTACTCGGCTCATATAAGAAGGGAGTGAGCGCGAGATGAGAAACAGTTAAGAAACGAGACCCGGGTGAAGATTGGGTTCTTATTGAAGGGGAGCAATAATCCAATTCGTCATCGTTCCTGTAGCTCCTTGGTGAGAGGTATAGTGGCGCTGGCCGTTACGCGGAAGTAACGCCCATTGGGAAGGCTGCTGCGGATCTGGATTCTTCCTGTTGTTGTGCCACGATCGCGGCAGTTCCTCGATGATCAGGTGTAGTTCATCACCGTGCACAAACGCCAATCCTTTCGTATGTTGCCTCGGCTGCTCAGCGTCGGACACGCTGAAGGCGGCAACCTCATGTGGAAGGGCAAGGTTCAGTGCCTTCGAAAGTTCCGGTGCCAGCGATTCTGCCTGGTTTTTGGTAAAGACTTGGTGTCGCTGTCGGTGTGCCAACGGTACTCCTGAGCCACTCTCATACGTTAAAGACTCCAAGAGAGCGAAGGTATTTCCTGTATCGATCACGTGGGAGTAGCGAAAGGGAGCGATCAAGGGATACGTTGGAGGCAGCTCGCGAAGCGTGATCGTGAGGGTCTCTGACTGATGGATCACGAGCTGTGGGTGCGTCTTGCAGGATAGTAGGCTGACAAGACAAAGTAACAACAAGGCGGTGATTGCTACGTTTTGTGCCATGAGAGTGTTCTTGCTGTCCATTTCATCCTCCCTGTCAAATGGGGCGCGTCTTGGTGATGTCTCAAGACGCTCTCCCGACACAGTGTGAGACGAGATCAGCCGGATTTTGTAAATACGTGTACACACTGCAGTCCCAAGCATCGGCATGAGTGCGCCGTAAGAAATTGGTAAGAGAGCGCTAGAAGAGGGGAGTAGGCTGAGGCACGACAGGGTTAGGAGAGGCGGGTCTCAGAGATCTTGTAACCGAAATCTCGCACAGTTTGAATCAACTTCTGGTTTGAGCCATCGTCGATTTTCTTCCGCAAATACCCGATGTAAACATCGATCGTATTGGTCAGTGTATCGTGATGATAGCCCCACACGTGTTCCAATATCGAGGTGCGGCTCAGCGCCTTGTTGGGGTTCGACATCAAATACTCCAAGAGGTCAAATTCTTTCCTGGTTAATACAATCATCTTGGTCCCGCGATGGACTTCGCGGGAGGCCCGGTCCAGTGTGAGATCAGCGATCTGCAGAAGTGCCGGAGCCTCTTCATACGTCGGTTTCCGGCGAAGCAGCGCTTTGATCCGAGCAAGAAGCTCTTCAAATGCGAACGGTTTAGTCAGGTAGTCATCTGCTCCGAAATCAAAGCCGCTTAGTTTGTCCTGCAGCGTATCTTTGGCGGTGAGGATTACGATCGGAATTTCGACTCGCTCTTTTCGTAACGCGTGGCAGACTTCATGGCCATCTATGTCCGGGAGGAGAAGGTCAAGGATGATGAGGTCGTAGGACGTTACCCCAAGCCGTATTCCTTCGGAGCCATCGTGTGCCACGTCAATCAGATAGCCCTCGGCTTCCAAACCGCGCCTGACGAAACTGGAAATTCGCTCGTCGTCCTCGATCATTAAGATGCGCATTAAATACCAGCCTTTACCTAGAAGATTGACGTCCAGTCGGACTCATCGTCGTGGTCTGTTGAGATGGAGTGGATCGTGGAAACCGCACAGTCACCGTGGTTCCACGCTCGAGCATGCTGGCGATAGTGATGGTCCCGCGGTGTGCTTCCGCGATCCACTTGGCAATCGGGAGACCCAGCCCCGCACCGCCGACCGACGAAGGCCGGCCTCGCCAGACTCGATAGGCTCGTTCGAAGACATGAGGAAGATCTTCAGCGGGAATACCGAGCCCGTCATCAACCACAGCCACCGTGGTTTCAAGGTCGGTCGTCGTCATGCGAATCTCAATAGAACCGCTTGTCCGTCCGTATTTGACCGCATTATCAGTAAGAATCATGAACAATTGTTTCAGCCGTTCCGCATCACCGTGAATGATAACATCGGAAGATCCACCTTCCAACGTGGCGTTCATGCCTCGTAATTGAGCCAACACGTTCGTCTCGCGACACACCTCATCAAGAATCTCCGAGAGCGACAGGAGGGTGAGATCAATGTGCAGTGACCCTGATTCGGAACGGGCCAGAAATAAAATGTCACCGACGAGCTTGTTCATTTGGTTCGATAACTGCACGATTCGTTGCAATGTGGTTCGGTATTCTGAGAGCGGTTTCTCTTTTCCTCTCAGAGTCACCTCGGCTTCACCTCGAATAACGGTTAGAGGAGTCCTGAGCTCGTGACTGATGTCGGCAAAAAACTGTGATCGCAATTGGTCGAGCACCTTGAGTTTCTGATGGGCATCCTGAACCGACTCAACCGCTTGTTTGCGCTTCGTGATATCCTGCTTGATACTGAGAAAATGACTGATAGTGCCGGCTTGATCGCGGACGGGGGTAATGGTCTCTTCTTCCGTATAGACACTCCCATCTTTTCGACGATTGGTGACCTCACCGTGCCAAACTCTGCCGCTCAGGATCGTCTTCCACTGATTCTGATAAAACGAATGATCTCTTCGTTCCGACCTCAGCGTACGAATATTCTGATCGATCACTTCGTTAGACGAGTACCCGGTCAATGTGGTAAACGCGGGATTGACCCAGGTAATACGCCCAGTTCGATCCATGATCATGACGGCATTGGCCGCCGACTCCAGCGCGGTACCCTGCATACGGAGCTGCTCCTCTTCCTGCCTGATCTCAGTCATATCTTTGGCGACACATGCGATACCCTGGATCTCTCCAGCTTCGTCGAGCATGGCGGCGGCAGAAAGGAATACCGGGATCGGGCGACCGTCTTTTGTGAGATAGGTGGCGGCAATCTGTTGGATCGAGCCATGAGTCACCAGCTCGCCATGCTTCGTCGCGTTCAGGAGGTTATCGGTTATCGGAAACAGTACGGCTGCATCCTGTCCCACTAAGTCCTGTTCTTCGTAACCGAGGAGATTCAGGACGGCGTGGTTGACGCTCCGGATGGTCCGATCAGGATTCAAGACGATCAAGAGATCAGTCATTGAATGGATGACATTATCGACATAGTTCTTTGAGACGGTCGTTTGCAGCAGCTGGTCGGTCATCATATTAAAACATCTTGCCAATTCGCCCAGTTCATCGTTGCTGGAAATGGGAACGGTCGTCCGGAGATCTCCCTCGGCTACCTTCTTGGTTGCCTCCGTCAGAGGTCCGATCACGCGAAGAGATCGTCGGAGCAGCATGATAAAGATCGCCCCTCCGACCATGGTCGTTAGGAAGCCGGTCAGCAAGGTTTGAGTCAGTAAAGTGGTGAGGCGCCGCTCAATCGCACTCCGGTCCAGGAAAATTCTTACCCACCCGATCGGGGCAACGGCGTTGCTGCTGCTCTCATTAGACTGGTGGAACGAGTCACTCACCGCACGCCCGAATTCCGAGATCCAATAGCCTTTTCTGAGAACGACATCGCGGTGCCATACAATGCTTGGTTCCCGAAGAATCAGATCTTCGATGGTGAGTTGAATGCTGGAAAATTCGACCCAGATGCTCTTAGAAGGTTGATAGGCCAGAACGGCGACAATATCCTCGCCCTCGCCAAGTGATTGCAGCAGAGAGGTCAGGCGTCCGACATCGTAGTCCAGGAAGTATGCGCGTGATTGTGACGCTATAGTCTTCGCGAGCATTCGTCCTCGTATCTCGAATTCCTGGAACATCGCCTTGCGACTGGATGTGTAGGCAAAGTAGCTCAAACCACAGACAGCACCAAAAAAGACGGCAAAAAACAGTGCCATCATTTTGTGCGTCAGGGAGTGCCGTAACCACTGTAGAGTCAACATGGCGGTGTCTTTACGGATCTTCGATGATGAGGACGACCTTGACCTGGTTCTCTCTCATCGTGTTGAGCTTTGCGAGGCTGACATAGCCGATCGCCCCCTCGATAACCTCAACGAAACGCAGGACGGCGTCTTCCGTTCGTTGGATCACGCTCTGTATAGGGACGGGAGTGCCTTCGCGATAAAACACTTGGTCCGGTTTTGCGTTGAGTACACGGAGGTAAAATACCCTTCTGGTCTCCGCTGAAATGTCACGGTTGACCAGCTTCACTCGGTCACCCTCCGGCCAATGGAGAGTCACTCCGCGATACATGTCCGCGACCGCTGGTCGCGTGAGCGACGTGATGGGGTTGTTCTTGTTGACGATCACGGCCAGTGATTCGGCATCCGCGAGAGCGGCACAGGCCCAAAGCGGGAACGCGAGGGCCACTGCTGCGAGCCAGCGTGTTCCTGTATGGGCAGAGGGATTCATGGTATTGTCGTTAAAAGATCCACGCGAAGGAGGAAAGAAATCCGTCAGACGGGAATTGATTAAACTGACCGCTGTTAAAGTGGTACTCCATCTTGAACACGTAGTCTTCGACCGGGCGATAATTAAATCCAATAACATACTGCTCACCAGTCTGACTCCCAGTTGGACTCGCCGTGGTATTCATCTTGGTGCGTCCATAAAGTCCGACCAGCGCGAACGTCGGGTTGGTGAAATGACGTCCGAGGACGGTTGAGTTCAAGCTGGACGGCCAGAAACGGTAGGTCAGCTGGATATAGTACCCCCATAAGCTGGAGGGGGTCGTCGTACCTTGGATGTCAAATCGCGCAAATTCGCTCCTCAACACGAAATTTTCCAAGATCGTGATATTGCGAGGCCTGAATTCGGTATCAAAGGCGATGCCGGTGATCAGGTCTTGAGACCCCGTCTTATAGTCTCCGCGATATCCAGAGAGGCCGACTTCGTATTGATCGAAGAATTTCAAGGTCCCACGACCGACAATTGCCTTATCGCCGTTATTGTCGGGTCGTAGTTCTGGTCGGGCGCTGCGCAGCCCTACGTCTGGGGTGTTCCCGGCGGTGGCGATGAATCGATCGGTCAGTCCATTGATCGCCTGAATTTCATAGGTGGCCTTGATGTTCTCTGAAACCGGTACGACCCCAAATACACTGACTCCTAAATCGGACCAGTTCGTGGGGGTCACGAGTCGCGCCACATTGGGAGGGCGGGTCAAGTCTCGGCGAGGGTCGAAGTGATCGAGGTTAAACTTTCCGAATGGTACCAACAACACACCGGCACGGACGTTAAATGCTTGGATAAGCAGTAGGTCAACGTAGGCCTGTTCGGCACCAACGCCTTCTCCACGAGCGCCGAGGTCGAGTTCCGCATATGCGCGAATCCGATCATGAAGCTGTGCGGACATCAAGAGCTCAAAGTTGCCGTTATAGTTTGTACGACGGTCACGAAAACTTTCAAATGCGACGGCGCCGTATGCACCGACTCTAACGCGTTGAGCAAACTCATCCGACAAGTTGCTTTGTTGTTGCTCCACTAAACCGAGACGGTCTTTTAGATCGGACAACTCCCTTTGGTGTTGTTCCTCGACCTGGCGAAGCCGCTCTTTCAATTCATGGATGGCATCTTCGTGATGCGTCGCATCAAGGTTGGTTATGGTTTGAGCAAACACCGTATTCGTTAGAAGCCCGGATAGAAGAAGGGGCAAAATAACAATGTAAGAAAAATAGTGCCGTCGTACATCGATGCTTCCATAAAACCTGGATCGAGATGTGGACATGGTTGGTGTTACCTTATCGAAGTGGAGTAATGATCCACTTGGTGAGGAGTCCTTTTCCTTTTGAACGAGTCGTGTAGTGCCGTTGCCCGTCGCCGGGTAGGAGCTCCCATCGGGATATTTCCAGCTGATAAGGTTTCTGCTCTCCTTCAAAGCGCGGCTTCTGTAGTTCCTCGATGATCAGATGCAACTCATCGTTCAGCGCAAATGCAAGGCCTTTGGTACGCCGATCTGGTTTTTGTTCATCAGCCACACTGAACGCCACGACCTGCTCTGATAGCACATCGCTGAACGCCTTTGATAGCTCACGTGCCAACGATTTGGCCTGACGCGTAGTAAAGACGCGGCGGGGTTGTTTCGATGAAAATGGCATCAAAGAGGCTGTCGTATAGTTGAGAGACTCCAGAATTCTCACTACATCGTTGAATGGCACCGTACAAGGGTGGTGATAAGGTGCGAGTAGGGGGTATCCGGTCGGCAACTCACGAAGGACGACTGTGAGAGACTCTGATTCATGAGTCACAACATTGGGGTTTGACTGACAGGACAACGTACTACACAGCATGAGGAGCCCCGTCGCCATGACTCTGGTCTGTACCCTCGAACCCATCACGTTTGTGTTCTCATTGCTACGCCAGTGCGTCGAACGCGATGTATATCACAGTTGGATTCTAAGGAACTATTCCTACTAGTACTAAGGCCAGCATTTGCTGGGGATGTTCTCTCATTGCTAGCAGCCTGCTAGAATGCCTTTATGGAAGTCATCGCTACACACAGTAACGCGGATTTCGATGGTTTAGCCTCCATGGTGGCGGCACAGAAGCTCTTTCCGGAAGCCAAGCTGGTCTTGCCGGCTGGAGCGCAGGAAACAGTTCGGAAGTTTCTCGCCGATCATGATCTGAACATCGTCAGGCTGAAGGCGATCGACCTTTCTCAGGTCACCAGGCTGATCCTGGTCGACACCCAAGATCCCGATCGTATCGGTTCGCTCAAAGCTTGCGTCGATGATCTGTCGGTCGAGGTGGTGGTGTTCGATCATCACGTTGATGAGGTCTCTCCCTGCGCCGGCCGATCGCCTCAGTCTCTCGTGCAGACAGTCGGCGCGACGACGACATTGCTGATTGAACAGCTCATCCAACGCAAGATAGCTCTGACACCTTTCGAATCCACCGTCTTGGCGCTGGGCCTCTATGAAGAAACCGGTTCGTTTGGCTTTACGTCCACCACCGTGCGGGATCTACAGGCTGGAGCATTTCTGCTGGAATCGGGAGCAGATCTGAATCTGGTGATGGAGGTGCTTCGTCGTCCGTTGGATCCCGACACGGTTGCCCTCCTGAATGATTTCCTTGCTCACAGCGAGTTGCACTACTTGGAAGGCCGAAAGGTGTTGGTCGCAACCAGCACAATCGATCGTCGAGGTGGAGAAGCCGCAGGCGTGGTGCATCTTCTCGCAGAAATGCAGGGAATCGATGCCGTGGTTGTCGCCGTCATGATGGAGGACCGGGTGCAGGTGATCGGTCGAAGCCGGAGGCCTGAGATCGACGTCGGGTGGATCGCGCGAGAGTTCGGTGGCGGAGGGCATGCCGTGGCTGCTGCAGCCACGATCAAGGGACAGACATTGACGGAAGTCAAAGAGAAACTCGTTGGATTACTGACCACGTACTATCGTCCCACCTTGCTGGCGCACGATGTCATGACTCATCCGGTGAAGACGATTGAAAGCGGCACCATGATCACCGAGGCTGGGCAACGGATGACCACCTATGGGCTCAATGTGTTCCCGGTCTTGGATGAGCAAGCCCGCTATGCGGGACTGGTCAGCCGTGAGTTGATACAAAAGGCCTTGTTTCACCGGCTCGGCAAGATGGCCGTACGGGACATTATGCAGACGGATGCCTATACCGCACAGACGGAGACCCCGTTTCATGATATCGAAACGGCCATGATCGAGCGGAACCAGCGGTGTGTTCCGATCGTGACGGGTGCGAAAGTGGTCGGCGTCATTACCAGGACGGATCTGCTACGCACCTTGCACGACGACGTATTGAAGGTTGCTCGAATGCGGGCGCAACGGCCAGGCGACGTCGAGGCTGCGATGGGAGGGCCGCACCGTAATGTGAAGGGATTGCTCCGGAGTCGGTTGCCCCATCGCGTTGCGACATTGCTGGAGCAAGCCGGACAGGTAGCAGATCGCGGTCAGGTCTCACTCTTTCTTGTCGGTGGATGTGTGCGAGATCTCTTGCTGGGCATTGAGAATCTGGATCTGGATCTTGTGGTCGAAGGCGATGGAATCGCGTTCGCACGAACGCTTGGAGATGTGCTTCACGCACGGGTCACAGTGCATGAGCGATTCGGGACGGCGGTCGTGTTGCTGCCGGACAAGTTCAAACTGGATGTCGCCACGGCAAGGACGGAGTATTACGAATATCCCACGGCCCTCCCGACGGTAGAACAGAGTTCAATCAAGAAAGACCTCTACCGTCGTGATTTCACGATCAATGCCTTGGCGGTCTGTTTGAACGGGAAGCGATTCGGGGAAGTCTTGGATTTCTACGGAGGACAGCGTGACTTGAACGATAAGACCCTGCGTGTGCTGCATGGGCTCAGCTTTGTCGAAGATCCCACCAGGGTGTTCAGAGCCATTCGATTTGAAACTCGGTTCGGATTTCATTTAGGTCGAGACACGGCGGCGTTGATCGCCGGGGCCGTGAAGATGAATCTCTTTCATCGGTTGTCCGGCCACCGGCTTATTGAGGAACTGAAACTGTTGTTGTCCGAGCGAGAACCCAAGCGAGCGATCAAACGGCTCGCGGATGTGCAGGTGCTCCGCTTCATTCACCCTAAGCTGGCATGGTCCCCTCGATTGGACTCGTTGTTGCAATCAGTCGATGAGGCAGTGGACTGGTATCGACTCTTATACTTGGACCGAAAAATGGAAGGCTGGCTCGTCTACATGATGGCGTTACAGGAAATGCTTCCAGAGAGGGCACTGACCGAGACGCGGAAACGATTTCCCTTTTCCGAGTCCGAGGCCACCAAACTCACAATGGCTCGTGCGGGCTCCAATACAGTGATTCGCCGACTTGCCTCGAAACGCCCGCTCAAGCCGGCAGAGGTGTACCATCTCCTGTCGGGGCTGTCCGATGAAGCCCTCCTGATCCTGATGGCGAAGAGCAAAGGAGAAACCGTCAAGCGACAGGTGTCAGCCTTCCTGACAACGTATCAACAGATGAAACCGACTCTCACGGGCAAGGATCTGAAGGCGATGGGACTCAAGCCTGGGCCGAAGTTCAAACAGATTCTCGACCGACTGCTCGATGCGCGTCTGAACGGCGAGGTGAAGACAGAATCGGAGGAGCGACGACTCATAGAGAAGCTCGTTCAAGACCAGCGACGCAGCGTGTGATTATCTTCCCCGGTATTCTTCCACTCCACGGCTCACCATAGCTCTCTCATAAGCCTTCGCAATATTTTCATTTTTTGGAGCCAAACCGAATTCAACGTGATATCCAAGAGTCAGAACGACCACAGTTATCATAATTACTATACCTAATTACGTGCCATGGTCGATGACGCGATTTGGCAGATCTGTATCTACGGCCTCTGTGTCGGCGTGGTGATTGCCGTCATGCTGGGATTACCTCCCTTGCTCGGCGAGCGTCACTGGAGGAAACCCGACCGACGCGCTGAAAGCGCGACGGCCGTTCCCTATGAATGTGGGATTCGACCGACTGGTAACGCTCAAGTTCGCCCCCCGGTGCAATATTATTTAATCGCGATGTTTTTCGTCATTTTCGATGTGGAGGCGGCGTATCTCTATACCTGGGCCGTCGCCGTGCCGGAGACCGGCTGGCTTGGCTTTATCGAAGTGACGATCTTCGTGGCTATTCTCTTAGCATCTCTTTCGTATCTATGGCTGACCGGTGCACTCGACTGGCATGCACAGTCTCAACGTTCGCGAGTCCGTCGCCGGGGAAAGCCTCGCATGGAACAGCCAACGGAGTTCTACGATGACCGAGTGGCATAACGGACGACTGGAGGCTGTGCGGATCACCGATGGCGGTGATGGTTCATTGACCTCTGTCGTTGGCGACTCGGTTTTCTTTGCGAGACTTCAAGATCTCTTGGCGTGGGGACGGAAAAATTCACTCTGGCCCTTGAACTTTGGTTTGTCCTGCTGTTTTGTCGAGATGGCGACGAGTCTGACCAGTGTCTATGACGTCTCTCGATTCGGCGCCGAAGTCGTGCGTGGCTCACCACGGCAGGCCGATGTGTTGGTCGTGTCGGGAACGGTGTTTCTGAAGGTGGCTCCCGTCATCAAGCAGCTGTATGAGCAGATGCTCGAGCCGCGCTGGGTAATCTCGATGGGATCCTGCTCGAACTCGGGAGGCATGTTCGACGGCTATTCCGTTGTGCAAGGGGTCGACAAATTTATTCCTGTGGATGTCTACATGCCGGGGTGCCCACCGCCTCCGCATGCGTTTATGGAATGTTTGCTCCTCCTGCAGAACATGGTGGGTTCAGAACGCCGTCCCTTAAGCTGGCATTTCGGTCCGCAAGACGTTCAGAGACCGATCATGCCCTCGATGCGGGATGCGAAACGAGCGGAGCGGATGAGTCAGCGTGAATATCCCGGCATCGATGTGCTCCCTCGGACCGATCTCCTCTCTCCCCACTTTGCAGGGCAGCCGGACGGGCGCTCGAAAACGAAACCATGACTCCACGATCAGCAACTATTCCGGAGCTGTCGACGGGCGTGATCGCCGAACTTGAACGGCACCTCGGGCCTGAAGGTTGGCTCAAGGCCGTGCAGTCGACAGTGGATAACATCACGACCCTGTGGGTGGAGAAGAATCGGCTTCCTGACGTGCTTCGCTGCGTCAAATCCGAGCTTCCTCGGCCGTTTCCCATGCTGTTTGACCTGAGTGCAACAGATGAACGGCTTCGCCGACACCATGACGGACTACCCATCGGATCCTTTACCGTCTTTTATCACCTCTTTTCCTTTGATCGGAACCAATCCCTCCGTATCAAGGTGGCGCTCGATGGAGAGTCGCTCTCACTACCCTCGAGTCGAGACCTGTGGCCGAACGCCGATTGGTATGAGCGAGAAATCTTCGACATGTTCGGGATTTGTTTCGACGGTCATCCATTTCTTCGTCGCCTGCTCATGCCTTCATGGTGGGAGGGGTATCCGCTTCGGAAGGATCATCCCTCGCGGGCGACGGAAGTCGGGCAGTTCCAACTGCCGCCGGACAAACTGGTCATGACCCAGGATGCGTTGCAATTCAAGCCTGAGGACTGGGGCTTGGCACGCAGCTACCACGACCGCGACTCTGACTTCGACTATATGTTCATCAACCTTGGCCCGGCCCATACCGGCACGCATGGCGTGCTTCGGTTGGTGGCACAGCTTGCCGGCGAAGAAATTATGAACATTGTTCCGGATATCGGGTTCCATCATCGCTCGCAGGAAAAGATCGCCGAACGGCAGACCTGGCACTCGTTCATCCCCTACACCGATCGTGTGGACTACCTCCAGGGGGTGCTGAACGAAATGCCCTATTGTCTCGCCGTCGAACGATTGGCAGGCATCACGGTGCCGCCACGCGCGCAAGTGATCCGCGTCATGATGTCCGAATTCTATCGGATCGCCAGTCATCTTGTCTGGTATGGAACCTTCGCGGCGGATGTCGGCGCCTTGTCGCCGGTGTTTTATATGTTCAACGATCGAGAGCGTATCCTCGCGATTACCGAAGCCATTTGTGGGGGCCGGATGCACCCCAATTGGCTCCGCATCGGGGGGGTGGCACGAGATCTTCCGTCGGGATGGGATGAGCTGGTCCGACAGTTCGTCGATTGGTTTCCCAGCCGACTCGACGACTATGAGCGCCTCGTGATGGACAATCCGATTCTTAAACAACGAACGGTCGGGATCGGGGTCTTGTCCCTCGATGATGCCATTGCGTGGGGCGCCACTGGTCCGATGCTGCGTGCTTGCGGCATGGCTTGGGATTTGCGCAAAGCTCGTCCGTACTCCGGTTATGATCAATTTGAGTTTGACGTGCCGGTCGCCTCCAACGGCGACTGTTATGACCGAGCGATGGTGCATGTCTTGGAGTTGCGTCAATCGCTAAGGATCATTCGGCAGTGCCTCGATGCCATGCCATCCGGACCCTATACGTCCCTCGATCCTCTGGCGACTCCGCCGCTGAAGACACACGCGCTGCAGGACATCGAAACACTCATCAATCATTTTGTCGGAGTGAGTTGGGGGCCGGTACTCCCGCCCGGTGAAGCGGAGGTTCCCACGGAATCGTCGAAAGGCCAAACCAGCTATTACTTGACGAGCGACGGGTCGCAGCTCTCGTACCGGACGAGAATCCGCACTCCTTCGTTCGCCCACATTCAGATGGTGCCGCTCATGGCGCGCGGAGAGTTGCTCTCAGACCTCTTGGCCGTGCTCGGTAGTATCGATTATGTGCTCTCGGATGTGGATCGGTAGAAAACGTGTGTTCCGTTCATTGGCTTGATCTGGTTTATTGTGTTGTCTCGTTCAACCAGACAAACCAAACAAACAAGAGTAACCATGTTAACGAACGACGAACGGCGAGAACTGGAAGAGGCAGTCAAACATTACCCGGACAAACGGGGAGCGGCCATCGACGCCCTGCTGACCATTCAGCGGCGACGCGGCTGGATCTCGGATGACTCGCTTCTTGAGATCGCCCAATTTCTTGGGATCACGGCCGAGGATCTGGATAGTGTCGCCACGTTCTACAACCTTGTGTTTCGGAAACCGGTGGGCCGGCATGTCGCCTTCATGTGCGACAGCATCAGTTGTTGGATCAAGGGGTGCGAGCAAGTCCGGGAACAGATGAAGAAACTCTATGACGTCGATCTTGGACAGACATCGCCTGACGGACGTCTGACCCTGTTACCGATTGCGTGCCTCGGGCAGTGCGAACGGGCACCGGCGGTGATGATTGATCAAGATGTATACGGCGATGTTTCGCCGGAGCAGATCGAACACATCGTCGAGAAATATAAGTAACGATGGAACGCCCACTGACTCAACATATTCACTCGGATGGCACTGCCCGCACGTTGGGCGAATACGTGAAGGGCGGAGGATATCGTTGTCTCCGGCAACTCGGCGCCGGGCTCGCCCCCAAGGACCTCCAGCGGCTCGTGACCGAGGCGGGATTGCGTGGCAGGGGAGGGGGAGGTTTTCCCACCGGCACGAAGTGGAGTTTTGTGCCGATGGGCCCCGATGCGCCCAAACCCAAGTATATCGTCGCCAATGGCGATGAAATGGAGCCAGGCACGTTTAAGGATCGTGTGCTGATGGAGGGTGATCCTCACGGCCTTGTCGAAGGCATGATTCTCGCCGGCTATGCCATCGGTGCGGAGGTCGGCTACATTTTCCTGCGTGGAGAATACCACCTGTCCACCCAACGGCTGAATCACGCCATTGCAGAAGCCTACGCGGAAGGCTATCTGGGGAAAACCATTCCGGGAACCGGATTTCGCTTCGATCTGCACCTGCATGCCAGTGCCGGCCGCTATATCTGTGGCGAAGAGACGGCCCTGATCAACGCGTTGGAAGGCAAACGAGCGGTTCCTCGAGCGAAACCTCCCTTTCCACAGACGGTCGGCCTATGGGGACAACCGACCGTCGTGCAGAATGTCGAGACGCTCTACAACCTGCCTCATATCGTGAACCATGGTTCTGCTTGGTATCGCAGTCTGAGCCGTACGCAGGACGGCGGCACAAAGATTTTTGGAGTCAGCGGGCGCGTCGCCCATCCTGGATGGTGGGAACTGCCGCTCGGTGTGACAGCCCGCGAAGTGCTGGAGAATCATGCGGGTGGGATGTCGAACGGCGCACGCTTTCGAGGCGTCTTGCCTGGCGGTATCTCCACCGCGTTCCTGATTGAGGAACATCTGGATCTTCCCCTGGACTTTTCTTCGTTCCCAGCCCAGGTCGGTCGTCTTGGAACCGGGACCATGATCGTGCTCGATGACCGCACCTGTCCGGTGGGGTTCGTCTTGAATTTGGAACGGTTCTTTGCCCGTGAATCTTGTGGCTGGTGCACCCCTTGCCGCGAAGGGTTGCCGTGGGTGGCGCGACTTCTTGCGTCGTTTGAAGAAGGGCTTGCCACTAAGGATGATCTGGCTCTGCTCGACATGCATACGAAGTGGCTGGCTCCCGGTCATACCTTCTGCGGCCTGGCCCCTGGTGCGATGGCGCCCTTGCAATCAGCCTTGCAGTACTTTCGCGAGGACTTCGAGCAACATATCAGTTTAGGGCGATGTCCCTGGAGTAGGAAGCCGGCGCAACTGAAGGTATTGGTTTAATTGTATGGCGACCATCATCGTCGATAACAAGTCGTACACAGTCGATGAGCGGCAGAATTTGCTGGCCGCCTGCCTCGGCCATGGACTGAATCTGCCATATTTCTGCTGGCATCCGGCGATGGGATCAGTCGGAGCCTGCCGCCAGTGTGCGGTCAAACAATTCAAAGACGATCGCGATACGTCTGGTCGGCTGGTGATGTCCTGCATGACACCCGCGGCCAATGGCACTCGTATCTCGATCGATGATCCTGAAGCGAAAGCCTTTCGCGCGTCAGTTATCGAATGGCTTATGGTGAATCACCCACATGACTGCCCTGTCTGTGACGAAGGAGGGGAGTGCCATCTGCAAGATATGACCGTCATGACCGGACATGTCTACCGGCGCTCTCGCTACCCGAAGCGGACGCATCGCAACCAGTCCCTCGGCCCGTTCATTCGCCATGAGATGAACCGATGCATCCAATGCTACCGCTGCGTACGATTTTATCGTGATTATGCGGGTGGTCGAGACCTCAATGTCTTCGGGGCGCATGACGCCCTGTACTTTGGGCGAGAACAGGACGGGACGTTGGAGAATGAATTCAGCGGCAACCTTGTGGAAGTCTGTCCGACCGGTGTGTTCACCGACAAAACATTCTTTCATCACTACACGAGGAAGTGGGATCTCCAATCTGCTCAATCGATTTGCGCCCATTGCAGCCTCGGCTGCAATACCACCGTGAGTGAACGGTCCGGCTTGCTGCGTCGGGTTACCAATCGCTTTAACAGCCACGTCAATGGCTATTTCCTCTGTGATCGAGGACGGTTCGGATACGAATATGTCAATAGCGACAAGCGGATCACACGAGCTCGTGCACGGATAGATCGAGATCGAACCAAGCCGGCACAGCCGGAGGAGGCCTCTGAGGTCCTCCGCATTACTGGAGAGCGGTTACGGTGTGCCCATGGGATCATCGGCATTGGGTCCCCCCGCGCATCGCTCGAGTCCAATGTCGCCCTCCGGTCCTTGGTGGGACCACAGCATTTTGTTCTGGGGATCGACGAACAGGAGCATCAGCTGTTTTCAAAGACTCTCAGCGTGCTGCGGACCGGCCCGGTACCCTCCGCCTCTATGCATGACGCCGAGCAATCAGATGCAGTCTTCGTCCTTGGTGCCGATCTGCTGAATGAAGCTCCACGCCTCGCGCTTGCCCTCTTGCAGTCCATTCGCCAACAGCCGATGAAACGAGTGGACGACTTGAAGATTCCTCGGTGGGACGAGGCAGCCGTGCGTAACGCCGTGCAAGACAGACGGGGTCCTCTCTTTCTCACCGGATATCAGCGGACTTGGTTCCATGACTATGCAACTGACTCGTATTTCGCCGCACCGGACGATCTTGCCCGATTGGGATTTGCCGTGGCTGAATCGATCGGTCAAGGAGCACCCTCCGTTGTTGATCTCAGCACCGAAACCAGAGAGCTCGCTCAACGGATCGCCGAAGCCTTGAGTCACGCCCAACACCCCCTGATCATCGCCGGAACAGGCAGTGGTTCTCTCGCGACGATTGAAGCGGCAGCCAATGTTGCGTGGGCTTTGCACCGCCTGGGAAAGCAGCCACGGCTTAGCTTTGTGCTCCCAGAGTGTAATAGCGCCGGTCTTGCGCTGCTGGGTGGCGGAAGTTTACAGGGTGCGTTTGAGGCAATCAGACAGAAAAGGGCCGACACGGTCATCGTGCTGGAGAACGATCTGTATCGACGTGCTGAACAGGCCAAGGTCGATGCGTTCCTGGATACTGCCCGGACAGTCATTGTGATCGATTCTCTCGAGAACCGTACAACGGCCCATGCCGATGTGCTCCTCCCGGCATCCACGGGTCCTGAATCCGACGGAACCTTTGTGAGTCAGGAAGGGAGGGCCCAGCGGTTCTATCAGGTGCTTGTCCCAGCTGGTGACATCGCTGATAGTTGGCGCTGGCTCCGTGACCTCTCCCACGCCACATCAGAGGAGAAGGACGGCCGATTCGGAGTCGCGACGTGGCGCAACTTCGACGATGCGGTCTCTGCCGCAGCTGTGGCTGCTCCCGAACTCGCCCGCATCGGAGAGGTCGCTCCAGCGTCGACCTTTCGTCTGGTGGGTCAACGCGTTCCAAGACAGTCTGAGCGATGCAGTGGGCGCACGTCGTTGATCGCTCATCTGACGGTCCACGAACCTGCTCCACCTGTCGACCATGACTCGCCGCTTGGATTTACCATGGAGGGATACAGAGGGCCGGTTCCCTCACCGCTCATTTCTCAATTCTGGGCTCCCGGTTGGAATTCAATTCAGGCGGTGAATACGTATCAAGACGAAGTCGGCGGACCGTTGCGTGATGAAATGCCGGGGGTTCGGCTCATCGAGCCAATTGCGGCGAAGGCACCCGCTTGGTTCACCGCCATTCCACATGCGTTTCAACCGACTTCCCGTCAATGGTTGCTCCTTTCTTTGCCGGCCGTATTCGGGAGCGATGAACTGGGTAATCAATCTCCGGCGATTGTCGAGCGGATTGCCCAACCGTTTCTGTCCTTACATCCCGCAGATGGTGCGCGTCTCGGCCTCGAGGACCACAGCATGATCGATCTGGTGCTCGAGGGGGCGGCCTACCAACTTGCTGTCCATCTCGATCCTTTCACTCCGGTTGGTACGGCAGGTCTCTCATTTGTGCCAGAGGTATCCAGCGTACGAATGCCGGCTTGGGTCGACCTGTTTAAGGCGATTCAGACTCAGCAGAGGCGGAGGGTTGCGTGATCGATTGGAGCCACACCGCACTCGTGATTGCCATCATTCTTGGCGGTGGGCTGACGCTCGCTGGGATGCTCATCTGGGTCGAACGTCGACTGCTCGGGCTCTGGCAAGAACGATACGGTCCCAATCGTCTGGGGCCAGGCGGTTGTCTGCAATCACTGGCAGACATGATCAAGATCTTCACGAAAGAAGATTGGATTCCGCCCTTCGCCGATAAAGCCGTGTTCGTGGTCACACCGGCCATCGTCGTGATCACAGCCCTCATGTCGTTTGCCGTGGTACCGATCGCTCCCAATTTCGTTGTCGCCGATCTCAATATGGGCGTGATGTTCTTTTTGGCCATGTCCAGCCTCGCGGCCTACAGTGTCATCATCGGAGGTTGGGCTTCTAATAATAAATTTGCGTTTCTCGGGAGTCTTCGGGCGATCGCGCAGTTGTTGAGTTACGAAGTCTTCATGGGATTGTCGTTGATGGGTGCCGTGCTGTTGGCTGGATCGTTCAATCTGAGTGACATTGTCGAAGCACAACGAGAGCAATGGTTTGTCGTTCCTCAGTTTCTTGGGTTTCTTATGTTTTTTATGGCGGGGCTGGCTGAAGCCCATCGCACTCCGTTCGATATGCCTGAGGCGGAAGCGGAGCTAGTCGCCGGCTACCATTCCGAATACAGCGGGATGAAATTTGGAATGTTTTTCGTCGGCGAATACCTCAGCGTGATCCTGCTCTCTGCCATGACCGTGATCCTCTTCTTCGGGGGCTGGCACGGTCCCTGGCTACCGCCGGTCGTGTGGTTTGCCGTAAAGATGTTCGGGTTCATTGCCCTGATTATCCTTATTCGGGCGACGTGGCCCCGATTCCGGTTTGATCAACTGCTGACCTTCGGGTGGAAGGTAGTTATGCCGCTCGCGTTGATCAACCTCTTAGTCACCGGAGGGGTCGTGTTGTGGAGAGCGGAGTGACAAAGACTGAACAATTATCGTGAACGAGTACCTATGATGAACACATGGTTATATGCCCGTAATCTGGTCGTGGGCCTCTGGATCGTCTTCAAACGAACCTTTATGAAGCCGGTGACGGTGCAGTATCCAGAGGAGCGGCCGTACTTGCCTCCGCGCTGGCGAGGACGGATCGTGCTTACCCGAGACCCTGACGGAGAGGAGCGCTGTGTCGCCTGTTATCTCTGCTCTGCGGCTTGCCCGGTGGATTGTATTGCATTGCAGGCGGCGGACAATCCGGACGCGCACGAACGCCGGTATCCTCAATTTTTCCGGATCAACTTTTCACGCTGTATCTATTGCGGCATGTGTGAAGAAGCCTGTCCGACCACTGCCATTCAGCTCATTCCAGACTTTGAGCAAAGTGAATATGCCCGCCGAAACCTGGTGTATGAGAAGGAAGATCTCTTGATCAGCGGCACGGGCAAGTACCACGACTACAATTTCTATCGAGTGGCGGGCGTGAGAACTCTGAATAAAGACAAGGGGCAGGGTGCGAACGAGCTTCAACCGGTCGATGTGAGGAGTTTGATGCCGTAAGAGCCTGAAGCGCTTGATGCCTTGTTTCAGGTAAAGCGAGAAACGAACGACGAGATACTAACTATGGAAATCCTATTCTACATCGCGGCTATTGTGACTGTCCTCGCGACCCTGCGCGTCATCACGCATGTGCATCCCGTCCACGCACTGCTCTATCTGGTCGTGGCGCTGATCGCGCTGGCGCTTATTTTCTACTTGCTCGGCGCGCACTTTGCCGCGGCGCTCGAAATCATTATCTACGGTGGTGCCATCATGGTGCTGTTCATCTTTGTCGTGATGCTCCTGGGACCGCTGGCAGTGGAGCAGGAAAAGAGTTGGCTCACACCAGGCGCATGGATCGGACCCAGTATCTTGGCCCTGGTGCTCCTGGGTGAGGTGGGATACCTCATTGCCACGGGAGATCATGCTGCGATGGCGGTTGCGGAACCCAAGCAGAAAGGGATCTCGATTGCCCTCTATGGACCCTACATCATCGGGGTGGAATTGGCTTCCATGCTCTTGCTGCCTGGCTTGATCGGCGCCTATCACCTCGGGCGCCGTAGTTCGAGAGAGGATCATTGATGTTGAGCACACCGGCATTGGTATTGGCCATCGTGCTGTTTGGTCTTGGATTGACCGGCCTCCTAAGCCGACGCAATATCCTCTACATGTTGCTGTCGCTCGAAATCATGCTGAATGCCGCCGCGCTGGCATTTATTGCCGGAGGAGCCCGTTGGGGGCAAGTCGATGGGGAGGTCATGTTCTTGTTTATCCTCACCTTGGCTGCGGCTGAAGTGTCTGTGGCACTGGGGATTGTACTGCAGCTGTCACATCGGTTTCGCACAGTGGACGCCGATGCCTTGTGTGAGCTGAGAGGATAAGAGGAAGTGAGGGGTAAGTGGTAAGTGGTAAGGGGTAAGATGAGCGTCCTGGATACTCGTCATCTCCTCCCACCTGACGCCTCACTCATCACCATACAACTATGATTAGCTTACTGTGGCTCATTCCTGTTCTTCCGCTCATGGGTTTTCTGTTGTTGGCCCTGTGTGGCGGGCGATTGACCCGGCAGCAGATCGCGTGGGTCGGGTGTGGGTCAGTCGGGACGGCAGCGGTGACTACTGCGCTTGTCGCCGCAGACTTCTTCCGCACCTTTCCTGATCAAGAGTTCTATCGTCAAACGCTATGGAACTGGATCGATACGTCAGGGATGACGGTCGGCATCTCCTGGTACCTGGATGCGCTCTCACTCTTGATGGTGGCGGTCATCACCGGCATCGGGTTCTTGATCCATCTGTACTCCGCGGAATACATGGCTCACGATGATGGCTACGCCAGATTTTTTGCCTATATGAACCTGTTTGTGGCCGCCATGCTGGCGCTGGTGTTGGCCGACAATCTGCTCCTGCTGTATCTCGGCTGGGAAGGGGTGGGACTCTGCAGTTATCTGCTCATTGGATTTTGGTACCGTGAGCCGGAATACGGCACGGCCGCGCAGAAGGCGTTTATTGTCACGCGCATTGGAGACACGGCGTTTGCCATCGGGCTCTTCATTCTTTTCACGCAATTACAGAACTTGTCGATTCAACAGGTCCAGAGCCTTGCCGTGGAGACCTGGCCGGTAGGATCGAACCTGGCCATGATCGTCGCGCTGCTTTTTTTGATCGGCGCAGTCGGCAAGTCGGCGCAATTGCCACTACAAGTCTGGCTCCCCGACGCCATGGCTGGTCCCACGCCGGTCAGTGCGCTCATCCATGCGGCTACCATGGTGACGGCGGGAGTCTACCTCATCGCCCGGATGCATCATCTGTTTGCGCTCGCACCGATGGTGCAAGAGGTGATCGCGGTACTTGGCTTGGCGACATTACTGCTGGCTGCTTCCAGCGCGCTGGTGCAACGTGACATTAAGCGAGTGCTGGCCTATTCGACGATGAGCCAGATCGGCTATATGTTTCTGGCGCTCGGCGTCGGAGCCTGGTCTGCGGCGATGTTTCATTTTCTGACCCATTCCTGCTTTAAGGCGCTGCTCTTTCTAGCGGCTGGATCCGTGATTCACAGCCTCCACCACGAACAGGATATTTTCAAGATGGGTGGCCTCAGGCGGCATTTGCCCTGGACCTTCTGGACGTTCCTGATCGGCGCGGCGGCCATGTCCGGTGTTCCCCTGATTACGTCCGGGTTCTACAGCAAAGATTGGATCTTGTGGTCAGTCTGGTCCTCACCCATCAGCCACCGGTGGATCTGGTTCGGCGCATTATTCGGAGCGTTACTGACCGGCCTCTACAGTTTTCGACTGATCTTTCGGGTCTTTTTCGGAGAGGTGCGCACCCAACCGACCGGAGAACCAGGTCTGGCCATGCGTGGGCCGCTGGTCGTGCTGGCGTTCTTGGCCCTCACCGTCGGCTTTCTTGAGATACCCCACACGCTTGGGAATGTGACCCTATTCAGTCACTACTTATCACATGCGCTGCCGACAACAGAGGTGCTTCCAGGAATGGATGAGTCGAGCGAGGCCCGCGAACAGCTGGCCGTCACCGTTGCGGCCCTACTCGGGATCGGCCTCGCAGCGCTCCTCTTCCTGCCGGGCTCTCTGTTCGAAGCGCGACGGCCAGGTCAATCCACGGATCACCCTTCGGTAACCTTGTTGCAAGGTGGGTGGGGATTTGACCGACTGTATGATCGTGTGTTCGTACAACCCTGGCTCACGTTAACCAGAAGTTCTCGTGACAGGGTCGATCGCGGATCCGAGTGGTTGGCTGCATCCGCCGAGTCTTGCCATGGCTGGATGAGCCACACGCAGACGGGGCATGTTCGGTGGTATGCCGCCACCGTCGCAGTTGGGACGCTTGTGTTACTCGGTCTGTTTGCGATGTGACAATGATGGCTCTCTGGCTCCTCATACTGATTCCAATTCTCGCGGCACCCTTCGCATGGATGGGACAGCAATGGTCTCGCTCGGCCCCTCGTCTGATCGCGCTCGGTGCCTTGTCCGTTGATGTTCTCCTCGCGCTCTTCCTCTGGAACTATGGTTCCTCGGTTCAGGCCTCAGGTCACGGATCCTGGCTTGTCGAAAGTCATATCAGTTGGATCCCCCGCTGGGGCATCAGCCTGCATCTTGGCCTCGATGGGCTCAGCCTGATTCTCATTCTATTGACGGCTGTCATCGGCATCGTCGCCGTTATTGCTTCCTGGACAGATATTCAGAGCCGCGTCGGATTGTTTCATTGTCACGTCTTGCTCGCGCTGGGTGGTGTGATCGGGGTGTTTCTGGCGATCGATCTGTTTCTCTTTTTCTTTTTTTGGGAGGTCATGCTGGTTCCCATGTATCTCCTGATCATCATCTGGGGCCATGCACAGCGCCGGCGCGCCTCCTTCAAGTTCTTCATGTTTACCCAGGCGGGGAGTTTGGTATTGCTGGTGGCGATTGTGGCCCTTGCGCTCTTGCATCAACAAGCGACCGGACAACCAAGCTTCGACTATGCCGATCTGATGAAACTGAGCTTGAGCAGCGAGATGGCCCGATGGTTGATGCTGGCATTTCTCATCGGGTTTCTCGTGAAGCTGCCGGCTCCTCCTTTTCATACGTGGCTGCCGGACACCTACGCAGAGGCGCCGACCGGAGCCACGATCATTCTCGCTGGAATACTGGCGAAAACCGGGGCCTATGGTCTGTTACGGTTCACGATTCCTTTGTTTCCTGAGGCGATGAGTGAACTCACGCCCATCGTGATGGGGCTGGGTGTCGTCGGAATTCTCTACGCCGCGCTGTTGGCCTGTGCGCAAACGGATATCAAGCGACTGGTGGCCTACAGCAGCATCAGCCACATGGGGTTCATCCTGCTTGGCGCCTTTGCCGGAACGGAGTTGGCCCTGCAAGGAGTCGTGATGCAAATGGTGGCGCATGGGCTGAGTACAGGCGGCCTCTTTATGCTGGCCGGGGCGCTTGAGGAGCGGTATCAAACGAGAGACATGAACCAGATGGGAGGTTTGTGGAGCGTGACGCCGCGGCTTGCCACGATGGCGCTCTTCTTTGCCTGCGCCTCATTGGGGTTGCCGGGCCTAGCGAATTTCATCGGCGAGTTTCTCGTTCTCTTTGGATCCTATCCGACCCAACCAATCATGGTCATCCTGGCATCGCTCGGCATGGTAATGGCCGCAATCTATTCCCTAGGGATGATGCAACGCACCTTCTTTGGGCGGCAACAAGACACCCGTCCAGTTCCGGATCTGCCGAATGTGGCATTTGGAACCGTCCTGGTTATCGCACTCTTACAGGTCTGGCTGGGTCTCTATCCAAAGCCGATCTTGTCCACGACGCAGCCGGTCATGGATCGGCTTGTCCAGGCCACAGTGCCAGCTGCTGTTACTCATCACCCACCCGAACTCATACCGTCGTCCACCTTCTTGACTTCTCACGTGAGTACCCCATGACCCTCCAAGACTTCATTGCCCTATCACCCATTCTTAATCTTGGAGCGTTTTCTCTGGTGACGATGCTCGCGATTGCCTATCAGCGACACCATGCACGTATTGCGGTCTTCGCGTTTCTGTCATGCCTCCTCACCGTGGCAACGTTACCCTGGGCGGCCACGACTGCCCCACGAACCGTGACGGTGCTGCTGGTCGTGGACGGACATGCCTTGTTGTATATGGGGCTCATCTTGATTGCCGCGATGGTCGTCATTGCCTTGTCATACCGATATTTGAATGTCCAGTTTCGTGAGAGGGAAGGGGTGGAGGAATACTATCTGCTCCTTCTGCTTGCTACCTTTGGGGGATTGGTCCTCACCACGGCTGCGCACTTCATCTCGTTTTTCCTTGGGTTCGAACTCCTCGGTCTCTCTCTCTGTAGTCTGATCGGGTACTTACGCACGAGACGCCATCCGCTCGAGGCCGCAGTGAAATACCTGTTGTTGTCGATCACCGCGTCAGCGCTCCTCCTGTTCGGGCTCGCGCTGCTCTATTTTGAAAGCGGGGCCATGACGTTCCACGCGGTGGGAACAATCGTCAAACAGGCACAGTCCGTTCCTGCATTGTGGCTGGGAGGATTGGTCTTGGTTCTCGTTGGAATCTCGTTGAAGCTTGGGCTCGCACCGTTTCATATGTGGGTTCCCGATGTCTATCAGGGAGCGCCCACTCCCATCACGGCCTATCTCGCTACCGTCTCCAAGGCGGCGGTCGTGGCCTTACTCCTCCGATTTGCCACCGAGGTTGGGCTGTTGGACCTGCCTCCCGTGGTCCATCTGTTCAGCCTCCTGGCTGTGGTCTCAATGGTCACGGGGAATGTCCTTGCGCTCATGCAAGAGAATGTGAAACGGCTCCTGGCCTATTCCTCCATTGCACACTTCGGCTATGTGCTGGTCGCGCTGCTCGCCGGTGGACCTCCCGCTGCCGAAGCCGTCACTTTTTATGTCATTGTCTACTGTGCGATGTCGTTGGGTGCCTTTGGCGTGGTGACGGTGTATTCGAGCGAGGGGGGGGACAAGAATCGTTTCGAGGACTATCAAGGTTTGTTTTGGACGCGCCCCTGGCTTGCTGCCATGTTGGCACTGAGCCTGCTGTCGTTGGCTGGTATTCCAGTCACGGCGGGATTCATTGGGAAGTTTTATGCGATCGCGGCTGGTGTTGATGCCGGCCTCTGGTGGCTTGTGTTGGCGCTGATCGCCAACAGCGTCATCAGCCTCTACTATTATCTTCGACTCATCGTCACGCTGTTCGGTGAGGCACCGGAACCAGCCGCTGCTCCTCCAGGGCAGGTTGAGCCGTCGGCACAGAGGGCAGGGTGGACGACAGCGTTCTCCCTTGGGTTCGTCGCCTCAGTCATTCTCATGCTCGGAGTCTATCCCAATCCACTGATGGAATTGATCCGCGATTCCGTCAGCAACCTGCTCATGGTGGCCGTCCGGAGACCATGAACAAGTGCTCGCGTCGTTTGCGTGGGTTGCATGAGAGGAACGACAGCGTAGAGACTCACGCATAGCCATTCTCTCCTACTGCCCATCGAGTCCGTACAGCCAACGCCATCATCTCCGAGTGACCCGCAGGTGCTCCCGGGAAACTCTGGAACAATCGTCAATCCATTGGCCTAACTTAGGCTAACCCGCGGTCAGGTTCTGCCAGATGTTATACGGTCAGTCGCCGCCGTGGCAGTCATTCATTCTTTCCGCCATCACTTGTCACCGTGCTGGCCCAAGCATTTGGCTCGCAGTCGTCTGGATAGGTTGACTGGATCGCCAGCCCTGGTTCATTCTTCATCTTCTCGTAGGCATCGTCTCCATGAACAACTCGGAAGCTTATCTCGATCAACTCTTGCGCCATTTGTCGCAAACGCCAGGGCTGAATGCTGTTCAGCCAGCACTCTTCCGGGTAAATAAACAATCGCGGTTTGTACAGGGCCCCGGTGACGCGAAGGACGAAGTTGCGGCTTCCAGTGTGATCGAGTCCTTGTAGTTTAGCTTCGTCAAACAGGCCTCCGAGGTCATGTCCAAGGCCCTTCAGCTGCTGTTTCGTGTAACCGGCCTTCCGAAGATACGCCTTCAGCGAGAGTTCCAGACTGGTTCCGAGGAGTTGGCTCAGCACATGCAATGAGTTCGGGAATCGATCGTTGACCGCATCCGCCGCTGCGGCGTACATTCGTGCTCCATCGATCAGAGTTCCTGGGGTCAGCGCTTCAGAGTCCACAATCACTCGTCCATTACTAGGTTCCCATGGGCCGTATAACAACAAGCGCGTGAGCCGCGGCAGCCTATTACGGAAAATTGTTTCAAACCTGCGGTTCCATGCGATGGTTACCCTGCTCGCGCTCTAGCCAACATTACGAATCCGATCGAGCACAATCTCGCGTTCTTCTTCACCTGGCGAATCAAGCGCCATTAGAGTGGGCGAATGAAGTTCCGCTCGCTTCGCGAGCCTAATGTCAAAGTTGAAGAAGTTCGCGACATTGGCGGTGTAGTCAACGACCAATCGGTCGCCGTTCAAAAGTTCATGTCGTGCAAGCTCGGCGCCCAGCTTGTCGGTATGCACAAGGTAGCGCTGATCGGTATTCGTTCGCTCAACTCTGAAACAGAGAAGAACCTGATCCGTGCCCTGAAAACAAAACATATCTTCGCGGTCATGAAGTACGATGTCTTGGAAGGTCGCGACGCTAGAGCCGTCACCCGCAGGCACCACTCGCCTCAGAATCGCCTTGTATCGCAGATCAGAAATAACGCGCTTCCCAGAGATGTTATGGACGACCAAACGAAAACCGTACTTCGGTAGAAACCACAACTCTGGTCGTCCTTCTCGACGCGAAAAGAACTTGAGAATTACGTACTGTATAGCCGGAAAGGCAAAGAACGTGATCAACGCCGCCAACTGTTCGAGAAAGAACTCAAACATGTGTCCCACCCTTAGTGATCTGTCTGAGTAACGAAGACACTCAGCGGCGAGGGCCGCTTCCTGGCCCTCGCCCGTTGGAGCAAATTGCTAGGCGTTCAATAATTAGTTTTGCGTTGTAAAGTTTTTTCAATTTCATTAATTCTTTTCGACATGATTGGGGGGCAGCTGAATAAGAAGTTTTGCCGGTTGTTTCTAGTAATCCCGTTCAATCTTTAACTCTTGAAGGACATGGTATGTACCCCATTTACGAATTGTTCAATACGGCGGGACATCGCCGCCTTACTATGTTTATCCCGATCCGTATAAGAGCCGGATCTGCCGGTTGCTATCCCTATAACACGCCACGTCTGCTCGTAAACAATGCCACATAACAGTTGTCGATTCAACGGAAACGGGGACAAGGCAGGTTTTCCAGCGAGGCGAAGACCTATATTGTGCGTTGGCTATGAATGCACGATGATGAGCTGCAGGGTTAGACAATAGTGGCTTCTTGTGGAGGCGAGTGAACTGAAAAGACCCTCAGACGGATCAGTTCATCGGAATGAAGGAGGCCGAGACTTCGTTCGGAAGCTTCAAGTTAAGCGGAGATGGTCTGCACAATCAGTGGCAGCTTACTGAGTGTGAGCTGTTTCAGCTCGACCTTTTGGCTGGCGTTGTCGATTTCAATCCCCACAAGATGTCCTGCGGCATCGTAATCGAGTACGATACCTTCAGCGATCTCTCGGCTTTCAACGCTTGGCTGCTCCAAAAGATCAATGTACAGCGAATCGGTGTCGGGATGATAATTGAGCTTCATGGCATGAATCCTCAACGGATTCCCTCTTGAGGCTCGCTTCGTAGCGGGTTCTCAAGAATCCGGATGCACCACTCCTTCTTCAGGTACGGACGTTTCCGCAACACTTCCTTTTCGAAATATTCGGTGAAGGTGTACTGCACCATCGATCACACAATAGCGCATTCCCGCAAGACTCGACAGTCTTCGGCCTAACGTTGCAGCTCGCCCGCGCCAGCTACAGAAACCGGGATAGGCAGGTTTCCCATAGGGAAGTTTCAAGGGGTCTGTCAAATCCTGGCCACCTCAGGAGTTTGTGTTAGATCGTCAAGAAGCAAGGCCCGTGGCCGATGGGTCTGGCATGACTGTCGACTTATTTGGACGATTGCTATCTCCGTAAGACATGAAGTTGAATGTAATTTCCTGCATCGTTTCGCAATTGATTAGTGCTTAGCACCGTCGCGAGTGCATGCTGGCCAACTGAATCCCAACAGGCATGAGTCGCGACATTCCTTATCGCTAGGAACCGCTCCTTGATCATCACAATGATTGGCCAAATGAGACCTTCATGGCCCTATGTCTCGGCGACTTGTAGCGCATTCTGTAGGGCTTGAATCGTCAAGGGCGCGTTGCCTTCGCTGCGGTTGTTGACCAAGACGTACGCCTTTCGCTTCTCACCCACCGCTTTCTTCACCAGCTCCACCGTATCTCGCCGCATCTCTGGGAGTGCTCCCACAATCTTGGTGTACGGCTCCGCTCGTTTCTTCGCTGCTTCATAGGTCATCTTGAGCGGGGTCAGGAGGCGCAGAACTGTGAAGGGCGCTGTGAACCGTTCCATCCGTTGATACTGATCTGCCAAGGAGGGCATGTAGGACCAGTGATTGTACACATGGGCGACGCTGTGATGCTCTAAGACATGACGGTATTCCTGACCCAGCAAACCTGCGTTCCGAATCTCAACCGCATAGCGAAAGTCCTTGGGGAGGTGGCTGAAGAACCTGTCTAGTCGCGAGCAGAAGTCCTCGCTCGACATCCCGTGCCGTTGGAACTCAAACAAGAACGGGCCGGTGTACGGCTCGAACTTCGCTTCGCGATACGGCGTGAGGACCAGTTCGGTAAACAGCTTCGCATCCAGAAACCGTGGATTCGGTTGTCCGGCCTTGGTACCATACCGGGCTTGCCTCGCGAAGGTCGGGATCGTGATCTCTTCCCACACCTTGAAACACATCTCGAAATCTTCTGGGATCTGATTCAGATAGTGCCGAAGTTGATTCGCAGTCGGCGGGCGGTAGAACGTCGAATCGTTGCCGACGGTGCGAAAGAGCGGTTCGTCGTCGGAGAGGTATTGGCAGTACTCGCCCAAACACTCCCGGGCAAACGTAGTCTTTGCATATTTCTTAAGATAGACCTGGCCTTGCCAGCCTTGATAGGTCCAGGTGGACGTGCCGAAGCGAATCAGGGGAGAGAGCGGCATGGAGCGAGAGTGTACTGGCTACACGCTTTGCGCCTCAAGAGGCGCACTTGGTGTCGGAATTCCCTCGATGGTCAGGAGTGGTCGAGCTTCCACGGTGACTGTGACAGGCGAGGGCGATATATGGGGACGGATACCTTTCGCAATTCTAGATCGTCCTGTCGGTGAACAAAAGCTAGCGGTCACTGCAGTTGGGTGATGGCTGCAGATCTTGTGTTATGCATGAGGCGATATCTACAAATACAGCAGTTGGTTCGCCACTTGATCAGCGGTGAACCGGTCGAGAAGCGTCATGATGCGGCGGGCGAGTTCGAAGTCCGAGGCGCGACGGTTGGCGACCAAAATGCCGGCATGAAACTGCTCTGACTCAAGGGTCTCGGCATGGAGCTGTTCGAAATCCACACGGTTATGGGTGGGGACGGCTCGTTAGTGCTCGACAGCATACTGCAGTTGTGTGGTATCTGAGTTCCCCAGCTGCTGCGCCTCTCGCGTTGTGAGCACATCAAAGCCATGCGATCGCAACAGTTCCGCGACGAAGACCGATACATCCTCATCGAAGTAGAGGCGAATGAAGAGCGCGGGGTCGCTCACCGGAGACGGGAATGGATCTGGTCTTCGGAGATGCGCTGACGGGCAATATCCTGGTCAATGGCGCTGCAGTTATCCTGGTAGTAGCTCAACGCGTCGAATACCTGCGCGAGGGTCAGGTGTGGGAGGCGGACAAGAATCTCTTCGGGTGCGACGCCAAACTTCCACAGCTCTGCAATGGCCCGCACCGGTGTACGGGTACCAGACACAATAGGCGCGCCATGGAGGATGTCGTCGGTAGAGATGATATAAGGATGACTCGTTGCTGTCGTCATGGCCCAAGCCTACTAGAGGCTCTGAAGGATGTCAATTTGCTCCAATTTGACGGACGTGCAGTGTGAGTCGTCAATTCATCGGTACGATCGAGGCCGAGACTTCGTTCGGGAGTAAAAGCGTCACCATCGCCTGATTCTGTTCGCCTGGTTGAATCAAGGCGAACAATGGCACAGGCTGCGGCACGCCGCCGGGCGGAAGGGCGAGCATGGCAGGAAAGTCGATCAACGGCGAAAGCGTGGCCTGACTAGCCAAGCGGAGCCGAAACGCCATCAAGACGTCGCGCAGTCGTTCAGCCTTTGTTTCTTCTGACAGCGTGTGCTCGGGAGCAATGCCGATTTCCCACAAGGGTTTCGTAATTGTGATAGGAAAACTCATGCCTAGCTTCTGGGCATCGGCTGTGACGTCAATGAGGACGCCGGCTTGAATCGCCTCCTGCCTCGTCGCCATCACCTGGTTCACAAGCTGATCTAGGTTCCCTTTTAAAACGTCCCCTCCCTTTTGATTTTCATCAACAGGTTGGGTTTCCTCTCCGGTCAGGGAAGTGATCGGCGGGACTGCTTCCTTTTTTGCTTCCAGCTGGTCGTCTGACGGCGTCGTTGACTCATCTGTAGGAGTCGGAAGGGCGCGCATCAAACCCTCATAGACCTTCTTCGCCGATTCGGACCAGGCGGGATTACATGGACGACCGGCAAATGCTGCCTCGGCCGCTTTGCGCTCATCGTGGGTTAATATTCTGGGAGTCATTTTTGTATCCATGGCCTGTAGATAATCAGCCACAGAGGGAAGTCAAGAGCTGGGAATATTGTTAGTCGGGGAGATGACGCCCTTTGGTTTCTGGAGCAAACAGCAAAACCACCAGCCCAATCAAATAGATAAGGGAAACGGTGCTGGCCGCGCGGCCGAACGTTCCCAACGTCGTCACCAACCACCCGGTCAGGAATGGTGCGGCCGACGCCAGGACACGGCCGGCGTTGAAACAAAATCCTGCCCCAGTGGCTCGTAGCCTCGTTGGATACAGCTCCGGCAGGTAGATTGGAAAGCCACTGAAGATTCCATTATTAAAGAATCCTAAGATCGGTAACAGCATCAAGACACCGGCGTAACTCGTCGGGACCAGATAGGTGACCGGCAACATGATGAAACTCCCCAAGCACATGAAGGCGAACACCGGCCTCCGTCCGAATCGGTCAGCCAATGGACCAAAACCCAGATAGCCAAAGATGGCTCCCGCGTTCAAGGCCATAATGGCATAACTGACATATTTCGTGAGCAGGGCAGGATCTTGGCCTTTCAAGTCAGGCAATTCACGGATCAGGGTCGGGGCCCAGTTCGTTGAGCCCCACAGTCCGAAGACCGCCACAAAGGCCAATGCCGAACCAACCAACGTAGCGCGCTGCAAATCACCATGAAAGATGGCGGTGATCGGGATGGCCTGTTTCTCATGCTCATGCGTCCAGCGGTCCGGTTCCTTGACCCACCAACGGACCAGCAGCGCCACAAACGCGGGAAGGACCCCAATCAGAAACAGGCCTCGCCAACCATACGATTCTTTGAGAGTCAGATTGATCGCGGCTGCGAGAAAAAATCCGACCGCCCAGGCCGATTGAAGAATGCCTGCCGCTTTGGCGCGCTTCTCTTCCGGCCAGGTCTCGGCCACGATGGCGGCACCGGCCGCCCACTCGCCACCGATGCCGAGTGCGGTGAGAAATCTAGCGATGGCCAGGTGCCACCAGGTTTCCGCCAAGGCAGCGGCTCCGGTAAAGACGGCATAGATGATGATCGTGGCGATGAGAACTTTCGTGCGGCCGAATCGATCGGCCATGATCCCGAATGAAATACCGCCGATCGCCCAGCCGATCAAAAAGATGGAGAAAATAATGCCGCCATACCAACCGATCTGCTCAGTAGTCGGTGGGCCACTCGCTGTGTGCAGCAGATCGTGCAAGGCCGGATGCAACACTATGGCGTAGATCGTCGCATCCATCGCATCGAAGACCCAGCCCAGCCAAGCCACAAAAAGAACCAACCACTGATACCGGGTGACACCGGAGGACCATGAGGAACCATTCATACGATCATCCTACGTGGATACGAATTGCTCGAGTCGGCTAGAAAACTCTCACGCGGGAGTCGCCAAGGCTACGGAGGATCTCGGCCACAGTCAAGGTGAAGCGGCTGAACCTCCGTGCTATAGTCCTTCGCATGGCGCGGATGAATTACTATCAAATGCTCGGGGTCTCCCGCGACGCTTCGGACGAAGACATCAAAAAAGCCTATCGCAAGCTGGTCTTTGAGCACCATCCAGATCGTAATCCTGAGAAGACAGAATCGGAAGCTCGCATCAGAGAGATCAATGTCGCCTATGAGATCATCGGCGACCCGGAGAAGCGCAGGAGCTACGACCGACTATCCTGGGGAGATGAACCACGTGCGACCTCGGTCGATCCAGACCTCATTCTGAACGAGATCGAACAGAAACTGTTCGATGAAGGGCGAAAAGAAATCTTTGCAATCTTGATGCAGAATGTCGCACGTGTGAAGGATGAACTCATGATGATTCGTGAACGGACCATTCTGGCTCAGGGATACGATTCATTCTTTGAACCGGTCGTTCATGCACGAGCCAGGGAAATCATGGGAGATTTGGTGACTGACGACATGGATAGGCGGCAGCAGCGCCTGGTCGAAGTGGCCACGGACATGCTGGTATCCCAGGGAGTTGCAAAGCGGGGTGATGAACGCGAAATTCGATCGCTCGGGTCTCGGCTCAAAGAGAGCTTTGAGACAGGGCGCGTACAAGGCGTGGCGTCGGCTCTGGAGCTTTTCTATGAGAGGCGTTAGGCGTGGGAAAGCGGGCCGGACACGAATCGCCCTCCACGCATCACTCCAAGAATCTTGTCACGATTTCGTAGCAGGTCGATTCGTTGAAGCGGGTTACCTCGCAGGACCACAAGATCAGCCTCTTTCCCTCTCGTGAGGGTTCCAATCGTATCCTGGATTCCGATCAATCGCGCTGCCGTCGCTGTGGAGGCGATGATGGCCTCCATCGGCGTCATCCCCAAGGCGACCATGCGTTCGAGCTCCTGCGCATTGTCTCCATGATAATTAAACGGTGTGCCGGCATCGGTCCCCATTGCAATCGAGATCCCGCTCTGATGCGCATATTTGAAACTGGCTGTATGCCGCTTGGTCATGGCCTTCGCTTTCGCCAAGGCACTCTCCGGAATGCCACAACTCGGTCGGCAGGCTGCCGTGGTGGCCAAGGCGGAAAGAGTAGGGACCATGTATACACCGTAGCGTTTCATGAGCGCACCGGCCTCCTCATCCAACAACGTCGCGTGCTCGATCGAACGGACACCGGCTAGAATCGCATTCCTCATGCCGGAGGCGCCGTGCGCATGGGCCGCGACCTTTTTGTCGGCTTGGCGAGCCGCATCGACGGCCGCAGACAATTCCTCCATCGTCATTTGCGCCGCGTCCGGAGACGTGCCCGGTGTGAGGACCCCGCCGGAGGCGATGACTTTGATGACGCCTGCCCCAGCGGCAATCTGGTCCAGCACGGCTTTGCGAACTTGTTCGGTCCCTTCCACTTCTCGACCGATGAACCGCGCGTGCCCATCGATCATGCAGATGGCGAGTCCTGCCCCGATGATCCGTGGCCCAGGCACAAGGCCCGAATGAATAGCGTGCTGAAGCGCAAAGATCGAATGGTCACGCGATCCCACGTCTCGCACCGTGGTGAAGCCTGCGTCCAATGTCGCTTTGGCGTGGCTGGTCGATTTGAGTAAGGTGAACGAAGGTTGTTCCGAATCCAACGCGCCGACGACATCCGCTTCTCCTCCCAAACAGAGGTGAACGTGACAGTCGATCAGGCCGGGGATGATCGTAAGTCCGCGCCCGTTAATACGCACGGCCCCCTTTGGAACTTTCAGCGTTCTGCTCGGACCGACCGCGGAGATTTTTGAGCCCCGGACAAGAATCGTTGCCTGCTCATGGACCGATCCGGTTCCATCGATGAGGCGTGCATAAGAAATCGCAATCGTCACAAGTCACCGTCCTACGCTGTATGTGTGAGCCGCCGCTTGCAGAGAACATCCGGGAGTCGACACCCATCCGCCTGGAATTCCGATCTCTTCGAGCGCATTCAAGAGAGTCAGCACATTGGCTTCCGTCGACGATTCTCCCATCAGTCCGATCCGCCACACCTTGCCCTTGAGCGTGCCCAGCCCGCCACCGATCTCAATGCCGAATTGTTCCAATAATTGCCGTCTCACGGCGGCTTCGTCGATCGATGGAGGAACGGTCACGCATAGCAACGTAGGAAGGCGATAGTCGACGGGAGGCAATGGCTCCAGACCAAGCGCGACAAGTCCCGCCATCAGGGCCCGGCTGTTGAGGTGATGGCGGGCAAAGCGGGCAGGGAGCCCTTCGCTCTCAATCAGCCGTAACGCTTCTCGGAGGGCATACAGCATCGATATGGGCGCGGTGTGGTGATAGGCCCGATTGTGTTCTGTCCAGTAGTCGGCGATAAGAGACAAGTCCAAATACCAGCTGTGACATGGCACTCGACGACGCTTCATCGCGGAAAGCGCGCGTTCGTTTAGGGTCAAGGGAGCGAGGCCTGGTGGACAACTGAGACACTTTTGTGTGGCGCTATAACAGATGTCGATGCCCCATCGATCAACTTCGACAGGAAGGCCTCCGAGAGAGGTCACCGCATCGACGATCAGCAAGGCGTCGTGTGCGCGACACAATGCGCTGATCGATTCAAGAGGTTGCCATGCGCCCGTAGAGGTTTCAGCATGGACGAGTGCCACGGCCTTCACAGGACTCGATCGTTGAAGCTGTTGAGCTATTGTTTCAGGCTCAATGATCTGCCCCCAGGGTACTTCGAGTCGTACGGCGTTTCCTCCGCAGCGCTCGACGACCGCAGCGAGCCGAGTCCCGAACACGCCGTTGACACCCACCAGCACCGTATCGCCTGGCTCGACAACATTTACCACAGCCGCTTCCATCCCCGCGGATCCGGTTCCGGAGACAGCGATCGTGAACGGATTGGTGGTCGCAAAGATGCGGCGTAGGCGAACTTGCAGATCGTCCATCACGTGGAGGAAGACCGGATCCAGGTGTCCGATCAACGGAGTAGCCATGGCTTGCAAGACACGAGGATGCACCGTGCTGGGCCCGGGGCCCAACAGCAGCCGTCGAGGGATACACAATTCTTCCATCATAAAAGGTTCCTGAAATGTCGCGCGGTTAGTATAGCCAACTTGATTCAACAAGGCTATGCGAGATCGCCGCGCCTTCAGTGGGCAGTAGCCACTTCGAGGGGATTTAGAGGACGGTACACCCATGGTATAGTCGGCCTCCTATGAGCGAACAGACGTTATCGATCGGACCATTGCAACCTCTCCCGCAGGTCGATCGCTCGGCAGTGGCGCCGCCTCCCGTTTCACCCTTTGATTCTCCATGGTCGCAGTTTGTGAGTGCGGTCTGTGCCTGCGTGCTTCTCACCGCATTGGGGAGCATTCTGTGGTTCTCGATCACAGTTCCCAAGCTCGATCGCTTCGAAGAGCCGGATCGTGGGTTAGACTTGATGGTGAGCCGCATGATGGCGGCCCAAGAGGGACTTGGCCGATCGCCGGAATGGCAGCAATGGCTCGCTGAGTGGACGATGGGTGGGAAAGAGGAGGCTTTGAATCAAGGGACTCAATGGTATCGTGAATTGGCTGTAGCCACGAATGAGCCACTTTCGAAACTGCGATTCGCGATCTTACTGGGTGAATCAGGACGCGTCGAAGAGGCACTGGTCGAAGCAAGGGGATGGCAAGATCGTGGTACGTCTCCAACTCTCTATGAACAATTGATTGTTGCCGCGTATGGTTCTCAACCGCTGAGTCGAGAACGAGAGTCTGAACTCCAATCCGCCTTGGCAGAGGTGTTGCCCGGTGGATGGTTCTACAATCAGCTGTCCGCGCGATTAGCCGGCCGTGGAGGGAACCTCGCGTTACTCACGAGCCTTGAGCAACAGCGCGCAGACCGGGCCGATCACATCCAACAGGGCATTCGTCCCTTGATCATGAGTGAAGTGATCTGTCTACTGATTGGATCGGCCATGTTGCTGGGCATTCTTCGTTTGCGTGGGCAGCGCGTGGACATCTTGCGCATCCATGGACCAGGTGTTCCGCCACCCTGGTCCGGGCAGATTGCCCTGGCAGTCATCCTTCGCGGCGGTGCCTTAGGTGCGGTCACGACCTTGGCGTTTCTGTCGATTCCGTCCATAGAACAATCAGTGGTCGGCGCCTTCGTCATTCCCTTGGCCAACGTCCCGCTGCTCATTCTTGCCTATGTCCACTTACTCAAGCCTACGGGCCTGAACTTCTCCAGCGGGTTTGGATTCCGGATCAAGAACGTTCATGCCGGACAAGTAGTCTGCATCATCGTCGCCGTCGTCGCAGCCGGACTCTGGGGGGAATGGTTCCTTGGTCGAGTTGCGGAGGTCTTGCAGCTGACCAATCACTGGACCGAATGGTTCGATCCGAACCTCGTGTGGGCCTCGTCGTCCAAGCTTACGGTCAGCCTGTTGGAATATGTGGTCTTTGCGCCCATCTTTGAGGAAATCGCCTTTCGCGGTCTGCTGTACGCCATGCTACGTCGGCGTCTCTCGTTCTTCCCAGCCGCGATCATCAGCACCAGTATCTTCGCCCTCGCACACGGCTACAGCGTCATCGGATTGTTGAGCGTATTTTGGAGCGGGTTTCTGTGGGCCTGGATCTATGAACGGACCGGGAGTCTCATTCCCGGTATGATCGCCCATGCGATGAACAATCTGCTGGTCTGTCTTACCGTGATGGCCCTGCTTCGTTGACCGAATGTTTCCGTACCAGCTCAAGCGCCTCAAACACATCCGTGTGAATCAAACCACTCTGATCCGACTCCAATAACGCAGACATTTTTGTATTCGAGAGGCGTTTTCCTCTTGGCGCAGGTCCATCTAAGACCGTGGACTCGATGGTCCAGCGTTGTGTGATCCCTTCACAGATCTCGTTCCACGTTCGCGGGATTCCATCGCTGACGTTATAGACTTCGCCTGGCCGGCCATGCCTCAGCGCGGCAAGACAGATCGTGCTCAGGTCTTCGACGTGAATGAGGTTCACATATTTCCGCGAGCGCCGAACCCGTCCTGTCTTAATCCATTCGATGGGATTTCTGCCTGGGCCGTAAATCCCCGCCACGCGCAAGACGATGGCACCATAGGTGGTTCGTAAGAGTTCCTCACCCTGTACACGAGGTATGGTCAGATCGATCGGTGTCGATTCATCTATCCAGGGTGGAGGGTAGGTTGGTGAGGTTTCATGATCGTAGGCCGAGGTACTACCGAGAACAACCAAGCGACGGGCACCCAGTAACGCACGATCAGCAAACTGCCGCACCGACTCCATCGGTATCGCAGGGAAACACCACAACACGTCGGTCGCCGTCGGAATCGATGCCCAGGTGTCCGGTAGTGCAAGGTCAAATCGAATCTGTTGCTCGGTCTTCAGATGATCGAGGTGCCTCTCAGGGTCTCGACTGGTGGCATAGACCTGCCTGTACCGACGCGCAGCAAGCGGTAGAAGAAACCTAGCCGTATAGCCTGACCCCAAGATGGTGAGTGAAGGGTGCGACACTGAGTCTGCTCCGTCTCGATGTGTCGGTAGTGTGCCAGCTTGAAGGGATCTGAGTCTAATAAATTAACGCATTGTGTTTGTGCAGATCGTTGCTCTATCGATTCCTCTATGACCGTGATTTGCGAAGGTTCACATCTCGAAAATATCTATTGCGGCTCCGTTGTCCCTGCCGCCTTAGAATGGTATAAGTCAGAAAACCTTGTCCAGAAGGATGAATGCGTCGTCTGTCATTCGCTCATCGATTGCGCCTTGCCTGCCTCATGCCATTTGTGTGTCTCCTACCCGGCTGCGGTGATGGCAGCGGGGGAGGCGGATTGGGTGGAGCAGGGGGTACCCCAATCGGAGGTGCACCGTCGACCACGGCGACCGTGTACGTCAGCAATAGCGGATCCGACAACATCTCTGGTTATGCTGTCAATGGAACAACGGGCGGACTCTCGGCCATAGCCGGATCACCGTTTGTCAACGTGTCGACCCCATCGACCATCGCCGTATCACCGAATGGCTTTTTTGCGTTCGCCACCAACAGTCAGACGAACAAAGTGACATCATTTCGGATCGGCACCGATGGCGGGTTACTGCTGGTTTCCGGAACGGCCACCAGTCCGAATCCAGCCTCAGTCGGGACCGCTCCAAGTGCCGTTGCCGTTTCAAGCGATACGGAGTTCCTCTACGTCGCCAATCGAGGTTCCGACAGTGTGACGGCCTTCACGATCGGGTCCACCGGCCTCCTGACGGTAGTCCCGCCTGAAACGGGAATGCCCAATCCGGTTGCGGCCGGAGGCTCAGCCCCTGTCTCGCTCATTGGTTCTTCGAAAGATCAGTTTCTCTACGTGGCCAATAGTGCCGACAATACCCTGTCGGTCTTTCAGATCGAAACGAGTGGATTGTTGAAGCTGGTTCCGCCGACAGGGTCGCTCAGGAATCCGGTCGCGGTCGGTGGCAACGCACCGAGCGCACTCGCACTCTCCTCGACCGGACAGTTTCTCTATGTCGCCAATCGCGCATCGAATAACGTCACCGTCTTTCGGGTCGAGACCAGCGGACTACTCACGCTTGTGCCCCCGGTCGGATCTGCAACGAATCCCTTGCCCGTCGGGGGAAACGGGCCGATAGGAATCGCCGTGGCTCCGGATGGGCGGGTGCTCTACACGGCAAACGACGAAGGAACCGTGTCGGCCTTGACGATTGGGAGTAGTGGGCTGCTCACACTCGTGCCTTCCTCGGGAAGTTCATCGAATCCCATCCCGGCAGGGACAAGTCCCTCAGCTATTACGATCTCGCAGGATGGACAGTTCTTGTACGTGGCGAATCGAGGAGGAGGGGTATCGGCCTACACGGTGGTCTCCGGAACCGGCACCCTGGTCCCCTTGCCGGTGCTCCTGGGAAATCCGTTTCCGACCGGAACTGCACCGTCCGGCATTGCCATGCAGAAACAGCTCTAACGAACGGGCTGCGATCGAAAACCTCCAACAGATCAACTCGCCAGCCGGCTTCTTAAGCGGTCCGTCGTGTTGGTAGCGTCCTGGGCGTGGCGATCTTTCAGTAAGTGCTGGAGCTGGCTAGTGGGCACCGAATTTATCTCGAAGCCAGGTTAGAAGATGACGTGTCACCTGTTCTGGTTGGTCTTCATGGACAAAGTGTCCGGCGTCGGCCATCGTGATGACCGTCAAATCGGTCACCCATTCACTCAGACCATCGAGATTGTGAGCACCTAGCGCCTGGTCTTGGAGTCCCCAGATCACGAGGGTGGGGATTGTCATTGTCTGGTATCCTAGGCTGCGTTGACGCCACGCCCCTCCACCACGGAAGGCGGCTCGGTAGTAATTGATCATGGCTGTCAGGGCGCCAGGCTCACAGGCCTGTTGCCGATACAGGTCCACGATTTCGTCCGGCAGAGATCGACGATCCATTGCCATACGCTCAAAAATCCGCCCGATGATGTAGCCATTACCAACCGACAAAGCTGCCTCTGGAAGCCATGGTATTTGAAACACTCCCATGTACCAAGAGCGGTGCAACTGCCGCCAACGCCGAACCTCTCGTTCGAAGCAGGCGGGGTGGGGTGCATTCATGATTACAAGGGCGTCGACTCGGTTGGGGTGGCGCATCGCATAGTACCAGGCGATGATCCCGCCCCAGTCGTGGCCCACCAGAATAGCTCGTTGCGCATGCGCAGCATCGAGCAATCCGCTGACGTCGTTGATCAATGATTCGATGGAATAGGCATCGATCTCTGAGGAGCGGGCCGTCCCACCATATCCCCGCAGGTCAGGGGCCCAGGCTCGATATCCGGCTTGCGCGAATGGCTGCATCTGATGCCGCCACGAGATGGCCGATTCCGGAAACCCATGGAGACAGAGGACCAGTCGTTCTCCTGCCCCAGCCATGGCCACCCGGAAGGACAATTGGTTGACCTGGACCTGGCCAAATGAAAACGCCTCGGTGTCTCGGGCATTGTGACCTCTATCGTTCATCGGCTAAAAAAGTGAAAGTGCTGGTCA
Organism: Nitrospira sp.; assembly: GCA_050185705.1. Lineage (GTDB taxonomy): Bacteria > Nitrospirota > Nitrospiria > Nitrospirales > Nitrospiraceae > Nitrospira_D. The sequence goes on along the minus strand of JBFWZD010000003.1, from coordinate 87,793 downwards.
GATCTTGACGGCTTCGCTATGCTCACCCAAATGGAGGACGTACGTTATGAATGGACCAAATTGGGTCTATTGGCCGGATCAGGGTAAGTGGCGCGCTTATCCGGAAGGCGCTCCCGATCGAGAAATACAAGCCGCCTCCTTCGAGGAACTACAATTCCAGATTGAGCGGCATGGCCGAGAAGTGGCGAGAACACCGCGAGAAATGTCCCGCGTCGAACGGCCCAGACGGAGCATGCGTGACTTTGATGTACCACAATATGTTCTGTCACAGGATCAAGGCAAGTGGCAGGGGCATCTGCTGGGTTATCCTGAACACGCGGCACAAGGGGAGTCTTTTGACGAGGTGCAGTTCAAACTCAGCCAGCTCTGCCGTAATCTGATCGCTGCTAAACAGCTGCCCCTTCGAAAAGCAGCCTGATCGAGAGTCTGTTCCGCTCCTGCTCGCATCGGACCGCCTTGTCTTTCGTCTGCCCATCTCACGACATCAGTCGAGGGCGTATCAGATAGCGCCCTGAACATGTCTCGCTTGGTTCGAGCCGTTTCAGGCCCCATTCCGGATGGTTGAACGCATCGGATGCACAGGTCATCGGTTCGATAGCCAGTGCAGCTCGCGGCGCATCTGAAATGGCATCACCAGTGTACAGGACGACGGCAGAAAATGACGAATCCATCACAATATCGATTCCGTGGTTGCTTGGACCATGACGCAAGGTCACCGTCGCCGAACCGTCTGCATCGCGTTCGAGATTCACGTAGCAATGGTTGAAACGTTGCCTCTCGATCTTGCGAAATCGGCGATAGTCCCAGCTCGTGTCCTCGACATCCAGAATCGTTCCGGTGGGAGCGAGTTGCTCGTTGAATTCGAGGTACCCGGTGGCCGGAATCCGCACCTCCGCGTCATCGATCACAGACGTCCCAACGGTGAAATAGGGATGGAATCCGACTCCCACCGGCGCGGCGCGATCTCCGACATTCTTCACCACAAAGCCACAGCTCAAGCCTGAGGTGTCGAGTTCATAGGTCACGGCGATGTCCAACGAAAACGGGTAGCCGCGAACCGCATAGGTCTCGGCATCCAGACGGACTTCGCACGTCACACTGTTAGCTTGCGCACCCCGCACCTGCCAAGGCAGACTACGAACAAATCCGTGAATGGCATTGGGACCCTCTTTATCGTTGCAGTCCAGCTGGAACGGTTGTCCATCAAAGGAATAGCGACCGTCGGCGACACGCCCAGGAAAGGGGATGAGGACATCACCTTGACCGCCCCGTTTCCGGCTTCCACCGGAATACCCCCAGACAATATCGATTTCCCGTCCACGATCATCGATCACGAAATACCGCCGTAACGATGCACCCCATGGCGAGATGACGACCCGTTGGTTCTGCAGACTCAAAGAGAGTTCCGTATCTGGTGTCGCAGTAGACATACTCGCTCGTTTCACACTGCTGAATTCAATCGTGAAGTGAAGATTGCGGTTCCAGGCTCACCGACTACTTCACGAAGGGATGGCCGGTCTGTTGCCAATCATTGAGATTCATGATCACGACGGTCGTCTGCGTGAATCCCAGTTCTCCCAGGGTCTGTGCCGCAAGCGTGGCACGCTTCCCGCTTTGGCATTGCAGAATAATCGGCCGCTCCATGTCAGCCTTCTCGGGAGCGCCGACGAGATTCCAGATTTGGGAATCGATGAGGCCACGAGGAATGTTGATCGCTCCCGGCACGTGACCGGCCGCAAACTCCTGAGGCTCGCGTACATCGATGATCAACGCCGAACCAGGATCGTCGACGAGCTTCCGATACTCTCCCATGCCGATCATCTTCACGTGCTTCTGGGTTGCTGTCACTTGTTGCTTCATCGGAGGAGGAAGCTCCTGGGCGAAGGCAAGTGTTGACAATAGTACAACGCCGACAACGAAACTCGAGGCTCCTCTTATCGATTTCATCATTTCGCTCTCCTTTCGTATGATTCACTCACAGTCTCAACCTGATCAACGTACTGTATCGTGATCCTGTCGACTGCTCAAGGGGTCTCGAGATCCTCTGAGTAGGAGCTCTCGAAAAACGGTTGTGCATACAGCTCAATGATAGTGTGCTATCGACATTACCGTACCTCCCTGATCATGATTGTGGTATCCGTCTGATGACGCGTACCGAGCCCCACCGATTTTGTTTCGGTGAGCTTGGTGATCCACCCGGTCTCGACATCAACTTCGACTTCGGCCTGGTTCTCCAGGGATACGGTGTTCACGGGTCTCTCCTCCGGTACCTGTTTTCCTCTCTGTGCCGCCAACCCTTTGACGATCGATCGCATGATCCGGTCGGTCTGCTCACGATCAGCTGATTGCTTCCAGTGCAGCACCGCATGCCTGGACCGATCCTCGAACGACTTCAGCACAATGTCCGTGTGAGCCGGAAGCGGAGCACCACCGAGTGGATTGTCGAGCACGCTCTGGTATTCATCGTGCTGACCTCGCGTATAGGTTCTTCCGAAGATCCGAAAATAGGTTTGAGCATCTCGCGTGCAGACCCGTTCAATTTGTGCTTTCGTCGAGAACATGACGTCCCATTGTGCCCGTAGGTTTCCCATCAGCGCCTGGTCTGCATTCTCTCTCTGCAAAGCTGCTGCATTGGCCGAGAGCGCATCGAGCTTCTTCTGCATCTCATTACGCAAGGCCTCCCAGTTCCGCACGCCGGTGATGGCACCATGAGGGTCGATCTCGAGCTGGATCTGGAGGCCCTGCATGAGTCCCACGACTTGGCGGAGAATAGACTCAGATGGGGCCGGGACCTCAAAGGTGGTCGCTCCAACCGTCCATCCCACGAGATAGCCCTGTGGATCTGCACGGAGCACCTCAAGGGAAAAACGTGTGTGGGTTGTTCCTGAACGCGTCGACCGGCCATCGAGCGATTTCTCCCGTACCCGTGTCACGATGAGCTCAACGCTATCGCCCGTTTTCCAGTGGGGGATGATCTCGACAGACTGCGCAGCGGCATGCTGAACGCTCCATGGCAAAAGGCAGAGACAGAGAAGTGCTGCCGTACAAACCATTACTGCACGAAGAAGCGCCTTAGGAATCTGAGGTGCTGATGTCAACGCAGGCATCCTTTACCAATCACGACACCCTGCTTACTATGACAGCGGCTTCCTCCTCCTGACAAGGACCATTGAATGAGAGCCGGGGCATCCACACATTCTTCCCTCTTGACCTGCCTATCGGCTGAAGCGTAGGGTACAACTATCTTCCTTCTACCTCCTCATCATCTGGAGGTGGTGTCATGGTCCTCCGAGGAAAACAGTTCCAACGGTCTGGGCCTGTCGGGTTTGCATTCATCACGACACAATCTGTTTCATCGAATAACACCTGGTTGACGCAGGCTTACCGGGAAATGCGTCCGAGTGTTGGGAAACGGTTTCCATCTGAGATCCGGTTCCATGGACGCATGAAATCCATGATGGTTCCTAGAGGACTCGCGCAGGATGATGCGTGAGGGTGTGACCTATGTTATCTGAATATTGGGGGATCCTGATTGGGCTGTTGGTTTTCGTGGTGCTGCTTCTTGTGTGTATGGACATCTTGTCGTGTAAGAGCATGCGGAGTCGACGCAGACCAACAGAGGCTGATGGCACCTCGAGTGAGAAGCTGGCGCCACCGACGGCACCCAGTCACCATGCGACGTGACGACTAGCGGGCTGCTCTCGTCTTGAGCACGCTGCCAGATTCCACGACACCTTCATAAAAGGAGGCCCTATGGGTCCGACAAAAGTCATCGTAAAGGGAAAGGGTCTATACGAGGTAAGTGGCGGCAAATTGATCAAAGACGGTTTTGTGAGCCAGCAAGAGATTGAAAAGTATGTAAATCACCATTATCTCGTGCTTCCGGTGGTCGATAAACAAGGGCAGCCGTGGCTCCTCGATGGAATGCCGGTCTATTGTCTTCGGGGAACGCAATACGAAACCGTACAGGATGAGCGGATCCATCTTGCCCGTTGCCCGGATTGTGGAGGTATGGGGATTCGAGTCGACGAAATGGCGGTCGAGTCGGATTGTATCCGCTGTACGGCCTGCGGACACGAATTCGATACCAGACTGGAGATGATGGAAAACTAGCGGCGTCGCGGGAGACCACGCCCTACCGGTGAAGGCAGGACGAATCAGAGTGTCTTGTCATCGGGCTTTGTCGGAGGCGGGCCTTGGTTTCTTCCAGTGATAGGTGCCGCCATGCTCCCGTGGCGGAATACTGTTTTGCTTCCCGACCCTCGTGTACCACCAGATCCCTTTCGCCTCTGTGCCATCCTCTGACAGCTGAAGTTCAAACCCTCCTTCTCGGTCATTACCGGTTTGATGCCATGTGCCCTCCCACAGGCGTCCAGTCATCGTAGTGGTTGTGAACCGCCCGCCGTGCTGACTGTAGGGACCATTGCCGTTCCGATCAAGGGTGGCCTGGTACCGTTTGTCATCCTCGACTTCGAGGATCTCCCACGTACCACTCACGTCCAGTTGACCTGAGGATTGTGGCTTGTTGGCATGAGTTTGTGGAGAATCAATCAGCGGCGCACTCTGGGTACCACGTAGGTCAGCAGACCGAAATGATTCGTGCCACGACAACAGTTGCCAGCGGCCCTCGCGACGTTCGAGCACACCTGTTTCTCGCATGGGAAGGACGGTACGTTTGACCTCGGCCCCCTCTTGCATGTAGCGGATGTAATCCAGCTCCATCGCGTACCAGGCAAGATCTCCTTTTGTCCAGACCTTAAGTTCCTTGATTGGAATCTCAAGTTTCTTGGCGTTGACGAATTCATCCCGCATGCCTTGTTCCAGTTCGGCCCACCCGATGTACTTCCGGCCGGCCACCGCGTAACTGATGATATCGGGGTCATGGGCCATCAGTTGGGAGAGCGTCGGTAGGTCTTTTTCTGCGTTGGCTTGGATCATCCTACGAATGGCTGACTCCGGATCGGAACTATCCAACGCGATGGCGATTGAGGGGAACCCAAGAACCAACAGGAGATGAGATCGTACAACAAGTTCCAGCATGACCGTGCCTCTCGGCTGTATGCGGAAGATTATTGCTCAGATTGTGCGCAGAGGCAATGGCGGAAACTCAGCGTTCCCATCGATATCCGATAAGAAAGGGCATGACGGTCAAGACACCAAGCGCTTGGATCGGCAAGGTGCCGAGGACCTGGTTTTTAGTTGCGAGGAATTCTTCGAGCGAAAGACCGTGGAGGGGAAGAACCAGGATCCATTCCATGGTAAGCCAAAACCCGAGCGCGACGAGCCCCACGCCGAGGCGGATACCGGGGAAAGGGGGCAGTATGAATCGATCGATCACCCAGCGCGCGGCGATCATCATGGCGAGCAGATGCGAGGGGATCTCCATCATGTGCGCAAGGCGTTCGCTGAGATGGAGTCCTACGACTTGAAGTCGAATGATCTCCAGCACGCATCCTGCCCCAAGCGCGACCAGAAAGTAGACTGCACCGGCGTTCAGAACTTGCACCAGGCCGTTCGGCTGTCCTTCCTTGGGCATGTTCTCCGGTGTCGTGTGGTCCGGCAAGGGGATCACGTACGGCGTGGGTTGACCGATCACGTCGGTCGGGCTCGGCTTCTCCAACTCTTGAATGCCTCCAGATTTTTCCATGACGCAGGAGTCAGTCTAGCCCAAACGATTTCATTCATCCATCATTCTGTGAATACGTACCAGCACAACGAAGCAGGTAGCCGAGTCGAAAACGAAAACCAGTCTGGTCGAAGAAACAGATTTTGGGTGCGTATTGATGATCATGATTCAGTAATCACTGATGTGCTACTTGTAGATACGAGTTCCTCGTTTGAGCCAGAATCCCCAAAACGATGAGTAGGCATGGATGTCTTCTGTTTCGACTCTTTGACTAGTCACGACAGGATGATTGGTGTTGACCCATTCGAAAATCCCACCATAGACGTTGACCACATTGGTATATCCATAATCTCGGAGTCGTTCGGCAATCCGTTCACTGCGGTAGCCTACAGCACAGTAGACCGCCACGGGTGTTTGTTTATCGAGTCCCTCCAGTCGGTCCAGGGAGAATTCCTCGTATCCTATCCAGACTGCTCCAGGAATATGACTTACCTCAAACTCCCGGCGTGTGCGGGCATCGAGAATGCGGACAGCGCCTTGCTGAATGGAATCCACTGAAACTTCCGGCACGCTGTGGGAGAGTAGGGTCGACAACAACAGATCGTAGGCCTTATCGCTCACATGGATCGAGGCGTGGAGATGACGTCCCCAAAAGAAGAGGAGAACTAGGAGGACAAACAAAGTAATGACGACGGAATATCGCATTGGAAGTCATACTGGAACTGACCCATACCAGCCACCCACTTCGTGGGTTCGAATCAGGTTTGGCTCTGTGAGAGGCAGCCGAGGAGATCTAGACCCAACGCGTCCGCATGGTCCCTCTGAAGGCGTAACAAGGATGCAGTCAGCCTGAGCACGCACGAGTTACGTCAATTTCTGCTTCGCCTTGTTCACCAACTTCCTGCCCAACCCCTGAGCTCGGCCTATGATTCTACCGATGGCGGCCCCCGCATTGCGGGCCTTTGCATGCGCGGTCGTATTTCCGGTGCTCACCTGTTTTTCCGCCGCCTTTGTCACCTTCCGTGCTTGCTTAACTGAGGCTTGAGCAGCTTGCCGCCCTTTTCTTGCAAGTGCTTGCCCCTTTTTCACGGCGATGCGTTTTGCTCGGACCGTGCGTTGACTGACCTTCGCTTTGGCTTGCTGAACCGATCGAGATGTGGCCATTGCACCCTCCTCCTCTGGACTCTCCCCATGGATGAACGTCCTGGGTGATCACTACCATAGCCGGGTAGGTGGTTCAAGCGCTCTCACGAACGGAGGAACCATTTAGTCAGCAGTATTCGATCGTCCTCGACATGCCCCACCGCCAGGTCACGAATGGATCACACTGAGATCGAGTCACGATCCGTCCCTTGCATTGCCGATGAAAAGAGAAGAATATAGCTTGCGATAGCACAACCAATGAGGATGCGTCTCTACTACCGTACTAGGTTCCTCAGATGAGTCCGTACTCGAACCGGCAGTTCTTACCGACCAAGATCCGAGAGCTCTTTCAGCGATATCAGATCGGCGAATACTTCGATGAAATGTTCGAGACAGCGGATCGGCCTCGGCCCCACTATCGACAATTATACGAACAGCTTCAAGGGCTCTCGGTCGGTGAGCTTGCGCAGTACCACGAGCAAGCCGCCAGAGCGTTTTTAGACCAGGGCATTACATTCACGGTGTACGGAGACGTGCAGCAGACCGAACGGATCTTCCCCTTTGATCTTCTCCCTCGCATCATTCCCAACAGCGAATGGCGACACATTGAGCAGGGCCTCAAACAACGTATTCAAGCGCTCAACGCATTCTTGCTGGATATCTATGGTGAGCAGCGCATAGTGCGCGAGGGGATTATCCCACGCGAACTGGTAGAAGGCGCGTCAGGCTTTCAGCGTGAGTTCGTCGGTTTCCGGCCTCCACGCGGTCTGTATATCCATATCGCCGGCAGTGATCTCGTCCGTCATACAGACGGCACCTACCTCGTGCTGGAAGATAATCTGCGAACTCCCTCGGGTGTGTCGTACGTCTTGGAAAGTCGCGTAATCATGAAGCGCGTCTTTCCCAGCCTGTTTGCAAAAATGCGGATCAGGCCAGTCGATCACTATCCGAATCAGTTGCTGGAGAACCTGCGCTATCTCGCGCCGGAGATTCGAGAGAATCCCACGGTGGTCCTCCTGACACCGGGGGTGAATAACTCCGCTTATTTTGAACATTCATTTCTGGCGCTTCAAATGGGCATCGAACTCGTAGAAGGTCGTGATCTGATCGTCGAGTCGGATCGGGTCTATATGAAAACGACTCAGGGGTTGCAGCAGGTCGATGTCATTTATCGACGAGTGGATGATGCGTTTCTTGACCCGGAAGTGTTTCACCGCGATTCCTTGCTGGGAGTGCCGGGACTCATTCGAGCTTACCATGCGGGAAACGTGGCCCTCGCCAACGCCATCGGGAACGGTGTGGCAGACGATAAGGCGATCTATGCATTCGTACCACGAATGATCGACTTCTACTTGAGCGAGGCTCCGGTGCTCTCCAATGTGCAAACGTATCTCTGCAGTGTCGAGGCAGATCGGAAGTATGTACTCGATCATCTTCCCTCTCTTGTAGTGAAGGCCGTGAATGAATCGGGTGGGTATGGCATGTTGATGGGGCCCGCATCGAGCAAGGCGGAGCAAGAAGACTTCCGCAGGCGTATCCTCAGCAATCCCAGGAATTACATTGCGCAGCCGATCGTGGGGTTGTCCAGATCGCCCTGCCTCGTCGATGACCATGCCGGGGGATTCGAATTCGCCGGACGTCATATCGATTTGCGCCCGTTCGTCTTGTCCGGGAAGGAAATCACGCTTTCATTGGGAGGATTGACGAGGGTCGCGTTACGCGAAGGGTCTCTCGTCGTCAATTCCTCGCAGGGTGGCGGGAGTAAGGGAACCTGGGTCCTGTATGGAGAAGATTAACGATCGATGCTGAGCCGAACTGCTGAATCGTGCTTTTGGATCGCCCGCTATACGGAACGAGCCGAGTACACGTCCCGGTTGCTCAATGTTCACTACCAATTGCTGCTCGAAAGCCCCAACCCACAGGATCAAGACACCATTTGGCGATGGTATCTGGAGAGCACCGGACAGCTCTCGTCGTACGAGGAGCGTGGTCAGCCTCTTGAGACCATGGCGGTGCTGCAGTTCCTCACCCTCGATCCTGCGAATCCCAACGCACTCTTCAATTTGATCAATGCCGCCAGGGAAAATGCTCGCGGCATTCAAGATCAGCTGTCCAGCGAAGTGTGGCACCATATCAACCGGATGCACTTGGCGTGGAGAACCTATACCCCTGGGATCATCGCCGCCACACCTCATCGAGTCCTGACGGAGCTGCAAGACACTTGCTACACGCTTCACGGCATTATGGCCAGTACGATGCTCCACGATGAAGGTTGGACGTTTTATCGCCTCGGTAAGGATATCGAGCGAGCCAACCATACGACGCGGCTGCTGGTGCATCCGATCCTTCTGCAGCTGTCCCAAGAATCGACAGAACTGTCCGATCTCCATCAATGCGTCGCCATCTTGAAGTCGGCGAGCGCCTATGAAGCCTACCGAAAAGTTTCACGCTCGGTCGTCCTGCCGGAAAAAATCGTGGAGTTCTTATTGTTGAATCAATATTTCCCACGGTCGGTTCGGTTCTGCGCCAGGGGGCTTCGTCAACATGTCGAGCGGCTGATGAATAGATCATCACAACTCATCGATCGCGAACCGGCTCGTCTGATCGGACAGATGGCGGCTGATTTCGACTTTGCGACAGTGGAAGAAATCCATGACATTGGGCTGGAATCGTTTCTAACCGAGGTGTTGCGACAACTTGATCGAATTACCACGGCCGTGTCGCGCACCTATTTCAGATCCCAAGACACACATGATGTGAGAATTTCGAGCCCACGGCGTCACTTGCGGTTAGAGCATCACGAGGCCACCGTGCACCAGGTGAAAGCCTTGCTCTCAGCGCGCATCCAATTCACGTATACCTATGAGGCGCCGGTCACCAACGTCAGGACCATCATGCGGGTGGCCCCCCATCAACATTACGGGACCCAGCGGCGTCTTGATGTCCGGTGGCATATGGAACCGCCGGCCGACTATCGACATTACAGCGACGCATTCGGGAATCTTGTATGGCAAATGGACCATGGCGGTGTCGAAAAAGAAATCGCCTGCACCGTCGACATGCGGGTTGAAACACAAACCGGCTACCTCACGGATGGGTCATTGGCACTCCAGGGCACCGATCCTCTCGATACCGATTGCACGGTGGCTTCTGCAGAGTTCACTCGACTTACCCATCTGGTCGACCGGTCCGAGGGATTGGTACGTCGCAGTGAGCGTCTACGAGGCGGAGGAGGATCGCCGAGTAAGCTGGCCGATGCCATTCTCCACCACGTGCATGCGGCATTACGATATGAACCCGGTCGAACTCACGTGGGAACAACGGCTTCCGAGGCCATGGCCTTAGGCTCAGGGGTCTGCCAGGATTATACCCATGTGATGCTGGCCCTCTGCCGCCTGATCGGTTTGCCTGCTCGTTATGTGTCCGGGTTGCTCCCAGGCGAGGGACAGATGCACGCCTGGGTTGAAGTGCTGCTGCCGGCATCCGGGCAAAAACTTCCGATGTGGGTTGGGTATGACCCCACGCACCAGCGACGCTGTGATGAACGGTATATCACCGTCGCCATCGGACGGGATTACCAGGACATTGCGCCGACCAGCGGCTACTATGAAGGTGAAGCCAACAACCGTCTCGACATGGCGGTATCGGTGACGCTGGAGTCGCATGGCCCGACGGAGCGTTGGTACAGCAGTCATGCTCAGGCCACCGCTCAGTCAGCAAATTCAGACGACCAGCAACAGTAGCAGTAGGTGATACCCTATCCCACGCAGGCACTTGGAAGAAATGGGAAGGTGTTGGATTGCTCTACGTCCTTACGGACTTGACCAAGCTTGGACCGGCACGGTTGAGATGGCATTTTGTGGCGAGCCCTCGATCACGCGATCACTATAGACCAGGTAAATGTAGGTCTGGCGTTTCTTGTCGAAAAAGCGAACCACTTGGAGTTTCTTAAAAATCAAGGATCGACTCTCGCTGAAGACCCTTTCTCCTTCTTTCAACTCGCCCACAACGCGAATCGGACCGACTTGCCGACAGGCAATCGAGGCATCGGAGGTTTCCTCTGCCAATCCCACCATCCCCTTGAAGCCGCCTTTTCGTGATCGACTCAGGTGGCAGGTGATGCCTTCGATCTTTGGGTCGTCAAACGCTTCGACCACAATTTTATGATCCGGTCCAAACAATTTAAATTGTGTATCCACACTCCCGATTTCCTCAGACTGGCTCGCCGAAGCAAGGGTTGTGCAGCAGAGTAGCGTGGCCACCAATATATGTGTCTTCATCTACTTCATCTCCCGTGATGGTTTTGTTGTGGCTCTGTCTACCGTATAACTCGGGGATGCTCAAATGCAATGGGTGCTAACTCGGGCCGTCCTCGGCGAAGGAGAGGAGACCAGTGATCGAGGGAAAGCAGGTCACCGGGCAAAGCCGCCAGACACCGATCATGTGGTCTTGCGAGCTTGACGAACCTAGTCTCGATCGCGTCTACTTGGGTAACCAGGCTGCACAGTTTTCCGTAGCGTTGGCCCAACACGCCGGTCGTAGTTTGTGGATGATCTCGTCTAGGTAGGCTGAACCACATCTCCGATAATACATTCTTGTTCGACAGAAGAGAGAAAACGGATAGGGATGATGGTGATAGCTAATCTCTTACACAAGATTCTTAATAGACATCTTTCGCGTGGCTCGTTGGGACTCATGCTCATTTTACCATTGGTTGCGTGCGAGAAGACACCTGAGCCAGAAGCGGTGCGCCCTGTACGCAGCATGGTTGTCGAAGCGCATATGTCTGGCGATCGTATCGCGCTAACCGGACAATTGCATGCACGTGACGAAACTAAATTGGCCTTCCGGTTATCAGGAAAACTCATTGAACGGGCGGTGACTGTAGGCGACGTGGTCAAGGCGGGTCAGGTCGTCGCTCGCTTAGATGCGGCAACGGAGCGACACGCTAGAAATGCTGCGCGTGCCGATCATACCGCAGCCCTCGCTGTGCTTGATCAATCCGCAGCGGCGGAAAGCCGATTTGGCAATCTCCTGAGCCAGAGCGCCGTGTCAAAGGCGGAATACGAAGAAGCGGTACAACATCTGAAGACCGCGCATGCTCAAGTCGACGCGACGCGGGCGAAATTAGATTCGGCAGAGATTCAGCTCGGCTATGCCGAGCTCAAGGCTGATGCCGACGGAGTGATTACCGCGAAAGGGGCGGAGCCTGGCGAGGTTATTCAGGCGGGGCAAATGATTTTTTCGTTGGCGCATCAGAAAGGCCGAGATGCCGTGTTCGACATGCCGGCACAAATTATTCGGGATGGGATTTCCGCTCACCAGGAGGTCGACGTGTGGCTGGCCGACAATCCGGACATCAAGACCATGGGTCATGTCCGTGAAATAGCTCCTCAGGCAGACCCTTCGACAAGAACGTATCAAGTAAAGGTCAGTCTCGATACGCTTCCGGCTGGGATGTTTTTGGGGTCGACCGTTGTGGGGAAGCTGAAACTCCAGGCCGCCACGCTGATTGAAGTCCCGCTCTCCGCATTGATGATGGCGGCTACACAACCTGCTGTGTGGGTCATCGACCCACAGACTTCCGTTGTTCATAAGCGTGAAATAGCAGTTGCTCGTTACAATCAAAGCACGGTCGTGGTGGCTTCCGGGTTACTGCCTGGGGATAGAATTGTCGTCGCCGGCGCGCAATTGCTCCACGATGGGCAAAAGGTCCGATTGCTGGAGGACGAGAGTGGAAGGCGCTAACCTCTCCGAATGGGCCATCCGGCACAAGCCACTGATGATCTATTTCATGGCAGTGATATTGATCGCGGGTACCTATGCGTACCTGCACTTGGGGAGCAATGAAGATCCGCCGTTCACGATCAGGGTCATGGTTGTGCAGACTCTCTGGCCGGGAGCCACGCAAGATGAGACTATGCGGCAGGTGACCGACCGCATTGAAAAGAAGCTGCAAGAGATCCCTCATCTCGATTACCTAAAAAGTTACACGACCGCCGGAAAATCGACGATCTTTGTGACGGTACTGGATAGCGCACCCAAAGAAGAGATCCCAGAGATTTGGTATCAGGTGCGAAAGAAAGTCGGCGATATCGGACAGACATTTCCGCAAGGAACGATCGGGCCATTCTTCAATGATGAGTTCGGCGACACATACGGGGTGATTTACGCCTTCACCACCGAGGGATTTACACATCGCGAATTGCGTGATTATGTTGAGAACGCTCGTTCGCGTTTATTGGAGGTTCCCGATGTATCTAAAGTCGAAACGATCGGTACGCAGGACGAACGGATTTACATCGAGTTTTCCACGCAGCGCCTCGCCGAGCTGAAACTCGATCGCATGGCCTTGATGAGAGCACTCCAGGCACAGAACGCCGTCAATCCATCAGGGGTGATTCAGACAAAAGACGAACGGGTCCTGGTGCAGGTGTCCGGAAAACTCCTGTCGGAACAGGATTTCCTGAACATCAATTTTGCCATCGGAAATAGGATGCTACGGTTGAGTGATATCGCGACCGTGTCCAGAGGCTATGTCGACCCTCCACAACCTATGTTTCGCGTGAATGGGAAAAACGCGATCGGACTCGCCATATCGATGCGATCATCCGGAGATATTCTAGCGCTCGATAACAATCTTAAAGAAGCGATGCGGCGCATAACGGCGGCGTTACCCATCGGCATTGAAACACATCTCGTCGCCGATCAGCCCAAGGTCGTTCATAAGGCCGTGCACGAGTTCATGAAGGCATTATGGGAAGCGATCGCTATCGTTCTCGGGATCAGTTTTTTCAGTCTTGGTGTTCGGGCAGGCATGGTGGTGACGTTATCGATTCCACTGGTCCTGGCGATCACCTTCGTGCTGATGGATATGCTCGGCATCGATCTCCAGCGTATCTCGCTTGGTGCGCTGATCATTGCGTTGGGACTACTGGTTGATGACGCAATGATCACCATTGAGAGCATGCTCACCAAACTTGAACATGGCTGGGACATGCTGCGTTCGGCGACATTTGCCTACACCACCACGGCGTTTCCGATGTTGACCGGAACGCTTGTGACGATGATCGGCTTTGTCCCGGTCGGTTTCGCCAAAAGCGGGGCCGGAGAATATACCTTCTCGCTCTTTGCCGTCGTCGCAGTCGCCCTCATGGCCTCGTGGTTTGTTGCGGTGTTGTTCTCGCCCTTGATTGGAACGATGGTTTTGTCCACACACGTTGGAAACAAGCATGCGGAACACTCGCGTCTGTATCGTATGTTCCATCACCTTCTCCTCTATAGCATGCGCCATTCAAAGGCAACGATTGCAGTGACTGGCGTTCTATTCTGTCTTTCGTTGAGCCTGCTTCCACTGGTTCCCAACCAATTTTTTCCCTCCTCCGACCGTCCTGAATTGATCGTCGATTTACGACTCAGACAGGATGCGTCGATCTACGCGACCGACAAGGTTTCGCAAAGACTAGACGAGATCCTTCGCGATCATCAGGATGTCGACCACTGGAGCTCCTATGTCGGACGCGGTGCTGTTCGGTTTTATTTGCCACTCGACGTTCAACTGGACAACGAGTTTTTCACCGAAACAGTGATCGTCACGCGTGATCTTGACGCGCGCGAACGCGTGCGAACATATCTCGAAACCGTCCTGCGGCAACAATTTCCCGAAGTCGTTGGGCGTATTTATCCGCTCGAATTGGGACCTCCTGTCGGGTGGCCGATTCAGTATCGAGTCAGCGGAGAAGGAACCGCCGCGGTTCGAGACATTGCCGATAAGGTTGCGGCTGTCATGGCAGCCAACCCTGGGTTGGAGAATATCAATTTCAACTGGATGGAACCGATCCAAAAACTCAAAATTCAAGTGCATCAGGATGAGGCGAAGCTTTTGGGACTGACTTCATCGGATGTTGCACAGGCGCTCAACATCGTAGTGTCCGGCGAAACAGCCACACAAATGCGCGACGACATTTATCTGATCAACGTTGTAGCCAGGGCCCATGAAGCGGAACGGATGTCATTGGACAGGATAAGGGTGCTGGAAATTCCTCTGCCCAACGGGAAAACGGTACCGTTGACGGAACTGGCCAGCGTCAATTACGAGCAGGACATTCCTCTGGTCTGGCGCAGAGGCAGGGTGCCCACCCTGACGGTGCAAGCGGACGTTAAACCCGGCGTCATGCCGGCGACGGTCATGGAACAGATACGTGCGCCGATGTCGTCTCTGCAACAGCAGCTTTCTCCTGGGTATAAAATAGCTGTAGGCGGAAGCGTGGAGGAGAGCACGAAATCGCAGGCATCCGTCGCCGCCGTTTTTCCGATCACAATCAGTCTAATAATGACAGTGCTGATGATTCAAATGCAGAATTTTAGCCGTCTTTTTCTTGTTCTCAGCGTCGCGCCGCTTGGCGTCATCGGTGTTGTTCTGGCGTTGCTTATTGTGCAGAAACCAATGGGGTTCGTCGCCTTACTGGGGGTCATCGCGCTCGTCGGCATGATCGTGCGCAACTCGGTCATTCTGGTGCATCAAATTCAAGTCGAAAAGGAAGCGGGTCGCTCAGATTGGATGGCCGTGGTCGAAGCGACACTATTGCGATTCCGGCCGATCATGCTAACCGCCGTGGCCGCTATTCTTGCGATGTTGCCCATTGCCCCGACCGTCTTCTGGGGCCCCATGGCTGCGGCGATCATGGGGGGGCTTGCCGTGGCAACCATGCTCACGCTGATCTTTCTGCCCTCATTGTACGTGGTTTCGTTTCGGATTCGTGAAGAGATGTCGAAACCCGCCGAGGCAACAGCTTCCTGACAAGAACGATTGTTATTCTGCCCCTACATCGGAGAGCGAGACCACAGCCAGCAATTTTTCCGTGAGATACAGCATGGCAGCACCGTTCACGCCTGGGAAGCGGAGGTCGTAGTGGGTAGGGCCTGCTGATGAAGCGCGGCGTTGGACAATACGGCGTCGAACTTGCCGGTGAACAGAAGTGCGTGGCCATCAATAACGTTCTTCCGCTACCTGAACTCTAAAACTTGGCCATGGCTTTAGCAGCAAGTTGTTTAAGCGAGGCCCTGAGCTTATCAACGTTGGGATGCTCTTGCCCCACGGCAATGCTCAGAAAACGAGTCTGCTTGCCGCTGTTAAAGGTCACTCCTGCTTCATCATCAATTGTCATGATTGCGGGTTCGCCGGAGATTCTTTCTTCGAGTAGTTGCATGGGCGACACGTCCTTATCCAATTCCGTTACCTGGCGTTTCAACTCCTCGATATGGCGTCGTACAGCTTCTGACGATGGAAGTTGTTGAACGGTGACGACGGCAATGGGTGTTTCCCCCTTCCAGTATTGGCAGTCCCAAGTCTTGACGCCAGGAGCATCTTCTTCACCACGATTGCCTGGACTCGAGCTAGACACGGCCTCTCCGATTGCCGCTGCCATCTCAGTGGGCGATATCAACGAACAGACATCAAAGGCGTAAACTGCGGACGACGCGAACATCGTTGCGATAAGGAAAACAACTATTGCCGCTTTACGCATGGGCACCTCCCGGTCAATGACTTGGATCTTTCTCTGTCGTGCACCTGTCGTACTGACGCAGCATATCTCCGAGTCTAGTCGCATTCCTTAAACTTGGATTGCTGACAACGTTGTGCCATTTTCTCCGCCTGCTCGATCTGTGCAGCCGTCATTTTTGAGATGAGAAAGTCTCGGCGTCTCAATGCTGCCGTACCCTCATCGCCGTCTAACAGGGCACCGGCGACGTGATACCACATGAGGGCGCGAACCAAGTCTTTCCTGACGCCTCGTCCTCTTTCGTAGATCAGGCCCAGGTTGCTCTGCGGACCAGCGTAGCCCTGCGCCGCCGCTTTCTGAAACCACCCTACTGCCGTCGGGTAGTCCTGTCGCACACCTTGTCCTCGTTCATGCATCAAACCCAGATAGAACTGTGCCGCTGCCACTCCTTGCTCCGCCAGGGGACTGAAGAGGCGGGCCGCTTTCGTATATTCGCCACGATCATACGCAAATTCCGCTTCTTCGATCGAGCCCGCGGCCGAAACTGACTGCGGACTCAAGGCTGCCGCATACATCAAAGCCAGAAGGAATAGAGGGAAGAACCGCTGCATCGATCACCAACCTTTCAGGCAAATCAGAACCCGCCGGACCTGTTGTGGTCAGTCTACTGTAAAATCATGGCCGTTACATCATTCGTGAAGCACGAAGAAGCAAATGGAAGACGACCGTTAGGGACTGTTGGACGGACAGGGATACCATTCATTCTCGCATCATGTACGATTCAACCGGTCATCCATAGGCCCATGACCGCAATCCATGGAAAACGAAACTGATACAGCCTCTTGAGGTGTTGTAGATAGTAGAGCTGCTGTCGAATGGTCAACTTGCTTTCGCCTCTCGTTCGATCAGAAAAGGCGATGGGGATTTCAACCACGTGTCTACAATTCCCCTTCACGAGGATCTCGAGTCCGATTTTATACCCGAGCGGCATCAGCGGCGGGGCCGCGTCGAGGATTCGCCGGGGGAATGCAAAAAACCCCGCCATCGGGTCCTTAATGTCGGTCAGTCCTCGCGCCAGCAGGGTAGCAATCTGTGAATTCAACCATCGAAACACGCTCCATGTTGCGTCAGTGCTCCCGCCGGCCACATATCGTGAACCCACCACAAAATCCGCGCCTTCTCGAAGGTGCTGAAAGAATCGAGGAATGTCTTCGGGAGGATGAGAGAGGTCAGCGTCCATCACGAGCACATACTCGCTTTGCGATTCACGAATCCCGTGGATGACCGCACTCGATAGCCCTCGTTCTGAAACTCTCGTGATCAGCCTCAGAGGATAGCGGTCCGATAAGTCCTTACAGAGTTGCTCCGTCCCATCTCGAGAATTATCGTCCACGACGACGATTTCAGTAGTGATCCGCGCCTCGTTCACGGCGTCGCATACGCGCCGAGTGAGTTCAGAAAGGTTATCGACCTCTTGATACGTTGGGACAATAACCACCAACTCAGAACGCATCTGGTCTCGCAAGGGATTCAAGGTACTCCTCCGCCGGAAGGAGCAGCTCATACTCATCTTTGACGGCTGCAAAGGTGTCGTGGAGCCACCGACATTCTGAGATCAATTTCATGGGTTCTCCAAGGCACTTTATCGTGATTGAACGGTGCAGGCAAAGAGCCAATATATCCGTTTACTTATACGAGTTTCTTGGTTCTCAATTCATCGTCTCATTTATTCCAAAATTTTCTACGTATCTGGTCCCTGAGACTTGGTGATACCAATCAGTATGGATTCGCAGTATGGATTCGACCTAAAATCCTTTGCGGGGGAGGGGTAGCGTTGGTGGCTCAGCACAGACAAAGTCGCTCTGATCAGAGGCGCTCCCTTCCATTCTCTCGTCCTTGCATATCAATATTGGCGACCCGTAAAATACCATATTCTTTGAAATAACGTGTGCTTGGGCTACTAAAGTTACTCCATATTCAGATCAACAAGGGATTAGGTTTCCATGAAAGTCGAGTACTCGAAGGGCGAACGGGCTTCCAAGGAGTTGATACAGCTCAATCGACATCGGTTCGAAACGATCAGTGGTCGGAAGATGAAGGTGATGTTGATCTTTCCACCCGATTGGTTTCCCTCCGAACCCTACCTCTCGCTTCCCTCGCTCACCGCCGTCCTTCGCCAAGCCGGGCATACGGTTGTTCAAAAAGACATCAATTGTGAAATGTGGGATTGGTATTTCAGCGAGGCCTTTTTGAGGAAGGTCTTGCGAAAAGTCCCACAACAGCTCGACCGTTTACGCAAACTTTCGCAGAAGCGGGAGTTGAGTGACGCCGAGATGGATGTGCAGCTCGCCCTATGCGATGTGACCCATCAACGGATGGCGAAGTTAATCCAGAATGCCGAGGAAGCGAAGCGCGTGGTTAGAGGAGAAGAATTTTATAATATCGATAAGTTAGAATGGTCCCTTCAAGTGTTTCGAGAAGTGATGTCGGTCATCTCACTCGTCTACTTCCCTGCACGAATCTGCATGCCGCCGATGGAGACGAACCTATCGTACAAGGTTTATGTCTCTTCGGAGTTGAAGGACGCAGTAAACGATCGTCAGGTGAATATCTACCACGACGTGTTCGATCATCTGGTGAAGCCTGCGATTGAAGTTGAGCAGCCGGATGTGATCGGTATCTCAATCGTGCTCCAGCAGCAGATGTTTTCCACCATGACGTTCTGCGCCCTCATCAAGCAGCACTTTCCCCACATCCATCTCACGATCGGCGGCAATACGGTGACGCGGCTGCGCGATGTCTTGCCCCAGTCACCGCTGTTCCAATATTTCGATAGTGCCGTGGTCTATGAAGGAGAGACGGCCTTCGTCCAGCTGGTATCTGCGGTGGGGGCAAAGCAGAGTCTCGCCGATGTGCCCAATACGATTTACAAGACTGAGACCGGCATCCATACGTCAGCCACCAGCTATGCGGAAGATCTCGCGACACTCCCGCCTCCTGACTTTGACGGGTTACCGTTGGAGAAGTATTTTGTGCCGACACGAATCTTGCCCTATCTCGCCACGCGCGGCTGCTACTGGGGCCGCTGCGAATTTTGCGATCACGGAGAAGGCTACACGGCAGGGTACCGATCTAAAAAGATTCCGGATATTCTCGCCGATATTCACTTCCTGCGCGAGAAGTACGGCACTAGGCACTTTCACTTCACCGACGAGTCGTATCCGCCCGCATTATTTCGCAAGCTCACGCGAGGATTGATCGAGAGCCGGATGGGCATCCATTGGACGACCCATATGCGGTTTGAGAAGAGCTTGCTGGATGAACAGGTATGGCAAGATGCGAAGGAGTCGGGGTGCCGCTATCTCCACTTCGGATATGAATCGGGAGTTGAACGGGTGCTGCAGCTGATGGACAAAGCCACGACTGCCGAGGTGATGACAAAGCATCTCAAACTTACGGCCGAGGCAGGCATCTGGAACCACTGCATGGGTTTTTTTGGGTTTCCGGGAGAGACCAAGGAAGAGGCCTGGCAGTCGGTGCAGTTTCTTGAGCAGAATAAGAACCATGTCCATTCACTGGGGTTCGGGACCTTCGACTTGGGACGCCACAACCCGGTGGCGAAACATCCGGACAAGTGGGGCGTAACGGCCTACAAGAATCCGGAATGGGATTTGGCGCTCGACTATTATTATACGGTCAAGAACGGGATGAGCATCGAAGAGGCAGAGCGCGTGTTCGAACAATTTGAACAAAACCATCATCCCGGATGGGACTTGCGACTGTACATTCGAGAATATATCTTCCTCTATATTTCAAGATTTGGATTAGGAAAGTTATCCGAACTTCAGTATCAGGCTGTAAAAACGCAAGGGGTTACCCCAACCTTAGCCGGAAAGATGTAGAGAACAGTACTAAAGTGAACGATGAAAGGTAATAGGTAGGGCTCCAAAGACAGAAATTCTAACTTCTTACTTTTCACCTTTTACTTTTTACGAAGAAGGACCATGAGCAGCAACGGACTCGTCCAAATCGACGGCCTGACTCCGATCAAGAAAGAGGACCGGAAGAAGTCCAAGGTCATGCTCCTATTTCCACCTGAGTGGGTGCCGACGGCCCCATACCTTGCCTTGCCTTCGCTTACCGCCGTTTTGCGTGAAGCCGGACACACCGTCATTCAGCGCGACATCAATATCGGCATGTGGGATCACTTCTTCGGGATGGAATTCCTGATCTGGGTCAAGGGCCGCCTCGGCATGCAGCTGAAATCGCTGCTGGAAAAGGAGAAGACGAGCGCACTCACGGAACGGGAGCTCAGTCACAAGACGGTCGTTGAACAGGCTTCTGACCTCGATGTCTTCGATCTTGCCGAACGAGCCGAAGATGCCAAGCGGATTGTGCGCGGCGAACGATTCTATGATGCCGATTTGCTGGAGGGTGCACTTAATACATTTCGTGAAGCCATGAGCTACATCTCGGCGGCGTATTTTCCCGCCTCCCTCGTGTTTTATCCGATGGAAAGCAATCTCGGCTATCGTCCAGGAGTGTCGAAAGAGGTCTTCGCCTGCCTGGAAGATGAACAGGTGAATGTCTATCGCGATCTCTGTCATCAGCTCGTCATGCCGGAGGTCGCACGAGAGAAGCCGGATGTGGTCGGCCTGTCCATCGGCACCCAGATGCAGCTGTTGGCTGGATTGACCTTTGCCAAGATGATCAAGGAAACGTTTCCGAACATTCACATTGTCGTCGGCGGCAATGTCATTACCAGACTGCATGAAGACCTCCTGAATCATGAACGGTTTTTTACTGATGTCTTTGATTCCGCCATCCTGTACGAGGGCGAGCACGCGCTCCTGTGGCTGATTGAAGCTTTGAACGGGCAGCGTCCTCTCCCCACTGTTCCCAACTTGCTCTATCGCGACACATCCGGTCTCCATCGTAATCCGGACGTCTATACCGAAAAGACGAGCGCCCTACCGTTGCCGGATTTCGAGGGCATGCCGCTGGACCGGTACTTTGTTCCGGAGCTCATCATTCCCTACCTCGCCACGCGCGGCTGCTACTGGGGGCGTTGTACGTTCTGTGACCATGGCCAGGGGTATTTCGATCAATACCGTGGCCTGCCGGCCCAACTGGTGGTGGACCAGATCACGACATTACGGGATAAGTATCACTGCCGACATTTCCTCTTCAGCGATGAATCTTATCCTCCGGCGCTCTTCAAGAAGGTCTCTCAGCTCCTCGTCGAGCAGAACGTCGGCATTAAGTGGACGACGCTGATTCGGTTTGAAGAAACGCTCCAAGACCAGAGGACATGGGATCTCGCCGCTCAGGCAGGCTGTTGCACGCTGTACTATGGGATGGAATCCGCCAATGAACGGGTCTTAAATCTGATGGATAAACACGCGCGGAAAAGCGTCATCGAGCGGAATCTCCACATGGCCTCCATGGCAGGAATCTGGAATCATGTCATGGCCTTTTATGGATTTCCCGGTGAAACGCTTGACGAGGCGATGGAAACCAGACAATTCGTCCTGGACCATCAGCCGGCGATTCATTCGTTGGAACTCTTCTATTTCGTGGCGTACCGGCACACACCGATGGTGCGTCACCCCGAGAAGTTCGGCATTACGATCCATAAACAGGACGAGTACGATTTGCCACTCGACTATTATTACACGCTCAACGATCCCAGCACACTTTCGTGTCTTGATGCGATGCAGTTGTGCGAAGAATTCTATAAGCGTGATTTTCACCCATGGGCTGTGCGAGTAAACTCGCGTGAGCACGTGTTCCTCTACATTTCAAAATTTGGGACCAATCAGTTGCCACAAATCTATGCCAGACAGACGCAGCCGGTAGGATCGCCGGAAGGGGTATCAGGTTTGGTAACGTGGCCGGTCGCACAGTCCCAAGGGACCGAAGGAATGTCACGTGTCACAAGCCATGAAGTTGAGTGATGCTGAACACGCGGATCAGTGTGAGGTGTCGTCAGGAACACAGACCGCTGAGATCAGGGCGTAGGCGGCTTCGACGGTCCGAGTCATTTCTTCGGCTTTCCGAAACTGCTCAGTGTATTGTCTCGGGTTGTTTGTAAGACCGGCATACCGCGATGGGTTCCAATTGTAGAGTTGTACGCGTTTTGCCCGTTCCAGGTCCTCAGACGTGAACGGAAGCGTGAGACCCAGGACGCCGAGGGCATGCGCGATATCCTGTTCAGCGATGCGATCCATGCGGCGAGTTTGACAAAGTTGCTTCGACCTGTCAAAGGATGTCGGAGATTATTCTGATCCAGCGTTTGAGGTGCGGGAGCATGAAAGGGCTCACAAAAACACGATGACCCAACCACGTTCGTTGAAGTTCTATCAAGCCGACGTCTTCACGGGGCAGCCGTTCGGGGGCAATCCGGTGGCCGTCTTTCCTGATGCAGAGGGCCTGGCCGACGACCACTTGCAACGAATTGCGCGCGAGATGAATGTTTCGGAAACGGTGTTTGTTTTTCCACCGACCGACCCCGCTGCGGTGGCACGGTTGCGCATCTTCACCCCGACCCAGGAAATTCCATTCGCCGGCCACCCGGTGATTGGGACATTCTATGTGCTCACCCATCTCAAGCGGATCTTGGTGGGTGACGGCATTACGCACGTGACGCAAGAATGCAACATCGGCCTCTTCCCCATCGAAGTCCATACTGAGCAGGGGAAGGTGGGGCGAGTGGTCATGGCTCAGCCCAAACCGGAATTCCTGGACCCGGTTGCAGCTAGGGACGAGATCTATCTCATCGCGACGGCGCTGGGGATTCCGAAACACGTCATTGCCGACGCGAAATGGCCGATCCAAGTCGTCTCAACCGGATTGCCGGTCTTGATCGTCCCGGTTCGGACCTTGACAGCTGCGCGGTCGATCATCCCCGATGCCTCGGCCATCATTAGGATCTGCGAACGGTTTGGCGCCAATGGCATCATGGTCTTTACCACGGTCACGGTGGAGTCCTTTGCGTCTGTCCACGCAAGAATGTTTGCGCCAAAGATCGGTATCTTGGAGGATCCCGCGACTGGGAGCGCCGGCGGCGCGCTGGGGGCGTATCTTGTGCACAACGGTGTCGTTGAAGTGGGACCGACTACGGAAATTCTGATCGAACAGGGGTATGAAATCGATCGCCCGTCTCGCATTCTTGTACAGGTCCAGTCGGAAGATGATGTGATACAAAGCGTCAAGGTTGGTGGGCAGTGTGTGATGGTCGTGGAAGGCACCCTGAATTTTTGAGCCCAGAAGTACTGAGGACGCGGCCTGTACGCATGGCAAACGTACCCTAAGCTCGATGCCTCCTACCAACTTTTGAGCCAACATACGATTCTGTGCTAGGCTGACAGCTACAAGACGGAGCGTGGCCGGCGTTCTTCACCGGAATGCATTCAACTTAAAAGGAGGAACCAATGCCTACCGTGTCGCAAATCACAACAAAACGTCCCAAATCAATCGGTCATAGAACCTCAATTTCCAGCGCGGCGAAGGCGATGCGCCAAGCTCGAGTCGGCTCTCTCTTCGTGAAGAAAGGTCGGCAGATGCTGGGGATCATCACGGACACAGATATCGTACGACGAGCCGTGGCAACGGGCAAACCGCTTGGGAAACTGACGGTCGAAAAGATCATGACCTCGCCGATCTGCACCATCGAGGGAAGCCAGACCGTCGATGATGCACAGGATATGATGGCGGATCTGGGCGTGCGTCATCTGGGCGTGACCAAGAACGGCGAGATCACGGGCGTCGTATCCGTCCGCGACCTGTTATCGTTCTACAAACGGTATGCGCAGTCGAAGATTTCCCAGGAGATGGGATATTCGGAGCCGAAGATCTCGCAAGATTGAGAGAGGTTTCAACGCATGAGTACTGACCAAGAAGTCTCAGTACTCAACGCGACAGATAGTGCAGCTTACTTGGCAAGTTCTCCAACCAGGTGACCAAGCTCGGGGAGAATGAGCTTCTGCATGGCCAGGCGGACGGCGTTTTCAGAGCCTGGAATAGAAAATACGATACGACCCTTCACAATACCCGCCGTCGCTCGACTCATGATGGCAGCCGACCCAATCTCCTGATAGGTCAATAATCGAAAGATTTCGCCAAATCCGCTGAGTCGTTTCTCCAAGAGGCCGTCGACCGCTTCAAACGTGGAATCGCGCCGGGAAACGCCGGTTCCTCCGTTGACGATAATCGCCTGGATTGTGTCGTTGGTCGCGCCGAGGGAGATGTGAAAGAGAATCTGTCCTGGCTCATCTTTGACGACGAGATAACTGACGACACGATGGCCCTGTTCTTTGAGCAGCTTCTGAATCAGTTGACCGCTGGTGTCGGTTTCGGGTGTACGGGTATCGCTACAGGTGATGACCATGCACCCGATTGATTCAGGTGCATGGCTTTTATGTTCCTGATGCGTCGGTGTAGTCATGGTGAGATGAGAAGGTTCCTTCGCAGTTGACGGGCACACTTGGCCCTCAATGGCGGTGTGTATCGGTTGCTATTTCCATACGGCATCAGGATTTAATTTTTCGGCCGGCGCTCCCTTTGCCACATGTTCATCAAGGATCGTGGCCACATCCGCCTCACTCACTTTCGCGTACCATGTGTTATCGGGATACACCACAACCGTGGGACCTTGCTCGCATGGCCCGAGGCATCCCGTGGCGCTGACCAACACTTCTCCAGGCGGAACAGCCCGTTGCATCAAGCCCATATTGAAAGCCATAAGTAGCTGTGCGGCACCGGCCGAGCCGCATGAGGGCTTGGGGTGTCCAGGAGGACGAGAATTTGTGCAGACAAGAATATGATATTTAGGTTTTGGCATGGTCTCCTCAATAACAAACGATTAAAACATCCACCCTCGATGCGGTTATCGTGGCCGATACGACTCCCATTGTTGAATCACGTCTTCCGGAAACTTCCATTGTTTGAGACCCTTAACGACCCAATCCAAGTAGTGATCTTTTGGTTTAAACGTCCCGATCGGTTTGGCCGCATAGGTCGTCACCAGCTCTTTGTCTCCGGTCTCAGTGGAGACCGACACTTGAAGGTGGCGGTACGCTCCCTGCGGGACATCGTGTTCAAACTGATCCATGATCGCGACGTCTTCATCCGTCAATTCAAACACAGCCCCCCATGTCTTCTCACCGGCCGAATGCACCACACTGGCCAGCCCACATCGCCATTGCGACGACCACCGGCAAAACTGCACGGCATGGTCCGCCAAGGTCGCCAGGTGCGCGAACCGATGTTCTGGTGCTCGTCTGGTAAGCTGTGTCGGGTTGAGCAGATCGCCGTATAAAAAGAATTTCATGCTGCTGACTCATTGATGACCGTTCACTGAAAATACCTGTGGCTACTTGTAGCACACCGGCTTTTCTTCAGACAAGCGCTTCACCGCTGAGGCTCCATGTCGCGGTCGGCACCGACATTGACATGGCGTCCGCGCCTTCCTAAGATGCGCCAAGGCTCATCCTGATGCGAGAGCTGATTTTTTAAGGCTTTATCCGCGCTCTTCATGGGTGTACACGAGACCATCGAAACTCGACCCGTTGCGAGTCGCATGATCCACTACACGGTTGCCTGTGTGGTCCTGTTGGGTGCGCTCTATTACGTGTGGACGACCTTGCCATCTGCGCCCACTTCAAGAGATCCGCAGGAAGCCGAAGCCTTAGCCTTGGTACAGAACTACCCCGCCATCGGCCATTCAACGATCGCCCAGGCCATGGAGGATCATGTCCGCACGATGAAAGCGCGCGGGCAGGGGGTCCGTCTGGGAGAATGGCGTGTGAAACACGTTGAAGGTGATATTTTTGAAATCCGCCTTCAACTTCGCGATCAGGGAGTTAGGGGGCAGTGGTTTGAGCGAGAGTTTATCTGGCATGCCCATCTTCAACTCAAGAAGGTCAATGCGGCGTCATTGCCGGCGGATGGAGTGACTCCGAAAGCACCAGATCAGGACCCTCCCGCTGGACGCATCTCACCCGATCAATCGCTACGTTAAGCCGGTTCTCGAAGAGAAGGGGGAATGGCGATCTGCACCTCGTTCCCTTGAACCTGCACCTCGCAACAGGCTACCGCGAAATGAGGATTTCCGATTCGTTCTCCGGAGGTCACGTTGAATTTCCAGCCATGCCAGGGACACTCGACCACACCTTCGCACAGTTTCCCTTCTCCGAGTGGCCCGCCCGCATGGGGGCAGCTGTTATCGATCGCGTAAAAAGCTCCCTCTACGTTGAAGACGGCGATCCAAATCCCATCGACCTCTACCGTCCGACCTGTGCCGGGAGGAATATCGTGAGTACGGGCGACTGTAAGGAAATCCTTCATGATCGTGATCGCTCCCTTCATGTGTGATGGGCGGCGCCAGAAGGCGTCGTTGCTTGATTTCAGCCCCACCTTATGGCATAGAATCAGTAGCCTGTAGTAGTCCTACCCCTCGGAAACACTGCCCGATGCCGTGGAGGCCGATAGGGGATGAGGTTCCTGCATGGAAATGACCCTCCTGCTCAACTCGACCTACGAACCCCTGCGGGTCGTCCATTGGCAAAAAGCGATCGCGCTCCTCTGGCAGGGAAAAGTCGAAGTCCTGGAAGTATACGACCGTGAAATACATGGGATTTCGCTCTCGATCAAGCTTCCAGCGGTCATGCGCTTACTGAAGCTCGTCAAGTTAAAGGACAGTCATCGCGCGGTCAAGTTTTCTCGGATCAATATTTTTACGCGAGACGGATACTGTTGCCAATATTGTAACCGGAAGTTTCGGACCGAAGAACTCACCTTCGATCATGTTGTCCCCATCGCGAAGGGTGGGAAGAAGACATGGGAGAATATCGTAACCGCCTGCTGGCGCTGCAATAATCGTAAAAGTGGGCGGACGCCGGAAGAGGCTGGGATGAGGCTGAAGAAGCGGCCCATGAAGCCTCGCTGGAGCCCCGTCATTACGATCACCATCGGCATTCGCAATACGCCGGAAAGCTGGCGCGATTATCTCTACTGGAACATGGAGTTGGATGCCGATCCTTCCGAGACGTAACGGTCTTCCACTCTTTCAAGCACCGTCACGCTCTTTCCCGCATATTGTGCGAATCCCACGACATCCTGAATGCCGACGATGATCAAACGAGGCATGTCGGTCTTGCCTGAAATCCCTCTTGCATGAGACGGCTCATTCTCTGATATTATTTCCTTCCGAAGAAACTGGAGTGCCACGCATGATTGCCAATCCTGGTTTTCCGCTCGTCTTGGATGTGAGAGGTTGGCCTGTCGTCGTTATCGGCGGTGATGAGGAGGCGTCAGAGAAATCTCAGCGGCTACTTGATTCCGGAGCACGCGTCACGGTCATCAGTCCGACGCTGAATGAATCGCTGCGTCATCTTGCGGCCTCGGGTAAGGTCATCCATCGTGCGCGCTTTTTTCGCGATGCCGACCTTGAGCACACGATTCTTATTCTCAACACGATGCGAGGCGATCGCGACTTTGCGCAGATGCTCTTGGTGAAATCCAGGGAGAAAGGAGTGCTTCTCTGGTCTGTGGACTATCCGGAGGCAAGCAGCGTAACCATGCCGGCAGTGGTGGCTGTCGGTCACGTGCGTATCGCCATCA
Organism: Nitrospira sp.; assembly: GCA_050185705.1. GTDB lineage: Bacteria > Nitrospirota > Nitrospiria > Nitrospirales > Nitrospiraceae > Nitrospira_D. The sequence goes on along the minus strand of JBFWZD010000003.1, from coordinate 59,899 downwards.
GTACAAGTGGGATGGCTCCCGCTCTTTCCGGGTTCATCAAAGAAGATCTCGAACACATCCTGACCGGAGAATTTGTCGACTTTGTGGAATGGCTCGGGCAGCTACGTGAACAGGCGAAAGCGAACGAACCGGATGCGGAGAAGCGCCGGGCTCTTCTCCGGGAGGCTTTGGACGGTTTTCGATTCCTTGGTCGAGTCCAGTATCCCAAGGTCTGGCTCAATCACCGAGCTCAATCCACGGCAACAACACAACCGCTCACAGACAAACAATAGGAGTACCGATGGTTCTACTGGAATTCAGTATGTCCCCCTTGGGGAAGGGTGAAAGTGTCGGGAAGTATGTCGCCCGCTCCCTCGATATTATCGATAAAAGTGGAGTCTCCTACCGATTGAATCCCATGGGAACCGTTTTGGAGGGCGATTGGGAGCAGGTATTCGCCGTGGTCCAACAATGCTACAAGCGAATGAAAAAAGACTGTAATCGTATCTCCTGCACCATTAAAGTCGACTACCGGAAAGGTCATTCCGGCCGTCTGCAGAGTAAGGTGGCCAGCGTTGAAAAAAAGCTCAAACGAAGCGTGAAGCAGTAGCGCCGCTTTTCGTTCCGGTCTCCAGAGAGCGACGCCGCATTCTCCGACCACGCGCCTGCCTCATCTCCTCTCCCTGCTTTGGCACGGACGTCCCCCTCTGATGCATGGGGGCCATGCTTCGTATTGAAATACGTATGTATCGTCTATATACTCGATGAACGTACGTGCTATTTTTGTACGTGATCTCTGCCGTATCCGAACTGTCATCAGGACCGACCACGCTCTATACCGCGCTTCGCGCTTTCCGTGGAATGAGGCGGATTCAGGGGTTGATGTCGTGATCAGCAGCGCACTCGATGTCCTCGAATCAAAGTCTTCCCTGAGCATTGAACTCCTGCCGAAGGGTCGGACCATTCTTGAGCAGGGCGCCCTGGTGTTTCGTCCATTCGGCTTAGACGAGCAGGGCCAGACCATCCGAGACCTCAGCGGGGTCAGCATCCGAGCCGTGACCGTCTTTCTCGAAAAACTTGTCACATCGGAACGTGGGACTGCCGTCGGAAGAGATGCGGTCGACGAGTTATGTCGCCTGCTGAACGATCGCATCAAAGATTCCGTCTATCACGTGACTCCTGAATTTCTGAGGAATCCATGGAACAGCTACTCCTATGAATTCACCTGCTATCTGTATGAGTTTTGCGAGCGGATCTCCGGCGACCCTCGCTTTGCCTTCAAGGCAGGAGCCGAGAAGGTGTCTCCGATCATGTTGGCGTTGACGCGCCCGTTTTCGTTGTCCCAGATTTATACGATGTTTCCCTACTTTGGGAATAAGTTCACCTCAGGCTCCGTCGAATTTCGCGTGCTCGAAGTGACCAAAGAAACTGCCTCAGTCGCCATGCGGTTTACCGAGCGCACGCTTCGTCAATTCGGTCCCTATCGAAGGCGCTGCGCCTGTCTTGTGTGTCAATCCGCTCAGGGGATTATGGCTGCGATGGCCGACCGTATTCACGGTCTGTCACACGCAGAAACGATTGAGACGTCGTGCATCGGAAACGATGACCCATGGTGTCAGTGGACGATTCGATGGCAGGAAGAAGCCAGGTCTCGGTCCAGATTTTGGCGTGCGACTTCACCCCTCGAACAAGTGCGACCAACGCTCCCCAGTCAAGACGTGCTCGCTCAAACCACGAGCGAACAGCCGATCCCTCCGACCACTGCGACTCGTGTTGAGTCTCCGACTCGATCTCGATCGCATGTCTCGTGGTTCGTATGGGGAGGCCTGCTGGGTCTCGGTCTGATGGCAGGGGTCGGTGTGATCAATCCAACGGTCAGTCTCGGTGAAGTGCTGTTGGTCGGGCTCTGTCCCATCCTCGCCGTCGGCATCGCCGTCAACCGTCGGCTGCTTCGAGAGAGTGAACGGCGTGAGGCCTTGATTCAGGAACAGATCGCGTTCGTTGAATCGCGTCATGAAGAACTTCGCGAAGCCTATCTCGAACAGGAACAAATGCGTGTCGAACTCCGGCGCAAAGTCGCCCAGCTCACGGCCCTACATCGTGCAGGATTATCGTTCACCTCGACGTTTGAGCGAGACGCCCTCCTGCATCAAGTGTTGGAGGCCCTCACGCACGAGCTCAATTACAACAGTGCCATGGTGTCCATCTTTGATCCCTTTGAGCACACCGTGCAACACCTTCAACTGATCGGAGCCCCTCCTGAGGTCGCAGCATTTGCCAGGTCTTGTCGGATGCCGATTACAGATCGTGAGAGTCCGGAGGGAGTCGTGGTGCTTCAAGGAGAGCCGCTGTTAGTGAAAGACATTGCAACGATTCGGGCGCAGCTCCATCCGCTCAATCAACGCCTGGCGGAATTGAGTCAAACCAAAGCCTTGGTCGTCGTTCCGATCAAGACCAAGGGCCGCGTATGGGGCATGTTGACCGTCGATCGATCACACAACCAAAGCGTGACCGAAGACGACTTGGACCTGATGAAAACGGTGGCAAGTCAAGTATCGATCGCACTCGATAATGCGTCCGCGTATCAACAGATCGAAGAGTGGAATGAAGGGCTTGAGCTGAAAGTGAAAGAGCGGACCGAAGCACTGGAGCGGGCCGATCGCCTCCGCGCACAATTTCTCTCCCATGTGTCCCATGAGCTGCGAACACCGCTCACCTCGATTAAGGGGTTTATCCAAAATCTCTTGGATGGCCTCACTGGTCCATTGAATGAGAAGCAGCAGCGCTATCTTGGGCGGATGTCAGACAACTCCGATCGGCTCGTCCGCATGATTGAAGACCTCCTTGATCGGACCCGCATCGAAACGGGGCGATTAGAGGTTCACCCTGCCGATGTGGAACTGGAGGCTTGCCTTACGGATGTCATCGAACAACTGAAACCGCTGGCGCAAGCAAAACAGCAAACACTTGAATGTTGTCCTCCCGACTCCAGCGTCGTCGTGTGGGCCGATCGAGATCGATTGATTCAAACCGTCGTCAACCTGGTTCACAATGCCATTAAGTTCACCCCTCCTGGCGGCCACGTCACGGTCGCCTGTGAATTGCCGAACGAACGCACGGCGACCATCTTCGTTCGAGACACCGGCCCCGGTATTCCTCCGGAGCACCTCGACAAGATCTTTGATACCTTCTTCCGCATTACACAGGGGCAACGGACCGCGCCGAAAGGTCTTGGACTCGGTTTGTCCATCGTAAAGACACTGGTTGAATTGCAAGGGGGGCAGGTGGCGGCTCGTAACCTAGAGTCCGGTGGGGCTGAATTATCCTTTACGATTCCGATCCACTCCGTCCAGATGGCACCACGCGTCCGCGTGCCGCTCACTGATCGCCATATCCTTGTCGTGGACGACGACGCCGACATTCAACAACTCTTGCACGATCGCCTCCGAGCGGGCGGGTATCAAACCTCCTCGGCTACTGACGGCCAGCAAGCCTTGGACGCTCTTGGCTTGCAAGCATTTCATGGCATGATTCTCGACATCGGAATCGGACAGATCGACGGGTTGGAAGTACTGCGTCGAATCCGGCAGACAAATCAGCAGCTCCCGATCATCATGATTACCGCATCGGGCTCCCAACAGCTTGCCATCAAAGCCATCGAGATGGGAGCTCAAGCCTACTTGCTCAAACCATTCGACTCTCGTGCCCTGCAAGAGGCCATGGATCGGTGGTTCCAGGGTGCATGATGAGACCAAGCATGATTCATCCGACTCACCGTGCATTAGTCAGCAAGGGGCAACGCAAGCTTACGCCGACTAGGGGATGGACATGGCCTCTTGCTGCATGCGCCGGTCTAATTTTCCTCGGAGCTTGCCTAGCTTCTCCCGTATCCGCTCAAGTTCCCCGAGTGTACGGACAGGGTGCGGCGGCATCTGGGATGGGTAATGCGTTCGCGGCGCAAGCCGACAATCCGTCGGCCATTCATTACAACCCAGCTGGAATGACCCAGCTCCGCGGAATCCAGACCATGGGAGGTGGCACGTTTGTCGGAGGAACCACCACTTTTACGAGTCCTAGCGGAGGGTCGGTTACCGGAGACCACGATGGCGCCTTTGCATGGCCCGGTCCAGGCCATGGCTACATTACAGCGAACCTCCATGGAATCGGTGTTGCTGCCCTTGAGAAGCTCACCGTAGGGATAGGAATCACGACCCCCTTTGGGTCGATCATGAGGTGGCCAGACAATAGTCCATTTCGAGGCATCACGACATTCACGGCATTACCCCTCTTTGATATCAAACCGACGTTTGCGTACCAGCTCCATCCGGACTTCTCGATCGGTGCGGGCGCCGACATTTATACCTTTGCCAGCTTTTTCGGAGAAGGGCATGCAGAGCTTCAATCCGTTTCACCTGGCGGCGGTCTGGCGCCGGCTGGAAGCAAACTTGAATTTCACGGCAAGGGCACCGCGCCTGGCTTCAACATCGGCGCCTTGTACACGGCGCTACGAAACCAAGATGGGCGGCCCATCGCGAATCTCGCCGTTGTGTACCGAAGCCAGGCAACGCTCCATCTTGACGGCGGATTACTCGTGAACGGCGCCAAGTTCCAAGATGCAACGACCACCTTCGTCTTGCCTCAGGTGATCACCGGTGGAATTGCGCTATGGCCCATCAGAGATGCTGAGCGTGAGTGGAAACTTGAACTGAACGTCGACTATGTGGGGTGGAAATCAGTCAGGAATCTCGATATCCGCCTAGCCAACGGAACGGTCATCCCCCAACCACAAAATTGGAAAGGCACCTATGCCATTTTGGCTGGAACCGAATACCGATGGTTGAAGATCGATCGTCTTCCAGGCTGGGAGATTGCCATACGAGGTGGTTATACGCACCAGCAATCGCAGGTGCCTGACCTTACATTCACGCCCGCTGTTCCATCAGCTGATTTGCATGTGATTTCGGCCGGCGTCGGGCTGACCTGCCAAGGAAATGGGTCATTTCTTGGGCTGATCCCATGCGGGAGTTTTGGAGTCGGACCGGTCAAGACTAAAGTTATTGGCCTAGACATTTTCTATCAGGCATTTCTCTACGAGCCTCGAACCATTTCTGGAAATACCGGCCTTCGTTCCACGGTTAACGGACTCTACGATTCAACGTTGCACGCCGGTGGATTTTCCATCCGTGCGAGCTTCTAACGAAATGATTCAGCTGCAGATAGGGGGAAGGAATAGGAGAGACTGCATCCAAGATTACAAGGAGCGATAGAGTCGAGGGACCTTCGGGCTGATCGCACACAATACTTCATAGGAAATAGTCCCAATCCACCCTGCCACATCGCCGGCTGTGATTCGTTCGGTTCCCTGCGTCCCAATCAAGACGACCTCATCACCGACCATGGCATCCGGGATGTCCGTGACATCCACCATCATCATATCCATACACACGATGCCGACGATGGCAGCGCGATGTCCCCGGATCAGCACCTGACCGCGATTGGAGAGCTGTCGACTCACGCCAGTGGAATAACCGACCGGGAGTACAGCGATTCGGGTCGGTTGCTTGGCCATGAAGGTGCGATTGTAGCTCACCGTGTCTCCCACTTGAATCAGCCGGAGCTGGGCGATACGAGTCGTTAAAGAAAGGACCGGCTTCAGTTCGGGACAGTGAACAGTAGGCGGCAGCGTGTGATAGCCATAGAGCATGATGCCGGGGCGAACCAGCGAATAGTGTGCTGATGGGAAACGAACGATACCGGCGCTATTGGAAAGGTGAACCAGTGGAACACTGAATCCTTCGGCACGCACAACTCTCAAGGCTTGCTCAAAACGCTCGATTTGTTCATGAGTCGACTCGGGGTCTGCCCCATCGGAATCGGCAAAGTGAGACAAGAGGCCTTCAAGGTACAACGACGAGGGAAATGTGCGCTTGTTGAGAATGGTTTCCAGCTCAGGCTGTGTGACACCCAACCGCCCCATACCGGTCTCAATCTTCAGATGAATCGGGTAGGGGGAGGAACCCTGAGCCGCCTGCCGGCCCAGCGCTGCAAGAGTCGAAGAGTCACTGACCACTGGAGTGAGCCGATGCGCGAATAGATCTTCGAGTTGCTGTTCAAAGATCGGCCCAAGAACCACGATCGAAACCGCAATGCCGGCCTGACGCAGGACCACGCCTTCTTCTATGGAAAACACAGCAAGGCGAACGACACTATGACGAATCAAGGCGTGTGCAATCTCAACCGCGCCATGACCATATGCATTGGCCTTGACCACCGGCATGACATCACAACCGGGGGAGAGCAGCCGGCGTAACTGGGACAGGTTATGGCCGAGGGCCTGAAGGTCGATGGGAACCGCTGCTGGGAGAAAGGTGGAACGAGTCGGCACGCGATGACGAGAGAATCAGGAAGTCAGTATCACACTTCCATGATTTCCTGTTCCTTTTTCTTGATGATCTCATCGATCTTCTGACCGTACTGCTCGATAAGCTTCTGCGTATCTTGCTCTGCTTTTCGTAGTTCATCTTCGGTGAGCTTTGCATCCTTTTGGAGTTTTTTTAGTTCTTCGTTCGCATCCCGTCGAAAGCCGCGGATCTTGACCTTGCTCTCTTCACCGTGTTTCTTACAGATTTTAGTCAGTTCCTTCCGGCGCTCCTCCGTCAAGGGCGGGAGCGGAACTCGGATCAATTTGCCGTCGTTCGACGGCGTGACTCCCAAACCTGCGCTGGAGATGGCTTTCTCAATTTCTTTAATGAGTGCCGGTTCCCACGGCTGAATGGTGATCAGGCGTGCTTCCGGAGTGGCGATATTGGCAACCTGCCGTAGCGGCGTCATGGTGCCGTAGTAATCGACCCGAACACCATCAAAGAGGGCCACGGAGGCACGTCCGGTCCGAAGCCCGGACAAATCTTTCCGAAGATGTTCCAGTGCCTGATCCATCTGCGTGATGAAGGATTGTCGAACCGGGGCTGCTTGGGACATACCAATACCTCGCGCTAGAGTCAGCGATCGCCGGCCGTCACCAACGTACCAAGCGGCTCGCCCACGGCCACACGTTTAAAGTTCCCGCCGACTTTCAAGTTGAAGACGATGAGCGGCAGTTTGTTGTCCATACACAAACTGATCGCGGTGGAATCCATGACTTTCAGCTTCTGATTCAATATAGAGAGAAAAGAAATGCTGTCGTATTTTTTGGCCGACGGAGTGGTCACAGGATCGGCCTCGTAGATTCCATCCACTTTTGTGCCCTTCATGATCACCTGTGCGCTGATCTCCATAGCCCGAAGAACAGCGGCGGTATCAGTCGAAAAATAGGGATTTCCGGTTCCGCCGGCAAAGATGACCACACGATTCTTTTCGAGATGACGAATTGCCCTTCGGCGGATATACCCTTCAGCAAGCTGACGCATTTCAATCGCGGATTGTACGCGGGTGATTACCCCGATACGTTCCAGGGCGTTCTGGAGGGCCAGTGCGTTGAGCACAGTTGCGAGCATCCCCATGTAGTCGGCTGAGGACCGCTCCATACCAGAGGCACTGGCGGCAATCCCCCTGAAAATGTTCCCGCCACCGATCACAATGGCAACTTGCACATTGAGTGCGACGACTGACGCGATTTCCGCGGCAAGATTTTCAAGAATAGACGGCTGAATGCCATAGCCCTGCTCGCCGGCCAACATCTCCCCACTGACTTTCAGAAGGAGACGCCGGTATTTCGCAGTGCTCATACTTCGCCTAACTGATAGCGGGTGAAACGACGGATGTTCATGTTTTCGCCGATCTTGGCGACTTTTTGGGCGAGTAAATCTTTGATGGTCAGCGCCGGATCTTTAATAAACGATTGTTCAAGCAGACAGTTTTCCTGATAAAATTTTTCGAGTTTCCCCTCGACGATCTTCGGCCATGCGGCAGGGGGCTTTCCCATTTCCTTGGCCTGGCCTTCGTAAATTACTTTCTCCTTCTCGGCCACATCGGAGGGAACATCCTCACGCTTCACAAACGAAGGTTTCGCAGCCGCAACCTGAAGAGCCAGGTCGTTGACGAACGACTTGAACTCTTCATTGCGCGCCACGAAATCAGTCTCGCAATTAACCTCAATCAAGACTCCGATCTTGCCGCCCATGTGAATGTAGGCATGGATCAACCCTTGATTGGTCTCGCGTCCGGCCTTTTTCGCTGCGGCTGCGAGTCCCTTTTGGCGTAGGTAATCGATTGATTTTTCGACATCGTTCCCATTTTCAGTGAGGGCCTTCTGACAGTCGAGAATGCCGGCACCTGTTTTCTCACGAAGTTCCTTCACAAGCTGACTGGATCCTGCCATGGTTCATTCTTCCTTCACGGTTACACGCATGATGAGCGTTTGACGAATTGATCCTGCGAGAATCAGGAAACCGGTACGGTCTCAGCCCGCATCGCAGTCTTCTTATCTCCGCTCGGAGGGGCTGCCTGAAATGCGGCTTCCTCACGCTGAGCTTTCATATGCGCGCCCTCGATACAGGCATCGGCGATCTTGGATGTGATCAGCTTGATCGACCGAATCGCATCATCGTTCCCAGGAATCGGGTAGGTGATGTGATCGGGGTCGCAGTTGCTGTCCAAGATGGCAATAACTGGAATATCAAGTCGTGTGGCTTCCTGTACAGCGATCTTTTCAATTCGCGTATCGAGCACAAAGACAGCTCCGGGAAGACCGCGCATATTCTTAATGCCGGAGAGATACTTCTGGAGCTTGGCGATATCCTTCTGCATCAGAAGGACTTCCTTCTTCTTGAGACCATGTTCGCTGGGGTTGAGCAATGTCGTTTCCATCTTTTTCATCTTATCGATGCTGCGTCGGATGGTCTGGAAATTGGTCAACATCCCGCCCAACCATCGTTGGTTGACGAAATACATGTTGGCGCGTTTGGCTTCTTCTTCGAGTATTTCCGCTGCCTGCCGCTTGGTGCCGACGAACAACACGGAGTCTCCCGCCGCGACAAGGTCTCGGACAAAGGCATAGGTGTGTTCCATCCGTGCGACGGTTTGTTGTAGATCGATGATATAAATGCCGTTTCGCTCACCGAACAAAAACTTTTTCATCTTCGGGTTCCAGCGGTTCGTCTGATGCCCAAAGTGAACTCCGGCTTCCAATAGGTCCTTGATCGCTACCACCCCCATACCTTCACCTCCCTTCAGGCTTGCAGAGCACCCATGATCCGGGTGAGGGAATCGGTTCCCTTATTCTCAAGCCACGCAGCGTAATAACGCTGATGGTTATTTTGTTGGTTCGTGCCGAGCCTCACACAGGCGAGTCGGCCCCTTTCAAACACAGACCGGCGACGCTACCACAGTCTCGAAGAGGTTTCAAGCGAGAACCCTGCTTTGAGACTAGGACCGATAGCTGGCATTAATACGGACATAGTCATAGGAAAGATCCGTGGTCCACATGTGCCCGCTGGCTGAGCCCTGCGCGAGCTTGATCGCGACCGTGAACTCTTTCCGTTTGAAGACCTTGGCAATCTTCTTTTCCGCATCACGTCCGGTCCCCATGCCTCGTCGCACCATCACAATGTCATCGAATCGCACCTCGATGGTATCGGGATTGATCGGCACGCCGGATCGCCCGATCGCGGCCATGACTCTGCCCCAATTGGCATCTTCCCCAAACAATGCCGTCTTAAACAAATTTGATGTTGCAATGGTTTCTGCGACTCGTTTTGCGGCTGCCGGCGTGGAGGCGCCTTCGACCAGTACCTTGACGACCTTCGTCACGCCTTCGCCGTCGCGACAGATCATGAGGGCCAGGGCTTGCGCGGCTTCAGTCAAGAGCCGCTCGAACAGGCCATAGGCAGGCGTACCTGCTTGAATCGTGCGATTTTTCGCCAGACCATTGGCAAGACAGAGCACCGTATCGTTCGTACTGGTGTCCCCATCGACGGTAATGCAGTTAAACGATCGGTCAGTCGCGGTTTTCAGCGCACGTTGAAGGGCGGCTGGAGCGATTGCCGCATCAGTCGTCAGATAGGCAAGCATCGTCGCCATGTTTGGATGGATCATGCCTGAGCCTTTTGCCATCCCCCCGATGGTGATAAGACGACCACCAATCTTTGCCTGCACCGCAACAGTTTTCGGCCGAAGATCCGTGGTCAAAATCGCGTGGGCCGCGTGAGTGCCGCCTTGAACACTGAGGCGTGAAATCAACGTGGGAACAGCCTTGGTAATGTGATCAACCGGCAAGGCTCGCCCAATCACGCCGGTCGACCCGACAAAGACCTGATGGACCGGAATAGCCAATTGTTGGGCGACGGCGTCGGCCATGGCTTGAGCGGCAAGCAGACCGTGTCTTCCAGTACAGGCGTTGGCGTTCCCACTATTCACAATAATCGCCCGTCCGCGATGGGACCGAAGGTGACGTCGATCGAGAGTCACCGGCGCGGCAACGATACGATTTCTGGTAAAGACCCCGGCGATCGGCCCGCTCACTTCGGACACACACAGAGCCAGATCAAGCACCTTGGCTTTTTTAATTCCACAATGAAGACCGGCAGCTTGGAAACCCAGTGGTGCAGTGACCCCTGGAGGCTTGCGTCGCATGTTCATGTCCTGTTCTGGTATGAGCGGCGTGAGATGATCACCGACGTGTGGTCACGGATAGCTGGCCGGCGCCGTGAGGCCCGTATCCTCGGCAATGCCAAGCATGAGATTCATCGCTTGAATCGCTTGTCCAGCAGCACCTTTGACAAGATTATCGACCGCGGCCACCGTCACAACCCATCCGGCTCTCGAATCGGCGTAGACGCCGACATCACAGTAATTGGTTCCTTTGATATAGCGTGGATTGGGAACCACGTCCTCATAGAGCCGGACGAAGCGCTCACCCTTATAAAACTCTCGGTACAAATCTCGAAGCTCCGACAACTCCATATGGCGGACAAGCTTACAATAGGCCGTGCTCAAAATCCCGCGATTCATCGGAACCAAGTGAGGCGTGAAGGTCACCGTCACCGCATCGAGTGTCTCCATGAGTCCTGATAGTTCTTGTTCGATTTCCGGTATATGACGATGTTGTCCGATCTTATAGGGTTCTAACGACTCATGCGCTTCTGGGAAGTGATACGGCAGCGCCGGACTTCGGCCAGCTCCTGACACACCGGATTTCGCGTCGATCACGATCATCTCTGGTTGCACGAGCCCTCTGGCAAACAGCGGCGCCAGTTGGAGAATCGCGGCCGTTGGATAACAGCCTGGAGATGCGACTAACTTTGACTTGGCAATGGCCTTTCGATGGAGTTCCGGTAAACCGTAGACGGCTTCCTGTAGGAGTTGTGGATGGGCATGTGAGGTGTGATACCACTGTTCATACGCGGCGACCTGCTTCAGCCGATAGTCGGCGCTGAGGTCTACGACCGGTTTCCCTGCTTTGACACAGATTGCGACCGGATCCTGAGATTTTGTATGAGGAAGCGCCAGAAAAACCGCATCAGCCCGCTCGGCCAACGCATCCGGCGCCAAAGCCTCGAAGCGATGGTCGATCATGCCCTTGAGGCTTGGGAAGACGGATGAGATCGGCTGGCCCGCTGATTTTTCGGAGGTCACCGCCGTGATCGTGAAATAGGGGTGGGCAGCAGCAAGCCGAACCAGTTCAGCCCCGGCATATCCGCTGGCTCCCGCGATCGCGATGCGAAACGTCTTGCTCATCCTTCATAATCCGTCTGAAAAAATCTGGGGATACTCCACACGCCGCAAGACATAAAAAAGGGAAGGCCTGGAGCCTTCCCTTTCTGGTTCGTCGACTCCTCGGCCTAGCGCTTTGAATACTGGAAGCGCTTACGAGCTCCCTTCTGTCCGTACTTCTTACGCTCCTTGACTCGCGAATCGCGCGTGAGGAGCCCTTCCTTTTTCAATGGGCCCCGGGTCGCGGGGGTCATTGTCACAAGCGCTCGTGCGATCGCATGACGCAGCGCACCGGCTTGTCCGGTCGGGCCGCCTCCATAGACCGTCGCGCTGATCGAGTACTTGCCCATCACGCCGGCCATCTCGAGCGGCAGTTGAATGATCTGTCGAAGCGTTAAGCGCGGGAACGCCTGCTCGAGCGGCTTCTCGTTCACGGTGATGTCACCGGCTGTTCCGGTAACCCAGGCTCGGGCGATTGCACATTTTCTTCGACCTGTTGCGTACTGTGTGACCGCTGCCATGCGATATCTCTCCTTCTGTTGGACGCAGGTGTGCTGCTATAACGACATTGGTTCCGGGCGTTGCGCGTGATGGGGATGGTTCGGCCCCACGTAGACACGGAGCTTTCGTGCCATCCCATTTCCCAGGGGGGTCTTGGGAAGCATTCCTTCGATCGCCTTGGTCAAGAGTTGGGTCGGGTCTTTTCGGAACAGGTGTGCGGCGGTCGCTGTTTTCAACCCGCCAGGATACCCGGTGTGACGCCGATACAGCTTGGTTTCCATCTTGGCACCGGTCAGTCGAACCTTTTCGGCATTCACGATCACGACATGATCGCCCAGGTCGACATTCGGGGTAAATGTCGGCTTATGCTTCCCCCTGAGCACACCGGCGACTCTCGCTGCCAGGCGGCCTAAGGTTTTCCCTTCGGCATCCACCAGATGCCAGCTTTCCTTCACCTGTTTCGGCTTTTCTACGTACGTCGTCATCATCTTCGTCGTCTCCACATCACTCACGCTCTCGCGTGTAATTGAGGTTATGCTTCCTTGGTTTCCAGCTTAGACAACCAGGCGTCCAGATTCTGGCCGCTCCGCCGCCTCCACACATCTTGGGTCACATAGATAGAGGCTTGGCATCGAAGCGCTAATGCGATTGCATCACTCGGTCGAGCGTCAATCGTGCGGGCAACGCCCTTGTTTTCAAGAAAGACCGTCGCATAGTACGTGCTACTCTTGACGTCGGTCAATACGACCCGCTCAGTTTTGATCCCGAAGTGCTCACCAAAACTCTTGATCAGGTCGTGACTCATCGGCCGTGGTGTGATGGCGGTATCCAATGCGCGCTTAATGGATTCCCCTTCGGAGGCGCCAACCCAAACCATGAATTGCTCCGGTCCACCATCTGCACGGGCCAACACGATGATCCTTGTATCGGTATTCGAGTCTTCGACCACACGGTTCACGACGAGCTGGATCAGGGGTTCCGTCGGGTGTGGCGCAGGCGTTTCCATCAGGAGTCCAATTTCCCAAAGTCTTCAGGCTTCAGATTCTCGAGCCACTGATCGAGTTCTTCTGAGCTTTGTTTGCGAATGACCGACTCACTCGCGAATATCGGAGCCTGCGACCGCAGTGCCAGGGCAATGGCATCACTAGGACGAGAATCGACGGTGTATTCAGAATCCGCGTAGGTCAGATGAATCTTCGAGAAATAGGTATTGTCCTTGAGATCCGAGATGACGACGCTGATGACTTTGGCGCTGTAGGCGTCCAGATACGACTTCATGAAATCATGTGTCATGGGGCGGGGCGGGGCGACATTCTCAAGCGCCAAACTGATCGAGCTCGCTTCCGACTTCCCAACCCAAATAGGCAGCATCTCCGACTGCTCTTCGTCGCGCAGGATCACGATATACGCATTATTATAGGGGTCGAACATAAGCCCCTTGACCTGCATCTGAGTGATCATCGGTCTTCCTATGTTTCCGTGCAGAACATGTTCAATAACAAATCAGAATAGCACTTCTGAATTCATGAAGTCAACGAACCCCGCGACAAGAAAGGGGAAACCTGGGTGTCGATTGCCGGCTCGATCGAGAAAGCAAATCCCTGGTCAGCTGTTCGGTGGGCGGTAGTTCTCGGCAACCTTCGAGGAATCGACCTGTTCGCCCAACTTCAAAAATGCTTTCATCTGTTTGCGAACCAGCTCGCGTCCGCTCTCATCGCCGAGATTCACCTGATACTCATTGATCACCATCACGCGCATACCTTCCCACTTCTTCCAGCATTCTGCGCAAACCTTACTTTTCACCTCGGCTTCCAGTTTGCCGAGAAAAAGGGGAGTTGTGATCGCTGCACCCGTTTGCCCGCATGTCACACAAGAAACGTCGGCCATATCTTAGTAACTCCTTTTGGCAATCCGATGTCAGGGTATAAATTCTGAGCCCTCAAATCCCAGGCATTCTAGCAGAAATGCTGCAATGAAGAAAAGGTCAGAGTCTCGCGCGGGAATCATGATGTGATCCGTGAGCCGCTGATTCGCATCGCAAAGAGTGAAGAAGCGACTGAAACGACTTGTGACTGATTAAACCATTTTCCTCGAGGATAAACTGGGCATCTGCCAAAGTGAGCAGCATTAGGGAGGACAAGATTGCGACGTGTAGCTGCGCTAATGGCAATTACGGTCTCAGGCTCCTCACATCACTAGCCCGATTCTCACAAAGAGAACCTATCCCGATTGACGCTGTCCCGGCGGCATGTTAGAAACACTCCCGCTTTGAAGTGGTGCTCATGTGCCCGGATGGCGGAACTGGCAGACGCGCCGGACTCAAAATCCGGTTCTGGCGACAGAGTGGGAGTTCGACCCTCCCTCCGGGCACCATCGATAGTGAGCTAGAGTAAACTCAGCACATGGATGTGGCAGTCTCAATCGATTTCGCGAAGAAGTCGCACATGGCCGGCGAGACCAGCCACGCAATATCAAGCACCCTCTTGACAGCGTCGCGCTATTAGCCTAGGTTCTACCATATTTCTCAATAGCGTATGACTACCTTCGACCTGCACATGTTGATCTCGATATCCTCTCGAAATATCCGTTCGACTTCTTTTCATGGCATCGCCGTCAACTTATTAAGGAGGCAGCACATGCGTACAGTGTTGGCATTAGGAGCCGCGATTCTCTGTATCGGCTCCATGAATGTTGCAGTAGCTCAAGAGCGGCTCCAGCAGTCATCGGGTGGATCCGCTATGGGAGTCGGAACCGGTGTAGGTGACGTGTCTGGTAACGCCAATCGTGTTCAGGCGTATGACCGCAATACCTTCCTCGATCGCCTATCTCTTCCGGAGACGATTTATGGTCGTGTGTTGGCGATCGACCTTCCTGCAGGGAAAATGCTGCTGGAAAGCGGTGGAAGCTCACATGACGAAGGACGTGCTGGTGCGGGCGCGATGAGCTCCATGACAGTATACTTTGATGAAAAGACCAACATGGACCAGCTCAAGGTTTTAAATAATGGCGACGACATTTCGCTACAAGTGGTGGAGGAAACCTCATCCAGCCAGCAATACGGTACCGGTCGGAAGATCGTTCGAGAAGTTTACTTACTGCGGGGAAACGAGAAACTCGCTGGGTTTGGTGGGCTAGGTCAACGTCCTAACCCCTCAACTGAACGAGCGATTGAAACGAGCAATGGTAGTACAACCGGCGGAATGCCAGGTTCTGTCCTACCTGGGAAAATCACTGGGACGGTGGACACCACGATCGGTGAATTTACTGGTTCAGCTCCCTGCTGGAACTGCGAACCACAACCAGGATGGGGCTATGAGGGAAAATCAAAGTCTGACTATGGCACGGATGCCGCAAAACCAAATCTCGTGAAGGGCCTGCAGTAAGAAAGACTATGTCCGTGGGCTATGCAGAAGGGGCAGCACGCGCTGCCCCTTTTTTCTTCTCACCGGGATCAAGGATTCATGAACGAGAGCCAGAATGGGCCGACATCCGAACTGGATCTACGAGGCGTGATTTGTCCGTACAACTTCGTGAAGACCAAACTCAAGCTGGAAACCATGAAGGAAGGGGAGATCCTGTCGGTCTTGTTGGATGATGGCGACCCTATCCGGAATGTGCCTCGGAGCGTCGAGAACGAAGGGCACACCGTGCTGTCTCAAGAACGAGTCGCCGAGACTTACCGAATCTTGATCCGTCGTGAAGATAACGACTGATCTTGCTTCATCCTGTCCGCACCTCGTCGCCTCATTTTTGTCCCTGCCAGAATGAGTGTCATGTCCTGATTCACAACGTTGAATAGTTTCTGATTGACTTGTCGTGCGGTCCCAGCAAGAACCCGTTCGTTCGAACGTGTCAGATCGCAGCTCAGCACGACGCGACATCGAGGGGCAACGTTGCTCAGAATCCCCAGCGCACGGGCGACCGATGCGACCGTGCAAAAAATGACGGTTGGGACCTCCCGTTCCAAAGCCGTAGTGAGGCAGCGGGCGATACGGGTCGGGTTGATCGGCAAATGGCCAAAAAAGAAAAAGGAATCGCAAGGCAATCCTGTCGCTGTAAGGGCCGCGATCACGGCTGATGGGCCGGGAACGGTGACAACCGGAATGTGCTGGGCATGAGCAGCCTTTACAAGGAGATGACCGGGGTCGGCAATTAGGGGAGAGCCGCAATCTGATACGAGTGCCACATCAGCCCCTTGACGAAGCCGTTCGAGAAGGACCCCGACTTTGTTTCTTAGCTGATACGGACCATAGCTGGTCACGGTCGCCTGAATGTGATGATGCGCGAGAAGTCGCTGGGTTGCGCGAGGATCTTCAGACGCGATGAGATCGACTGCCTGCAGCACTCGAATGCCGCGAACAGTCATATCATCCGGATCTCCAATGGGTACTCCAACGACATAGAGCCTGCCGCTTCGGGCAGGACTGGTTTTTAAAGCCGCTATCGGTCCCAGGTTTTGTTGACTCCGTTTGCCAGCCATCGATATAATTTCCCACTTCTCTTGTTGACGGACAATTTCGAGGTACTTCAGGGGCATTCCCGATGGCAGCCGTCTGTTTCATGATGACCCTGGTCCTGTACATCATGGCCACGGTCTCATTTTTTTCCTACTCCCTGCGGCGGTCGGAGGCCCTCTCAAAGGTGTCGCTCGGCCTGACGGTTGCTGGATTCGCATCCCACACGATTGCGCTTGCCATCAGAATGGTCGGAGCCTCTTCATCGGCGCCACCTAGCTTTTCAGAAGCCCTGTCCTTTCTTTCGTGGATGATCATTCTCGTGTTTCTGGTCGTCGAGTTCCGCCATCGGATCCATGTCCTTGGCTCCTTCATGCTGCCCTTGGCTCTAGGTTCCCTGGTCGCAGCTGCCGCGTTACCTGAAACCGTGCCCACCCTGCAGCCGGTTCTAAAGACCCTATGGTTCCACGTAACCCTCAGCATGTTGGGCACCGTGGGGTTTACCGTCGCCTTCGTCGCGGGAGTGATGTACCTGATTCAAGATTGGCTCCTCAAGTCTAAACAGTTCAACGTGCTCTACAGTAAGCTACCTGCGCTCGATTTTCTTGATCACTTGAATCAACAGTCGATCGTACTGGGGTTTCCCTTGCTTACCCTGGGCATCGTGACCGGAGCCATCTCGGCTGATGTGTCACGAGGATCCTACGTCAGCTGGAATCCGGAACAGACCTGGGCGCTCGTCACGTGGGGGTTTTATTTCATCGTACTCCTGGGAAGGCTGACTATCGGGTGGAGGGCCAAACGCGCGGCCTATTTGACGGTGATCGGATTCGCCTGTGTCATTCTCACACTCGTGGGCGTCGTGCTTAAAGGTCATAGCGCATTGTCATAACATGGTTGCCGTCGTCGTATGCATCTGATTGTCGTTGGATTGAGCCATAAAACAGCCCCGGTCGAAATCCGAGAGCGGCTGGCCGTTCCGGAAAGTCGCCTTGGTGAGGCCCTGACCAGACTTCGTTCGTATTCCGGGATCAAGGAAGGCATCCTACTCTCCACCTGCAATCGAGTAGAGGTCTATTCGGTCGTCGACGATGTCGACACCGGCTATGGTCGGATTCAAGAATTTCTCGCCGACACGCATTTGTCATTGTCTTCCGAGCAACTGACTCCGCACCTTTATTGGCATACGGGAGATCGAGCCATCGCGCATCTTTTTCGGGTGGCGGCGAGTCTCGATTCGATGATCATCGGAGAATCGCAAATTCTAGGACAGCTGAAGGACGCGTTTGAAGTGGCGCTGGCCCATAAAACGACCGGCGTGATCATGAACAAAGTCGTTAAGAAGGCCATCTCGGTCGCCAAGCGTGTGCGAACCGAAACGAAAATCGCTGAAATGGCAGTCTCCGTCAGTTATGCCGCCGTCGAGTTGGCGAAGAAGATCTTCTCGAATCTGAACGAAAAGACAGTGCTGCTGGTCGGAGCGGGGGAGATGGCCAAGCTGGCGGCCAAGCATCTGATCGCTAACGGGGTCGGACATGTGCGGATCACGACCAGAACACCGCAGCATGCCGTCGATTTGGCCGACAAATTCGGTGGGACGGCGGTCCCATTCGATCAATTCAAGGACGACATGGCGGCAGCGGATATCGTGTTGGTCTCGACGGGTGCCGCTCATTACCTTGTGGGAGCGGAAGACGTGCATCGTGCCGTCAGGGAACGGATGAATCGTCCGATGTTCTTGATCGATATTTCCGTCCCCCGGAACATCGATCCGGCCGTCAGGCATGTCGACAATGCCTTTCTGTTCGATATTGATGACCTCAAGCACCGAGTCGAACAAAACCGAGCCGAACGAGTCCAGGAAGCGGAGAAGGCCGAGCGGATGGTGCTCGACGAAGTCACCACCATCCTTGACTGGATGAAATCCTTGGAGGTCACGCCGACGATCGTAGCACTCCGCAATCGAGCGGACGATATCAAGCGGGCCGAGGTTGAGAAAGTGTTGGCACGGTTGAATCATCTGTCCCCTCAAGATCGAGAGGTCGTTGAGGGACTCGCCTCGGCGATCGTGAACAAGCTCATTCATCGCACCATGGTGACGCTCAAGACTGAGGTGAACTCTTCCAGTGGCCCTGCCTTCGTCGAAGCGGCGCGTCGATTTTTCCATCTCGACCAACCCTCTTCATCTGGCCACCATTCAGATGGCTTTCCTGAACAGGGGCTGTATCGCGATGAACAGCCACAGGATCTTGAATCGGAAGCATCGGTGCAGAGATCATCGATACAGAAACGAGCTCGTTGACTGTTGAGAACAACGTAAGGAGAGCAATTCCTTGATATCGACGATGACGAACAGCCGTTCAACTCTGGTGCTGGGAACCAGGGGAAGTAAGCTGGCTCTCTGTCAGAGCGAATGGTTCCAGTCTAAAGTTCAGGAAGTGGCGCCGGATGTCCGGGTGACTCTCAAAAGGATTCAGACCTCCGGCGACAAGATTATGGACGTCCCACTCGCAAAAATCGGTGGAAAAGGACTCTTCGTCAAAGAGATCGAGGATGCCTTGCTCGCCGGTGACATTGATTTTGCCGTCCACAGCATGAAGGATGTTCCGGCACAGTTGCCGGAAGGGCTCGATATTCTGTGTGTCCCTCCACGCGAAGACGCGCGTGATGCCCTCATCAGCCGTGAAGGCGGTTCATTTCAGGATCTCCCCCGTGGGGCCACCGTCGGCACGGCAAGCCTTCGACGCCAGGCGCAACTGCTCCATGCTCGACCGGATCTGAATATTACGATGCTGCGCGGTAATCTGGATACGCGCCTCCGAAAGCTGAGGGAAGGGCAATTCGACGCCATCATCTTGGCTGCTGCCGGGCTGCATCGATTGGCCTGGTCTGAGAACATCACGGAATATCTTCCTCCCATTCTGAGTTTGCCCGCGATAGGCCAGGGTGCTCTAGGGATCGAAGCGCGAGCCAATGACGAATTCGTGCGATCCATCTTGTCGCGACTCAATGATGAGGCAACCCATACGACGGTGACGGCGGAACGGGCCTTCTTGCATCGCCTCGAAGGTGGTTGTCAGGTCCCGATTGCCGCCTATGCAACCTTGTGCCACGAACAGCTCCTCCTTGATGGGCTGGTTGCGAGTGTCGATGGGAAAACAGTCATTCGTGAACAGATCACAGGGACGCGCCATCAGGCTTATTCGCTTGGTGTTCAATTGGCCGAGCAGCTGTTGTCACGGGGGGGAGATCGGATCCTCAAGGAGATTTACGGATCAGCATGAACAGACTGCGGCAAAACGGTGGAAAGGTGTATCTGGTCGGAGCCGGCCCGGGGGATCCTGGTCTCCTGACCGTTCGAGGAAAAGAGTGCCTCGAACAGGCCGACGTCGTTCTTTACGATTATCTTGCCAATCCGGCCTTACTTTCCTACGCTCCAGTTCAGGCTGAACGACTGTACGTCGGACGACGCGGGAAGGGAACCTATCCGGAGCAAGAGGCCATCAATCGTCTTCTTATCGAACGTGCACGCGAGCAAAAAATTGTTGTCCGGCTGAAAGGAGGAGATCCCTTCGTGTTCGGTCGGGGCGGCGAGGAGGCAGAAGCATTGGCAGCCGCGGGGGTGGAGTTTGAGGTGGTTCCCGGAGTGACGGCAGCGGTGGCGGTTCCTGCCTACGCGGGGATTCCTGTTACGCACCGAACACTGGCCTCTACCCTGACAATTGTCACGGGGCATGAGGATCCTGACAAACCCTCGACCGCATTGGATTGGGCACAACTCGCTCATCATCAGGGCACGCTGGTATTCCTCATGGGCATGAAAAACCTGGCAACGATTACAACTCGGTTGATCACAGAAGGACTGGCGCCATCGACGCCCGTGGCCATCACGCGGTGGGGAACCAGAGTGTCTCAACAAACTGTGGTCGGCTCATTGTCCGATATCGTGCACAAAGCTGAAGCAGCTAAGATGGAACCTCCAACGGTTATTGTCGTGGGCGAGGTCGTTCGACTCAGACCGACCCTGAACTGGTTCGAGCAACGTCCGCTTTTCGGCAAACGAATTCTCATGACGCGCGCCAAGGAACAGGCCGGCGAGCTGGCCACACTTCTGAACGGGTACGGAGCCGAGCCGATCGAAGCACCCAGCATCATGATCGTTCCGCCTCTCGATTGGGGGCTGGTCGATCAAGCCATTGCTTCGATCGGAACCTACCACTGGGTTATTTTTACGAGCGTCAACGGCGTGGATCGTTTCATGACACGCCTGTGGGCGAATGGATTTGACGCGCGCGCGCTGGCAGGGCGGCAACTCTGCTGCATCGGACCCCGCACCGCCCAGGAACTGGAAAAGTTCGGAGTGAAACCAGATCTGATACCGACAGACTACCAGGCCGAAGGCGTGTTGGAGGCCCTCGCCCAGCAGGATCTCAAGAAGGTTCGTATCCTGATCCCTCGTGCCGAGGTTGCTCGACAGCTTTTGCCGGAAGAGTTGCGCGCTCGTGGGGCCCATGTCGATATCGTTCCCGTGTACCGAACGATCACCCCCGCTGACACCGATGCACAATGGCGGCAGCAGCTTCAGGAGCGTCAGATCCATGCCGTCACCTTTACCAGCTCCTCGACGGTCAGGAATTTTGTCGCGCTGCTCGGAGGAGTAGAGGCGATGAAGCCGCTCGTACAATCGGTCACGATCGCCTGCATCGGACCCATCACGGCAAAAACCGCTGAGGAGCACGGGTTAGCGGTGTCGATCATCCCGAGAGAAAATACGATTCCTGCACTGGTGGACGCCATCGCCGACCATTATCAACCGCGTGAGCCTTGCTGTAATGCCAACCGATGAATGTTATACCTTTCTAGACAAGGAGGGTGAGTAAGATGGTCCCTGTCAAGTCCTTTATGATCCCCCGAGACAAGTTTGTGACGGTCGCGCGCGATACCGACTCCCAGACCGCCGCCCGTATCATGCGAGACCGTGGGATCGGTAGTTTGTTTGTAACGAACGACCGCGAAATTATCGGCATCATCACGGACACGGACATGATGCGCCGGGTCGTGGCGGCCGGAGCCGACGCGACCAAAACTACCGTTGAGCAAATCATGTCGGCGCCGATCATGACCATTGAGGAGAGCAAAACGCTCTTGGATGCCAACGATCTGATGGCCCAGTCCCACCTTCGGCACTTGGGTGTGACACGTAACGGCGAGCTGGTCGGCATGATTTCGGTTCGAGATCTCGTTGTGTTTTTAACGAATCTTCCGAGAAAGTAGGGCGCCGATGGCATTTCCGATCCAACGGCTTCGACGACTGAGGCAGCATGCCTCTTTACGAAGGATGGTGCGTGAGACCACGCTGTCTCCAGCGGACTTTATCTACCCGCTGTTTGTGGTTGAGGGGAAGGATCGTCGCGAGGAAATTGCGTCGATGCCCGGCCAGTTTCGGCTTTCCATCGATTTATTGGTCAAGGAGGCCGGTGAGGTCTTGGCGCTCGGTATTCCAGCGATTATCCTCTTCGGTATTCCGGACAGTAAGGATGAGCGTGGAAGCTCAGGATGGGACGCCAACGGAATTGTGCAGCGGGCGATCCGAGCGGTCAAGCAACAGGTGCCCGAGTTACTCGTCATCACCGATGTCTGCATCGACGAATATACGAGTCACGGACACTGCGGCATCGTAAAAAACGGCAAGATCCTCAACGACGAAACTTTGGACTGCCTCACCCTCATGGCCCGCACCCATGCTGAGGCAGGAGCCGACATGGTCGCCCCCTCCGATATGATGGATGGGAGAGTTGCCGCCATTCGAAGTGAATTGGATCGTTCCGGATTCTCTGACCTGCCGATCATGGCCTATGCCGCGAAATTCTCTTCCTGTTTCTACGCTCCGTTCCGCGACGCCGCATTTTCCAGTCCGCAATTCGGTGATCGCCAATCCTATCAAATGGATCCGGCGAATGCCCGTGAAGCGCTACGAGAAATCGAGTTGGACATCGAGGAAGGAGCGGATATCGTGATGGTCAAGCCGGCGTTGCCGTATCTGGATATCCTCGCAAACGCCCGCAGCCGAACGTTGCTCCCTCTCGCGGCCTATCAAGTCAGCGGCGAGTACAGCATGATCAAGGCTGCAGCACGAGCAGGGTGGCTCGATGAGTCGCGCGCCATGATGGAATCACTCTTGGCGATCAAACGAGCGGGAGCGGACCTGATTCTGACCTACTTTGCAAAAGATGCCGCCAAACTGCTTCATTGACCGAACATGAAGGTGACTCGAGGATATCCTGGCGGCACGGTCCGACCCTATCCAATAGGAACGATCGGTAATTTCGACGGACACCATCGTGGTCATCAGGCCCTGTTAAAACTGGTCGTCGCTACGGCACGACAAACTCGGGGAATCGCTGTCGTTGTGACCTTCGATCCTCATCCGGTACGAATCCTGGCTCCTCATGCCGATTTACGGTTCTTGACCAATGAGGACGAAAAGCTCCACCTATTCCAGCAAGCCGGGATTGATGAAGTGGTGTTTTTGGAATTCAGCCAGCGATTTGCCTCGCTCTCACCGGAAGAGTTTGTCGAGCAGATTCTTGCGAAGGGGCTTGGTCTCCGAGAAGTTTTCGTCGGACAACATTTCGCCTTCGGACACAAGCGAGCGGGAAAGATCGAGGATTTGACCGATCTCGGCGAGCGATTCGGCTTTGTCGTCCATCCCACCCCTCCCGTGACGATGGCTGGAGGAGTGGTCAGTTCGACCAGGATCCGACAACTCATCATGTCCGGCCAGGTTGATCAGGCCGCCGACTTGCTTGGTCGTCACTATGCGCTCAGCGGGGTCGTCACAAGGGGAGAGGGGAGAGGACGCACACTCGGATGGCCGACCGCGAACCTTCACCTGCCGTCTGACCGCGTAGTTCCGGCTGATGGGATCTATGCCTCCATCGCGATCATCAATCAGGAACGGCATGATTCCGTTTCCTATATTGGGACAAGGCCGACCTTCGACGGAGGAGAACGACTTCTGGAAGTGACCATCCTCGACGAAACGATCGATCTGTACGGACGGACGTTGGTCGTTGAATTCATTGACCGAATTCGAGGAGACGTTCAGTTTGATGGAGCAGCCGCGCTGAATCGACAGATTGCCTCCGATGCTGAGTCTGCAAGAGCAATCCTCCGTCGGCATCATCAGGCAATCGGAGGGGCGTGAATCATTGTACCCGGTTATGGAGAAGCCCCACCGCAAGATCTGGCCTCCGCTGTTGCATCAAGTAGTCCGCACCGTTCGCACCAGAAATCTTTTTCAACCCGGCCATCACCTTTTGGTTGCGGTATCCGGGGGACCGGATTCCATCGCGTTGCTGTCGCTTCTCAACCACCTTCGTGCCAGTTGGGCTCTGACTCTGACCGCCGTTCACTGTAACTACGGACTGCGTGGGGTTGAGTCGGAGGATGACCAAGCGTTCGTCACGGCACGCTGCAGAGAATTGCGTATTCCACTCCATGTACGACGGTTTCCGCTTTTTGATCGACCCCAGCGGTCATCCATCCAAGCGATGGCCCGTGAGGTTCGCTACCAGGCATTCGCTGAAATTGCGGACCAGTGTGGGGCGGATCGCATCGCACTTGGGCACATGGAGAATGACCAAGCGGAAACCATTTTATTGTGGTTGCTTCGTGGGGCCGGGCTGGACGGTCTCGCCGGCATGCCAGCTGTTCGAGCGGAGCGGATTATCCGGCCTCTGTACGAGACGGGGAGACAGGACATTCTAGACTATCTCAAGGATGCCGGGTTACAGTTTCGAGAGGACTCCACGAACGCGAAGCCGCTGTACTTGCGGAATCGCATCAGACATGAGCTTGTACCAATTTTCAACCGGCTCGCTCCGTCGAGCCTTGATGCACTCTGCCGCCTTGCGGATATCTACCGTGAGGATGCTCGTTATCTGGATCAGCAAACTGCCGCATGGCTCACTGCGAGCGTAACGTGGCAGTCTGATGCAGGCTGGGCTCTTGATCGTGAACGGTTCAGAGAAGTCCCTCCCGCGCTTCAACGGCGAGTCATCCGTGATCTGATTCGCAAGAAGCCTTACAAGCAGAGTGCGGTCGCCCTCCGAACAGTCGATCGAATCATCCGGATGGCCACGACGGATGCCCCCGATTCTCGCCTCGATATCCAGGGGGGGCGTCTCACGGTCACCAACGATCACCTTCGATTTATCCCACATCATCAATGTGCGATCGATCGTGACCGTCAACGTGCCATTCAAAGTCCACAACGCCTGTCCATGCCTGGTTCACTCATATGGGCTGGAACTGGGCAGCGACTTCAGGTCTGTTTTCAGGCGTACGGGCATAGGCCTGTACAACAGGAACGCCATCGAATTGTGGTGGACGCTGATCGCATCTCTCAACCATTGACGGTGCGTGGCTGGTCACCCGGCGATCGGTTTCAGCCATCTGGCATGCATGGACATTCAAAAAAGCTTCAGGACTTTTTCATGGATCTCAAAATACCTCGGTCGATCCGACCTCACATTCCGCTGGTCGTTGCCCCGGAAGGAATCGTGTGGGTCGTGGGGTATCGGCAGGATCAGCGTTGGCTCCCCACGACCGCGACGGAACGTTGCCTGGTTGTCACCGCTGATGATCTACCTCTAAGAGAAGGAACGGAGTGAGATGGAACGGATATTCGGACGCCCGATCGTCACACAGGAGCAAATGCGGAGCCGTATCAGAGAATTGGGACGGCAAATCAGCACCGATTATGCGGGGAAAGATCTGGTCCTGATTGGTGTGTTGAAGGGGGCCTACGCATTTTTTGCCGATCTTGCACGCGCCATCCGAATTCCGGTCCGTGTCGATTTCATCATCGTCACCAGTTATGGTGCTCGGTCAAAAACCTCTGGGAAGGTGAAGCTCGTGACGGAACTGACGGAAAAGATCACAGGCAAGGATGTGCTCCTCGTTGAGGACATTGTGGACTCTGGATTGACCGTTCAGTACTTGACCAAAGCGTTGGCAAAGAAAAAACCGAAGAGCATCAAGATCTGTACATTGCTGAGTAAACCGGAACGCCGAGTTGTCAACGTCCAGGTACATTACGTTGGCTTCCGGGTCCAGAACGAGTACGTCGTCGGATACGGACTTGACTATCAGCAGAAGTATCGCAACCTTCCCTATCTCGCTGTACTCGATCCATCGAGTGAACCAGAGACGTGACGGTTTCTCACGAGATGTTGTCAAGCTGCGCAAGGCTATGATAACATCACAGCATCTTTTCAATCTGTTGCGTCCAACATCCCGGCCAAGGAGAACTGGATGAATTCCCGGGTCAAGAACTTGCTCTTTTGGGTCGTTGTCGGCTTGTTCATGATTCTCCTCTTCAATCTCTTTAGCGTCCCGACTCACGCGCCTGAAGAAGAAGTCATATTCAGCGATTTTATGGCAAAGCTTGATAGTGGTGATTTTGAAAAAGTCATCATTAAAGGCAACAATATAAGCGGTGTGCTCAGAGACAAAACCCGCATACGGACCTATTCGGCTGACTACCCAGAATTGGTCAAAATCTTACGAGACAAGGACGTGCAGATCGAGGTTAAACCACTCGATGAAAGTCCTTGGTACATCACCTTCCTCGTAACCTGGGGGCCCTTCATTCTCTTCCTCGGTCTCTGGTTTTTCCTGATGCGCCAGATGCAAATGGGTGGGAACAAAGCGCTGTCGTTCGGAAAGAGCCGTGCACGTATGCTCACAGAAGAGCGTAAAAAGGTGACCTTCTCCGACGTCGCCGGCGTAGACGAGGCTAAAGAAGAAGTCCTGGAAATCATTGATTTCCTCAAAGACCCGAGGAAATTCCAAAAGCTCGGGGGACGTATTCCTAAAGGTGTGCTGGTCGTCGGCCCTCCCGGAACCGGCAAGACGCTCTTAGCTAAAGCCATCGCCGGTGAAGCAGGGGTGCCGTTTTTTAGTATCAGCGGTTCTGATTTCGTCGAAATGTTTGTCGGGGTAGGAGCTTCTCGAGTTCGCGATTTATTCGAGCAGGGTAAGAAACATGCACCGTGCATCATCTTTATCGACGAGATTGATGCGGTCGGACGACTACGAGGCGCAGGCCTTGGTGGTGGCCATGATGAGCGAGAGCAAACGCTCAATCAATTGTTGGTAGAAATGGACGGGTTCGATACCACCGAAGGTGTGATTTTGGTTGCCGCCACCAACCGACCTGACGTGCTCGACCCGGCTTTGCTGCGACCAGGCCGGTTTGATCGACAGGTGGTCGTTAATCGGCCGGATCTCCGTGGGCGTTCTGAGATTTTGAAAGTGCACACGAAGAAGGTCCCAGTTGCTGCCAATGTGGAAATTGAAAAGATCGCGAGAGGAACACCTGGATTCTCAGGAGCTGATCTTGAAAACTTGGTCAATGAGGCGGCACTGTGGGCCGCTCGACAGAACAAGAAAGAGGTTGAGAACATCGACTTTGAGATGGCTAAGGACAAGGTCATGATGGGTGCCGAACGTAAAAGCATGATGCTCACCGATGAAGAAAAAAGAGTGACGGCCTACCACGAAGCAGGCCATGCGCTAATGGCCAAGCTCTTGCCAGGAACCGACCCTGTTCACAAGGTCACGATCATTCCCAGAGGTCGGGCGTTAGGTCTCACGATGCAGTTGCCCACCGACGACCGACATAACTATTCCAAGGAGTTTCTCTACAACACCTTGGCGATTCTCATGGGTGGTCGGGTGGCTGAAGAGCTCGTCTTCAAGCATGTCACGACTGGGGCGGGCAACGACCTCGAACGCGCAACCGACCTGGCTCGAAAGATGGTATGTGAATGGGGGATGAGCGAAAAGCTTGGGCCGCTTACGTTTGGACAAAAGGAAGATTCCGTCTTTCTTGGTCGTGACTTTACCACCAAGCGAGATGTCAGCGATCAGGTCGCCCTTGAAATAGACCTGGAGGTCAAGCGGTTTGTGACTGAGAACTATGACCGAGCCAAACGCGTCTTAACCGAACAGATGACAAGCCTCAAGGCGTTGGCCGAGGCACTCCTTGAAAAAGAAGTGTTAGACGCGCCTGAAATCGATCAAATTCTGTTGCAATCCTCCTCTCAAACGGTTCCTGCCTAATTGTAAAAATTCTGCGGCGGCTCTGACGGGTAGGGAGTCGCCGCATTCTTATTCGACCGTACAACGCAACTCGGTCCGACTCACATGGTACGGTTGGAGACATCTTACCCGGTATTTGAGCGATCAGCTTTTCGGTGACCTCGTTGAATCACGTTTCACCCCAGCCACTGCCATCAGAGACAAGGAATTGGTTTCATGCCAAGGAACGCACAATCAGCTGGTTGACGCGTCCGTTGATCATGGGCGTCGTCAATGTCACGCCAGACTCGTTCTACGATGGTGGACGACACGTAACGCCAGAACAGGCAATTGCACATGGGGTGGCCCTTGCCGAACAAGGAGCCGATATTCTCGATATCGGCGGAGAGTCAACCAGGCCTGGTGCCAGCCCGGTCGAGGAACGCGAGGAACTCGCTAGGGTCCTCCCCGTCGTTCAAGGGCTTGCACGTCAGGTGGCACTTCCGATCTCGATTGACACCACGAAATCTCGCGTTGCGGCCCATGCGTTGGATAGCGGAGCATCCATCATCAACGATGTGAGTGCTCTGCGGGAAGATCCTGGCATGGCCCCGGTGATCGCGCAATCAGGCGCCGCGATCATCTTGATGCACATGCAAGGCACCCCCCAGACCATGCAACAGTCTCCCCACTACTCACATGTCCGCACTGATATTGTGCATTTCTTTGAAGAACGTGTCGAATTTGCTATTCAGGCGGGGATCGCTCAAACCAACATCATCCTCGATCCAGGATTTGGCTTTGGCAAGCTCATACCTCATAACCTAGATCTGCTGAAAGAACTGTCTTCTTTTCTGGCATTGAAGTATCCTTTACTCGTTGGACTCTCGCGGAAAGGCTTCATCGGGCACGTTGTTGGAAAGCATGTGGACAGGAGAGAATGGGGGACAGCAGCGGCTGTGGCATTAGCTGTTGATCGTGGTGCGCACATCATACGTGTTCACGACGTGGCAATGATGATCGATGTTGTAAAGATGGCGGCTGCCTTGAGCCCACGGTGGTCAGCCGACGGACAGGAGTACGATGCGTAAATTATTTGGTACGGATGGTGTGCGAGGCGTGGCGAATCTTGACCCCATGACCAGCGAAATGGCCATGCAGCTAGGACGAGCAGCCGCTCATATTTTCATGCGGCGCGCCGGCCGCCATCAAATCGTGATTGGCAAAGATACTAGAATCTCCGGCTACATGCTGGAATCCGCCCTGATGGCCGGAATCTGCTCAATGGGTGTCGATGTGTTGGTCGTCGGACCGATGCCTACTCCTGCTATCGCATTTTTGACCAGGAGTTTGCGCGCCGACGCAGGGGTCGTCATTTCTGCCTCCCACAATCCCTACCAAGACAACGGGATCAAGTTCTTTTCCAGCGACGGGTTTAAGCTGCCTGACGAGGTGGAGGCCAGAATAGAAGAGCTGATCGTGTCCGACGAAATTCGTCATCTCCGTCCGACCGCCGATCTTGTCGGCAAAGCCTATCGTATAGACGACGCGGAAGGACGGTACATCGAATTCACCAAACGGTCGCTGCCTAAAGACTTAGACCTCCAAGGAATCAAGCTTGTTGTGGATTGTGCTAATGGGGCCGCCTACAAAGTGGCTCCGACCGTCCTAAGGGAATTAGGGGCCTCCGTGGAAGTCATCGGGAACAAACCTGATGGAATGAACATCAACTCGGGCTGCGGGGCGGTCCATCCTGAACTTCTTCAGGAAACGGTCGTACGCCAGAAAGCGGATATCGGCATTGCCCTCGATGGTGACGCCGATCGTGCTGTATTCGTCTCTGAACAGGGTACTGTCATTGATGGAGATCACGTAATGGCGGCTCTAGGACTCGATCTTCAACAGAATGGACTGTTGGCGAAGCAGACGTTGGTTGGCACGGTGATGAGCAATTTTGGCTTGGAACTCTCGATGGCCAAAGCAGGGATCAAACTGCTACGAACGCCTGTCGGAGATCGTTATTTGCTCGAGCGCATGTTGGCGGAAGGCTATAACTTTGGTGGGGAACAGTCTGGGCATTTCATATTTCTTGACCACAACACGACCGGAGACGGCCTCATCTCAGCACTTCAAATGTTGTCCTTGCTGAAGCGAACCAAGAAACCTTTGTCGGAATTAGCGAAAGCCATGACCGCCGTCCCGCAAGTACTGGTCAACATCCAGGTTAAGCAGAAGCCGATCTTGGAGACGATCCCTGATGTTGATCAGGTTATTCAAGAAAGTACCCGACGGCTGAATGGAAGCGGACGCGTTGTCATTCGATACTCGGGCACTGAGCCCTTATTGCGAGTCATGGTAGAAGGTGAACAGGCGGCGCTCGTCCATGAGATTGCCGAAGACCTTGCCAGAGTGATACGAACCCATATCGGCTGAGCGTTCCTTCTCGTGTAGAGGGACACTCATGCTCCCATCGCTCACGGTCGCATTTCTGCTCGGTCTTCTGGTTGGATCTCAGCTGCCGTTTTTTCCGCTCTCGCTCTTCCTCCTGTTACTTGGCCTCACCGTTGGCTTCAGCATGTGCGAACAAGCCGGTTACTTGGAACGCCCCGACGCCCTACGCTTGTACGCAAGTCTTCTGTCTGGAGTCGTGTATTGGAGTCTCGTCAGTCCAGCGCCAACCCCTCACGCACCTGCATTTGATCTTCATGGTAGTCATAAGACTACTATCTCGGGACGAATTGTGAGGCCTGTTCAGTATGGACAGGGACGTCAGACTGTCTTCGTCGAGACCGATAATCTTCTGAACGCATCACGCCGTATACGCGTCTTGTGGCGCGACCCTGACCTCACGCTTCGCCACGGCGACCGCGTGATGTTCCAGGGGGCAGTTCATCCTCCGACAGGGTTTTTAAATCCAGCAGGGTTTGATTACGCGGCCTATTCGGAACATCACGGCATTGATTTCACCACTACTCTAAGTGGTCCACAGGTCGTAACGGTTATTGAAAGACCAATCTCAGGCTGGTGGCACCTCTGGGGCGAGATCGATCGTTGGAGAGCTATCGTACGACAAGCAGCGGTCCAGACATTGAGTCAACCGGCATTAGGACTCTACCTTGGTATGATCATCGGTGAGCGAGGCTACCTTGAGCAAGAGATTCAAGATTGGTTCATGATCACCGGCACTATTCATTTACTCTCAATCTCGGGATCACATCTCGGATTAGTCTCTGTGGTGCTATTCGGCATAGTAAGACGAGTCGTGCTTTGGCTCCCCTCTTCCTTCCTATTGACTCTCTCCCGAAGAGTTACTCCCTCACAAATTTCCCTCATCGTGACCTGGCCGGCCGTCGTACTGTATGCACTTCTGGCAGGAGCCGAATTGGCGACGATACGTTCGCTCGTTATGATTACGCTAGGGATGATGGCGGTCTGGCTGGGATACGAACGACATCTCCAACATGCTATGGCAGCGGCTCTGCTCATCATTGTTGGGCACGATCCTCGTGCGATCTTTGATATCTCGTTTCAACTGTCCTTCCTGTCTGTCCTTGCGATGATCGGTCTACTGTCTCATACAAGAAGTGCGAGTAATGAAGAATCGGACCTCCATCAGCAGCCCCGCCACATCATCACAAGGTATGTGTGTAATGCCTTCTTGATGAGTGGAGTTATCACATTGATCACTCTTCCAGTCGTTGCATTCTATTTCAATCAGATTCCATGGATGGGAGTCATCACGAACCTCATGGCGGTTCCATTTACAGGTCTTGTACTGGTACCACTCGGGTTACTGAGTGCGCTCTGGGCAATCTTGACAGGGAGCGATTCGTTGATGCTGGGGGGAATCCTCGACTGGTTGTTTCGCCGGATGTCCGATGCCCTTCGATGGTGCATCACCATCCCTCACGGAGAGTGGTATGTCGCAGCTCCATCGATCCCCACGATATTTCTCTTCTATGGTGGCGCACTGTTGGTGACCATCCGTGGGGCACGGCGACGTAGTCACATCATAGGTGCTGGAACGATGGTTCTGTTGCTCGCCTGGTGGCTCATCGCTCCAAGCCTGCATGGAGATGGTGACCGTTGGCGAGTCACGTTTCTCGATGTCGGCCAAGGAGACAGTGCCGTTATCGAGCTACCCGACGGCAGGACGGTCCTGATCGACGGTGGAACACGACATGAACGGTTTGATGTTGGCAAACGGGTAGTCGCCCCGTTTCTGTGGAATCGTGGGATCCACCATATTGATCTGGTCATCGGGACACATCAGCAACTGGATCATGTCGGTGGGCTCATTTGGATCCTTCATCATATGTCCGTCGGAGAGTATTGGGGTGGAGGTATCGTGCGGCCTGAGCAGTTTGCTCGAGACCTTCAATCTGCTTTACGAGTCCGTCGAATCGACGAGCGCATCGCGGTACGTGGACAAGAGCTCCTGCAAGCTGGCCCCTGTCATTTGAATATTCTCAACCCCCTCGAACAGTCTTCTGATGGTGAGATGGTCAGACTCCAAAGCGGAACCGCCTTGAACAATCATTCTATCGTATCAAGACTGCAGTGCGGCCAGCATTCCATCCTCTTTGCAGCTGACATCGAGGCCGATGGATTAGGTCGGCTAACGGTAGATGGCCGCCGTCCCGTGACTCTGTTGAAAGTGCCACACCATGGAGCACGGAGTTCTCATGATCAAGACTGGATCCATCAACTCCAGCCGCAGTATGCCATCATTTCCGTAGGAGCCGGTAACCCATATGGACATCCGGGGCATTCCGTACTTCAGACCTATACAGATCTGAAGATTCCCATCTATCGTACCGACCGTGATGGAGCGATCTTAGTCACCGGACGACTCTCAACATCCGAATTTATTGTGACTCGGATGCGCGACCTCATCAAGGAGCCGGTCAACCTGTTCACCTGTCCATGGCGTTGTGAATATGCCAATTGGAATCGACTCCTTCTGTCAGCCCGCTGACCAGCATTCACCTCAATTTCCAGCATTTAGGAATTTCTTGCCTAGGGCTCTCCCTTCCGTACAAGACCGGTTAGAAATGACAGTTTTTGACCCTTTCCTGTAGGAATGCCCATACATGGCAGCAGAAGTACCCATGTTTTCAATACCTTAACAGAATGCCAGCAAGGCATAGCATGTGCAGACGATGTCTACCAGGCTAGTGTTCTGTCCAAAGGGAGTCATGACTATGGCTAAGCTCGTTCGTATCGTCATTCAGCTTCCGGTCGAGCTCAAGGAAAAACTCGATGTCCTGAAGCAGCAAGGATACACCACAAGCGGATTTATCCGAGCCACGTTGGAACGGGAGCTGAACAAACTTGAGATTCGCCAGGATTCCACAATTCGAAAAACCGTTACCCGATCGTCATAAAAGAGCATACAACCGTGGCACGATTATCTGACTTGATTCGAGAACAAGCCTCTCATCCGACGCACGGTGAAACGGTACCTCACCCAGCGATCGCATCTTCTCTTGAAGCCGATCGCGCTTGGATTGGATCCACAAGACAAGAGCTTATTCACATCAAAACGGCGGTCCGTTCCAACAAAACCCCGGATTTCACCAGATGCGCCAGACCAGCTGAGCAATTGGTGAAACTTTTGCACGAGAGCGACAACCTGATCGGGTGGGCCCTGAACGGAGAAGCCGGTGACTACGTTGTCGACAATGCGCTCCATGTCGCCATTGTGGCGACCAAGATTGGGATCGGGTTGCACTACCGAGAACAAGATCTAGAACGCCTCGCGTTAGCCAGTCTCCTTCATGACCTCGGCATGTGGACCATCCCTGAGGAACTCCTCTTCAAACGAGAACCCATATCCGAGGGGGAGCAAGACATCATTCGTACTCATCCTGAGCGAGGTCGACGGATTCTTGCCGGACAGGGGAGCGTGTTCGAATGGGTTGCCAGCATTTGCGCGCAGGAGCATGAACGATGGGATGGCAGTGGCTACCCATGTCGGCTCAAAACAAAGCAGATTGCCGAACCCGCGCAGGTCATCGGAATTGCAGACTGTCTGGATGCCATGGTCACGATGAGGCCCTATCGAAAGAATAGGCCGCCACATGAGGTGGTGCGTGAGCTCCTCCTGCACGGTAAGACGACGTTTTCCCTTCCCGTTCTGAAGGCACTGGGCGATCAAATCACACTGTATCCGGTCGGAACAGCCGTGCGTCTCAACACAGGGGAGACGGGAACGGTCTCAAAAACGAACCCGCGCCATCCGCTTCGTCCTTGGGTAGAAATCTCTAAATTCGGTGATGCGACCGAGATGGATTTGTCAAAAGGTATGTCAGCCCATATCGTGGAGATCCTTAACGGCAGGGGGGCATCGTAGGAGAACGATGAAATGACCGGAATTCGTCGAGCGGGGATTGCTACCGTTCTCTGCATGGCCCAGGTGATCCTGCTTCAACTCACAGGGTGTCGAAATCCAGGGCAATCAACTTTGCCACCTTCGGCGATCAACACCACGCCTTCACAACTTCCCCCCTTGCCCAAGGGAGATGTGTATGCGGATGAAACGGTCCCCACGGCTGAAACACCCATCGAAACCGGAGATACCTTAGAGGTCATCATTCGGAGAGGAGCGGGTGAGGAAAAGTATACGGGCTTGGTGCGCGAGACCGGGTCCGTCTCCGTTGGATTTATGGAAGTACAGGTTGGAGGCGTGACGGTGGCTGAAGCCGAGCGGCGGGTTGAAGAAGCGGCGAGACCATTCATGCGTGAACCACGCGCCCAGGTGGCGCTGAAGAAAAAACTGCTCAAGATCAAACGAGTCTTCGTGTTTGGCGATGTCAAGAAGCCCGGTATGGTTCCCATGGCACGAGACATGACGGTGCTCCAGGCTGTGGCGGCGGCTGATAATTTTTATGAAACGGCATTGCTCGAAGAAATCCGTGTCGTTCGCGGTGGAGATTTCGCGAAACCTCATATTCTCACGGCAGACCTTGCGCGCGCGTTCACCTACGGAGACCTCTCGCGGAACCTCACACTCGAGGAAAATGATGTCATCTTTGTTCCACGTGAACAACTGGGAGACGCGACAGAAGCAGCCAAAAAGATAATGCCGGTTGTGCAGGCCGCGATCATGCCGCTGTATCCAGCGTATCTGATCCCGGCCTTTACGTCATTCAAACCGTAGCATGATGGGTTGATACGGATACCTCCATGGCACAATACGAACTGAACGTCATCGACTACTGGTTGATCCTCAAGAAACGAAAGTATCTGATCCTGCTTTCTACCGTCATGGTAGTGGTGTTTACCTTCGCCTTTTCAGAATTCCTCAAGCCCGATCCCATCTACGAAGCGTCTGCACGAGTGAAGTTTGAACGGAACACCACGATCGCTCAACAATTGTTGGAATCCCTTTCCTACACAAGCATGAACGATCTTGGCACTCAGATTGAATTTATTCGCAGCTTTCCCGTCGTGGAACGAGTGGCCATCGAACTAGGGCGAGTTGGTCCAGATACATCCCCAGAAGAAAAGAAGTCAGCCACCTACCTCAACACGATTTACAACCTTGGGCAGGAAATTACAGCCCAACGAGAAGGCGATACCAACATCATTCGTATCTCGGCGACGTCGCATGAACCGGAACTCGCAGAGCGGATGGCCAACTCGACCGCGTCGGCGTACCGCATCGAAAACATCGCTGCCCGCAATCGTCTCGTCACCGATTCTAAACGATTTGTTGAAGAGCAATTGGCGAGTCTTGAGAAGCAATTAAACGAATCCGAAGATTCGCTTCGCACGTTCAAAGAACGAGAAGGTCAGGTATTTCTTGCGGATGAGGCGAGGGCCGCTCTTGATACGTTCACAAAACTGGAAGATCAGTACAACGACGTCGTGCGCAAGCGAAATGAGGGTGAACGCCAAATCGAAGTCCTGAGACACTCGGACGCGGTGATCGGGAACCAAACCGGGCGGATCTTCACTGAAGAGCAGAATGCGCTCCTCACGATCCTAAATCAACGATTGCTGGATCTGATTCAGGAACGAGATACGTTACTTATCAATTACATGCCGGATCACCCCCAAGTAGTAGAACAACAAAAGAAAGTAGACAACGTCAAGTCTGAAATGATCCAGGAGTTGAAGTCCAAGGTCAGCACATTGATGGATCGAGAGGAAGCCCTCCAAGAACAACGACGACATTACCGGCAACGGTATCTCGGATATCCACGCGCGGCCATACAAATGGGTCGGTTAGAACGAGAAGTGAAGGTGAACACCGATCTCTTGGCGACATTGAAAGCCAAACATCAGGAACTTTTGATCAAGGGGGCAGAACAGATCGAAGAAGTCTCACTTATTGCCCCGGCCATTACACCGTTCAGTCCCATCAATGCGACCAATATGACGATGAATCTGATGATCGGCGGTCTGATGGGATGTTTCCTCGGCATCGTCCTCGCATTCGGGCGGGAATCATTTGATACCTCGATCGGGACGATCGAGGGTGTCGAAGAGTTTCTCAAGGTTCCGGTACTGGGAATTATTCCGCAGCTCGACCATAAAGTGCTCAAGGAAATGGCTCTAGAGACATTGCCTGCGGAGACTCCCCCTGCTGTCGCGGAGAGTTTGTCGAAGTTGATTTGTCTTCTTGATCCTAAATCAGTGCTTTCAGAAAGCCTGCGCTCGCTCAGGACCAATATTCAGTTTGCCAGCCTAGACCGGAGAGTGAAGTCGATCATCTTTACGAGCGCCGCTCTAGGCGAAGGGAAGAGCACCTGTGTCGTTAATTTGGCCATTACTATGGCGCAAGAAGGAACAAAGGTGCTGCTGGTCGATGCCGACCTTCGGAAACCGATCGTCCATCAACGATTGGGGATCGAGCGCGAACCCGGGCTTGTCGATGCCTTGCTGGGAGCTACGTCATGGCGTTCGTACGTGCGTTCGGCGACAGATCTCATGTTGGGCACCGTCGGTGTCGATCGCTTTCTGAGCACCCCAGGTCTCGATAATCTCCATGTCCTTACGAGCGGATCGGAATCAGGAAATCCAAACGAGTTTCTCAATATCAATAAGATCAAAACCCTCGTCGCAGAAATGCAGGAAGACTACGACATTGTGTTGATCGATACGCCGCCGATCCTCCCCGTCACGGACGCGGTCGCATTTAGTTCTCGCGTCGATGGCACCATCTTGGTCTATCAAGTCGGTCGAATCGGAAGAAACGCCTTGAAGCGGGCCAAGTTCTTACTTGACCACGCTCAAGCCAATGTTCTCGGTGTCGTCCTAACGAACGTCAAATCTGAAGTGACACCGGAATACGGTCTCTATCGCTACGAGTACCGATGACGTGATTCAAGGAGCTGCTCCGCCATGCAATCAACGGCCATCAGTACGCAAGACCGTCTCGTCGTCTCAGTGCTGGCAATCACCATTGCCCTAGGCCTCGCCCTCACCACACCGACAACCGGTATGCAAGCCGCCATCGGGCTCTTGATCCTGCTCACTGCCTTCACCTCGGTATCCGCAGCACTCTATCTTCTCATCGCCTCGATGCTGTTATCGCCCGAGATCGCAGTGGGACGAGTCGAAGGACGCGGTGTGGGCGGGCGCGAGCTCTCGTTCCGAATGGACGACATTCTCTTAGTGATCATCGGGTTCAGCTGGTTGGTCAAGAATATTCTCTATCGAGAACTCGCCTTGTTTCGCGAGACGCCGCTCAACCGACCAATCGCTATCTACATGGTGATCTGCGTGCTCTCGACGCTGATCGGCGTCTTGAGCGGTCATGTCAAACCAACGACCGGATTTTTCTTTACCTTGAAGTATTTCGAGTACTTTTTTGTCTTTTTCATGGTGGTGAACCATGTGCGATCCCAGGAACAGGTCGTGGGACTCATCGTAGCTCTGCTCGTGGTGGGGTTCATTGTTAGTCTCTATGCAATCTATCAGATACCAGGCGGGCAGCGGGCGTCGGCCCCATTCGAGGGCGAAAGCGGCGAGCCGAACACGCTCGGTGGATATCTCGTATTTCTGCTGGCCGTTATCACGGGTCTTCTCTTGCACATTCAGGTCGGTGCAATTCGGATCGCCTTATTGGTACTCGGAGGGTTTGCCATCCTTGCCTTGATGGCCACCTTATCAAGATCATCCTACCTTGCCGGGTTTGTGCTGCTCACGACGATCGGTCTTACCCAGTGGCGACGGCCGCGAGTCCTGACCGTTCTTCTCTTGATGGTGGCACTGATCCCGCTACTCGCCCCGGCCAATGTGAAGGACCGAGTCAATGAGACGTTCTTTGGCCGTCAATACGGGGGCGAAATCAAAGTCGGCAAAGTTGGGCTTGATCTGTCGACAACGGAGCGGTTGAAATCATGGGCGTATGTCCTCAAGGATTGGGTTCATGATCCGATCCTCGGGCGCGGAGTTACCGGCTACGCGTGGGCCGATGCTCAGTATGTGAAGATCATCGGTGAGACGGGCCTTGCCGGGCTGATTGCCTTTGGATTTATCATCTATCGTCTCTGGCGATGTGCACGAGAGTCGTTTCTGTTACAGACTGACCCCTTTGCCAAAGGACTCGCACATGGCTTTCTCTTGGGACTGGTCGCCATGCTTGCGCATGGTATAGGCGCCAATACCTTCATCATCATTCGTATCATGGAGCCTTTTTGGCTGTGTGCCGGGCTGGTCATGCTGTTGCCGACTCTCTCGCCCCAGGATGGTAGAACCACTATAAGGGAGACAGCCGCATGACGTGGTTTCTCTTTTGCTATTGGTATGAACCGGATGCTCCACGAGATCCAGTTGGATTGGTTCGTATGTGGTCTCTTGCCGAAACACTCACGCAAGCCGGGGACAGAGTCATACTGTTTCCTCCACGCTATCGATCAGTTTTGGATCGCCGAGCCTACAGGGTCATTCCCATCACGGTGATCCATCTTCCTCTGATTCGTCCGTTGTCCTACGCCCTGCGATCATTTGTGCAGGCACTGGTATGCGCGCTCCGGACGAGACCCGATGTCTTGTACTATCGATGGATGGATAGTCCACATGCATTAATTCTCGCCAAGTTGCTGCGGGTGCCATGCATCTGTGAAATAAACGGGGAACCAGTCCCCGACTGGCTCAATAGGAGGAGCTGCTTGGTTCCTCTCGTGAAACACCTATTGGCTGGATTGGCCTTGAGACATTGTGAACGGGTCGTGGTGTTAACCGAAGGGT
Source organism: Nitrospira sp. (assembly GCA_050185705.1). Lineage (GTDB taxonomy): Bacteria > Nitrospirota > Nitrospiria > Nitrospirales > Nitrospiraceae > Nitrospira_D. The sequence goes on along the minus strand of JBFWZD010000003.1, from coordinate 21,026 downwards.
TACGGTCGTTACTCCACGAACGCTATCACGTCTCTCTTGACCGCATCATGGTCTTGCCGAGTGGAACGGATCTACAACGCTTCGAACCAAGAGAAGCAGGCGCGTCGCGGCGCGAACTCGGGCTGGAACCGTCTCATCGCTATATCGGATTTATCGGAAGTTTTTATCGCTATCAAGGGCTCGCCTGTCTCCTGGAGGCAATGGTCGTAGTAAAAGACATTTCCCCAGCGGTTCACCTTCTCCTCGTTGGGGAGGGGGAAGCCATGGAGGAGCTTCGCCAACAGGCTAAGCGGTTAGCACTAGACGACTATATCACCTGGGCCGGGCGTGTCCCGTACGGAGATGTTCCTGTGTGGATCAGTGCAATGGACCTCTGTGTGGCTCCATTTCGCGGCAATCGTGGTGAAACTTCACCGGTGAAGATATTCGACTATCTCGCATGTCATCGTCCCGTGGTCGCGAGCGCGATTCCCTCCGTCGTGTCGGCTTTCACTGCTGCCAGCGGCATCCAATTTGTGCCTCCTGATCAGCCAAGTCTTTTAGCAGAGGCAATTATTAACTTATTAAAAGATCCTGATCGGTGTGTCGCCATGGGAACGCAGGGGCGCCGTTTTGTTGAGAGTCGGTATTCCTGGGCAATGATCGTAGGACAGCTTCGGCAATGGGTTGGCGAGGCGAACAGAATGGGGACTCATGCGCATTCTCATGTATTGTGACGAGGACTTAGGAGTCGCCGCTGGCGGTTCGCGGCAAGTACTCGAACTCGCCAATGCATTAGCCTTACGTGGCCATGCGATTGTCATTGTCGCACCGCAGTCGGAACGACCTGGTCCTGGTGTCACGATGCCGGCACAGGTACAGATTTGCATGGTCCCCGTGATTCGACGCGGCGGGTTGCGTCCGGTTTCTTATCTTATAAACTCAACACGGGCATTGACTAGAGTCGTGCACGATCAGCCTCCGGACTTCGTGCTGTGGTTTGATTCACCAGGGCAGATCGCCCCACTATTGACGCTTCGCCAGACTTCCTGCCCCATACTGTACTTTGTCAACGGGCTCCCAGCTGAGGAGGCCAGGGGTATCTGGCGGCTAGCACCTCTCCGTGCGCTCTTGACCTATAGCCTTCGCTTAGGCGTAAGGAGGGCCACGTTCGTCCTGAGCATATGTCCTGACCTCCTTCTCGCTCTTAATGAGTTAGACCCGATTGATTCGAAGAAATGGTCTGTCGTCAGAAATGGTGTGGACCCTGATCACTTCATTCCTCACCCGCAGGAAAAATCCCGCAAAGCATTGTCTCTGGTCGATCAGGGACCCTACATCGGGTTTGTCGGAGGGTTTTTCCCTTGGCACGGCCTTGACACGCTCGTTGATGCCATCGCCATCGTCGCGAAGTCGTTTCCAACGGTTCACTGTCTTCTGGTGGGCGAGGGGCAAACGAAACAGGCGCTCGAAGCGCGGGTCCATCATCTACAACTGTCTCCGTACATTCATTTCGTTGGACGAGTCGATTTCACCGACGTCCCACAATGGATTGCCGCCTGTGATGTGTGTGTGGTGTTACATCGACAGACTCGATCATACCCTGGCGACTCAATGAAACTATGGGAGTACCTGGCTTGCGGACGTCCGGTCGTCACAACCGCAGGAGCTGGATACGGAGATACTGTAGAGACACTGCACTGTGGACTTTCGGCTCGAGCTGATGATCCGGACGACGTGGCTCGCCAAATCGTCGCCCTGCTTGAGAATGCTGAGCTTCGCGAAGAGATGGGGAAACGAGGACGGTCTGCCGTCGTGCAATCACACACGTGGTCCGCTCGCGCGGCGCAGCTCGAACAGCTCTACCATCACGCTATTGGACAAACGGCATTGGCTGCATGAATACGTACGAATCTCCAAGGACAAGGTGACGCTCTACTCACTATGACTCCTCAGACGAATACGGGAACGACTCCGCGTCTTCGTGACCGCATCCTTCACGCTGGAGGGTGGGCCAGTGGAGGCTTCGTACTCGACAAGTTGGTGGCGGCTCTCCAGTTGGTTATTTTGGCAAGAATCCTGACTCCGACAGATTTCGGCGTGATGGCAGCATCCGCAGCCGTACTCCTCGCCATGCTGACGATCAGTGAGTTAGGTATCGAGTCTTCCCTGATTGCCAAAGAAAACGTGACGAAAGAGGATTTGAATACGGCATGGTCGACATCGACCCTACGGGGATTATTGATGGCCAGCGTGGTTTGGATCACGGCAGGGATGATCGGCGAGCTGATGCGCATGCCGCTTCTCGAACCGTTGCTGCGCCTCCATGCATGGGCGTTGGTCATACAAGGATTGTACAGTCCCGCGTTGGCGCTGATGATGAAACGACTCGATCTGAGGCAGCGTGTCACGCTCGACATCGTCCGACGGCTTGTTGAAACGACCGTAACCTTGACGATCGCCCTTCTGTATCGGACAGTCTGGGCCCTCGTTATCGGACAGCTGGTCGCTCTGATCGTCGGCTGTCTGCTGTCATTTCGAATCACACACTTTATTCCACGCTGGTCGCTGAGAAGCTCCGCTATTTCCTACTTTATCCACTACGGCAGCCGCATGAACATCACAACGCTTTGTGCCTTCACCGTGATGACGGGTGGCGAGTTCGTTATTGGCCGTCTCCTAGGAGCCGAGGCACTAGGCCTTTATCAGGTCGCGCTCGCCATTCCCCTTCTCGTTGGGGCGCGAGCCACAGCTTTAATGCAACAAATCAGTGTTCCAGCCTATGCCTCCTTGCAACAAGACCGACGTGGTGTCTCCCGAGTATTTGATCTTCAAGTTGGCCTGGTCGGCATCATCTATGTTCCGCTTGCCCTGCTGATCATCGCCTTGTCGCCGTTCTTTGTGCCCCTCATCTTTGGTCCACAATGGAGTCAGATCGTCGCCCCCCTCAAGGTGCTGTGTCTCTATGCTGCCTGTAGCGGGTATGCCAGCGTCATGGCATCCTTGCACTACGGAATGCGACGTCCTGATCTACAGATGTGGGGTTGGGTCGGGCAATGTGCCCTTTTCTTGGTTCTTATCGTTCCGATGACACACTCGTTTGGAGTCATCGGCGCGGCGTTCTCGCTGACATGCAGCTATCTATTCGGTATTAGTTTGCAGGCATGGGCATGTCATCGACTCCTCGGTGCGTCGAGTCATAACACTTTGCGCTCCTTAATCCGCACAGCAACACTCGGTATCATGGCGGGCATCATACTCTCAACGATCCATCTCCAGCATCACGTACTGATCCCCTGGACATCGGAACTTCTTGGCCTGGCCGCGAGCGTCCTATTCGGGAGTTATCTCTGGTGGATCGAGCGCCCAAGGCTGAATGCCCTATGGAATGATCACACGCAATGCGCACGCGCATGACGACTCACGATGAGCTTGATGTCTCTATCGCAATTGTGAGCTACAACACGCGCGCGATATTGCTGGATTGCCTCAGATCAGTGTTCGAATCATTCGGCAAGAGGACCTTTGAGGTAGTCGTGGTCGACAACAACTCTCATGACGGGAGCGTAGAGGCCGTACGAGCCCACTATCCAAAGGTGCATCTCCTTATAAATCAGGACAATCGAGGATTTTCAAGAGCAGTCAATCAAGCATTGACTATCTCTTCCGGGCGTTATGTCCTCTTATTAAACAGCGATACGCGAGTCGAGAAGACAGCGTTGAATCAGATGGTGGCTTGTCTGGACAAAGAACCCGAGGTCGGAGCTGTAGGATGCACACAACGGACTGGAGAGGGTCAGCTCTACCAGTCATGCTTCCCCTTTCCTTCACTGCATGACCATCTCCTCCACGCATCTTTCGTGAGATTTCTTGCTCCGACATGGCAGAAGTCGTTGGCAACCAAGCAGGCGATTGATTGCACTCGAACGCAAGACGTGGACTGGATCAATGGTGCCTGTTTGATGGTGCGCCGAGATCTCTTAAGATCCTGTGGTGGGTTAGATGAGGGCTACTTCATGTATTTTGAAGATGTTGAACTGTGCCGTGCCATCCACCAACGAGGGTATCGCATTCGACATCTCGCTGACACCCATGTCGTACATCTAATCGGCAAGAGCAGTGAGCGAGACCGTACTCAACTCAACCTTGTCTGGGAATTCAGCCGTATTCGATACGTAGAGCGTCATTTTCCTCCGGTGAAGCGCTTCATCATGAAACTGTGGATCGCCATCGGCGCCTGTGTTCGACTACTGCTCCGACCACACGGGGCCGAAAAGCGACTATCAGCGTCAGCCCTGTGGTCGGTTGTCCGAAGGCTGTGCCAGCGAGAAACACCGGAAGAGCAAACCCAGTTAGCAGGGGTCGCGTGACGGGAACAACCTAACATGGAACGACGAGCAGCTCATCCGACGGATACCCAACACCTTGTGAACTTATCGGGATATGTGTGGGCCGCTCGCCAACTTGGACCTCTTGCACAGAGGCTTGTGCTCGATCTCTCTTGTGGAACCGGTTATGGCACCGACTACCTCGGTGCCTCAGCCGGCCGAATTGTGGGGATCGATTGTGCGCCTGACGTGGTAGCCAAAAGCCGATTGGATTATCCTCGACCAAACGTCACCTTTCTTGCGATGGATGGATGCGCATTGGGCTTTCATGATGGATCATTCGACTGCATTGTCTCGCAGGACACCATCGAACATATTCACAATGATCATATCTTTGTCGCTGAGCTCACCCGAGTATTGAAACCCGACGGCATGCTGATTATTTTCACGCCGCATGGGAAGGGTCGGGAAGTCACGCCCGATGATCCCTACCATGTGCGTGAATATACCCATCAGGAATTCGAGACTCTGCTCGCACCTCATTTTTCCCTGATTCGCTGGTATGGTCGTCGCCAAGGCCATCGTTTGAAGAACGCCGAGCGGTCTATGGATGTCCTACGCAAGTGGGACCCTCAAGGTTTACGCAATTGGGTGCCGCGATCGATTCGTCACTGGATCGGCAGCTGGGTGAGCAGGTTCCACGGAGGCCCGGCCTTACGTGAGCTTGTTTCTGACGATATCGAGTACAGCGTCGGCGTTGCAGCGGACACAAACTTGATCGGGATCTGCGTCAAATGAATCTTTCTGACCACCCAATCTTCAAGAAACCACGGATGATCATTCTTTTCGCCATCGTGGTCGGCCTATTCGCACGTATCGTCACGATTTGGCATGCCCCTGGTCATGCGTTTGCAGTCGATCAGCTGTTCGATACGTTGGCCTGGAATCTCGTGACCCTGCATCAGTTCACGCTCGACGGAGTCAATCCGGCTGCTCATGCCGGCCCTCTCTATCCGGCTGTCCTCGCCTGTTTCTATAGCGTGGTGGGACATCACCCTGAATGGGTCTCGCTTCTGCACGTCGCCTTCGATCTTGGAACGACATGGGCGATCTATCGTGTCGCAACTGTATTGTGGGGGTCGACGGTCGGCGCTTGGACGGCCTCCCTCGTGTTCCTTTATCCGGCCTATTGGACTTATGACCCACGTATTCGGAGCGAAGCCCTTTTCACGCTATTGATCAGCGGATGGCTTTGGGCCACCATCATGTGCCGCCAGGATCCATCCTTCCGTCGCTATGCCTTCATGGGCCTGATGGCCGGTTTCACTATTCTCTGCAAACCAGTCGTGCTGATTCTGGCTGCACTAGTGGCTGGATTTATCTGGATCGGCCCTGAAGGCGCGGTCAAGAACATTGGTTACACGATGATCTACGGTGCCACCTGTCTCGCGCTCGTGGGACCCTGGTCGACACGAAACTACGTCGTGTTTCATACCATTATCCCAGTATCCGCAGGGGTGGGGGTAGGACTTTGGATGGGGAGTGATCCGGCTTCTCGCGGAAGTTGGCCAATGTCAGCCGAACAAGAGCTTGCGATCTGGGACACTGCCGGAATCACTCCGCTCCCCTATGCCCACGCGATGTACGAGGTAAAAACAGATCGGCTCTTGCGTGAAAAAGGCATGCGTCGGATCGCAGCTGATCCTCTCAGCTATCTAGGATTGACCTTCACGCGAACATGGGATTTCTGGGTCGGAAACTCGTTCTATCTATCTGGGGATGAGAATGGACTTGTATCTGGGTTGCGAAGGGACGCGGCCGACCGTGGATGGACGGTGACGATCTATAGCTTAGCCAAACGACTTCTTCTCGTACCAAGCTTGATCTTGGTTGCCGCATGCAGTGCATGGGTGTATCGGAACCGATGGCGTGACCTGCTGCCACTCTATCTCTTTCCCCTTGGATTAACAGCGGGCTATGTTCCATTTACCGTGGAAGCAGGTCGCTATGCCTTGCCGGTGTTACCATGCCTCATGATGCTGTCAGTGGCTGCGGTCTCTTATTGGCACAATGCGCGACTAATGCTCGAGCATAGACAGGCTGTGCCACAAACCATGAGTGCATGATGGCATACGAACTAACGAGACACCACTTTGGTGAGTTATTGAGACGGTATCAACCATCTTCGTTTGAAGCGTTTGGACAGCATGACACCCGCTTTACGAGTCCTATGCACCATGCGATGAAATGCCGAGACCGGTTGCATGTAGCATTGAAAAGCGGTCTGCGCAGATTGCCGTCCAAGCAACAGACCATCGTAGACCTTGGACCGTTTCCCGGCAGTCTATTGCGACTGCTGCGTCGTCTGGAATACACGAAGTCGGCACAGCTGTTGGGAGCCGGGTTGATGGCCTCAGGCGAGTTTGTCCATCATATGCAGCGGGATGCCCAAGTAGACATTTTGACGGTCAATTTGGATCCAGCCGGTGGGCATTTTCAGAGCAAGGGATATCCCGAAAAAGTGCCCCTACCGGATCACTCGGTGCAGTTAGTATTTGCACTGGAAATCATCGAGCATCTGACGTCGCCATTCCATTTACTGATGGAATCCTATCGCATCCTTGAACCAGGGGGCCATGTGGTGCTCACAACACCAAATGTTACACGGATCGGGAACGTCTTTAAGCTTCTGATTGGTCGCACACCGAACGACCGGCTGGCCCCCCCAGGGTATGACAACCCTGACGATGAGTGGCGTCCGCACGCCCGAGAATACGCGATGCATGAATTGGCCGACATGCTGCGCCATACCGGTTTTGAGATCGCAGAATCTCGGTACTTTCTTGGTGAAGATACGCAAGACTGCCGTCAGTCCGTGAGTCAGCGCGGTATCGATTGCGCTAAATGGCCGTTCTATGTCGTGCCACACTTGCGCGGCAGTCTTCTCATTGTCGGAAGGAAACCATGAAGCCCATTGTTCTCGCGGAACTTGCCGGTTCAGCCGGCTACGGTGGAGGGGAACGGTACCTGGAATTACTATTTGATCGGTTGGACCAGAGCCGCTTTGCTCCGCTTCTGATTTGTCCCGAACCAGGTCCATTCGTTGGAAAAATGATTGCCAAAGGGGTTCCAACCACTGTGGTACAGCTGACCCCCCTCTTTAACCCACTCGCACTCATACGGCTAGCGTTCCTCTTAAAGAGGGAAGGTGTCGAGATTCTCCAAACCCATGGAGCTCGTGCGAACGTGTATGGGCGATTGGCTTCGTGGTTGGCCGGAGTTCCGTGCGTCGTGTCGACGGTGCACAATTCGATCAGGGATTACCAAGTCAGTTCCATCAGGAGGTTGATCTATCGGGTGATGCTCCGCGCTACACTATCACTTACCAATCGGATTATTTGTGTTTCGGACGCGCTGAAGCGCGATGTCTTGACTGATTGTCCAACCGCTGCACCATTGACGACCACAGTATGGAATGGCATCGACCCGATAGCATTCAGTCGGTCCAATAATCGCAATACGATAAGGCGCGAATGGAGTGTGGGAAACGGCCCTGCCCTCCTGACTGTCGCAAGACTCACAGAACAGAAAGGTCACCGGTTTCTGATCGAAGCCTTACCGGGACTCTTGACGGAGTGGCCATCGCTGGTTTGTCTTTTCGTCGGGGAGGGTGAATGTCGAGCATCGCTCTGCGCCTTGGCCAGGGAGAGGGGCGTTGAACAGTCCTGTCGCTTTGTTGGACCAAAAGACAACGTGAAGGATTGGTATGCCGCTGCGGACGTGATGGTTCTTCCTTCGCTTTCGGAAGGATTCCCCTTTGTTGTTCTCGAGGCGCTCGCCATGGCCCGCCCGGTCGTCGCCACCGCCGTCAATGGTGTGCCGGAAATCATCGACGATGGTAGAACGGGCTTGATGGTCCCGCCTCGGAACCCTCAGGCATTAGAGAACGCGCTTCGACGCATTCTTCGCAACCCTGTGTGGGCTTCGCGTATGGGAACAGCGGGACAGCAAGAAGTGGCAAGCCGTTTTACCGTCACCAAAATGATCACGGACACTATCACGGTATTTGAAGAAGCGATGCCGGCGTTGCGCGCCTCATCGAGGATGCAATCTCAGGCCGTACACAGGGAAGCAGCATGACCACTGTGGTGGAGCATCACTCCGTCGGCAATGGATGTCCGTGTGGAGCCAATAAGCCACTGACGGAGGTTTTTCAAACCGCGACCAGACGATACGTTCGCTGTCCAGCCTGTGACCTTATATTTCTCGATCCTCGCCCAACCCCCACAACCTTGGAGGAATATTTCCAGGATAAGTATGACGGGGCGTACGGAGAGGTCGAGGCCTCAGACGACCGGCAACCGGTCTTCCAGAGCGTCTTGCGTCACCTTTCTCGCCATCGCTCTTCTCCAGGCAACTTGCTGGATATCGGCTGCGGGGACGGGGAGTTTCTCATGCTCTGTCGCACGGCTGGATGGCACTGTTCGGGGGTCGAATTGTCGAAGCAGGCAGCCATGCGTGCGGCTCGAAAAGGCCTATCGATACTGTCCCCGCACATGATCGGAAACGGGGAATGGACACAACACTTTGATGTGGTGACCTTGATCAACGTCCTCGAAACCGTCGCGGATCCGGTGATCATGTTGCGACAAGCCATGACTCTCCTTGCCCCCGATGGATTACTCATTGTGCGAGCAACCAATGGTGTCTTTCACCTCTCCATGAGAACGCCTGCCCGCTGGATTGGATCGCAATATGATCAAGCGTTTCATTGGTATCTCTATAGCGCAAGGGCGATCACACACTTGCTGGAAGGTGCCGGGCTGACCGTCATCAGTCTCCGAAACTCTGTGCCGAGTCGAGGCCCGCTCTCACCGGTGCATCCCTGGTTCAGTCGATTCAAATGGACGATCAGTCGATCGCTGTGGTGGCCAATTTCCCAGACCATCTATTACGCGACGAACGGCCGCCTCGTCTGGGCGCCCTCATTTGAAATCATTGCTCAACGACGGAGATTCGGATGAGTTCTTACCTAGCTCATCAACGATCGTGGAAACGAACTCTCCGCAAATGGGCTGCAGTTCTCATTTTCTGTGTGGTGGGGGCGTTGGCAGCACTGGGGGTACGTGCCTTGCTTGATTCGGTCGGAACAGCCAAACACACGCGTTACGAGCCCGTGGATGTTCCACCCTATTCAGTCTCGCCACAACATGAACGCGAGCGCCAAGAGCTGGAACGTCGTGACCGCCTCGTGCTTGAGAAGGGGAAATAGCCCCATGTGCGGGATTTGCGGAATCATAGGCGACCATGAGCAAAGATCCATTCAGCCGATGCTGCGGCGATTGGTTCATCGTGGGCCAGACGATGAGGGCGTCTATCATCGGTCTGGCGTCACTCTTGGGGCTCGAAGACTTCAGGTCATTGATCCAGTCGGAGGACACCAACCGATCGGTAACGAGACAGGAACGGTTTGGGCCGTCATGAACGGGGAAATCTATAACTATCGTGAGCTACGAAAAGAGCTTGAGCAGAAGGGGCATCGTCTTTCGACTCAGTGTGATACAGAAGTCCTGGTTCACCTGTATGAAGATGAGGGGTTCGATGCCTTCCGGCGATTGCGCGGGATGTTCGCCATTGCTCTCTGGGATCACGAGCGTCGTCTGGCTTGGCTCGTCCGTGATCGTCTTGGCATCAAACCGCTCTATTATACGATCCGTCAGGGCGATGCTGGAGGGGATACTTCCGTCGTATTTTCCTCTGAAATTCCTTCACTCCTCGAAGCCATGCCGGATTGGCGTTTACGGCTGGAAAGCATCGCCGAGTATCTGACACATCTGTATATACCGGGACCGGACACGATCATCGCGGGGGTGCATCAATTACACCCAGGTCAGGCGATGAAGATTTCGGATGGACGCATAGAGCTGGTGCACTACTACCACCTCGAGCAAGAGATGAACGGCAGTGCAACCTGGACGCTTCATCAAGCAGCCGACAAAGTGTCACGTGTGTTTGAGGATGCGGTACAGAGTCACCTGGTCAGTGACGTGCCGTTGGGGCTCTTCCTTTCCGGCGGCCTCGACTCTGCATCGCTTTTGGCCATCATGGCAAAAGTGCAAACTGCTCCGATCAGAACCTTCACCATCGGCTATGACCATCCCTCCGATCAATCGTTTAATGAACTGGCGCCGGCCCGACTTTTAGCGAATCATTTTCATACGATTCACTCTGAGATGGTTCTCAAACCAAACGCGAGTTCCTTGATCACAAACGTCGTCGCAGGCATGGGTGAGCCGTTTGCCGACCTATCAGCTCTCCCGACTTACCTCATTTCCGAGGTGGCACGGCAATCAGTGACCGTCGCGCTTTCTGGAATAGGAGGGGACGAACTGTTCGGTGGCTACCCACGCTATTTAGGGTTGCGCGCCGCCGCACAGTATCAACACTTTCCGCTGGCCCTGCGCAAACACATGGCAAAATGGAGTGCATATCTGAATGAGCGGGGAACCAGTCGAGACCACACAGCGCGGCTCAAACGATTTTTTCGAGACGGCCATCTGCCGCTACAGGAACAGTATCGTCGTTGGACGACTTTCATTCCTGACGAATGGGATGGCTCCCTCTGGGGCGAAGCATTAGAAGCCATGTTCATCAGCGATCGACCAGTCGGGCCAGTCGATTTGTTTTTCGGTCAATGGCCATCCAGCGACCCGACAAACCGTGCGATGGGTGTCGACCTTCGCAGCTATCTTCACGACGATCTCCTGCGGATGGGAGATCGAATGAGCATGGTCCATTCGCTCGAACTGCGGGTGCCGTTCTGCGACCATCACCTCGTCGCCGCCGCCCTACAGGTTCCACCTAACGTTCGGTTTGCTGGGTGGCAGTTGAAAGGATTGATGCGCAAGATGCTCGAAGGTTTCTTGCCCCCGCACATCCTGAAGGCCCCCAAGCAAGGGTTTATGGTGCCGATGGCACGATGGCTTCGAGAAGATCTCCACGAGATGGTGCATGACCTGCTCTCGGAGGATGCGATCAAACAACGGGGGTATGTCAAACCGTCCTATGTGCAGTGGCTGCTGAAAGAACATCACAACGGCCGTCGCAATTTCTCCGATCAACTGTATGCGCTCATGGTCCTAGAATTGTGGCATCGTGGAATACAGACTCCTTCCTCTGACCAACATACCCTTGAGGCTGTTCCATGAATGTGATGCTGCTAGCGGAAGTCTCATCAGCCCGCGTGATCGGTGGGGCAGAGCGAGTGCTTCGGAACCAAGCACTTGGCCTTGCGGCACTGGGACATCATGTGGAGATCCTAACACGGGCACCGGACGAAGCATCGGAGGCTGTGGTCGACCTGAACGGCATCCGGGAATGGCGCTATCCCGTCAATGGGAAACATGAAGCCGCATTCCTCTGGTCGTCGATCAATCGATCGGTACAACGTTTTGACGAGCTCCGCACGGCAGAGCCATTGGACGCCGTCGTTATCCATCAGTCGCTGGCAGGACTCGGACCGATTCTGTCGCGCCGACGGACAGCGGCCCGATGGATCTACATCTGCCACTCACTCGCGCATGAAGAGTACGATACGAGACAGGCCGCAGCCCACGCGCCCTTGGAAACCATACGCCGACGAGCCAATCTTCATGCCAGACGATCAGTTGAAGGTGTGGTCATGTCCCGGTGCCATCGTGTGGTGGTGCTCAGCCAGTTCATGCGCCAGCGCGTAATGGCCGCACACAACATCGCGGCCGCCCGGATCGGACTGATTCCTGGGGCTGTCGATCCACACTGCTTCACACCATCACCGCAGCCTGGTTCTGTGAGAACCTCACTGCAGTTGCCGAACGATCGGACCATTCTTTTCACGGTTCGCAACCTCGTCCCAAGGATGGGGCTGGAGAACTTATTGTGCGCTATCGAGATGCTAGTACCCACGCACCAACGGCTCATGCTCGTGATTGGAGGAGAAGGCCCATTACGAGCACATCTTCAAGAAGCGATCCATCAAAAGAAGTTAGACGATGTCGTGAGTCTCGTCGGATTCGTGCCGGAATCAAGACTCACCGAGTACTATCAAGCGTCGGATCTCGTGTTGATGCCGAGTCTCCAACTTGAAGGCTTCGGACTGGTCATGGTCGAAGCCCTCGCCTGTGGCACTCCGGTGCTGGGGACACCCGTAGGCGCGATTCCAGAAGTCTTAAACCAGGTGGATCCGATCCTCGTGGCTGAAGGGACCGACGGTCGATCCATCGCGCGTGCCCTTGAACGGGTGTTGGCACGATTACAGGACCCGACCGAAGCAGTTCGTCTTTCACAAAAAGGGCGCACGCTTATTGAGAGACGTTACAACTGGACACAACATTGTAGTGAGCTTGCCAGAATGTTGGACAGTACAGCATCGAGCCAAATCGCAGCGTAATGAAAATGGGACCTCACAAAGTCATTCATATCATCACTCGTCTTGATCGAGGAGGGTCCGCTCGCAACACGATGCTTACCGTTCTCGGACATGACCGTACACAGTATGAGCCGATTGTGATCACTGGAGAAGCCGGTACGTGGGACGCACAGGGAGGGCGGACCGCTACCATCGACAATCTTCGGCAGCTAGAGAAAGAGTCGATTCGTTACCACCTCGTTCCATCCCTGGTCCGCCATATTAGCCTTGCGTCTGACCTGACAGCACTGTGGCGTCTGGTTCAACTCTTGCGGCAGGAACGTCCCCAGATCGTGCACACCCACACCTCGAAGGCCGGAGTGCTGGGAAGGCTGGCTGCCTGGATCACAGGTATTCCGATTATTATCCACACACCGCACGGACACGTCTTCTATGGACATTTCGGTGCGGCATGCTCCTGGGTTTTTCTTCAGATCGAGCGTGTTCTGGCCAGGATCACCAGTTCATTGATCGGGCTCACACTCACCGAGAGACAGGAACATCTTGACCGTGGAGTGGGGCAGACCCATCGCTTCGCCGTCGTCCCGAGTGGTATCGCAGTTGATCGCTTTCGGAATGCCCGAGCGAGCGGGAAAATCGTCCCCGAATGGTTCGACTGCCCACCGAACGCACGCATTATTGGCTCGGTCGGGTGGCTTACTAACATCAAGGGCCATCGGTTCTTGATTGATGCATTGGCTCTCCTGAAAAAGGAGTACCGCAATCTACATCTGGTCATCATTGGAACCGGAGATCAGCATCACGCACTGATGCAGCAGTCGGAAGAAGCGGGGCTTCGCCACACAGTCCATCTTCTCGGGCATCAGGAGGATATTGAGGTCTGCCTCGCCGGCTTTGATTGTTTTGTGTTGCCGTCGCTCAATGAAGGTATGGGACGAGCCTTGATCGAAGCGATGGCTGCAGGACTTCCAGTTGTGGCTAGTCGAGTGGGAGGAATTCCAGCGCTGATAAAAGACGAGCAGAACGGCCTCCTTGTTCCTCCAGGAAACAGCTCAGCGCTGGCCGGTGCGCTCAGGCGTATCCTCTATGACCCGACCTGGGCCAACGAATTGGGACTACATGCCAGTCGCAGCATTGGGCCAGACTATGGCATTCAGGCGATGGTTGACGCGATTGAGGCAACATACAAGAATGCGGTGGCCGGTCATGCGTAACACATGTTGTTGGATCGTTACGATGATGTGTGCCGCGCCGATGTTCCTGACGGTATCCTTCGCAGGTGCACCCGACCTGAACGCACAGCCTCAGTTGTCACTCCGCGCAGCGATCCACGTGCACAGCACCATGAGCACGGGAACTTCCAGCCTTGAATCGCTCGCACGACGAGCCGAACAGCAACAGTTAGACGTCCTGATTCTCTCCGAGAACTTTACACTGCGCTATGACTATGGCCTTCACCCGTTCGACGGTTTCCTGGCATACCGAGTCACATTTCCATCCGTTATTGACTTCGGCATCCAACGATTCCTCGATGAAGTGCGCGCAGTCCAACAACGCCATCCAGGTCTCATTATTATCCCTGGAGTGGAAGTCGCACCGCACTATTACTGGACCGGTTCGCTGCTTCATGGTGATCTCACCATGCACAATGCGCAACGCAATCTCTTGGTAATTGGTCTCCAGCTGGCCGACGATTATAAAAGTCTTCCAGCACGTGGGAACAGCGCTTCGTTTGTCTGGAGCTGGCACAGTCTGGCCAATGGACTCCCACTTCTCCTGCTGATTCCTGTGGTTGCGCTAGTGAAGACTCAGTGGCGAAAAAACAGAACAGGATCTATGCCAGGATCCTGTTTCCGATCAGTTCTTGCTGCGACGCTGGTGATCATATGCAGTGGGTTACTGATCAACGCATGGCCGATTCGAATGCCAGTCTATGGTTCTCATCAGGGAGGACATGGATTTAAGCCCTATCAGGCTCTCATCGACAACGCGATTGAGCGCGGGGCGCTCGTCTTCTGGTCGATGACCGAGGCTCGAGATTTTAGCCAACACTCATTTGGTCCACTTGGGAAGGTCACGATTAAGACAGAGCCTCATCCAGAAGCGTTAATCTTGACACAGCACTACACCGGTTTTGGGGGTCTGTATCAAGAAGCCAGACAGGTAATTGTGCCAGGCGGGCTATGGGATCAGGTCCTCGCATTGAGTCTTCCGCCTCACCAGAAACGACCTCCCACACTCATCGGCGAAGTGGCGTTCCATGGGACAACCGATGCCGGGAAGGATCTTGACCGAGTCTATACGGTGATCCATTCCTCTGAACGAACGGCACAGGGTGTTCTAGCCGCGCTCAAGGATGGCCGCACTTACGCTGTTGCAAGAGGTGATCAAGGTGTTCTTCTTCAGCTTGAAAACTTTCAAGTGTCGAGTCAGGGCAACGTCGCGGGAGTAGGAGACACGCTGAACAGAACCAGGAGCGGAGACCTCTTGATCCGTGTTGGAGTTTCAACCGTCGATGACAAACCGCACCAGGCCAGACTCCGGGTCATCCGCTCCGGCGAAGTCATCAAGGAAGTCGAGGGCAAGACCCCATTACGCATTGAACTGGTCGATTCTGAAACTAAACAGGGCGCGTGGCAACAGTATCGATTGGAGGTGATGGGTGCGAGCGGCGAATTGCTCACCAACCCAATCTATGTCGCCCCACTTCCCAGATCAAGCCAAAACACGATTCAACAACCATTGCACACAATCGAGAAGGCTATCAGAACCTAAGAGGAGCGGATACGGTCCATACACCATTATGCGTGTTACGATTCACCAACCCCAATTTATGCCATGGTTAGGGTATCTCGATAAAGTGGATCAATCGGATCTTTTTCTTGTCCTCGATACCGTGCAATTCAAGAAGAACGAATGGCAGAACCGTAATCGCATTCGCACCGCGCAGGGATGGCAATGGCTCACCGTACCGGTCCTTCACCATTTCGGTCAGCGCATCAACGAGGTACTCATCAATCGCACAGTCACCTGGACCGCGCAACATCTCAAAGCGTTGGACATGCACTATGGCAGGGCTCCGTACGGCGATCACTATCTCTCACAGCTCCGTGAGATCTACGCAAGACCATGGACCAACTTGAGTGATCTCAATAAGGCTACGGTACACTGGTTGCTCAAGGCGTATGGAATTACGACACCGGTTCGTTGCGCATCAGAATGTGATGCGCGGGAGGAACCGACGGATCGATTGATCGACCTCTGTCGGATCGTCGGCGCCACTGAGTATCTGGCTGGAGCAGGTGCAGAACGCTACATGGATATCTCACGTTTCAAGGCCTCAGGCCTACGACTCGCCATACAAACGTTTGCGCACCCCTCGTACCGTCAGGTCTATGCCCCATTCGAGGCTAATCTGTCTGCCCTCGATCTCTTGCTCATGCAAGGACCGGAGGCGCTGGGAACACTGCGCCAAGCCCGACCACTCGGGCATTGTATGACGACTGCCTAGGAGGAAGAGCTATCATGGTCATCAGCACAAAAGAACCGATGCGGATCCTGGCCTTGGGGGCCCACCCGGACGATATTGAAGTGGGATGCGGTGGGACGTTGATTAAATATGCAGAGAATGGTCACCGCATTTTTCTGATGGTGATGACTCAGGGCGGAGCGGGTGGAAATACCGCAGTGCGCAAACAGGAGCAAGAATGCTCGGCAAAACTCCTCCAAGCTGAAGAAGTCTTTTGGGGTGGGTATGAAGATACTGAAGTCCCACTCGGGCGCGAGCTCATCCAGACCGTTGAGGGAATCGTCAAAAAAATAGATCCTCACTTTATTTTTGTCCATTACCATGACGACACACATCAAGACCATCGCCACTTGGCGATGAGCACCATCACCGCGACACGATACACCAAAAATGTGCTGTTTTACGAAGGCCCGACCACGCAGAATTTTGCGCCGACAGTCTTCGTGGATATCCAGCAGGTATTGGACCGAAAGATTCAGTCTTTGGAAGCCCACACGTCGCAGGTGAAGAAGACCAATATCGAGGGACTCAGCATCGCGGACTTGGTACGGTCATCAGCACATTTTCGCGGTATCCAGGGCCGTGTCCGAACCGCGGAAGGCTTTCTTCCTCTACGGTTGTTTATCAACATTGGAACTTGATCGACGAGGCCAATGATGATTCCACACTCCCGTCCTTCAATTGAAGCGGCTGATATTCGTGCAGCCACTGACGTTTTGCAATCGCGGCAGCTCGCACAGGGTGGCATAGTGGAGCAATTCGAGCGTGGAGTGGCTGCCTATTTCGGCGTGTCCGGAGGAGTCGCAGTGACCTCCGGAACCGCGGCCTTGGAGGTGGCGCTCAGAGTATTGGGGATTGGGACACACGATGAGGTGCTGCTTCCCAGCTATGTCTGTGCGGCTCCACTCCTCGCCATCCAGCGCGTCGGCGCCATACCGCGAGTCGTCGATATCAATCTCGACACCTTCAACATCGATCCATCATCAGCCCGCAACTCCATCACATCAAAAATCAAAGCCATCATCGTGCCGCATATGTTTGGACTTTCCGCAAATCTAACGGAATTGAATGCACTAGGGATTCCGATCATCGAAGACTGTGCGCAAACATTGGGCGCACTGGAACAGGGAAGGCCAGTCGGATCAGTCGGCATCATCACAGTCTGTTCCTTTTATGCCACCAAACCGCTCTGTGCGGGCGAAGGGGGGATGTTGCTCTCACGGGATGAAAGTCTGTTGGAACGTGCTCGCAGGCTGAGAGAGTACGATGAAACGCCCTCGCTCAATGCGTGGGCGACAAACCTTAAAATGACAGACCTTCAAGCTGCCATTGGCCTGGCCCAGCTGAACCGTCTTGACGCTTTTCTGGAACGCCGAAGTTCGCTGGCCGATGAATATCGAGCTGCACTCAACAGCTCCTACCCAATTCAGCCGATAGTCCCATCCGGGCACACCCATACCTACTATCGCTTCGTCGTACGCCTTCCTGACTTTGCCGACCAAGCGGACGGACTTCAGACCATCATCGGGCGTTTAGAAACGCAAGGGATACAATGCCGGAAACCAGTATTTCGTTCACTCCACCGCTATCTTCAGCTCGATGGCTTCCCGGTCGCGGAAGAGGCGGAGCGAACGGCGCTTTCTATTCCGCTCTTCCCGGCACTCACGGATGAAGAAGTGGCACAGATTCTCGTGGCACTACGGGCGGAGTGGTCATGAAGACAGCTGAAACAGAATTGGCGATTCCCTTCTCCACGACCACCTGGCGATGGATTACGCCGGTGGTGTCCGGCGCGGCGCTGGGAGCCGCAGCCTTGGCTATTCCTCCGGTTCGAGACATTTTTCAACTCGAAGGCCTGCGATGGCTGTACGTGTTTCTCTTCGCGTTTCTTGGGACAGGCGCCTTGACGCCCCTGATGGTCTGGGTTGGCCACCGGTGGAACCTTGTCGATGTACCGGCCGACCGTAAGATTCATGTCGTCCCCACCCCTCGGCTTGGAGGCATTGCGCTGTACGCCGGTTTTATCGGCTCGCTTCTCCTCAACTCGATCGTCCCGGACTGGATGATCGCCGTGCTTGTCGCCGGTTCCCTGCTGTTGATCATCGGGGTCCTCGACGACATTCGAGAGGTACCGGCATGGACCAAACTGCTGGGACAGTTGATGGCTGCTGGCCTCGTGACGGCCTCAGGCAAAGTGCTCACACTGTTTCCACCTGGTCCGGTCGGGGAGATGGCCAATATCCTGTTGACGATCGTCTGGATCGTCGGAATCACGAATGCGTTCAATTTCTTTGATGGGATGGATGGATTGGCCACCGGCCTTGCGGTTTTGATGGCCGGATTCATGGGCGTCGTGGCATTTGAAACGAGTCAACCGGCCCTCGGGTGGCTTGCCATCGCCATGATCGGTGCAAGCCTGGGTTTTCTGCCGTACAATTTTCGAGGCACCAAACCTGCCGTCATTTTTCTAGGCGATGGTGGATCAACTTTTATCGGATTCACGTTGGCCTGTCTAGCCGTGAGGGGGAATTGGGCCGATTCAGATCCTATTGTCTCGTTCAGCAATCCACTGCTGATTTTTGGCGTATTGATCTACGATATGATCCACATTACGGTGGAACGAGTCCTCACTGGCAAGGTAAAATCGTTAAAGGAATGGTTGGATTATGTAGGCAAAGACCATCTACATCATCGTCTCGAACGAGCACTTGGGTCGCGCCAAACCAGCATTGCTATGATTTTCCTCTTCACGATTTGTCTTGGACTTTCCGCATTAGCCCTCAGACATGCGAGTACCGTGGAAGCCATTCTCCTGCTTATTCAGGCTGGATTAGTTGCCGCGATGCTCACCGTGCTGGAAATCAGCGGGCGCCGCCGATAAAGACTTGCACTCTTCCTCAGTTCCCGCTAGAAGATCTCTCCATGGTTCCCACAGTAGAATGGAAACAGGGCGCAGTCCGTCTCCTGGAT
Source organism: Nitrospira sp. (assembly GCA_050185705.1). Lineage (GTDB taxonomy): Bacteria > Nitrospirota > Nitrospiria > Nitrospirales > Nitrospiraceae > Nitrospira_D. The sequence goes on along the minus strand of JBFWZD010000003.1, from coordinate 1,813 downwards.
CAAACCAAACTTCCCGAAACGGTTGAGTTTCTCGATTGCCACGACTATCAGGCCGTGGCGAATGCCATTCGTACCTTGAAGGTTCGAGGTGCGCCGGCGATCGGAGTCACGGCGGCGATGGGAGTCGCGTTGGGCGCCCAAACGATCACCTCAGCCGACTATCGAACCTTTTCCCAAGTAATCCTCAAAATCTGTGATGAACTGGCGGCAACCAGGCCGACTGCTGTGAATCTCTTCTGGGCAATTGAACGTATGAAACAGAAACTATATTCGCTGCGGACAGAACCCGTCTCAGCGATCAAGCAGGCCCTCGTTTCAGAATCTCAAGCAATACTTGATGAAGACATCGCTCTCTGTAAAACCATGGGGCGACATGGCTCGAAATTGATTCATGACGGTGAGACCGTGTTGACCCATTGCAATGCCGGCTCACTCGCGACGGCCGGGTATGGCACCGCACTCGGAGTCATTCGGGCTGCATGGGAACAAGGCAAGAAAATCAATGTGATTGCCGATGAAACTCGTCCTGTGCTTCAAGGTTCTCGACTCACCGCATGGGAGCTCATGCAGGATCAGATTCCCGTGACGCTCATCACTGACAATATGGCCGGTTCGCTCATGAGACAAGGAAAGATTCATCTCTGCGTTGTCGGAGCGGATCGCATCGCCGCAAATGGGGATGTCGCGAACAAGATTGGAACCTATTCGGTCGCGGTTTTGGCGAAGGCACATAACATTCCCTTCTACGTCGCAGCTCCGTACTCCACCATCGATTTGAAGACGAAATCCGGAGACGAGATTCCGATCGAACAGCGCAACCCCTCCGAGGTGACGAGCATCCACGGTAGCCATCCCATCGCGCCGAATGATGTCGCGGTCTACAATCCCGCCTTCGACGTCACGCCAGCCGAACTCATTACCGGCATTATCACCGAACGAGGTGTCTTCAAGCCGGGCGAGATCAGTAAAGAATTTTTGCTTAACCGAACCTGAACTTTCAAACCGCCTCTGGCACATCACTCACATCGTTATGTACATTCAGCGAATATTGCAGGCCACCTCCCACAATCCTTGATTGATCGTACCCAGCTCCACATCCACCCAATGTTTCTCACTGGCCGGAACGCCACCGCCGATTATCTCACCCATCCCCATGTGATGGTCGTAATCCGTACCCGCCAGGGTCCGAACTTTCCCTTCTGCACAATCGAATTGTTTGGTGACTTTAGTAGAGTAGAAGCGGGTAGGGGTTCGTCCGCCCTGCATGGCTTTCCAGTCGATCAAGGCTGAGAGCACAACCAGGTTGCCTTCTCGACGGATGGTATTAAAGTCGACGTAGGTTGTTTGCAATGGGTGCGACTGATATCGAGCATCAAGGGCTACCCATTCAGCCCGTACCACCCCATCTGACATGATCAGTGACGCCACTAGTAGGCAGAAACCAATCCTATGTCCTGACATGATTGCAGCTCTCTATAGAGTTGATCGTACCACCGTTATTGAGTATGGGAACGGGCCCTCCGGCGATTCCAGAGGGCCCATAAGGGGTAACCGGATGCTGTGGTGGGTTAGCACTTATTGATTCTTGGTCTCGGCTGCACCTTGGATCGTAGTTGATCTAACCGGTCGGTCACAAAGCTGAATCGTTTTTTCGGCGGATAGGGGAATCGATACGCAATCGGTTCTGCTTGCGGCGGTAAATGGTTCATGTCGCGATAGACATTCACCGGCGCCGAATCGGCAGCCAGGTGAAACATAGACCGATAGCCCAGTCCGCACCCAGTGATATTGAGCAACTCCCCAAAGCCGTTCT
>JBFWZD010000002.1:0-332300 GCA_050185705.1 Nitrospira sp. | reverse complement strand
GCACTAACCGTACTGCCTCTTGTTTGAAATCTTCCGTGTACTGCCGTCGTGTCTTCGTGCGCATGCGATCCTCCAATTTCATCATTTTCCTCCTTCTGGAGGTGTCTGTGAAATCGGGGAAAGGTCAGCCTTCGATTTCTGTGCTAACCAGACCGCTAAGACCAAGAGTGTCCAGCGTTGCATGAGATTGCTATGCAGCAACATCTGTTGCGTTCCGTGGTAGGAGAGAATCTTAAAGATGGGTGCCTCAGGATCTCGCAGGGTAGACTGCTCCAACTCGCGGATTGATGAGTGCTGGAACCACCTGGCGAGTGGAGCACCGAACCCCTGTTTACTGCGTGACCGTATGGATTTTGGCCACTGCGCTGAATATGCTCGGCGCAGGATGATCTTGTCCTCACTTGTGGAGACCTTGAGACGATAGGGCAGAGACAGACAGAACGAGGCAAACTCGACATCGAGAAATGGCGCTCGCAGTTCGAGGCCATGTGCCATTGAGGCTCGATCGATCTTTGTCAGGATATCGGCGGGCATGTAGTCCTCGGTGTCGAAACGGAGCACATCCTCCATAGATCCCGACACATCAGTTGCATGCGAGGCATGAATGGAGCGTCCTCTCACAATCCCCAGCAGTTCCAACTCAGGTTGCTCGAATATTGACATCTGCCCGCGATGCGCTGCCAAGATCGAAGGGTACCGCCTCCCATAGCCCAGGCCCATGATGCGTAACTCCCGTGCTACAGCACCGGGCACACGCGCCAAACTGCAAAGCCGATTGATCACGCGCGCGGCTACCCAATGCAGTAGTCCAACCCTCCCTTCCTTCTCCATCCAGAGCAACGGTTTATACCACTGGTATCCACCAAACAACTCGTCACCCCCGTCTCCAGTTAGAACGACCTTCATGTGCTGTCGCGCTTCGCCACAGAGCAGATAAGTTGGAATATTGGAAGAATCAGCAAATGGCTCGTCATAGACTTCTTGCATGCGCCACAATTGATCTCCGATATCTACACATTGTGCGGTGAGTTCAGTATGGTGCAGGCCATAGGCCTTCGCGACTGTACGGGCATGGACAACTTCGCTATGATCCGCCTCAAAATCGAACGACAAGGATCTCAAGCCGTTGCTGAGTTGACTTGCCAGAAAACAAATCGTACTAGAGTCCAAGCCACCGCTAAGAAAGACACCGACTGGAACATCAGCCACCAATTGACGCTGTACGGACTTTGTTAGCAGGGTTCGAAACTGTTCCACAGCCTCCCCGGCATCGATATCTTCTTCAATCTGGGGTGGCGCCCAATATCTTGTCACTTCCACTACGCCGTCTTGGTAGCGCAAATAATGCGCGGGAGGCACCGCTTTGATATTTAAATAAATGGACTGATCTGTTCTCACACACTGCCTCTGCAGATAACGCTCCACAGCGCTTCGATCCAACTCGGGCTCGACCAAGCCCGAGGCTAATATCCCTTTGATCTCGGATGAGAAGAGGAACTCCCCATTTTCCCCAATCGCATAGTACAAGGGCTTCTCGCCAAACCGATCACGGGCACACAACAGTTCCTGCTTCTGATCATCCCAGATCGCGAACGCGAACATGCCGGGGAGAAAGTTCAACAATCCTGAACCGTGCTTCCGATAAAGGGCAATGACAACCTCGGTATCTGACTTGGTACGGAATGGGTACTCGGACAACTCTCTCCTGATATCTTGATAACCATAGATTTCTCCGTTGAATGTGACAGCCACACGACCGTCAGGAGTAGCCATGGGTTGCACGCCTGTTTCAACATCCACAATGGCAAGGCGTCGGTGTCCCAACAGGCATCTTTGGAACAGCATTCGGCCTGCCCCATCAGGCCCGCGATGCGTTAGTGTGTTTGTCATACGGTGAAATGCCTCCATATGACCGACGGCATGCCCGGAAGAAGTAACAATACCAGCTATTCCACACATGCGTTTTTCAATCTTACTTTCTACACTTCAGGCAAACCTGGATGTGCAGACGATCACTACCCATCCGATGATCAAGACGGATCGTATTCGGCATTTGAGAAAATGATTCTGAGTTGGAAGGACTAATTTTCAACAGAGAGAAAGAGGTACCGGTACGGGCTAATCAAGGAACGAAGCATCGCCAGAATGCGGGTTGATCAGAATAAAGTAACTGTTAACTTTGAATAGCTTGTGGCTTATGCTTTCCAGAAACATACGACAATAAGCCTTTGACTAACCCCATATAAGCCCTTATGTTCGTCCAGTTCGCCTTTACGGACTGGATCTGCATAGCTGCCGATTCCCATAACTGACCTTCTTCACACAGCTCGTATCCGAGCCCCCAATAAACCTCAGATATCCGTTGTCTCAAGCAGAGACGCATCGCACTGTCGTGTGATGTCATAAGCTGTCGTTGGAGTACAGACAAGTAGCACCTTTGAACCTTCTTCATATTCTGAGTCATATTTGTAGCATGCAACCGTCTCCGGTGCCCTATCATGTCCACGTACCCTAAGCTTCCAACGGAGGCTGCCCTAAAGACAAAATCAATATCTTCACTACTCTGCAGTTTTGGATCAAAACTACCAATTAAAGCAGTGAGCTTCTTCCGAAACATCATCGAAGAAGCTCCCACAAAATTTTCGTTTATCAACGTCCTGTAAGCAGCATGCGAGTCAATAATGTAAACGTGTTCCGCTACTTCATTGGTTAATAATGAGCGAAATTGCTGACAACTCAATGTGTGCCGAGATCCGACACCGAAGTCGCCGAAATTCACAAAATCGGTGAACACAAAATCGACTCCAGGATGTGAGTCTAAAAGCTTCACCTGAGCTGCAAGCTTACCAGGTTCCATTAAATCGTCCGCATCGAATATGGCAATATACTCGCCTTGAGCAACCTCAATCCCATCGTTTCTCGGAATAGAACAGCCTCCGCTGTTTGAATTGCGTTCCAATAACGAGACTCCAGGTATATTCCGAGTGAGGGCTCGGCTGCTATCAGTCGAACAATCATCCACACAGATAACTTCTACATCGCCCAGTTCCTGAGAGGTGATGCTGGCAAGGGTCTCACGGATAAAATGTTCTGCATTGAAGACCGGAATTATTATGCTAAGTTTTGGCACAGTTAAATTCTCCCACCATTAGAAATGTTTGAGCTGCACCACTCGCGGAAGGGCACGATATTCCGATGTCCTCATGCAACCTTAATGTTCGCGCCCTTCACAGAGCGAATCTGTTGGTAGGTGTGTTCGACAACCTCCACCTGCTTCAGAAGATCCTCTTGCGGAATGTAGAATGCGGTTAACTCGACGTGGTTGCCTAGCATAGAGGCCAAGTTAACAAGCGCCGAAGAAAAGAACGAAGCAACACCCCGGGGTGCCTCTTCCCCTAGGGTGATTGCATACTCAATGGGAACTGCGAATCGTTGCATAGGCAGTCCAAGTTCCGTTTGTACCAGTTGCACATAGTGTTCGGATTCTCTCGGGTGAGGAACATAGACCAACCTCCTTCCAGAAAAGTAATCTACGATCCGTCGCATATGGCGTACAAAAGTTTCAAGCCGTACATACTGCTGGTCTACTAGGGGCTGCCCAACAAAGAACACGACGTCGACTCGACTAACGTTTTGAATCCGACTTCGTAAACATCTATAGTCATTCGCTATCACTTCATCCCTTGGATGCACCTCAGGCTCGTAGCATGTAAAAAATGTAAGGCTGGGGACACCGCCGACCGTCCAGTTAACAAAACGATCGCGAACGGTTCGCTTAAATTTCGTAATCCATGCGCCAGACCCTGATTCAGCTACCTGCGCTGGCAGCTTCTCGGCGAGAGCTTCAGGGGACTTGTCGTGCTGTTCTTGCAGACGCTGGCGGGCAATCCTCAACGTATCGGTTCCTACATCCAAGAGGAACAATCGCTCATGAGAAATTCCATTTGCAACGTGTCTCATATGAAGGTCGTAATCATTCAAGTAATTGCCTAGAAATAGCTTTTCGGCATAACCAACTGACGCACACAACCGATTTATTCTCCAGCGCTTCAGCATCTGATCGAGTACCAAGTACAGTTCGAGCAATCGTTCGTACAGATTAGTGGGAAAATTCTTTCCAAAGTCATGATCCGTCAACCGATACTTAAAGGGAACAAACTGTACAGATTGCCAGGACTCTGTATCGATCATCCTCTCGTAGGTGTTTCGCTGGAACAGTCCTGTATCCAACACTATGAGCGCATTGTCTGCTAATCTCATACGTTGGATAGCTTCGATGCTATTGAGGATTTGATAGGGAGCCGCAATCACAAATACATTCATCTAGCGTCTCAACTGGTCTGTGTCTCACGCCTCAGACTGACTTGGCTCTTACCCGCCCTTTCAAGTACGCTACATTGCTCCAGCTTTCTTCCGCCTGTTCTCCAGCCCACTGCCGCAATTTGTCTCTCAATGCTCCACCTTGCTTGAGAAGGTCAAGAAGCTGGGAAGATATCGCCTCTTTGGCTACGGCAACAGCATATGGATCGTATAAACGCGTCTCGAGCCCCGCCATTTCTATTAATGCACGCATCTTAAATGTTTTGGAAGTAATGGGAATGATCGGGCATCCTCCGCGGAGAGAAAAGATGCTCGGATGCCATCTGCCACCAATATAGGCATCGGCACTCCCAAGGACATCCACCGCCTGCTGAACTGGCGTATTGATGCTAATCAGGGGCAACTGCAACTGAGCTGCAATCGGACGAAAGATGGCCTGATCAACAATGTCCGACACCGTGAGAATGATTTGTCCTTGATAAACCGACCGAAGGTGTCGAAGAAGTGCTGCCCAGTCGTCGATAATACCTGCTGGCGTCCCGTCATACGAAAAGGCGGAGGTTCCTCCAACACAAATATAGGGCTTTATTGGGTCAAACCACGCTGTATCCGGCCATACATCCATGTAGGTGAGACGCTGAGCGAGCGTCGCCCACTCTTCTTTCTTAGCCGGCGCGAACCAGAAGGCAGAATCTGGAACATACCGACCTTGGCAAATCGCCCGGCATCGTTCCACCGAGATCTGATCGCGAAACGTTATGTCATCGAGCGTGGGATACACGTGTTCGGCAATTTCTTTTAGAATGGGATGGTCCAAATCCGCAGTGTGATTGATTAAGATGACAGAGCGGTTAAGATGTTGCTTCCCGAAGTACGCTAGGAATAATTCTGCCCGAGCCATCCTTGGATTACCCACCATTGCACCATCTCCATGGATGACGATGATTTCCGATTCCCGTAATCCCGTTAATAACTTTGTGTAGAGATGCTCTTGTTCGAGCAACAACTTGGCACGAGGGGCAAACTCATCCCACCGCTGAGGAATAATATCCTGGCTTTCTTTTTCTGGTAAATACTGGTTTAGCCTCTGTTGGAGGCTCCAGACAGCAGGAGGTGTGAGTAAGCGAATGATCCTTGCGCCGACACGATGAGTTTCCTCAAGAGGTTCTCTGAATGAAGAGTGCACCAGCATATCTTCAGTGATGGTGGCACAGATCGTTCCACCATACTGTGTGACCATATGCTTCAAGGATATTGCAGCAGCACGATCACCCCAGTTACAATTACTCGTTGAGTCGTTCACGAAGAGAACTTTCATACCTCGCTTCCTACCTACCTTGAGACTACCAACTATGGTTCAACTGACGCTGTCGACCATCTTCATCCGCGTATTGAACTGTCATGTCACCTTGTTGCGTATTCCATGACTTTTTATCCAGGCACGGAAATGAATGCTCCGCCGAACCGAATTCCAGCATTAGATCTCCTTCGTGGCATGATTATCATCTTGATGATCATTACCAGCTACCACGGCAATCTCAGAGAGAGCTTTCCCTCTCTGATACAGACTTTTGGTTGCGGGCTGAGCATTGCGGACTTGGTTGTGCCAACCTTTTTTTGGATGATTGGCCTTTCACTTTCATTATCAATTTCTTCCAGACTCGCTAAAGGTGCTACGAAATATCAGCTGCTCAAGCATGTTCTGCGACGAAGTGCTGCGTTGTATGCAGTGGGGATTGCTCTCGATGCTTCGACTTGCCTCGACTCACCTGCCCGCCTTGCATGCTTATTCGAATCACGGCTGTTCGGGATTTTCCAGAGAATCGCCCTTTCCTACCTATTCGCAGCCCCAGTGGTGATCTTTACAGACAGGAGAGGCCAATTCAGCATCCTCCTGGCGACATGCCTCGGCTATCAGATCTATCTCAATGGGTTGGATCTCCAGCCTTGTGATCCAACATATCGACGAACTGTTATGACGCTCATTCCTGGCGTGAGTCTTATCCTTGCGGGGGCGCTCGTAGGTCTCTTTGTCACAACCGGTTGTAATGTGCGAGGAAGCCGCATCTTGACGATACTCGGGTCAGTACTTGTTCTCGCAAGTGTCACCCTGCATACATCTCTACCATTCTTCTTCCAGCAATTGAACGTGACGGCTTGCTTGCTTTCTACCGGCGTGGCCACACTGCTGTATGGCCTATTAAGCCTGGTCCCACGTAGGCATGTCGGCAAGGTAGGATGTGCCCTACTAATTGCGTTGGGGGAAAACCCACTTCTGTTGTACGTGGTGAGCGCGATGCTCTATTTGGCGGGTCATACCATCGGAATACAACACCCATCAGGTAGCTGGATCTCCATCTGGCACTATGGATGGATGTTTAGTACATCGGTACTTGGGCACGCACAATTGGCATCTCTCCTGATGAGCCTGATACTCATTGCAATGTCGGCTAGCATCGCCTGGTGGCTGTCACGAAAAGGTATTGTGATAAAGATCTAAATCCTCTGGGCATTTTAGGAAGCAAATCCTTGTGCGAAAAATCATTCAATCTATCTCATGCTAAGCAACACCCGCTGCTTGATCCCCTTTCAATATGGATCCTGCATTCACAAGCGGGAATACGGCCAGGAAGGATAAGCTCAACAAGCAATTAAAGATAAATGATATGACGTATTCCTGTCGATCTTGAAGAATCTCAATGACTTTCCGTGCCGTCCAGTCTTCAATCGGCATTAATGGTACGAACTGGACGATGCCTGACATCACCTCCGCTGCTATCGGACTCAAAGCTTCATAGGTAGCCCCATTGAACAGTACAAACAAACCTGCAGCATAGAGAACGATTGTTACAATTTTCTTGTACTCTAATGGAAGGGGATACAACGAATGTCCTTTTGGTGCAACCCATCCTAGCCAGGTAAGCTCGACAATCAATGCGGACAAGGCGGCTCCTGCCAAACCCCATTGCACAATAAATAGCCACCCAAGAAGCAACTTGATCGGGACCAAAGTAATTCTGGCAACGGACAGTACTTTGGTTTGTTTTCGATATAATACGCCAAACGATAAGTAGGTACCACAGGCTGTCAAAATGGTGGTCACAATTTCGATCTGAGCGATGCGGCTCGCCGGCCAAAATTCAGGAGGTGTCATGATCTTGAGAATATCCGGAACCGTTAGCGCGAGCAGAAGCCCCGCGAACATATTCAAATAGAGAAATCGTGTGAACATCGATGCTATGGCCACCGGACCATCAGCCTGATCCGCTATTTCCATGCTCTTTGTGTTCCACGCTCTTCGAAACGGAATACCGATGAAAAGATTCAAGAGAGGAGGGAATTTGTACCCCATTTCGAGAATTCCCACCCCTTCGAGACCTACCAGTGCACGAACCAAAACTCGATCAACCTGCCTGCCCAGAAACCCAACCATCTCGCCCGGCATCAATGGTAGCTGAAATGCCACAAGTTTTCGGGCAATGTGCCGATCAAATCCAAATCCATGTTCTCTAATAGCCGCAAAATGGAAGACAGCCGCATTCAGAACGGCAGTTATGAACGATGATAAGAAGAAACCAATCAGTCCTACCTGCAAGACGACAACGAGCCAAATATTCAACGATAAGGCGACGAGTAGTCGTCCAAGACCAATCGCAGAGAAGAGTACTGACTGCTGCTTGATGATCTGGGCCGTACTCGCGCTTTGTCCAGCGACATCAACCACGAAAGTTGCTAATGCAAGGATGATTAAGGAAGAATGTTCCTCTGTTCCAAACAAAAGCTCACTGAGAGGTCGGCTCGCAACAGTTGGAATGACCGTAATGAGAAAAGCAAGGCACCAGACCAGTCGGATACCTGTCCCGATCGAAAGGCTTTTTCGAAAGGACTCTTCTTCCTCATGGTAGATTCGAATAATAGCCAGTTGTAATCCACCTGCTAGAAGGACCGTAAACATCCCAAGACTTGTATCGATCAGAGCCATCACCCCATACCCTTCAGCTCCAAAAAGATGCGCGTAGAAGGGAAGCAGGAGGAAGCTGGCAAGACTTCCAAAGACATTTGCGACGCTATAGACGGCAGCATGTTTGAACGTCTGTCGACCAAGGCTCATGCGTCAGACCTTACTCTCTTTCTCTTCGGATCTATATCAAGCGGCAGTGTCTCAAAATAAAAAGCTCTTTCTGCGACCAGGTCTCGTACTTGCATGAGGAATCAGGAGAGCCTCCCCGGGAGGTCGCAACGCGAAGAACACCTCGTGAGTAACCCATAGGTCAATCGCGGCAACCCTTGGTTGTGGAGGAGAATTAAGATCGGGATGTGTCTTACTTTAGCAGGCTCCACTAACTAACTTCTGAGAGAAGACCGCCCTCGACTAGTTTAGCAGTGAGAGGGAGCAATCGGGAGAATGGGATATGGGTTTTCATACTCATATCGACAAGATCGTGCTGGCCGTCGGCATAGGCTAGAACATTTAACGTATCAGCGACCACTTGATGCCGATCTTTCCTGCTGAGCGTTGGGAACAGCCCCCGTCTCCCAAGTTGCGGCTCACCAAGGCACGTCGCCCGATAAACTTTGTTGTGTTCAAGCAGATCCAGGCAGCCCCTCAACACCGAAAATCCTCCCTGAAGACCGGATGATGTGACCAAGTCTAGATTGTCTAGCGAAGTGTGATATTCGGGATATTCTCGATACTTGGAACGCATGACCGAAACGACAGGAAGATCAATTCCCGGACTACAGTACTGCCGCTCATCACTTCCTCGATCCAAATACGAATAGCGGGTGAAGTTTGGGTGTGTGGAGCCAAGGACATTGAGTGCCACCTTGTCTGCAAGCGTATTGCCGTGTCGGGATGGGACAAAGGAGTAGGCTCGGTCATCACCAATACACGTCACGTTAAACCCTGCAATAATCTTCTCTTTCATTCGGTCAAGATTGCGGCTCAGGTATGTAATGGCCCCAATCGTTTCTGGAATAAAAGCGATCCGGTACGTATATCGACGCGGTTTACTTATGATCCACCTTGCGAGCATCGTCGTAACGACAGGTCCCGATAGTTCATTGTTCGCCATTGAGGGATGACAAATATAGGTTGAAAGGAATATCTCTTGCTCCGATTCTCCTGGTATGATCAGCTCTGCGAAGGTGAGATGCCCGGATTTTAGGTCACTGTCGATATATACCTTGTACGTACCCTCCTGTAGAACTTGCCGCACGTTGTGCTGAATGCAAAATCCCCACCGCTCCTCGTAATAGGAAGTGATATAGGGTATGGCATCTGGCTGATCTTCCAACGAATAAAGATGCGGCTGAAGTTCCCCAAGTGACATGGTCTTGTTCACCGGAGTAGAGTATCCGACCACATGCAGGTTATTTTGTTGGAAATCTATAACTCTCTTTCCGGTTGAGTCTAGGACATAGGCATCTCGAATATTCCATTCTTTTGGGACAATCCAGTCAAACACCTGTGTGCCAGACGGGACCTCATGAACGACAATCGGAATATGCTTTTGGAGCATGCGTAAAGTCTGCCGTACACCATCCCCCGTGATACTTCGGCAAATGGGGAACAGGGTCGCCGCCAAGTCATGCATCCACTTACCACAATCATCGTAGTTGATTATCGAATCCATCGGCTTTCCACACCCATTCACCTGATTGAGCCAGTCAAGAAGAGCTTCCGATGATCCCTTTACAGAAATCTTCTTGAGCCTTCTGGTAGTCCGCATGCTGACCGACATCCAGCCAATATTCCATGATTGGAAAGCTTGCAACTGGCATTTTCAGCTCGACTAGTTTCTGTATCAAATCTGTCATATTAAAATATTGTCCAGCTGGGACATACTCACGAGCGGACGGCTCCAACAAATAGATCCCAGCGTTCACGAAGAAACTAAAAGACGGCTTTTCCTTCAGCGCTGTCACTCCGGCCTCGCCGCATTCGACAATCCCGTAGGGGACCTTCATCTCATACTTTCTAACGCCCACGGTAATTAGTGAGCCGCTCTTTCGATGGTAATCATGCATCGCATCAAAGGAGAGCCCAGTTAGAATATCTCCATTAATGACCACAAACGGGCGTACAGGCGTTTTCATAAGTCTCAGTCCACCGGCTGTTCCTAACGGATTATCTTCCTGAACATAGCTCAACCTCACCCCAAAGGATCGGCCGTCTCCAAAGTGTTGTTCAATGCTGTCTGCCAGATAGTGTGTGATCAAACTGATTTCTCGAATTCCTGAACGACGTAACTGGTCGATGGTCCTTTCAAGGAGTGGTCGATCCCCCACAGGCAACATCGGTTTCGGCACATGCGCCGTTAAAGGGAGCAGCCGTTTCCCATACCCCCCTGCCATAATAACGGCCGAGAGCCCGGACTTGGCTTCCGCTACAATATCCTTTCGCAAAATCAATTCAACAACGTTCCCGTCGGAATCAACAACCGGCAGCTGGTGAATATCGCGTTCATTCATAAGTTGAAGCGCGACAGTAGCAGAAATTGGCCCCTGGACCGTCGCAGGGCTCCCATTGGCAATACAATCGCAGGAGCTGTCGAGGGCAATTCCACGGAGCATTGCCCTGCGGATGTCGCCATCTGTCAGGAGCCCCTGGAGCTTGTTGCCTGTTGCGCAAAGAATCAGTGCGCCCGTTCCTGCTTTGTCCAGCTGTACCATGGCGTCGGTTATCGAGACATTGGGTCGGATGATCACACTATCAAGTCGTCGTACAGATCTGGCGATCAGCTCTTCCTCTACTCCAATGTCACTACGAAGCAAGAAATCAATGACCTCGCCTTTGCTGTTCAAGACCGGCAAATGATCAATGTCGTGTTGATTGAGAATGCGTAAGGCTTCAATAGGCAATAATGGAACCTTGGTGACGATTGGCTCTCTATTGGCAATTTCACCACACGGAACGCTCAAATCAGTGAGACGAATCAACGCTCGGCGGAAATCTCCGTCTGTTAAGATTCCGTATAGCTTCCTTCCGCTTGTACAAACAATTAATGCTCGAGTCCCTGCACGGTCTAACTGCGCCATCGCTTCCGCAATGGTCGCCTTCAAATCGACAATTGCGCTATTGAGACGCTCATAATTTCTTGTCAGCATGCGCTCGCCTCGAAGACCAAAATAGAATGGGATGAGGATGAACTCTAGCCGGGTAAAACTCGGACCGCCAAAGTAGATGGATTCCCGGTGACCCGCATTCCATGATGGAGCAGACAATGGGGTTAAGGGAGTCAGTGGGAGATGTTCCAGAACCGCTTGACGCTTTTCCCCGTCATCGGGTCCATGACAGCGACCGTAGTTACCCCGATCGCATTATTTACAGCGACGCCAATGGCGCTTAACGCCTGCAGAGGGAATGTTTCCTTGTCGAACACATATTGCCATCGATGAAATGGTTCTTCGATGTCACAGTTATCATGATGGTATGTTCCAGATGTCGTTTTTAGAGCCAGCCAAGGCTGTGGACCGAATGTCGGAGTAGACGATCGTAGCTCTAAGACGTGGGTTGAATCGTCTACGGTCTTCAGTGACATATCCAATTCACAAGCTGGTTGTTGGGGTAGTTTTAACGCATTCCGCATGGCACTCACCGCTTCCGCGAACTTAAATTGGACGTCGGAGAACTCTCTCGAAACACCCAAGAGGAGGCGACGGACTTCATTCACGTCGGGACGCATGTCTCGAAAATCGTGGTTGGTAAAGGCAAGCACCACCGGCTTACCTTGTCTAGCTTCTTCGAATGCTTGGCGCACATCCAATTCCCCTATCAACTTATAGCGGGTTCCAACGTTGAGACAGCGAGCAATCCAGCGACGAGATGCCCCCGGAGTCTGATAGTCGTCCTGGGACGGATGATAGGGCTGCCAGTTCGCCGGAGCTCTTCGCCAATCACCCCAACGACCTCCTTGAATGCCAAATTGTGCTTTATCCTGCTCAGTCGGCGTGAATGCTTGATTGGAATAGTCGAAAGGAATGAATTGTTCAAGAAACCAATGGCTATCTGGCCTGAGGACGTGAAAGCCTGGGCGATGCACAGCGGGAAACCACATTCTGTCGATCACACGCCTGGAGAGGATTTGATGTAAGCTCCCAGATGATTCCCACCAATGTGTCGCACAATGATGCGCCTCACCGCTGAATGGATGAGGGTGATAGTGAAACCCCATGCCATCCTGAGGGGATTTCATTTCACGAACCATGGCACAATAGTGATCAAACACGTTGTGATAGCCGATATCTCGTCGACGAACATTGGTTTGATAGTCAACATGGTCGACACAAAACCAGTTATAGATCCAACCTCCGCCAAAGCTGTCCAGCATGCTAGTACGAAACTCTTCTGCCATACAGTTCATCAACATGGCATCGACTTTATCCCACGTGTCGTTATAAGCGAGTAACTGTGGATTGACGACCTTCTGGACAGCTGTTTCTAGCCCATCGAGAGGGAGAGTTCCCGTCTGTAACCGGCGTAACGTTTCTACACTCGGTTCAAGCTGGAGCCTGAAAATCGCCCGCAGGCGCTCAAACGTCGCCTCGACCGACTCAAAGAGTGGACCTTCTGTATCAATACAATGCACAACGTAAACTGTGGAAGACATGCAGTTCCTTCCGATTTTTTAGCAATCAGAGAGATTCAGGATGGACCACATCACCCAAGGACTATGTCAGGTGCCCCCAGTGAATCACCTGGTCTTCTTCAAGATTCTGTGTGGTCTTGCGCCCTAGTACATACTGCAATTCGTCAGGGGCAATCCCGGTACCGGGGCGCTTGGCATCAAGATCCGACATGGTAAGCACATGGCCCTTGGGAATGACTCGCGAGGCCACAAGACTTCTTCGAAACTTCTTCCGTTTTTCAAGCTCCGCTTGAGTGACTATCCGCCGGCTACTTCCTAACGCAGCGAACACGTTCCGTCCTTCTTCAACAATCACCTTGAGTTGCTCAGGATTGGCAGAGATTGCGTGATCCCATCCCTCCATTTTCTGATCGAGCGTGAAATGCTTTTCGATGACACAAGCGCCCAACGTGATTGCAGCCAAGGGGATCGCGGTGCCTAAAGAGTGGTCGCTAAAACCAACCGGTACATCGAAGGACTTTTGTAGAGTTTCGATATTTCTCAGGTGTATCGAAGCGTATTCAGGAGGATAGATTGCGATGCAATGAAGGAGAATGATCTGATCGTTACCTTCTTTGGCAACTGTTTCGACAGCCTTCTCAATTTCCCCCATAGTGGCCATCCCAGTAGAAATGACAACAGGGCGACCTTTTCCGGCCACATATGACAGGAGAGGTAAGTTGACGATGTCCATCGAGGCAATCTTGAAGAAAGGAACCTCCAGTTTTTCAAGCAGATCAGCCTCTGACTTTGAAAATGGAGTGGAGCAGAACGCAACACCGTTCTTGAGGCAATACTCACGGGCTTCCACATGCTGCTCCGAGGTAAGCTGGTAAGCCGTGACCATCTCCTGCAAGGATCCAAAGTGACGCTTCTTATCAGAGTAGCTTGTATTTCTTTCATACTCCTCTTTTGCGATGAGCGACTTATCCGACCACGATTGAAACTTCACCGCATGAGCCCCGGCGGTTGATGCGGCATCGATCAGTTTGCGACAAAGATTCATGTCACCATTATGATTGGACCCAATTTCAGCGATGATGTATGGAGGACGATCTTGTCCAACCTCAACTTTCCCAAGTGATACAACTTTCATTTGGCCCTCCTCTAAATTCCTTCAGTCCACATCGACCGCAATGACGGATGCGCCACACTTGCCCACCAAATTGGAGTTAGTGGTAACTGATTCAATGATTCGAGATACGACTTCATCACAGATGCTCGTAGGACGACTCTGTCGTGGAACGCCTGAATGTCATGCCTTGCTTGATCCAGCCGTTGCACTCTCTCACTAATAGCTCCTGGCCCCAACTTCCTTGTAACAATTTGGAGGTGTTGAATCACACGGTTGGTGTCGCGTGTTAGTTGGATTTTGGTAAAAGGGGGTCTGACTTGAGCCATGTTGTCGTCGTGCTGGCGATAGTCCATTCTCACAGTTCGATCGAACAACAATCGCCCTCCATAGAGCCATGCTCTCGTTGCAAGAAACCAGTCTACCAGGACGATCTCAGAAGGGATCGGGAGGCATCGTCGAAGAAGGTCAGTTCGAAATGCAGAATTTGAAAGGCCGAATATGTTGTTCCGGGGAAACAGATCATCGGGCAATACCGTGGATGGCAGGGTCATGACTATATCAAGAGATGTCCCAGCTCGATCTACGAGATTGAGTGCACACCCAGCAAGATCACTTTTTTGGAGATTTGTCCTAGCCGCAGCGACACGTGATTTATGTAAGATATCGTCGCTATCGACAAGAACCACTCCCTCATGCCGTTTGACAATTCTCTCTAGCGCCCGCTGGCGCACTTGAGCTGGAGTATCACCGCGTTCCGATGGAACCCATGTTGCCTGGACTTCATTCCCAATTGCAGCCGTGGCTTCTTCGATGCTCATGGCGTCTACACCGATCCATAAGCGGAAATCCAGGTCTGTCTGTCGACGTATCGATTCATACCACTCATGCAGGTAAGGCTTGGCACTTGGATAAATAGTTGTGTACACACACAAGGTAGGATCAGGCATAGGAAATAAATGGCGGCCTAGACCACAGCAGGGTCGCTGGACTTGCCGAAACCGAGCTGAAATAACGCCTCAGCCAAAGCCCAATCGTCCTGGGTATCGATGTCCAAACCTTTTTGCCAAGGCATTTCCCATCCAGTCTTGCCAGGTACGTGAAAACTTCTCTCTTTTCTTAACACGTCGGCTCTGATCCACCACACTGCGCCAGTTGGGCAATATAATGCCGGCAGATCCTGGCTCCGCGAGGTCATGAAGTCCTTGAAGACAGGGTTCAGCACCTGATGTTCTTTCATTTCCATTGCCCACCATGGGTTTTGCCATCCATAACGAACAACAGAAATTTGGGCCTCCGCGCCTGTCTCTAGAAATTGGCGATGGCTATCAACGAGGTCGGACGTTGTGCGTAGCGGACAGTTCGGCATCAATTGGCAAACATACCGATACTGCTGACCCGATAAATCTATTTTGTCCAACACATCAGCTGTGACTGCTGAAACAGGAGTCATGTCATCCGCCAGGTTTGCATCCCGTAAAAATGGAACGTGTGCGCCCAGTTGTGTAGCGATATCCGCTATTGCCTCATTATCAGTGCTGACAATGACTTCTTCAAAGAGACTAGAGTCCTGTGCGGCTTGAATGGCATACGCCAAAAGCGGTTTGCCACCCAAAAGACGAATGTTCTTCTGGGGAATCCGCTTTGAACCGCCTCGTGCCGGAATAACCGCAAGGCAGGTACCAGTGCGCATCATTTCTGATTCCCCTTGATTCGAAACATCATCGGATCTTTCTCGCTGGACTTCCTACATACGTCCCTGCCACAGATATATCCTCAACCACTGTTGAGCCTGCGCCAATCAAGCATCCCTCACAGACCTTGATGGATTGGATGATGCTTGCTCCCGTTCCGATCGTGCAATTGTCGCCTATGGATACGCCTCCACTCAGCGTAACTCCCGAAGCGATGTGGACATTCGAACCGATTTCGCAATCGTGTTCGACGATACTCCCTGTATTGAGAATACAGGCCTCGCCAATGGTCGTACCAGAATTCACAATCGCTCCATCTAGCACGACCGCACCTGCCCTTATAGTTACCCCCTCATTAACGACCGCATGAGGAGAACAAATCACTGGGAACGCAAACCCAAGTTTGGTATACCGCCGTTGTAACGAGAGTCGTGTATCAGATGTGTCGATTTTCCCAATACCAACAACCGCGGCTGAACACTGGTTTCTTTCAATCAGTCCACTCAAGCTTGAATCGCCTCCCAAACGAGGAACGCCAAGAATTGTTCCTCGATCATGGTTGTCCGTGTACCAATCTATGACATAACCCAATTTTCTGAGAATGCAGATCACCACTTTCGCGTGTCCTCCACCACCGATGACTACGATCTTATCCATGGCGGAGATTGCTTATCACTCGATCAATATCACCTTCCGTAAGGTTCACGCTGCATGGAACACACAATGTCTTTTCATGCAGTGTTATAGCCTTCTCTATCCGATAGCTTTGACATGTGCGGTACGGGACCTGTAGGTGGTTGAGATACCATACAGGTCTTGTCTGAATGCCATGCTCCTTCAAAAATCCCATTAGCTCTTCGCAATTCTTCCCGTAACGACTGATATTAATCTGCAACGCAACCATCCAGTGATTGTTCTTTGCATAGGCCGGAACATCTGCAACTGATATCCCCTCGATCGAACACACTTTGTCTTTATATGCGGCGTAGATTCTTCGTTTTACATCAAGAAAGTCCTGTAAACATTCCAGCTGCGCGACGCCGATTGCCGCCTGAATATTCGTCAATCGAAAATTAAACCCTATCTCATTGTGTATGTATCTAACTTCATCATCCTTGGCTTGCGTGGTTAGATATCGAGCTTTTTCTGCATACTCTGCACGACTCGTCACAAGCATTCCGCCGCCACCGGTCGTAATAATTTTGTTGCCGTTAAATGAAAAACAACCGATATCGCCCACGGTACCTGTGTACCTACCTTGCAGCTCCGGATTAAGATAGTAGGTACCCAAACTTTCCGTCGCATCCTCTAAAATACGAATGTTACGCCCATGGCAAGTATCAATAAGTCTATGAAGCATGACGGCATTGCCAAACACATGAACGGGTACGATGGCAGCAATTCTTCTCCCTGTAGTCCTGTTGTATGTATTCCCATTTCGAAACTCGGTTTCCTTAGCCAAGAACTCCATGATCTTATCAACGTCAACGTTGTAGAAGTCATCACTGTCCATAAAGACTGGTTCTGCCCCTACATACCGTACAGCATTGATGGTAGCGATGAATGTAAGTGTTGGAACTAGAACTTCTTCACCAGGTCGAACACCAAGGATCACGAGCGCGACATGCAGCGCCGCTGTTCCATTTACACAGGCAACTGCGTGTGGTGCGTGTACAAATGATGCAAGGTCAGACTCAAAACGCTCCACATACGTTCCAGCCGATGAAACCCACTCCGTATCTAAGCATTCTTTGACATACTTCAATTCATTTCCCTTCAGCGATGGGACTGACAGTGGAATCATTTGCGTCTTCTTATAGATACTAAATGTTGTAAATGCCGGCCTTATACTGCTTGAGATGTGTTGATTGAGTGAACCAGTCGATTGTCCGAGCGAGGCCCTTTCTCAGGCCATCCTTCCCGGCATATTCAGGAGCATGTTTCAGAATCGCCTTGGCCTTCGTGGTATCGGCCCAAAGTCTCTCCACCTCGCTCTTGTTTGGCCTCAATCGCTGTTCATCCATCGTAATTTCTACGTCCACGCCCATAATCTCAGCTATCATTTTGGCGGTTTCTCCAACCGAGATTTCAAAATTGCTACCAAGGTTAATCACTTCCCCTACGGACTGCTCACAGTCGACAGCCGCAATAAAACCAGCGACCGTATCAGCAACATAGTTCAAATCTCGGGTTGGATGGAGCGCCCCAAGTTTCAGGGCCCGAACTCCCGAAGCAATCTGCGTGATGACCGTAGGAATGAAGGCCCGGGCTGACTGCCTTGGACCATACGTATTGAAAGGGCGAATGATGGTAACAGGGGTGTTGAACGAACAATAAAATGACATGGCCATCTGGTCTGCCGCAATCTTTGATGCAGAATATGGTGACTGACCTTGCAATGGGTGTTCCTCTGTAATCGGTACGAAGCGCGCCGTACCATACACCTCACTTGTCGATGTATGAATCACTCTTCGTACCTCAAGCTCTCGTGCCGCTTGGAGAATATTCAACGTCCCCTTCACATTGGTTTCTACATAGGTATCTGGGGAGTGATAGGAAAATGGAATCGCGATTAGAGCGGCGAGATGGAGAACTACGTCACACCCTTTCATCGCCTGCTTAACGCCATGCGGGTCACGTATATCCCCAGCAAAAACTTCCAGACTGCTTAACAGCTCTGGTTCGGAGTGATCAAGCCATCCCCACGAGTTAAAAGAGTTATAATTTACAAATGCTCGAACCTTGGTTCCCTGACGGACAAGCTCTTCCGCTAGGTGGGAGCCAATAAATCCATCCGATCCAGTAACAAGAACCTTCCTGCCATTTAGATCCTTTGTCATCGACCTTCCTCTGAGAAACAGATGCTCGTATTGTTCGCGCTATTTATACAGAGGCGTTTCCATCCTTAAGCCCCTAGCCTTGGAGACCACAGAACTATCTTCTGCCCCCGAAGAAACTTCCAAAAAGAAAATGCGCAAGCCATATTCAGAATTAGGAAATAATATGGGATTAACATTTTCGCTACTCCCCACGACGTGTTCCGCAGAAAATGCCCTACAATGGCAACGGTATAGACAATAACCTGCATTCCCAGAAACCAAACATAGAGTGAATGTCGACCCACTACCATCACATTAGAAATGAGCAACGCTACAAGAGGGAAAAACGCGCCGTACCTGAAGATTTTGTGGGAAACCAATTGCCATGCGTACAATGGATACTTAAGAGGATTTAGCAGACTTCTTTTGTCATACAACGCCCACATGGCGCGAAGCGACACCCGCACACGCATTCGAAATTCATTAGCTGCATCAGAAAGAGCCGGTTCATAAAGTACGGCACCTGGCTCATAGACAACCCTTCTTCCCTGCTCAACCACACTAAGTGGAAGGACAAAGTCTGGCAACTGGTCCGCTTTCATCGGAACGTAATACTGTCGGCGAATCGCATCGATCCCACCATCAACACCGACAAGTGATCCTAGCCTGGATTCCCATAAACGTAACGTATTTTCATAAGACATGTAGGACCCAGAGCCAGCACCAATCCCTACCATCGTTGGATTCCCATAGCGCATCTGGCCAGTCACGTATCCAACCGAGGGATCGGAAAAATTGCTTGCAAGCGCACGAATCGCATCCGGCGCATAAATCGAATTGGCATCTGCAAACACGATGACGTCAGACGATAGATGCTGAACTGCCATGTTCAACGCTTGGGTTTTGCCCTGCCGAGGTTCTTGACGAAGAAGCATCAGCCTATCTGAGTGATCCTGCTCAAGGTTCCTAACAATTTCCTCTGTGCGATCCGTAGAGCCATCTGAAACCACTAAGACTTTTAGCCTGTCTATGGGATACTCCTGATTCAACTTATTCATGACGGTCGCTTCAATCTCGGACTCTTCATTGTAGGCAGAAATGACGACTGTCACTGTTGGCTCAAACGGACCCTTGTTAGAAGGATGTCTATGAAGCATGGACAGCAAAAACACGCAAGTGGGATAGCCAACATAGATGTACGCGACTAGTCCGATGCAGATCCAGAATCCTACCTCAAGATACATTCTAAAAACCTATTAGCTCTTGATCCTGCCGGAAGCCGACAATGGACGTTCTAGGAAGCGCAGCTGTCGTTGTGACATCTTTTTCTGAACATGCCAGCACCTCAACAGGGAAGTAAATAAATAGTGTTGGCGACCTGCGTTGAAAGGAGAAGGATCCCCAGCGTGCCCGCTCGTCAGCGAGGCGGGAATCCCACTTCTCCTACAACAAGAGGGCTGTCTCAATGGTCCTCGGCAGAAATACCCACCGTGCGTTCTACCTGGTTCTTCTCAGGGACCAAAGCAACTCAGGAAGATGCTGCGCATTGAGTCGTGCTGCCCTGTGCTAACATTTGGGCCATTTCACGGATTGGCTGAAAGGCGTCCACGACGGGGGCAAAAGAAAAATCGCGCAAGAGAGATTGAAGCCGCCTCTCTGTTCTCGTGAGGTTCAAATAGTGGCGGACTTGTGAAATCAGTGGCCCGTCCATTCGAGGCTGACCCGGGTCAATCTCCCAAGGATGTAGATACATAACGAATTGATTGCCTGTTTTTTCAAACTGCTTCAAAAACATTCTCGATGCTGAATAAGGGAAAAGTCGAAAGTATCCTCCCCCAGCAATGGGGATCTGAATCCCCCATAGATTCGCGGTAGGCAAGGCGACCTCAAAAATGTTTCCCCCTGTTGTTATAATCTCGCGCACACTTCTCGGACTCCTGACTTTCTCCGAACGTTGTAGTCGGGCGTAGATACTGGAATCGTAGAGGTAGCCTTCTTCCGCTAGAATTGCGAACGCCCATGAAGTCTGCTCTGTGATCGAGAAACTGGGAGCCCGATAGCCAAACACTTTCCTGCCCGACAAGTCTTCCAGAATGTGCTTTGCCCGTCTGACGTCCTCCCGGAACTCACCTTCTGTCTGATGAGTCACTAACTCATGTCCGTAACCATGCGAGGCAATTTCATGCCCCTGTTTCGCCAGCGCTTTAACCAACTCAGGGTGTCGCTCCGCCACCCATCCAAGAACAAAAAATGTTGCCTTTGTTCCGGCCTGTGCCAGGAGCTCTATGAGCCGGAACGTATTATGCTCCACACGACTTTCCAATCGGTCCCACTGTTGTCTTCTTGCATTGGACCAAAAGGCCGATACCTGAAAATGCTCTTCCACATCAAACGAGAGAACATGTCGCCCGGTCATCATGCCCTGATGTTGTTGGCTAGAAGCCATCACTGTGCCCCTTCACCGAGCAACATCACTCGCACCGTATGTGTGAGTATTTTCATATCAAGCCTGAAGGATAAACGCTTGACGTAATAGAGGTCGTATTGAAACTTCATATGCGCGTCTTCCGCAGAGGCACCATATCGAAACTTGATCTGGGCCCACCCAGTAATTCCAGGCCGTACGGTATGCCTCAAATCATAATAGGGAATGCTTTTTCGCAATTCTTGCACGAACATTGGCCGCTCTGGACGTGGTCCCACAAGACTCATCTCCCCTCTGACCACATTGATCAGTTGCGGGAATTCATCGATGCGAAATTTTCGTAGCAACTTTCCCACCCGCGTAATACGAGGATCATCCGTCTGAGCCCACTGAGCACCAGAGCTTTCTGCATCTTGCTTCATTGATCGAAGCTTCCAAATCAGAAACGGTCGTCCACGCAAGCCAACACGAAACTGACGATACATGACCGGTCCGGTAGAATCGGCTTTGATCAGAAATGCCATGAGCAAGAACAGCGGGGAGAGCACGAGTAACCCGACGAGCGAAACTAGTAGATCAACTAACCGCTTCGTGAATCGCGAGGCTATGCTTTGCTTAAAACCATTCGAAAAAATTAGGGTGCTTGGGCGAAGCGAATCAACGGAGAGACGACCTGAGACCTCTTCAAATAATTGATGCCCATCAAGAACGTCTATTCCCATCGCCTTCAAGTCAAGAAGCTGTTCGACCGGCAGTACTGAACGGCGATCCTCAAAACAGACGACGATAGTATTCACTCGCTGTTCTTCCACTACTCGGGCCAACTGCTCGTGCGTGCCGATTAAGCCAGGAATTTCATGGTTTCTCTCCACCCGGTCATTGTCCACAACCAGCGCCCCAACAATTTCCATAAGGTCAAGGCGCTCAGAAAGTACGACCTGATAAAGTTCCTTCGCAAGCCTGCCTCCTCCCAAAATGAGCATCCGTCTTCTTGAATGGAGAGTATTCCATCTTGGGTAGGAATCCTCTGTAAACCGGCACAGTTCCTGGTCTAGCTCTGCAACGGCCTCTTTATTTACTAGCTCAATGGTTCTTAATGGCATAGTGGTTCTCATAGGACAAATAGGGAGCATATTCCATTTCCACCTGTGTCAAGACAACGCCGCCGGTGTCGCTATCGACACCGAGTTGTCTCACTGCCTTGCGTGCCATATCTTGACTTGTCAAGCCAGCTCGCACCACGAAGATCACCTGATCAGCCAAGCTACTAAGAATATTGACGTCTGCTAGGACCAACGCAGGCGGCCCATCCAAGATCACATGATCATAACGGGTTCTTAGCTGCGGCAAGACTTGTTTCAGGTACTGAATCCCAGAAATACTGGCCGGTCTGATCTTCGCGTTACCGCATGGCAAAATCGAAAGAGAGATATCGTCATAGGGCTGAATACAATGTTCAAGAATGTCCTTCCCCTGCTCGGCTTCACTCAGACCGGGCTCGACCGAAATCTCCATGTATTCATGCACCATAGGGCGCTTAAAATCACAGTCGATCAGGAGAGTGGATTTCTTCAGGTCATGGGCCAGAATATAAGCAAGATTAACCGCTGTGGTTGTTTTTCCCTCACCCATGACGCTGCTTGTGACGAGGGTAACAACATTCTCATTTTGTGCCGTTTTCAGTAACAGTCGTGTCGACGCAACTCGATATTGCTCTGCAATGATGGTTTGTGGGGCCCATTTTGCGATCAACTGAATATTAGCGGAGAGGCCTGTGTCTGTGGCACGCTTGCTTCCGGATTTAGTTTGTCTTTTCCTTCCGTGCTCGTAATAGGCTGCGGCACGCTCAGGAACTCCGGCCCCGGCTTTTGGTCCGGTAAGTAATGGTCGTGCGCGTGTTGAGCGCATTCCTGTCATCCCTTCCTCAATAGGGGGGATCGACGCAAGAACGGGAAGGCCAAGAAGGCTTTCAATTTCCTCAGGTCGGTGAAAGCCCCCCTTGAGAAGCTCTAGCCCAACGGCTCCCCCAAAACCAAGAGCACACCCCACTCCAAGTCCACCAAGGAGAAAATGTAGGAGTGTCGGGGGTTCTGGGTTGGAAGGAAAACTTGCCGGCTCAATAATTCGATACTGTTCACCAAACTGGCGTGTCTCATAGTTTTCAATAATTTGTGCATTTGTTCGTTTATCAAGAAGAGATTGATACCCCTTCTGGAGGTTTTCATAGTCTCGAACTAGAACTGCAAGACCCTGTTCTGTTGCAGGGGTGCGAGCGACATGGGCTTCAAGCTCTTTAATCTGCCGGGTGGTATTGGCCTGCTTTTCCCTGAGGAAGGCCATTTCACTTCTGACTTGGTCGTGGTCTTTCTTTAGTTCAATCAAAAAAGGATCTCCCGGCTTACGGACCACTCTGATCGGGCTCTGTCCTTCTCCACCCACGAGTTCGGTCGCATCCGGTTGATCTCTATCAGCCAACGCCGTATCGGACTCTAATCGGCGAATCTCTTCTCGGAGATGGACGACATCCGGATAGTTCTCTTTATAGATGACCAAAAGCTCACCCAGCTTTTTCTTCAATTCCTCTAATCGAGCACCGCGAGGGTCAATGAGCCTTGGGTCACCTATTCGCCTGTTACTCCGCTCGACAGGGGCCACCTCTGTCGATCGGAGATCGGAAAATTCTTTGATAGCTTTTTCCAGAGCAGTAAGCCGCTCTCCAGTCTTATTGAGTGCTTCTGTGGTATTGGTGAGATCCATCTGTAACCGATCCAGACTGCGCAGATTGGCGTCCAACTGCACTGGCAACTCACCCGTATGTGCCTTTTTGAATTCTGAAATCGCATGCTCCTTCGCCTCAAGGTCTCTCTTTACGCGTTCAAGCTCGCCAGACAAGAATGCTGTGGTTGTCTCAATGAGGCCCTCACGGCGTTTCGCATTGTCCTCTTGCAGCATAACCGGCAACAGAGCCAGAACCCCCTGGGCTATAAGTGGATCAAAATGTACATATGAAATCGCAATGCCAATGCCGTCCTTGGACCTTGAGAGGGAAATATCCTTGCGAAGGCGATTGACCAAAGACTCCACTGGCGCATCTCCAGTAAGTGGATAGGGCTTAATCTTCTCAATGATGGGGAGCAATACCGACTTGTTCGTAAGAGCCAATGTGACTTGTTGCATGGCAATAGCTGCTTGATCGTCTAGCCCTCTTCCCTCTGGTCCTCCCAAGCCTTTCACGTAATCCTTGGCGACTTTTGGACTATCAACCGTAACGACAACTGAGGATCTAAAGGTCTTAGGGAACCATTTCCAAGCTCCATAGGCCAGAGGCACACAAACAATCACGCAGACTAGGATCCACCATTTTCTCTTGGCGAGTATTAACAACAGATCTTCTTGTGTCAGTGATCGCATCATAACCTTGGCCGCAGGTGGAAGGGTCTTTAGTAGAAGGCCTGGGTCACAAATACTTGTGCGAGGTGCCTATCCAACTCAAAAGTTTGCGACCCAAATCTGTTGTCAAATCGTGCATAGCTATAGATCAAAGCAATGTACGTCTTTGGTGTGATCCTATAGCTCATCCCTCCAGATGCACTGTACGAGGTGTAGGAGATTTCCGATGAAGATGATGAACCACCTCCACCTAATTCATTCCCTCGGCCATAATTCAGACCTACAAAGGCCGAGAGATTCTCAATGGATGTCCGCTGAGTTACCGTAAAGTTGATTGCGTGAGTAAGAATTGGACGGCCTAGGAACTGCAACGAGGGTGTAATGCCAACATTGTAGGAGAGGCGCCATGACCTTATGGTCTCGTTCCAAAAGACGGTCAAGGAGCCTCCAGGTGCAATACTGGAACTTCCTGAACCAGAATTGTCATTTATCTTCTGCAGACCTGCGGTAGATCTCAAGGTTACTCTCGTATTAAATATGTGATCCCAAGCCACGAATCCACCGTATCCCGAGAAGGACTGCGTACTGCCCGAGTCCGCCTTGGATCCTAAAAACGATGCCGACACGGTATCTTGCAAGGAAATCCTCTTCGCAAGCCCAACCGCATACGTTTGGAAGGTGGTGTTCAGTAAAGCACCTTCTTGTGGAATCTCTGGCTCTCCAAAATGCGTAAGACTGTTGAGATAGCGAGCTGTTAGATTAAAGTTCTGACTTATGGGAGCCGCAAGCGACACCGAAACACTATTGCTATGTGTATTTACACGATGAGCCTGAAACCCTCTTATAAGTGGATTCACTTCCTCTGTGTCTAAGCTTCCCGTTAGGAAAGCCATGGGCTCCGGTGTAAAGACATAATAGTCCGACACTGTAAAGCGAGTCCCAGGCCAGAATTGACCAAGGAACTTGCTCGCGTCAATAACCAGCCCCACATTCGCTCCAACGTTATTCAATCCATTGTTCTTCGCAAAAAAT
Source organism: Nitrospira sp. (assembly GCA_050185705.1). GTDB lineage: Bacteria > Nitrospirota > Nitrospiria > Nitrospirales > Nitrospiraceae > Nitrospira_D. The sequence goes on along the minus strand of JBFWZD010000002.1, from coordinate 306,918 downwards.
TGACCGTTTGCTCCAACTCGTGTATTCAGCGACACCAGATCGCCTCCAAAAAGGACTCGTGCCTGAGGGCTCACGGTTGTGACAAAATCGTCTCTGTCAAGCCCCGGAGTCTTGGGGGCGAAAAACACGTTGCTGTCATATCGTTGGCCAACAGTAATCATTGGCACAATATGAAAACCGCTAGCTGTTCGCATCGAACTTGGATCCGTAGCACTCTCAAAACTAGCCCCTGGTATGGCTCCTATCGATCCCCCTCCCCCTCCCATTCCCCCCATCCCTCCCATTCCACCTATCCCACCAACCTGCGCCTGACTTGGCGACCACAACCCAAAGCTCACCCCAAGCATGATGATTGCCATTGGTGCAAGTAGCCATCGTGTACGCAATTATGGCACCACGATGACATCGCCGCTCTGCAGGATGAAGTTTCCCGGCACGGCGGTGCCCTTTAGAATGTCGGAATAGTTCACGGGAATTTCGATCTGGTGTTTTTCTTCATGCCCTTCGGAACCGGTGCTGACATTGCGCAATACCTTGATCTTGTTCTTAGCTGCAAAAGGGGCGAAGCCGCCGGCCAACGAGATGCCCTGCATCACATTGGCATAGGACTTCAGTGGATACTTGCCTGGCCTGACAACTTCTCCCAACACATAGATGAAATAGCTGTTCACTTCCTTTACTTGAACTGTAACAACTGGTGATGAGACATATTCTGTAAGGCGCTCTTTGATGTGCTTGGCTAGGACATTGGCGGTAAGCCCGGCAGCCGGCACATCACCGATCAGCGGCATGGTGATCGTGCCATCAGGACGAATCGTTATCTCTCCCGACAGATCAGGACTCTTCCACACTGTTACTTTCAACACATCTTCAGGTCCAAGGAAAAAATCAGATGGTTCTATCAGGTCGACTTTGTACGTGACTTTTTCATTCGCACATGCCACTAGGCCGAATATCATGCCGGCAAGAAGGATCCAACTAATTAAGATGTGAGATTTATGTCTAATTCTAATGATGGTCATGAGCAACTCTCTCTTTTAGGGTCTGCTTTGTTCATTCAGTCCGCTACACGTTCCATTGAAAGCCATGTCTCCTAACAGTCTCCCCGTGCATCCTCGATCAAGGCAGTCCGCAGCGCCGCGTAATCAAGCGTGAGCTCGGCAAATTGCTTTTTCAGTCGTTGATAGTCTGCCTCTAGTGAACGAAGCCTTTCTTTATCATCTGGTTGCTTTATAGCAGCAAACTTTGCCCGCCACCGATACAAAGTATTCGAGGAGATTCCGTGTTTACGTGAAACCTCTCGAACCGGACGACCAGCGCTTAACTCTGAGAGCGCGGCCTTTATTTGTTCTTGAGAAAATGGCAACTTGGACATCAAAACCGTCCGCTATCTTGTGGACAGATTGTTATGCATCACATCTATATGGTTGAGAGGCTCAGATTTACTGAATAACCGCGACTTCGTCGGCTTCGATGTGAATGAGCGCTGCTTGCTGAATGAGAGACGCACGAATCACCAACCCATGCTGCTTCGTCCTCCTGACGAATTCTCCTCGGAGTCCAGCAAGGGGGCCTCGCACTACCTCAACCGAAATGCCTTCGACGAGATAGTCACAAGGTTCGATAGGACGATCAGCTGAGGCGATCTGCTGAAGAGCTGTAATCTCTTCGGGTCGGATTGGTTCTGGTTTCATGACACCGACAATACGAGCGACACCTGGTGTCTTGCGAATTGCTAGACTCCTATCTAACCCAAACCGAGCGAAACAATATCCACGAAACAGTGGTAATGAGGTCCACACTTTCCGATCAGACCATTGGCGATATTGTCTGCTTTCCGGAAGAAATGGCTCAATCCCTGCTGCCAGCAGGCGGTTCCGAACTTGTTTCTCTTGGTGACAGTGCGTATGAAGGGCATACCATCGAAGATCTGTCTCAAGCAATGGTGCTTCTTCTAGCCTTACGCTCTGTACTTGTAGACAGTTAGTACGCATAGCTTCGCCCCGTTAGTCCCAGTATATTGTTTCGACCCTCTGGTATATTCGGTTCCAGGCTCGGAAAACTGTATGGTTTTATATATAGGTCTGAATGGTCCTAATTATTTCAGGAATCCTATTTCTGCGCCATCGGCTAAATGTATAATTCTTGTGCCTTTGTGGTTAGCACCTTTGTCCGCACAGTGGTTACCCCTCGAACAACCTTAGGATGACAAATTATCATATAGTATGTTAAGTATAACAATTAGTTATGGTTTGAGTATGTCAAGTAAGACCTCTTTAATATGGCAGCCAGCAACTAACTAAATAAGCGTCAAGTCGGGTTGAAACTGGACATATTCAATGACTTCAACACCTGAAAAGAGCGCGTAGCACCTATAGCCCCCTACCGAAGAGTGATAGCATTTAGCACTAGACAACATTAGATCTGAATGCTATTAATATTGACCATACGGACCTAACGCAAGGGGAATTACTTGAATTGGTAGAAGGGTTTTACCTACATCACTTATAAGTATTCTTACTTTTGCCCATTAAGTGTCAGATGCTGTCCTCGCGGAGAAAATACGGTCATCGATTCTGGTCGAGAGAGTCCGTTCTTGTCTAATAAGCATACGGACCCTAGTCCCTTTCTTGGAAAATTCTCATCACTCACAATCCCGTGTCCTAACTTAGGATATTTGAGAGGAAGCATCTATGACCGATCCTGAGGTTCCCGAGGTTGTCACGCTCACCGTCTCAATTATTTGCCGTCATCATCTTGTGCTGCTGGGATTGCAGAAGATGTTCGAGAGCAAAAGCAAAGAGCTTCTGCAGATAGCAGTGTACCCTCACCAACGGATGACACCTGCGGTTCTACTCCCAGAGAATCGTCCAGACCTGTTCATTCTAGATATGGAGACCGAACGAGACACGATCGGAACGATCAGACAGATGCAAGAAGCGGCCCCACTATCCAAAATCATGCTCTTGAGCGGATTCGAGGACAAAGAGAGCACACGCGAAGCCGTGGAGTATGGAGTGGATGCCGTGATCCTAAAAATTCAACCCCCTGTAGTTGTGCTCGCTGCCATTGAAGCCCTGTTCCCCGTTGTTCGAAACAATGTGCCAATTGAATATGACGGGTCAAAGTTCACTGATCCGAGAACAGCTTTCAAACAATCAGCAGATCCAGGACGGCACTCTTCAGAGTGGCCTGCCGCATTGACTCAGCGTGAGCGCGAGGTGATCAGATTGGTTGGTCAGGGGCTTTCAAACAAGGACATAGCAAACCAGTTGTCTATCTCCGACAATACAGTCCGGCATCACTTAACCAGTATTTTTGATAAAGTCGGTGTCCCGAATCGAAAGAAACTTCTGGTCCATGCGCATCAAGTCCGTTCTACGCAGGTCTGACGGACTAGAACCTATCTCACAATTGCTTGAGTAACATGGTGATCGATGAGAGCTGCACAAAATCTAGAAAGTTGGTAGCGTAATATTCCCACCGAACGAGGAGCCGTCGCCTCCATTGCAGCCAGGCGAAGAGCCGCTCCACGAGCCAACAGCGTTGATATCACCGCCGATGGCGACCGTCCTGGGTCTTGAGTTTGCGGTTGGAGCAATGTGGCGCGATCATATCCACCCCGTCTCGCTTGAGCTCTGTATCGAATTGATCGCTCTCATACGCACAATCACCGATGAGATGTGCCAGCTTGGCCTCGAGCATATAGAACTCGAAACTGAGTTGGACCAACGTGACCTCATGATGATTGGCCCGCATGCGTACCTACGGACAAGGGGAGCCCATGCCGACCGACGATCGCGAGGGTTTTCACACCTTTGCCGCATTTCGTGAGGCCCACGGCCTCACCACCACTTTTGACTGCAGCGAATGTCGCATCGATGAAGCTCTCGCGTACATCAAGCGTGCCTTCACCACGGAGAGAATTTGCGAGCTGCGTCAAGATATCTCGCAGCATCTCGCGTTCGCACCACTATTGAAATCGACGATGCCCTGCAAGAAGGCGGCAAATTGATTCTTGGCCACGCCACAATACCTCGATCGCTTCGGCCGCTGCTAAAACATTCGTTCTTACGGCGCCCGCAGATAGCTATACCAGACTCACGGTCTCAGTTATTCGCCTTCATATTGCTGCATTGGATGGCCACAAGATGACAGCCCCGCTGGGCGGCGGCGCAATAGCCTTTATCCCCATAGATCGCCCTTAGCGTCAGACAGACATGTCGGAGACCGTTGGTATCCAGCAGATTAGCCGCGATCGTGGCCACTTTGTTGATCAGCCCCGATTCCATATCGATGCTGACGGGTTCCTTATAGCCATACCAACATTTCTTCTGGAGCAGGTTCAACTTTCTAGTTGCATAACGTTAGCGCCGTTTAGCCAGCGCGTGAAAGAACTCATTGGGCGTTTGACAGCCGAAGGATTTACGGGAGGCGCCGATTGAGCGGGCGCTCCACCTGTGCCACGGTCGCTGAATTGGATTGTAGAGAAGTCCGTGCCTTTGAGGAAGAAGTCCCGGATCAGACCATTCGTATTCTCATTCACCTCGCGTTCCCACACCTGAGAGGGCGTAGTAAAGAAGACGTGGGTGTGCAGGCACTGTGCGGTGGTCCGGTTTTCGGCAAACTCTTTCCCGTTGTCGTAGGTAATGGTGTGGACATGCCGGCGTAACGGTTTTAGGCGCTGCACGGTCGCGTGCAGTGTGGCCTGAGCCATCGGCCGAGACAGTTGCGAGATGATCGTGAACAGGCTTGCGCGCTTCAACATGCGTCAGTACCTGCTTTGATGGCGGATGCCTACCAGGGTATCACCTTCCCAATCGCCCAACCGTGATTTGGCCGCCACGATCGCAGGCCGCTCCGCGATGTCGATCCGATGCGGGATCACGCCGCGTCCGGCCTGCTGCGCCCCACGCCGGTTGTACCGCTTGCCTCGTCGACGCAAGAAACACCAGAGATCACCGCCCAAGCGCTTGTTCGCCCAGATCATCTAATCGATCCCTTCAGGGCTAAACGAGCAGCCACGTTCGTTCCGCCACCAAGAGCAGAGCGGCTCCTCAGCTGGGATGAGCCACGGAACGGCGGCTGACCTTCCTGACGAATCTCATGCATATCACCACCAGTACGATCGCCGCCATTTATAAGGAACGGTGGCAGATTGAGCTCCTCTTTAAAGCCCTAAAGCAGCACCTGAAGATCCAAACCTTCGTGGGCACCAGTGAGAATGCCGTGCAGGTGGAGATCTGGATCGCGCTGATCGCCATCTTGCTGCTGAAATTCCTCCAGCCCACGTCGACCTGGCCCTGGAGTCTCTCGTACCTGGCCGCCCTGCTCCGCTTCAATCTGACCTATCGGAATCTGTGGGCCTGACTCGATTCGCCCTTTGACCAATCGGGGTTCATGCCAGCCCCGCTCCAAGAGAGGGTGTTCGCCACGTCATCGTGGACAGCAGAACTGACAACCTGAACCGGATGGGTGAACAGAGACCGTCTCATATGCAGCATTCTCGCGGGAAAAACTCGGAGAAGCCGATTATTTTGGGCAGCAGTGGATGACTGCCCTATTATTCAACGGTCCCCTGTATCGGCGTTGTACAGCGATTCACGACGCCTGTCGTCCACACTGGGGATAACCAGCTGGTTGGTTATGTGTTGCTTTCTCTCCTATAAAATGGCCGTCGGAAAGAACTAACCTGCCCGCGCTGCTCTGCGGTGCCATGTTCGGCGGAACAACCTACGGGAGTGACTTAGCCTCACTCGACCGGTTCTTCTTTCACTTCGCCATGGCGGCACGGGTTGGGCGGTGAAAAGCAAGTCGTAAGATAGGCCGAAGGAGACGCACCAACCATGAATGTTCTGCGCAACCAGCGCGCTTCCGCTCACAGAATTTTCTAATCCCCTCATCTGCATCGCCTTCATAGGCATACTGAAAGCCCCTCATACACCCTCACTGAATCTATTCGGATACGCCCTGAATCGAAAGAGATTCACCTCGGACGGTTTTCTACGTAGGCACCATCGCAATCCTTCGGAATTCACTCAATTCCCTTTGCTTTCCTCGCGGCCCGTTCTTTGCTGAATGATTGCTTCCGTGAGAATGTTAGCTGTCGACATTGTGTGATGGCTCGAATGGCCCTGCATTGAATAGAGCTATTATGATCCATTAGGTAGGGCTAAGAGCCTTTACGCTAACGGGGGGTCGTGCAAGACCTTCATGTAGTGCTATGGTCCCGCGCCCAGCACAACGGAGTCAGAGCTTTGTAGTTTGAGGGTCACGCCAGCAGCCACACATTTCGACGATCAGTTAGCTCTTGGAGACATACATCTATGAAACATCGTCTTGTCATTCCTTCTCAATCCGTACTTGCACTTGCGCTTCTAGCCGGTTGTTCATGGCTTGGGGATGTGTCGAGCAACATGCGTGTAGACACCGGGTTAGAACCGCAGAATATCGATTCCAATGTTCGCTTTCGCACGACCTACTACTTCCGAGTATTGACAGGATGCAGTATTGACACAATGGACATTAAAAAGGATGGCGCAGGCGATGGGTCTCCGTTCGTCAAGCGAGTCAGAGGCGAGTTCGTCCCGCTGCATGATTCCCTGTATCGGTTCCGCATGACTGGACAAGCCGCGGCGTTATTCAACCGCGTGCACTTTGAATCGGGCGTGCTTCGGAAGGAACAGATTGATCCGTTCGGCAGCAGCGTGCGGTACAACGAGCAGACACACGCCTTTGCCCCAATCTCCGCTGACGACGTGAGGGTTGACAACGCTCGGCATGCGGCCATGCAAGAGGTGGAGCAATTCAGGAAGCTCTACAGGGACCTGGATACCGACGAGAAGTTAGACACAAACCATAAAACCCAACTCTTGGCCAAACTCGTGACGATGATCGAAGACCGACTCGATCAGATCAAAGCATCCCGCCCACTGAGCACGATCTCCCCCGCACCCAACCCAGGTGCATCAGCAACGAACTCGACGAAGACAGCACTGACCACGCTTGAAGAGAAACTAGGCGAGATTGAGGAGGAATTAGGGAAAGCACAGACGCAGCTAGGACATACCCAGGGCACTCTCGATGAAGCCAAAAAGAAGGTTGCAGACATCCGAGCGAATCTCCTCAGCGCCAAGACCGCATTGACGAGCTCAGCTTCATCTACCAAAACAACCCAAGCAGAAATCGATGCACTCAGCGCCGAACTGACCGCAGCGGAACAGGCCCTGAACGCAGCTGAAATCAACCGCAATGCCGCCTTAAAACTTGTCACAGGGCTCACAGGGGAATCTACAAAGATTAAGGCTGACATTGAGGCCGCTCACAAGACGCTTACCACAGCCAAGCAGGATACTACCAGATCGCTCAACGTCCTCAAGACTAAGGTGGAGGACCTGCTCAGGGAGCTTGGCACGGTGACCACCACGCCTCCGGCCAAACAAGGCGCAGCGGCCTGTGGCGGAAAGCCATCCGAAAATCGATACTATCTCCTGGGACCAGAGGGAGCGAAAGAACTCGACCCCAACGACCGCTTGTTGCTGGCCCTCTCCGTGGACAGCAAGCCGTTGATCAGTGCGTTGCAGCAACTGTCTGATAGGAGGTTTCAGTCGACGGGAACAACCTATCAGATTATGGAAACATTGCTTCATGAGCGCGGGCAAATCTTGGATGCCCAAACGACCTTGCGAAAAGCCGAAAAAGAGATCGGTCAAGATGTTGGTTCTGGGGATCAATCGAAGTTAAAGATATTGCTTGAGGAATTGCGCAAACCCTATGCGTCCACAATCGTGAACATACCCGCCAAGTAACCGGGGAGCCATGAACATGTTGATTATCTCTGCATCTCGGGCCGTAACCGTCTTGAGCCTTTCTTTGCTAACTTCTCTGACAGACTGCACCTTCCTCGCTTTTTCAGACTCATCGGCAATGCGCATTGAGGTAGAAGTCTACAAAGGGCCACTTTCCCTTGAGCCTGAGACTCAACTTGGAGAGCTGTATGGTTATTTAATCGAAGCGCATAATGGTTTAGGGAAAACGTATGACTTCATAGAAGAAACTCGGACTAACCATCATTGCACTGGTGCACTGGATAGCAGCAAGTCTTCAACTGGAGCACCAGACAGTATTAGGCCTTCATCAGAAATACATGAATCCTACTCGTTCAATTGCTCAATCCTAGATGCCATAGCGGAGGACGCCCTCAGCTACCAAAAACGATTGACCATTCCAATTTGCTTGTTAAACCCTTCAGCTGAAGCCGTGGGAACTGCTACATGCAAAGAAGTATTGAGCCTGAGCAAAGCAGGGGACGATAACCAATCCAAGTCGAAGGAATTAAGGGAAGGCCAAAGGAAATTCAATAAAAAGCTTTCCAGTCAACAGCTTAACCTGTTTAACGAGACACCAGAAAAGAAAATAGAACGAAAATCTGATGAGAGCTACTTCAAATATCGACAGGCTTTTATCGAGACGGGCCGCATTGCCACAGTGATGCAGGCAGGTGCGTTTCGCTATGCGACTGCAAGTTCTGCAGGACAATCCATCAACTCGGATGTTCGCATTAGTCTCGTATATCTGAGTATAGCCTCATCAGAATATGGCAACCAGCTTGAGGCGCGAGCTGACACCTTACTTAAGCAGCTTGGCACATATGGCCGTGATAGACGAGAGCTCCCCTTGAGTGCGCATCTTCGAGAATCTGAGCCGACAGACTTCTTACATCTCTTTGATTGGATGGATGGTCACACCCCTAGAATCATTGATTATTTAACTTTTAACATCTCGCCTAATATTGAAGAGCGAATCAAAATCGTTGAACGACTTTACGGCGATCATTTTTGGTCAAAGATTAATACTGTCTATGCCAGTGGGCGCGGCAAGACGCAGATGGCGTTTATCAAGGATGAAACCGGCAACTGGAATCTCAAGAGTTTTGATAATGACCCAACAGAATTACTTGAGGTCTACACTGATGTGGCCAAGGCAGCGTTGAAAAATGCAGCCAATATAGCCGCAGGTGCAGCCACGGGAGGCGGCTCTTCTGCTAGCCTCCTGCTAGCCAAACAACTGCGTGATTTCGCCACTGAGTCTGAGCCAGATAAGGCCATTTCACAAACACCAACCATTGGAACGTTGTCACTTGAACACCTCCGCATCCGGCTAATGAATAAGCTCGATCCAGTACAGTTCAAAGATGACTTGGATGAAGAGGAGCAATTGCTCAAAGTGTTGAACGGCAAGGATCCGGACGCGGCAAAAACTGCTCAGGCCAATCTATTCAAACACCGTCAACAAGTGATCACACGGTGGGAAGCGATCCTCAATGATCACAGTAATCTGGTGGATATTCTCAGCTCGACCGTGAAGAAGAAATAAACGGCCATGCTCAATTCAGGATTGAGATGTACGCTCCTTGCCCGACAACTCACGGTGCAATTCCACGAAAGGAACCGCATGTTCACATATTTGGCACCGTATATCATGGCAGCCAACTTCTGCCTTCTGTTTCCCATGGCAAGTCTTGCCGGTTCTGAAGCTGGGGTCTGCCCAAACCCCTGCTCTGACTGGAAAGCTCCTGAGCCCTGGTTTCTCTATATGGTGCTCATGGTTGTATTATTTGGGATCCTGTTCTGTATTGGTGCAGTGAAGGTCTCACTGGACAATCATAAAACGTGGTCGCTTGCTGATGCGCTCTCGGAAGAGACCGATGTGACCCCTGAGGGGGCAGCACCAACCGGTGGAGCTGTGGTGGGGGCTCAGTCAGCGCAACCTGCACCGATTGTCACAACTCTTCATGGCAGTTCCAGTCGTCTCATCGCCTTTCTGGGAAGCATCGTCATTTTATTCCTGTTTCTTGGTTTTGGCCTCGTTGCCCTCTACGTTTTTGCAACCACTGGGACATTACCGGCTTCCACCGGTGGTGTGAAGGATTATTTACTCACCGGACTCGCACTCTTCGCCCCTTATGCGGTCAACAAGTTCTCAAGTCTCTTTGAAGGTTTGACCCCAAAGAAGTCGTGAATTGCCACGAGCAGGCAGGGGAAGAACACAAATTACGCAGCGAGATCTCTGGTTTACGAGGAGGCTTTATTTGGGCACTACCCCACTCCTCACGAAAGGCTACCTTGATGGAGATTTGCAGGTGACGTTCAGAAAGGATTTGTAATGAGTAATCAAAAGGGTCTGGTGGCTCCAAAAAGAGAGATTGAGGCTACTCCTCATGGCTTTGATGCGTGGCTGGAGCAACGAAGAAGAGGGAATCAAACCACCAAATTTCAAGTTGAAGGTCCTTGGAATGTTGGAGACCCCGTTCACGAATCCATCACGAACGCGGCGCTCCAGGAAGCAGGGTTGGTTCATCACGGAACACAATTCAATGATCCAGTTGTCTGGGAATATATGCGAGGAATCTTTTGGAATGACGACCCCGAAGGTTTCTTCTTTGATAATAACGACACGGAGACAGCCAATTGGTCGAGCGGAGGCACATTTTTATCCAATTTCATATCTTACCAGAATGATGCGACCAATGGGATAGTGTTTGGTTCTGGATCTCCACTTCTGGCCCGGTCTCATTTTGGAGATCTGCAAGGCCTACATGCCATGGCCGCAGGTGATGGAGAGCCAGCCACAACAACTCGAGACGCTCTTTTGCGTTGGTTGGAGTTTTTCTATGGTGTGGCAAACGGGGCAGTTTTGGAGACAGAGGTACTCGGTGCTGTAACCACAGGGCATGTTCACACATGGTTTCCTCAATCTTCCCTCCCAGTTCGTAGGCTTTTTCTCATTGGCCAGAAGGGGAATACCAGACACCGTGCAATAGGAGCATTTCTTCACATCGTTCAAGATTCTTATGCAAAGGGCCATGTGGAACGAGACAGGTCTGATGCCATTTTGGAATTCCATTCATACATTCATCAGGATTCTTCCAAACATGCTCATGATGATCGCATTCCATCTGGAGGACTCCCAGCCATGCCGGGAGCACAACGAGCGATACAACGTTGCAGCACAATTCTCCAGCTCCGGAAGCAGAATGCTCAGTGGCAAGATGTACGAAAGTTTCTAGAAACGGAGATCTTTCTTCTTGCCCCACAAGTTCGCCCATCAGGGCCGGGGGATGCCTATCGCGTGTAGATGAACAGAAACCGTTTAGGGTCACGCCTTGTTTCTTGTATTAAAGAGTTAGTACGGCGTCGGGCGTCTTTAATCATTACTGTGTATTCATGAAGGGAATGATCAATAGCACTTTAGGTAGAAAAAGTACCGGGAGTCTTTTTATTTCGCTAGCTGTCTATGATGCCAAAGACATGCGGTCCCTAACCTGCATCTGCCGCGAAGATAGCTGAGAGAAACGAACATCCCAGCCTGTGACTCGTCAGAAAACGGTCTTTCAAGACTGGGCCTTTCGATTCCGACAAAAGCGCCACATGCCCTTTCGCTTTCGCGCGTTTGACGTAGGCCGTATCCACAGTGAGGTACAAGCCTCTGGCAGGAATACCCAGCACGGACTGCAGAAAATGACCGGGAGTCTTTGCTGCTTTAAGTTATTTTTATTGACATCATGACATCACTACTCCTATGCTGTGATGCATGCGAACAACCCTTAGTCTTGACAGTGACGTGGCGGCACTCTTAAAGCGCGCGCAGAAGGTACGAAAAGCCAGCCTTAAAACAGTGGTCAATGACGCGATGCGTCAAGGGCTGAAGGACCTTTTGCAGCCGCCTGCACGACCCTCAAAGCCCTTTCGAACCAAAGGCGTCTCGCTGGGTCGTTGCCTTGTCGGGAGTTTAGACGATGTCGCAGAGGTGTTGGCGACGGCAGAAGACGAAGCCTTTCGATGATTCTCATCGATGCGAATCTTCTCGTCTATGCCTATGTCTCCTCCCTGTCCCAGCATCAAGCTGCGCGCACTTGGCTGGATTCTCATCTGAACGGCCACACCCCGGTAGGCTTGCCATGGCCGACATTGCTGAGCTTTATACGGCTGGTTTCGAATCCACGAATTTTCCAGCATCCACAACCAATCTCTGCCGCATGGTCCCACGTCCAAGAGTGGCTGAGCTGCCCAGTCGTCTGGATTCCGCAGCCCACAGAACGCCACCGAGAGATTCTTGGCTCATTGCTCAGCGATACAGTTGGTCGTTCGAATCTGGTGCCGGACGCTCACTTAGCGGCGTTAGCCATCGAACACGGGCTGATCCTCTGCTCCACCGATCGTGACTTCGCCCGCTTTCCTAACCTGCGCTGGAATGATCCGCTTCAGCAACGCAAATCGTAATGGGCTGATCTGAGAACGGTTGGCAGACTCACCTCAAGCCTATGGCTTCACAGCGACTGTAGGTGGGAAAGGTATCTAGCTTAGCACCCTAAGCCAGGACTCCGCGTAGTATAACGGGACGAACCTTGAGAAATTCCACGCGGGGTTCACCAATTTTTGAAAGTCTACCCGTACGAAGCACATCAGTCTCACAGATGAGAGGAACCTGACTTTCCGATGACTGCTCCCGCCGAACCGCGCAAGCAGGGAATCATCTCGAACCCCCGCCACTACCGCTACTACGACCTCGTCATGGCGGGCTTCGTAACGGTGCTGCTCTGCTCAAACCTAATTGGCCCAGGCAAGACCTGCATCCTCTTTGGGCTGACCTTCGGCGCTGGGAACCTCTTCTTCCCGATCTCCTACATCTTCGGCGACGTACTGACTGAGGTCTATGGCTATGCGCGCACGCGCAAAGTCATCTGGGCTGGCTTCGCCTCAATGATCTTTGCGACCATCATGGGGCTCTTCGTGATCCACATGCCGGGGGATCCTGATGAGCCCTTCAATGCCGTGATCCAACCTGCCCTAGAGGTCGTGTTTGGGAGTACGAGCCGGATCGTCGTCGCGTCGATCGTCGCCTACTGGTGCGGCGACTTCATGAACAGCTATGTCATGGCAAAGATGAAGGTTTGGACTGAGGGGCGGCATCTCTGGACCCGCACGATCGGCTCGACTGCGGTCGGCCAGCTCGTCGACAGCGCCATCTTCTATCCGATCGCTTTCCTCGGGACCTGGCAGCCCGGAACGATGATCAAAGTTATTGCCTTCAACTGGGCGTTCAAAGTCTCAATCGAAATCATCTTCACGCCGGTGACGTATGCGATCGTCAGCTGGCTCAAGCGCCAAGAAAACGAGGACTGGTACGACAGGCAGACGAACTTCACGCCGTTCTCGTTGAAGGACTAAGCCAGCGAGAGGGGTCTATAAAACCGTGGGCGAGGCGAGTGCTATCGGTTGCTCCCGTCCAGATTGCGGATGAGCACGGCGCGACCATGGCGATCGAGCCAAGATTGAATGCGATCACCGACATGGGCCGGTCGATCAATCCTGGTATTCTCGTCATGGGGAATACGGACATCCTGCCCTTTAGCATCGCGTATCAGGTACGCAGCTCCTTCCAACGCCTGGACTTGACCAACGACCGAGAGAGAGGATGGCTCTCCGACACATAGGGCTACACGTTGTTGTTCACCTAAGGTCCCCGATACGATTCCCATCCCGAGAGATTCCTGTGAAAACTGCCCGTGCAAACCAGACCGAGCACAACCTGTTACCACCAAGACCAGCATGGAAAACAGGAATGCCGTATTGCGGATGCGTGTGAGCAGATGCGACATGGTTTATGACCTCCGATTATGCACGAATGAGAACCACGGCGAGATCTGTATGCCCTGTACCGTGTCTACACTATTTCATGGACCAGCAGATTGCTCAAGAGAGTGAAGGAATTTCCGCCGAGGATCTCCACGAATAGTCGGAGGTCTCGCCCTCACGGTCCCGTTGACACCACGGGACTTGCTGCGTACCCTTCACCCCATGAAATCAGCTTCATACGGCAGAACGGCACTCAGGCATTTCCTGGCCACCTGGTTATTACTTGGATGGACAGCGCTGTTGCTTGGCTGTGAGTATGTACGCCCGACTATGAATGCGCCGCTTGCGCGATGGGATGCGGCCTACGGGTACCGCGCCACCAATTTCCCTCCGTCCGACACCGGCAGTTCCGACAGTCTCTTCATCGTGGCCTCGTTCTCCGGGGGTGGGGCACGCGCGTCGGCCTTGGCCTATGGTGTCTTACAGGAACTGGCGCGCACTTCGATCCGGTGGGATGGCGTCGACAAGCGGCTACTGGACGAATTGAACATCATCAACGCGCTCTCAGGCGGAAGCTTCACGGCCGCCTACTACGGTCTCTACGGCGATAGGATCTTTGAGGATTTCGAGCATCGGTTTCTCAGGAAGAACTGGGAGAGCGAGCTGCGCTCACGGATTTTTCGTTCCCCCTCGAATTGGTTCCGGATGTGGTCACCCTATTTCGGCCGTGCCCACATTTTCTCCGAGCTGCTCGACGAAGCGCTCTTCGATGGACATACGTTCGGCGACCTGGTCGCCCGACACCGTCGTCCCATGATTTTTATTCATGCCTCCGACATGCTCAGCCTCTCGCGGTTTGAATTCAATCAATTTCAGTTCGACTTGATCTGTTCCGACCTCAGCAAACTTCCGATCTCGGTGGCAACGGCCTCTTCGGCCGCACTGCCCGTCATTCTCAGCCCGATTTCGATGACCAACTATGCCGGGCGATGCGAATACCAGCCCTCGATGTTACTGCTGGATCATCATCACGCCTCGTTGGGCAGGCAACGCGCTCACGAGCTGCGGTCATACCTTGATCCCAAGAAACGCCCCTATATTCATCTCCTGGACGGTGGGCTGTCCGACAACATTGGAATGCGGGAAGTGCTGGAGAATACGGCATTTGTCGGGAACCTGGAATCTACCTTCATGTCGCTGGGCGCGAAGCAGATCAGGAAATTGGTCTACCTGGTCGTCAATGCCGAGACGAGCCAAGACCCGAGCCAGTACACGCTGAACAAAATACCCGGTTTTCTACGAGTCAGTCAGGCCCTGGTCGACATCCCCATCAATCGCTACTCCGCAGACACCTTGGAACTCTTGGAAGAGGCCATCCAGCAGTGGCGCCTACAACTTCGACAGCAAACGAACGTCGGCCACGGAGTGTTCGCTCAAGACGCGGACATCTATTACATTAACGCGAGCCTGACCGAACTCACCGAGCCGGAGGAAGTTGCGCGCCTCATGAATATCCCGACGAACCTCGCGCTCAGCGACGAGGACGTCGAACATCTGCTTCGCGCCGGATCACGGCTGCTTCGAAATAGTCCAGAATTTCAACGGTTGATGCGAGATCTGGAACGAGAACCCGTAGTGCCGTCTGGACGGTCCGTCCAATCTCAAGAACCATAGAGCCACGCGCAGAACACTGTCCCCGGTATGTTCCTATCGGGAGACCGCGGCTTCAGCGGGTCAGGGGCCACAGGCGACCTGCATGAATGCCTCAGTGGCAGTCCCTGAAGCCACCGGCATCAGTTGCCCTGTCACACCTGTAGTTCGTACCACGGCTCCTGATCCCATCTGGCCGCCATGCCATGTGGTCTTGATCGCTTGGCTTTTCCGATTTTGGCAGTCGTATCCTCGTAACGTGATCTTTGACAGCGCGTTCATCCCACCTTCGGTTTGGACGGCCTTGTAATCGAAGAGATCGGACATGGTAACTGTTTCGTCCGCTTTCCTGACGCTCCCGCGATCGGCATAGTAGGTGTACGCCTCTGTTTCTCCGACCCTTGACCAGTCGGCAGGAGTCGACCTTGTTGAGCCTGATGGCGACTCGCTACCCGTACAGGCGGCCAATAACAGCGCACCGAGCAACCCGAGGCTACTTACTCGTCGCATGCGGTTCCTCTCCAGTCTTTGCGCGACCTTGATTGAGTCGACAGGCAACCTTCGGCCCTCATCCATTCCGCCGCGTCGACTGACACGCTCGTCATAACCATCAACAGGGTCGCCCACGTTGGGACAAGCGATCGCCCGACTCTCCTCCCGGTCACGCCCTGGCCCATGACTCAGCTCTTCGCCAGGGCCTTTTCCACATCGGCAATGATCGGTCGTGACAACGGATTCATCCCAGGATCGTACTTCGCGATCACCTGACCAGAGCGATCAACGAGATACTTCTGGAAGTTCCATGTGACCCGCCCGGGGAAGGGACTTTGTTCCGTGAGATAACGGTACAGGGGATGCTGCCCGTTTCCTGTGACGCTGATCTTGGAGAATAGTGGAAAGCTGACGCTATACTTCGTGTAGCAGAAGCCTTTGATCTCTTCATTTGTTCCTGGCTCCTGTTTCCCAAAATCATTGGCCGGAAAGGCCAAGACCTCAAACCCACGCTCTTGATATCGTTCATACATTTCTTGGAGGCCCGCATACTGCGGGGTATTCCCGCACATGCTTGCGGTATTCACAATCAACAGCACTTTCCCCTTGAAACTTTTGAGATCGACGGGATGCCCATCAATATCAGGCAAGCGAAATTTGTAGAGCGGCGCCGTGGATTCTTTCCCCGAAACCGGCGAGCTGGATAGTTTCTCACCTGCCAAGACTACTCCTCGGTCTCCTGACACCACCCCCATTCCAAATAGGATGATGCTGGTCATAAGGAACAAGGCTTTTCCTTTGAGATAGGTTGGCATCACAATCCCTCCTGGTTAGCTTCAATCGAATCAATCACGGCGTAAGCTACCATACCGTCTAGTATTTGTCTAATCTTTTATTTATTATAATTTGACATACATTGGACATAATGATATGTTCGGTTCGTTGCTGTCGAGGCAATATGTTCGTAGATCACGCTGCAGGGACGAAAGGAGCGATCGATGAGAGACGATCACCTGCCGGAAATCGAAGCAGACGTCTTCACCACGGAGCAATCCGAAGAAGGGGATTTATATAGTGACGACCCCTCGTCCGGCGCTCTGTTGAACCATATCGCCCGTTCTCACGAATCAAGCTCGTCGCTAGACAGGCCTCATGACGATGGCCAGGGTGTGCGCCCCTCCCAGGATCGATTTGCCCTTGAGTCGCTCTATTTCCGTTCTTTTCGCAGTACAGCGCTCTTGACCCCAAAAGAGGAGGTCGCGCTCGCAAAACACATCGATGAGGGGTCACGTCGCATCAGGGTGGCGTTGAAACGGGCGACAGGGATCCTTCGTGCCGGAACCTCAGCAGCCTTGGTCGCAGATCTTGTGCAAGCGCTCACCGACATCCGACGACTCGGTGGCCTTTCCGCCGTCGTGTTGGACCGGGCCGAAGCCATTCTTACGTCTTGTCTGACCCCGACATCACACATTGGGTCATCACTCTCTGCAACATCGCACCAAGAACTCGCTTCTTTGGTCACCGACATCAAAACAGCTCGTCCTCAGCTGGAAAACGCTAAAGATGAACTCGTGCGGCATAATTTACGATTGGTCATCGATGTCGCAAAACGCTATACCTCTCACGGTCTCACCCTGCTGGATTTGGTACAGGAAGGCAATATCGGCCTCATGAAAGCGGCGGAACGGTATCAATATCGCAAAGGCTTCCGGTTCAGCACCTATGCGACCTGGTGGATCCGTCAAGGCATCACGCGGGCCCTCTCCGAACAATCCCGAGTGATTCGCGTACCGGTTCATCAGTCGGAGGCCGCCAGCCGTATTGCCCGCGCAGGAAGGCGATTGGAGTTACAACTTGGCCGACCGGCACAGATCGAGGAGATCGCCCGAGTGCTCCGACTTCGCCCGGACCGCGTACGCGAGACGGTGGCAGCCTTTCAGGAACCGGTAGGCCTCGAGACCCCTATCGGAGAGGAGCAGGTCCTAGGATCGCTCATCCCGGATGATCAGACTGCGCCCCCTGACCACTATGTCCATCGGCTGGAGAGGGAGATACAACTCACACACCTGTTGAGTCCCTTAACGGCCCGAGAACAGGCTGTCATCCGTATGCGGTTTGGGATCGGATCAGACAAGACCATGACCTTGGTCGAAATCGGGGAGCAGCTGGATCTGAGTCGAGAGCGGGTTCGTCAGATCGAGGCCCATGCGCTCCGAAAACTGAAATCGGCCGCTACTCGCGAGACCCTCGCCTCGATCCAGTGAGCAAGGACATCTCGGTGCTCCCCTAGCTCACTGCGACGAACGCCTCCTTTTCCCCCGTTTCAATTTCTACCGACACCCCCCCCCGAGTCCTCCCAGCCTGTGCGAACACTTGCGCAGACTCCCAAACACTGGCAAGCTCGCCCTGTTCACCCGTACGATACCTGCAACACCCATGAGTCTACTCGTGAGGCAAGACCTTGTTATGGCAACTCTTCACTGCTCGTTCCTTCAATCCCTTGTGATGCTCCTGCTCTTCTTGCAAGTCGGCTGTGGCGCGATCGAGATCGGACGGTGCTCGCCTCACACCAAGGAAGAAGGCACACCGACTCGGAATTGGGTCGAATGTTTCGAGCGACCCTTTTCACATCAAGGAATTACCCATTCCGTCTTTTGCCTGAATGACAGCGCCAACAAGCCGCCGGTGCTCTTGCTTCATGAGATGACCGGACTCTCTCCTGGAACATTGGCCTATGCCGAAGAACTGTCGAAGGACTTCACGGTCTATGTACCGCTGTTGTTCGGAGAGAAAGGCAAATTCTCTCCAGCCAGCGGGCTCTGGGCTTACTGGGTTCGTGGACTGATCGACTTCTTTCCTGACGGTGAATGGGGAGTCCCCACGCAGGGCAGCCCGCCCATCGTCAGTTGGCTACGAGGAGTGGTGCAGACGATCGGCAATCAGCACGGCGCACAGTCCATCGGTATCATCGGCAATTGCATGACCGGTCCGCTCCCACTGGCCTTGCTCGACCATCCGAAGGTGACTGCGGTCGTCGTGGCCCAACCAGCACTACCCATGCGCTTCTGGTACTCCACAGAGCAGGATCGGCAATCTCTTGGTTTGTCGACCAACGACCTTCAGATCGCACGACAAAGCACGGCACGAGTCTATGGACTCCGGTTTGAAACCGATTGTATTGCGGATCGCGCCAAGCAGCAGACCCTGCGCCGCGAGCTTGGCGCTCGCTTTCGTGATGGAGAAATTCCTGCCCGCGACTATCAGCCTGACGGGAGACCAATCAATGCCCATAGCACCCTGATCGGCTCATGGAAGAAAGATGCTGAAGCAGGACAGGCATCGCGAGACGCCCGAACGCGAGTCAGAACCTTTCTTCTGACTGAGCTGGACGAAAGCGCGCATGCATCATGAGTGGCCTCTGTCGGTGTAGACACAATACGAACCCGGGTCTGATTCTTGACATTCCCTGTCGAAGGCGTTAAGCAGATCTTCCCAGGCATCGCTCAACCACGGCCCTCGCTTCCGATGAGGCGAGAGAAGGGAGTCCTAACATGAGTGAGCGACGACTCTTTTACGCAACCAACCGCAACCACCTCGGGAAGGACCGCTGGCGCCCGGACGCCTATGGAAAGAAATTCAGCGATGATGGCGTCGAAAATCTCCGGTTCGGTCGTCTAACCATCGACGTGGATGAAGCCAAGATCACCAAGTATCTCGAAGAGGACCGGGGCTCCATGGGCCACGGCAACGGCGAGGCCATGATCAAGTATCTGGCGAAATGCGCAGACTCTGCCGATATTGTCGCCTATCGCGAAAAGATCAATCGGTCTATCGCCGAAAACCAACAAGACAATGTCAAGCTTGGATCGCTGGGTGCCTTTTCCGATCTGCAAACGATCATGCGCAAGAACACGGACGTGCTGCTGTTTATCCACGGATTCAATGTGTCTTGGGCCGACGCCGTGGGCACGGCCCTGTCGCTTCAAGAAATGCTCAACGCCTCTCCCGATGGTGATCCTGAGCAGGGCGTGCAGGTCGTACTGTTTTCGTGGCCGTCCGACGGCATGGCACTCCCCTTCGTCTCCTATAAATCGGATCGCTCGGAAGCGGCCGGATCGGGCAACGCGGTCGGACGGGCCATCCTGAAAGTACGCGACTTTCTCGCAAGCCTCCGTCGCGCGGATGAAGAACTCTGCAAGCAGGATCTGCATATCCTCTGTCACTCGATGGGCAATTACTTGTTACAGAACGCCGTCGAACGGTGTGATGCCTTCACGCCTGGGAACGCGTTGCCCCGTCTCTTCGAACACATTTTCCTCTGTGCGCCCGATGTAGACGACACGGTCCTCGAAAAGGGACAACCGTTGGAACAGCTGCATGAATTGGCCAGGAGCGTGAGCGTCTACCATAATCGTGGTGATGTGGCTTTGGTCGTCTCTGATTTCACCAAAGGCAATCCCGATCGGCTCGGATCGAACGGGCCGGCCAGGCCTGCGGTGGTGCACAACAAAATCCATCAAGTCGATTGCACACCGATCGTCAAAGGTCTCACCGAACACAGTTACTATCTGGTGGGCCACGTGAACGCGGACATCCGCATGAGCATCGATGGCCTCCAGCACGACGATCCACGACGACGGCGCAATCGAGTCGGTCTCATGGGCAATCAATGGGAAATGCGCTCGACCTGAGCGAACGTGACACCATGATTCGACCCGTCGTGTCGATACACGATCTACCTCGCTGATCAACCGGACCCTGTCCAATGGCCCGAACCGCCGCATTTCGTTCCTTCGCACGGCTGATGACCGCCGTGTTGCTGTCTGATCGTCGACACACTTCGACGAATGATGCGCTCGGATTGTTGGAGGAATACTCATCGACCCGTTCATCACGGGTGATCTCTCGACGCCGCTTCCTGGCTGAGGCAGGAGCGATAGGCACCACACTTGCCCTCGGTACCATGATTCCCCGTGCGTCCGTCGCTGCGAAACCAACGTCTCCTCCTCTCTCCGTCGGCATCGTTGGCGCAGGACTGGCCGGGCTCGCCTGCGCCGATGCACTCAAGACGCGCGGCATCCGAGCTTCGATCTACGACGCTGGGACTCGTACGGGTGGCCGATGTTGGTCATTGCGCAATTTCTTCCCCGGACAAGTAGCTGAACGCGGCGGCGAACTGATCGATACGCTTCACAAAACCATGTTGGGATACGCACGACGATTCAACTTGACGATCGAGGATGGCAGCAAGGAGCCGGGAGAGGTCTTCTATTATTTCTCGGGACAACGCTACACGGACGCTGCGGTGATCGCGGAGGTTCGCGACTTCGTCGCGGTCATGCGGACTGATCTGCGCCGCCTCTCTCGAGAGGTGACAGCCGCCAACCATACGGCAGATGACGCAGCGCTCGATCGCACCAGTCTGCTCGCGTATCTCGAAGGGCACAATGGAAGTCACACCGCCGCCGGTCCGATCGCCAAGGCCGCCATCGTCGCCGCCTATGAGGCGGAATATGGGCTTGCTGCAGGCGAGCAAAGTTGCCTGAATTTTCTCCTCTTTATGCATCCCGACCGTCGCTCGACCTTCACACCGTTCGGCGTGTTCAGCGACGAACGATATCATCTCATCGACGGCAATGACCGGATCATTGAGGGACTCACTCGTGAACTTCCCGGGCAAATCATCACCAACAGTACGCTGCTCCGCGTGCGGCGTCTGAGTGACGGACGAATCGACTTGATCTTCCAACAAGGATCTCGAACAGCCACCTTTGCGCATGACATGGTGGTGCTGGCAATTCCCTTTACGACCTTGCGTCTCGTCGACCTCGACGACAATCTCGGCCTGCCACCGGCCCAACGCCAGGCAATCCTCGCGTTGGGATACGGCACCAACTGCAAGATGAACGTCGGTTTCTCAGGCCGCCCATGGCGCACGCTTGAGGGGAATGGAACATCCTATTCCAACCTTCCTCATCATCAAACGACTTGGGAGCCCAACTCCAGCTTAGGGTCAGACACGAGAGGGATTCTGCTCGACTATTCCAGCGGACAACGCGGCGCTCGATTGAACCCGGCCGCGGTCCAGCTCGAAACACAACGATTCTTACAAGATCTCGAACGCGTCTACCCGGGGACCATGGAAGCGGCGACCGTCATACAGGGTCAGTACCTCGCACATCTCGAACATTGGCCGTCAAACCCCATGACGAAGGGAAGCTATACCTGCTATCGTCCAGGCCAATTTTCCTCGATCGCCGGACTGGAAGGTATCCACACAGAAAATCTCGTGTTCGCCGGCGAGCACACCAATTCGTTCTATGAATGGCAAGGTTTCATGGAAGGGGCGGCCTTGTCCGGCATTGCCGCCGCCGGCTCCATCTTAGCCGCATCGAAGGTGCGATAGGACACTTGCCAGATCCTTTTAGCTCTTTTCGACTCCTCCTCTCCTTTCTTCCTCCGTTTCTACGAGTCATTTGAGATACAATCGCTGTTCATTGCGTGGAGTATGGCCACTTCGAATTCCTCAAAACAGCTTCGCCGAACATCACACGTCACGTTCCGTCTTGCGCCGCTCGGCGACTCGGCGATTACGATCGAGTTCGGTAACGAGATTGATCCCCACATCAATTCCCGTGTGATTGCCTTTGCAAAAATGGTGACAGACAAAAAATGGAGCGGCATCCTGGATATCGTTCTTACCTATCGATCGGTCACTATCCATTTCGATGTCTACCAATGGACATTTTCTTCGTTGGCCAACAGGTTGAGGAGATTACCTCGCCCACGTTCGAGCGGTAGTTGGCCTGGCGGTACGTTGCACACCATCCCCGTCTTGTACGGCGGTGCATGGGGGCCTGATCTAAAAGACCTGGCGACCTTTGCCGGTCTCTCGCCCGCTGAAACCATCGCGATGCACACCTCAGTCCGCTATCGTGTCTACATGCTGGGATTCAGTCCCGGCTTCCCTTATTTAGGGTTGGTCCCTGAGCAACTGGCAATGCCTCGCCTCTCAACTCCCCGAACGAAGGTTCCGGCCGGTTCGGTCGGCATTGCAGATCGTCAGACCGGAATCTATCCATCCTCGACACCTGGCGGCTGGCGCTTGATTGGGCGGACACCAATTCCCCTGTATCGGAAGACCAGCGCGCAGCCTTTCCTACTGAAGCCGGGCGATCTCGTGCAATTCCAATCCATCGGTCGAGATAAATATGATCGACTCATTGACGAGCACGCATATGAGAACGATTGATTTGAACAGCGACATGGGCGAATACGAAAGCCAGGACTTCTTGGACCGTGAAGCCCGAGTCATGCCCTTGATCACGTCGGTCAATATTGCCTGCGGAGTGCACGCTGGAAATCATGAACTCATGCGAAGGACGGCAAGGCTCGCGGCACAACATGGGGCAGCGATCGGGGCCCATCCTGGATTTCCTCATGCCGGAGATTTCGGCCGTCATGAGCGCCAGGCCTCTCCCCAAGAGGTTGAATCTCTTGTATCAGCGCAACTGAAGACACTGGCCGATGTGCTGGCATCGGATCAGCTGACGCTTAGCCACGTCAAACTTCATGGCGCGCTCTATAACCTGGCTGCACGGGATCGCGTTATCGCCGATGCCGTTACACAAGCAGTGACGTCATTCGATCAACAGCTGCTTCTCTTTGCCCCGGCAGGATCCGTACTTGTTGAGCACGGTAGGACCGCCGGTTTGCCGGTTGCCCAGGAGGCCTTTGCCGATCGTGCCTACCGTTCCGACGGAACACTGGTTCCACGATCTGAGTCTGGTGCACTGCTCGAGACCGAGCACCAGATACGTCGCCAACTCTACGATATCCTGAATGGTTTCGTCACGAGCGTCGACGGGATCCAAGTCCCTCTGCAGGTTGATAGTCTGTGCGTGCATCTCGATACTCCGCATGCTGCCGAGTTCGTCTATCTCATTCGAGATAGGATTCGATCGACAGGCATCAGCATCGTGAAACCCCACGCAACTCTATAGGAGTGAACCCAATTCGAATTCATGTCGCCAAGCCAGGCTGGTTCTCGACGGTCCAAGACCTGGGACGCTACGGCTATGAACAATATGGCGTATCGGTCGCCGGAGCGATGGACCAGTTTTCTATGACAGTCGCCAATCGCCTAGTCGGCAACCCAGACAACGCAGCAGTACTGGAACTCACCTTGAAAGGACCTGAACTGGAGTTCGATGAAGACACGTATATCGCGATCACCGGGGCGGATCTGTCTCCGATGATCAGCAGCACCAGCACGCCACAATGGGAATGTGTCAAGGTTTCACGAGGCAGTCGGCTTTGCTTCGGCAGGGCGCGAAGCGGGGCCCGCTCATACCTGGCGATCGCCGGCGGCATCGATGTGCCGATGATTCTTGACAGTCGCTCGACCCACTGTGCGAGTGAAACCGGCGGGTTGAACGGAAGACCGTTACGACCGGGCGATGTGTTGCACACAGCACCGCCATCCTGCGAATCCTTGAGCGGCATGTGCCTCCCTGATCGACTGGTTCCTCGCTACGAGAAGTCCGCGAGGCTACGGGTCATTCCTGGACCACAAGAAAATCTGTTCTCCGCAACAGCCCTCACCACCTTGATTGGTTCTTCTTACAGGGTGACTCCGGAGTCCAATCGAATGGGATATCGGCTGGCAGGACCAAGAATCATGCGGAAAGGTTCTGAGCATTTCATCTCTGAGGGAACTGCAACGGGAGCGCTGCAAATTCCAGCTGATGGTCAACCAATCCTCCTGATGACCGACCGGCAAACCACCGGTGGCTACCCCACAATCGCGGTCGTCATCACTGCCGATCTCCCGCTCGCGGCTCAACTGGCCCCCGGTGATACCGTCACCCTTTCCCTGACCACAATCGCCAAGGCCCAAGCTACACGACGAAAACAGCGTGCGCTGCTGGATGCAACCCTGAAACCCAGAAAGAGTTTTCACAAGGTCTGATCTACTTCAAAAGATTCAGCTGCTACCCATTTCTCATTGCACCCTGGTCGAAATGACCAGGGCGCTGTTTTCGATATGGATGGATGTGATGTGAGGCGGGAGCTGGAACGTGTCCCGGTTCTGAGGCGACTCAAAGAGTTGTTGTACGATACGATCGAGTGTCGCCGAGGGAATCGGCAGGGAACCCAGCTTGCCTGCAGTCGGCTTCAGCCGGATAAACCCGTCTTGTGTTTCAATCGTCCCATCAAGTTGCAACGAGATTTCTTTCCCATACAGCACAAAGAGCGCATAGGCGCGCAGCTGGCTGCCAAGGAGACTCATACGGACATCCTTGAGGGCCGACTGTACTTCCTGGACGCTTGTTTCATGACCTGGAGGTATCGCGATACCAGCTTGTTGCGCCTGATGGGTGGACGCGATCGCTAAGTTATCGCGCATCCACTGATTCAATTCGGATTCATTGAGAGCCAGTGAGTGAGATTGTCCCGTCTCCACAGCGGTTTGGAGCTGCGCCATTTTCTCCGCAACCCGGTCGGATGCCTGCGGATCGGTTTGAATCGAGAGCGGCGGCGCTTGGCGCAAGATCAGTAGCAAGACACCGACCGTGCAGATCAGCGAGACCCAAGGCAGGATGCGAAGGACCCGGGAGAAGAATCCTGGCGCATTCGGCTGCACCGAGTCATCGTGAATCGGAACTTGATCTGGTTCAATCGCCTTGGCCGCAGACCTGAACTTCGCAAAGATGATCCCGCACCGCTGACATTCGACAGCAGCCTCCTGTTCAAATCCGCATTTCGGACAGGTGGAGAAGACCGAGCTTTGAAATGGTGAAGACGGCAATGGCATACCTGTGACGGTATGCCGGAACAGTGCGAAGCGCAAAATATTTTACGAATCTGCCGACAGGGGATCCGCCACTAGACCGGGGTAAAGACCGTGCTGCGGAACAGCTCTGGAGTCTAGAGGTTCGGCTTGAAGAGCGTCTTGATCTTATGTGTCCAATCAGTCTTGTTGGTCAAAACTTCGTCCGAGACTTCGTTGACCAGTTTCCCATAATCGTCATATTCCGTCACCTTGACTTTCACGACATAGGTCCCCGTCCCTAGCTTTGGTTTCTTGCTCCTGGGAATCAACGGGAACCACTCGCTTCGGACCTCGGAAATATTCGTGGTGTCCCCGAGCTTCAGATCCCTCAGGGAGAGATGGAGATCAGCCAGATCCTCTCGATGGGACACCTCATGGTCATCCACCCAATGCCCCTCAAGCACGACATTCACATCGGCATCGATGCGATCCCTGACTTTCTTGAACCACGTCCACGGGATATACCACTTCTTATCTTCCACTTTGACTTTCCCAAAGTGCACAAGTGCCGAGTCCCCAACCAGCTGCAATTGGCCGTTGGATACTAGTTCTTGTGCATCGACTGCAAAGGTCAGGATCGCCGCAGTCTGAAGTTTCCCATCATTCACAATGGATCGAGTAATCCTCACCCCGCCGAACTGTACCGAGGTGCCGGTCTTGTCGTCCGCGTAAAATTGGCTGCCCGCCTTCGCCCCGCTATAGGTCGCTGTGCGTTCAATCGTATCTTCATTGAATACCGGCGTTGTCGCTTTCACGGCATAGTGGGCCGAGGCCGGAACCGCGCCTGCAACAATCATAGGCGCCACGGCCTTCCCCCCACCGACTCCCGGCCCCCTCGCCTCATCGGGCTTTAAGACATCAACCACGACTCGTTCACCGTCACGCTGCATGGAATACGGGTGCGCCGGCACGCAGCCGGCCACAAGTCCGATCAGCCCAACAATACCGGCAAGCTTAAGCCCACTCGAGTTACCCATGGAACCTCCTCCGGCTATCGCTCCACCAGCTCGACACGACGGTTTTGCGCCCGCCCGGCATCGGTCTTGTTCGTACGGGCCGGCGAGAGTGACCCCACTCCGTGCGCGGCTAAACGCTCGGGCGCAATCTGGTAGTCGTCGACGAGTGCCGCGACAACTGCAGCAGCCCGGTCCTTGGCTAGCTGCATGTTGTGATCGAATTCCCCGGTCCCATCAGTGTGTCCGACGATGTAGGCCTTCAACGCGGCATGCTCGCGGAGAAACGCCGCGATCGCATCGAGTGCCGGCTTCGATTCCGCCTTGATCGTCGCCTTGTCGGTATCGAACAAAATGCCGTCAAGGACCACACGCCCCTCCGCCTTCAGGCCCTCTCCGATCGACTCGGCCGTGACGAGACCGGTCTCCATTTGGCTGATTTCTACGAGCTCGACTTGGTGGCGCGCCTTAGCCACCAACACCGCGACATAAATATCTTGCCCGTCTCTCGTCCCTTTTGCGGCCAAGTAACGCATCTCCGGAGTGAAATACCGCATGCCTGTCACGCGAGCCCATCGGCTCGTCGCATAACGCGCGCCACACTCATCCGCGACACAGGCAAACAGAATCTTGAAGCCGCCCTTCTCGAATCCTTGGCGATAATTTGTATAGATCTCGTGTGCGGACCGGTCCTTCGGGTTCTCGTATGAGAAGCGGATGACCTGGCCTTTGACCTTCAGCGTTTGAAGCACCTCCTCATCCGTCTTTCCTTTTTCATTCACCGACGTGACGAGCGAATAAGATTTAAATCCATCGTCATCTCGCCGCGTAGCGACGCTCCCCGAGTACGGCGTGAACGCGGGGTGACTTTTCACCTCATACGCAGCGGACGGCGACGACACGAACATGCTCATAACCGCAAGGCTCAGAATGATATGGCGCATCGCGTTCTCCTCCGCGAGTGAACCCTGAAAGTCCTGGTCACTCCAGCGAACTTTTGCATGAAATGGCGCAGGGTCGACTTGAGTCTTGAATGATGGCCGGTAGTATAACCCTTCCCCCTGCAGATAGAAACGCACACATCACCCACCCAATTTCTAGCCGGACGAGATCGACTCTTCCCTCTGGCTTGTTCGTCATACTCCCTTCTCTACATGAGAACGCCTACACACCCTCGCTCAAGCCTGCCCTCGAAACGACCGAAATGATTATTGGAAAGAATCATCGACGACAATGCACCAAGAATACACTGCTACAAAGGGGGCCATGGTGACGAACGCACAACTCGATCAGACCTGTATCAATACGATTCGCACCCTTTCGATGGATGCCGTGCAACAAGCCAACTCCGGCCATCCAGGCACTCCGATGGCTATGGCCCCAGTGGCCTACTGCCTGTGGCAGCGAGTCCTGCGATTTGATCCGGCTGATCCCATTTGGCCAAACCGAGACCGGTTCGTACTCTCGATGGGACACGCCTCCATGCTCCTCTACTCGCTCCTGCATTTAACCGGGGTGAAGGCGGTCAATCCCCAGTACGAACGGCTCGGCGAGCTCTCAGTGCAGCTGGACGACCTCAAACGATTCCGTCAGCTCGACAGCAAGTGTGCCGGGCATCCGGAATACCGCTGGACCTCCGGCGTCGAAACCACAACCGGTCCGCTTGGGCAAGGAATCGCCACCAGCGTCGGGATGGCGATCGCCGCGCAATGGCAAGCGCAGTATTTCAATCGCCCAGGGTTCGACATGTTCGACTACAACGTGTACGCGCTGTGTGGCGACGGCTGCATGATGGAGGGCGTTGCGGGCGAAGCAGCATCCTTGGCAGCGCACCTAAAGCTCTCCAACCTCTGCTGGATCTACGACAACAATAAAATCACGATCGAAGGGCACACCGATTGGGCCTTCAGCGAAGACGTAGCGACGCGATTCATCGGCTACGGATGGAACGTCACCCGGGTCGGCGATGCCAATGATCTCGACATGCTCGAACGAGCCTTTACGACTTTCAAAAAGGAAGTCGATCGCCCAACGCTGATTATCGTCGATAGCCATATCGCCTACGGTTCCCCCAACAAGCAAGATACCCATGCCGCCCACGGTGAACCGTTGGGTGAAGAAGAAATCAGATTGACCAAACGAAACTACGGCTGGCCCGAACAGGAAAAGTTTCTGGTTCCCAATGGCGTGCGCGAGCACTTCCAACAGGGCATGAGTACACGCGGAGGCGAGGCACGTGCAACCTGGATGGCAAAGTTTGAGGACTACAAGAAACAATATCCCCAGCTGGCCGAGCAGCTTTCCCACATGCAACAGCGGCAACTGCCTCATGGATGGGACAGGGACCTCCCCGTTTTCCCTGCCGACGCCAAAGGAGTTGCAGGCCGTGATGCCTCGAGCAAGGCGCTCAACGCCTTAGCGAAGAATGTTCCCTGGCTGTTAGGAGGGTCTGCGGATCTGGCGCCGTCTACCAAGACTCGCTTAACCTTCGACGGTGCCGGCGATTTCACTGCGAAGGATCGCGCCGGCCGCAATCTGCATTTCGGAGTCCGTGAACATGCGATGGGTTCCGTGCTCAACGGGCTCTCCCTTTCCAAGGTACGCCCCTATGGTTCCGGCTTCCTGATTTTCAGCGATTACAGCCGAGGCGCCATCCGATTGAGCGCCCTCATGGAAATCCCTGTCATCCACATTTTCACGCATGATTCGATCGGAGTCGGCGAGGATGGCCCCACGCACCAGCCGATCGAGCAGCTCGCCTCCTTGCGCGCCATTCCGAATCTCATCGTCCTGCGTCCCGCAGATGCAAACGAGGTCTCCGAAGCCTGGCGCGTTATCATGCAGTTGAAACATGAGCCGGTCGCTTTGATTCTGACCAGACAGGCCCTTCCCACCATCGATCGGTCCACCTATGCCTCAGCATCTGGCTTGGCCAAAGGCGCCTATGTGTTGGCGGACGTGCCCGGAGGGAAGCCGGACGTGCTGCTCCTCGCTAGTGGCAGTGAAGTGTCGCTCTGCCTTGAAGCAGCTAAGAGGTTGAATACAGAAGGCGTCAAGGCCCGCGTGGTGAGCATGCCCTCTTGGGAGCTGTTCGAACATCAGCCACAGACTTATCGCGACAGCGTGATTCCGCCGACCGTGACGGCACGAGTCTGCGTGGAACAGGCCTCTACGTTTGGATGGGCTCGCTATGCGGGACTGACCGGTGAGATCATCGGCATGAAAACGTTTGGGGCCTCAGCGCCTCTCAAAGAGCTGCAAAAGAAATTCGGGTTCACGACGGACCACGTGGTAGCCGCGGCCAAAGGGCAGCTTCACAAGCCCGCGAAAGCGGCCTAGGATTCCCCCTCCCCTGAATCCATTTTGATACGTCCATAGAATCTATTCCGATACATCTTTC
Source organism: Nitrospira sp. (assembly GCA_050185705.1). Classification (GTDB taxonomy): domain Bacteria; phylum Nitrospirota; class Nitrospiria; order Nitrospirales; family Nitrospiraceae; genus Nitrospira_D. Next base: position 276,951 of record JBFWZD010000002.1, on the reverse strand, counting down.
AGTGGCCGGTACGCCCGCTGGCATACGTATATATTGCTAGCGCTATCTTACCCCGTTGAAATTACGTACCCTCTTGCTATCAGGCCCTGCCATCAGTGTTTTGCTTTAGACCGGCATTGGATTTGCTTATACACGTTGCTGGCTTGCAGCCCTAGATTCTCGAGAGACGCTGTTTGCCAAAGGCAGGGTTCAGGCCTAGACACTAGTGTCCACCCACAGAGGCCTAGCGATGCGAACCGCATCGGTCGTCGGTGTGCACGTAACAGGAATTGCCCTTCGGCATGGGAAGAAAGGGGGAGATAGGAACAGGGAAAGGTCCAAGAGAACCAGCAGTCTATGAGTGATGGGGAGCAGAGCGGGTATGACCATCATGGGAACCGTTCCTTCTTATCCAGCCTGACTGGAGATCCAGTCAGGAACACAATTCAACATTAGGGGGTTAGCATGGCACTCATCAACGGAACAGCGGGTAATGATGTCCTCAACGGGACACTCGGCAGTGACGAGGTGAACGGATTGGCCGGCGATGACAAGCTCTTCGGCAATAGAGGGAGCGACTTACTCTATGGCGGCGCCGGGAAAGATACACTTAGAGGCGACGTCGGTGACGATCTGCTGGATGGTGGGACGGAGGCCGACGACATGAACGGCGGCGATGGCAACGATACCTACCTTGTCGACAACGTGGGGGATGTGGCAAAAGAGTCCTATGACGATTTTGAGGCCGGGTTTTTGGACGGAGTGCAGTCGTCCGTGACCCATACCCTTGGCTTTGGGATCGAAAACCTGACGCTGACCGGGGCAGCTGCCATCAACGGTACAGGCAATGCATCGGGCAATAATATCGACGGCAATGAGGCGAATAACGTGCTCAAGGGTGGCGGCGGCAGTGACATCATTAACGGTAGTAGCGGCAACGACCATCTATACGGGGAGGCTGGATTCGACTTCCTGAGCGGTGGCGACGGCAACGATCGACTCGACGGTGGAGCCGAGGACGACTTTCTGTTCGGCGACTGGGGTAACGACCAGCTCTACGGGGGGGCTGGATTCGACTCCCTGTACGGTGGCGACGGCGACGATCGACTCGACGGTGGAAGCGGGGCCGACTTTATGAGCGGCGAGTGGGGAAACGACACCTACGTGGTCGACGACCTAGGCGATTCGGTATCAGAGTTTTTTGACGGTGGTGTGGATACTGTTAAGGCATCCGTGACGCATAGTCTGGGATTCGAGGTTGAGAACTTGGTCTTGACCGGATATGCCGCTATCAACGGCACCGGGAATGAAAAGAACAATGTCATCACCGGCAATGGCGCCAAGAACGTGCTCGACGGTGGAGACGGCAATGACCAGCTGATCGGAGGGGCCGGAGCCGATGCCTTGACGGGTGGACTGGGTACAGACACCTTCAAGTACAAATCGGCTAGCGATAGCCCTGCAGGTAGTGGCAAGGATGTCATCATCGATTTTGACGGGCGGGGAACATTGGTCGGAGACAGGGTCGACCTGTCCGCAATCGATGCCAATGTCTCAGTGACCGGCAATCAAGCATTTAAATGGATTGGCAGCGATGCCTTTACGGCAGCCGGCCAGCTACGGTATTCGGGGGGAGTCCTGTCAGGAAGTATTGATGGCGATTCCGCCGCGGAATTCCAGATTCACCTACTCGGCGGCCCGACGCTCTTCGTCCAAGCGGGGCACTCTGGCAGCGACATTCTCCTGTAAGACTCGTGACTCCAGGCAGGGCGTTCCTCTTCAGGGCGCCCTGCCTGGGCCGATACGGAGACAAGCGGGCGCCGACGCACGCCGAAAACGTGTGAAGAATCTTGAGCCCGGGTGAGGGCTGTCACGGAGCGGTTTCCCCAGCAATTGACCTTACGCTGAGACCATCCGATCCGACAAACACATAGTTTTAGAGGGAGGTTATGATGGCGACAAATGGGAATGACATTATTTTCGGTACAGCTGGGAATAACACGATTGACGCACTCGCGGGAAACGATGCCGTCTATGCCCTGGCAGGGAACGACACCCTGATGGGTGGACTTGGCAACGATCGCCTCAATGGCGGCCTTGGCAATGACACCGTGAATGGGGGAAGTGGTACTGACACGGCTGACTACAGTAGCGGCACAGTTGATCCGCCGGGTCCGATTGGGTCTACGCCAGTGACAGGGGCCAGCAGCGGCGTCACCGTTAATCTCAATCTGACGGGTGCGCAGAATACAGGGGGAGCCGGCGTTGATACGCTCGTGAGTATTGAGAATATCTTTGGCACGAAGTTCAACGACACCCTCACCGGTAATGGCAGCAATAATGTACTTTCAGGCCTCGCTGGGAATGACCGCCTTTTGGGCGGCAACGGCAATGACCTCCTGAACGGCGGGGCTGGCAATGACCGGCTGAACGGGGGGGCCGGGCTCGACACGGCCTCCTATAGCTCGGCGACAGGAGACGTCACGGTCGACCTCGATCTACCCGGGGTGGCGCAGAATACCGGAGGAGCAGGCACCGACACACTCACGAGTATTGAGAATCTCATCGGCTCGAAGTTTAACGACACCCTCAACAGTGCGTTTATTGACAACAGCACGATCAAGGGTGGGGCTGGTAACGACAGGTTGACGACCGATCATAGCACCAATTTCACGCTGTATGGGGATGACGGTAATGATGACCTTCTTGCCGGACCGGGCATCGGCACGCTCAACGGGGGGGCCGGCCATGACACGCTGTTCGCTGGGGACGGTACGTTTACGCTCAATGGCGGGGCCGGCAACGATATGTTGACTATCGAAATTTTCCTAGGCGGCAAATCCACACTGAACGGAGGAGCCGGCGCCGATATCCTAGAGCACCTTGATCCTCCTTTTCCTGGCGGTATCGTGACGTTCGACTACAATGCGGTCAGCGACAGTCCCGCTGGTGCGGGCAGGGACGCCATCATTAACTTTGTCGGAGTCAACGGTTTTGATGAAGCAGATGAACACGGAGACCGGATCGATCTAACCGGTGTCGATGCCAATAGTCTGGTGTCCGGCAACCAAGCGTTTAAGTGGATTGGCAACAATGCCTTTACGGCAGCCGGCCAACTGCGGTATTCAGGCGGAATCCTATCGGGCAACACCGATGGGGATGCAGCGGCAGAATTTGAGATTCAGCTAACCGGCTGCCCAGCCCTCTTTGTCCAAGCAGGGCACGCTGGGAGCGATATCCTCCTCTAACATTTCCAACTCCAGACGGGCGTCCCTGAACAGGGACGCCCGTCTTTCCTCACTACAGCCCTCGTTACACCGCTGCGTCACACCTCTCGTGGCTCACCTCATGAATTGGATGAGACGCCTCTCCAGACTCTTACAACTGAATCCGATTAGCTTCAGTACGGTATCACTCTTGTCCAAGACATAAAACTTCCGTCAGAGGTATTGTGTAAGTTTCGGGTTTGGATCAGCCAGGACCCTGACCCCGTTGAAGGAAAAACTGGAGCTGCCATTGCGGGAGTACCCACTCCCATCAACATGCACACCCCTACGGCTAATACAGCCTGGTTAATCGTCTTGTTCTAAATGCTCATGATCTGTAATTCCCTCCTTCACACAAGGTTATGCAACATACAATGCCAACGAGACGGGGGAGACGCTACCACCCCCCCTAAGAAACAACAGAAAAGATTCCGCTCGATCCGAAAATACAACAAGATCGGGTCTTGACTTTGGACTGCCGAAGGTCTGGAAGGCTATAGCATCGCGAAGGTGAGATTGGATCTTGAATTGCGCTGATACAGGTGAGGAGAGCCGATCTGGTCTCCAGCCGCTGATCCAACGACTGCTTGATTTTCCGCCAGTGGAGGCTTAGCCTGATACCAGTTATTCTGCTCAGAGGCTATTCATGGCAAAGATGACACAACTCAAGATCGAACTGGAACAAGAAGCGGACGGCCGGTGGATCGGCGCGGTACCAGCGTTGCCGGGGGTGATGGCCTATGGGCAGACAAAAGCCGCAGCCCTTTCAGCTGTTCAGGCCCTCGCGCTCCGTGCCATGGCTGATCACCTCGAGCGCCAGGAAGCTGTGCCTGAGGAGCTGCTGAACGTCTCGTTGATCGCGGTATGAGCCGCTGGCCATCCCGCAAGCCTCCCGTATTCTTTCTGCTCCACTTCGTATCGGCTGGCAGATTAAACAAACAACCGGTTCTCATCACGTACTCCAGAGAAACGGTTGGCCCGATGTAATCTTCGCTTTTCACGACCGCGAGGAAATTGGTCCGCGCATGCTGGTTCGCCTATCAAAGGTAAAGGGCCTCACACCGGATGATTTATAATTTACGCCCTGCAGCAGCTATAGCCCCAACGACGCCGGGGCCGGTAGCAGCATGACTACCTATTCACTGAGGGACATGAATGGACGCAGGTTTTTGGCACAATCGCTGGCAGGCAAACCAGACCGGATGGCACGAATCCACCGTCAACCCGCTGCTGATCGCCCACTTCCCTTCGCTGAATCTGCCTTCGGGCCGACGCGTCTTTGTCCCGCTCTGCGGGAAGTCACTCGACCTCGGTTGGCTCCTGTCTCAAGGCTATACGGTGGCCGGAGCGGAACTGAGTGAATTGGCCGTGACTCAGCTCTTTGCTGAGCTTGGGCTGAAACCCCACCTGTTTGAAATCGGAAAGCACACACACTTCCGCGCAGAGAAGATCGACATCTTCGTGGGTGATCTCTTTGACCTATCTCACGAGAGGCTCGGGCCTGTCGATGCAATTTATGACCGGGCTGCGTTGGTCGCGCTGCCGGAAGCCACACGGGTGCAGTACACGGCGCATCTCAAAGCCCTGACAGTGTTGGCTCCACAACTCGTCATCGGCTATGAGTACGACCAAACTATGGCACCCGGACCTCCCTTCTCCGTCACTCCCGATGAACTCCATCACCATTACAGCGACGACTACACCCTTACACCTCTAGCCCGGATAGACGTCCCCGGCGGGCTCAAGGGCAAATGCCCGGCGACAGAACATATCTGGCGGTTGGACAGACGACGGAGTGAGCAGCCCCACGGGCTCCAAATCAGGCAGGGAAACGGCACCTTGCTGAGATGAACACAGGGCGGCGAGTTCGGCTAGGTGGTAGCACGACTTCGCTTATACGCCAATGGCCATGCGAACTGGATGAACGGTTTCCTGAATTCCGTATGGCCCTGCGGAACCCACTTTTTCTGGATCGACATACGTGCCGAACAATCGATCCCATACGGTGAACAAGACCCCAAAATTAGCCCCTACCTGTCCACTCGATTTCAGATGGTGCACCCGGTGGTAGCGTGGCGTGACGAAGAACCATTCCAGCTTTCTCGATTGCCAGGTCACATTCATGTGCATCCAATTATTGCTCAGAACCATCAGATAGCCATACATCGGAAAAAATACTGCGGGCACTGGCTTGAGCAGTGGGAACGCCAGTAGATATGGAATACCGGCCAGAATCACTTGTGGAAAGCTTGCCCGAATTCCAGCGAGCCAGTACAACTCAGTTGGGGCATGGTGCCATCGGTGAATGGGCCAGACCCACGCGGTATGCCAGAGCCGATGCACCCAATAGGCAAGCCCATCGAGAACGAGCAGAAATACGATCAGCCTGACACCAGACGGCAGTGCCAGCCAGCGCCAATATGAATAGATCGGAAACGGGATTCGGTTAGTGAGCAGCTGGGCGACGGCAAAGAAAATCTGGTAGGTGGTGAAAGCAGCTACATCCGACAGAAACACTTGGCGGTAGGGAACAGGGCGTGTCGGCCACCAATACTCGGCTGCAAAGAAGAGGAGGCCAATCCCCCAATAGACGGCAAGCCATTCCAACGAAAAGATCTTCGCAAGAAGATCGAACATGGGGCCAATCCAAAAAATCAAGTCAACGGTGTACGGCAAGAAGATCGCTTAGCGTGGTAGCACTGGTCAAGTCACCAGAGTGCTCCCTCAACCCTTCCTCCGTAGGGGGGAAGGCAGCATCACATCCCCTCGCAACTCCGGCTTGGTTCTTGACGCGAACTGGCCCGTAACCAGTCACCGTGATCGGTGGCAATCTCCGCTACACCTATGCTACAATCCGGTTGCACGAATTCTGATCCTCGCGCTCTCCCCCGCTGTCTCAGTTCCCGCGCGAACGATATGATCAGTAACCGTTGCTCGACTATGGGTCTACCGACTGGTAGGAACGCGCCCAGGAGTCGTGTCGTCTCTATCACCGCGCGATAAACGGTTTTGACTTGGAGTGACTTGTCCATGACCACCGATAAATCGAACCGATCCTCATCGATTGACCAGTGGGTCCGTATCCCAAATGGCACGAAAGTGCGGCATCGGACCGAAGCCTATGATGGCATCATTGATGGCTTAACGGAAATCGTGTCCGGTACGGATCGGAATCCCGATGGAAAGACCCAGTATCGCGTTAATGTCGGCGACAGTACGCGATTGCTCGTCTCAGAAGACCAGCTGAATATCCTGCTCGATAACAAGAATTTGGTGGTAGTCTCACGGGAATCCGAATTGTACCGCCGATCGGTCACCAACCGGCTCCGAGCGGTCTTTTCTGAAGATCGGTTCGTCTCTATTACAAACAAAACTTCCACCACGTCGGACAAGTAGAGGCTTGAGGAAAGACCTCTGCAGCACAGATCGTACCCACGATCCTGACTGAAAGGGAACGGCGATGAAGATCTCCTGGGGAGGCAAGACAGCACAACGACGGAAACGAGCCATTCTTCGGACCAAAGTTCGCTGGGATGCGCTGGGGCTCCAGGACCCAGCTCAGGCAGCTTCGACGCTGTCGATCGACGACGTTCGCCGCCAGATCATCTCTGCTTCGAATCACGGGTTGAGCGCTGACTCGTTGTCCCGTACTCGTGCCAAGGCCACACACTCGAAACCGCGATCCAAGACATCTGACCCAAGCAGAAAGCAAGATGCCGGTTCGAAGTAGCATTTACAGACATACACATCGCACTTACGCAGTCCACACTTGAGCAAGCAGCTTCTTCCTCATCTGACTATTCGCCTAGTGCTCTGAATCCGAACGAACGACCCCCTGGTACCTAGCGGGATAGCGACACCTTGCCCAGGCCACTTCTACTGAGCATCACACCCTTTTCAGACATATCCATGTGCGGCACGGCCAAGCTACTGTAACTGGGAATCCTAGACCTGAACGGGCTTATCTGCTTGCGTTGACCACGCTGCTTCGATAACGAGCTCGCGGTCGGGGCAAGCCTTGTATGGAGCCGGCGACCCGGATTGAACGGGCGACCTGCGGTTTACGAACTGTACCAGATCCAACTTCAGACAACGTAAACCCGCAAGAAACAACAAAGCAGGACTCCCCCGACATGGGGCAAGATGAGGCCAGTTTGCCCTGTCCTGGTAGCAGCGTGGTAGCAGAAGATGATGGTTAGGATACAACATGGTCTTAAAATTTTGGCAGGAAGGGTGGTTGCGAAGGCATCTGCAACTGAACACAACGAGGAATCAAACCCTCAAGACTCTCTCCATCCAAGAGTGAGTTATGGGTACTCATATTGCCTGTCCAAGTCGTCGCTCTTTCGCCTGTCTGGCAGGCGTCGTTTGGTTCTTAGATCCCAAAGTCCGGCTGAAAGTGGAGATCGTCAATGTAATTGTGCCAGTTTGCGGTCATGAGCCGTTGCAGAAACAGTAAGAACCCCTTGGTTATGATCCATAGGTCTATAGGAGACCGCGGCCACTCGGCCTTCTATCGAGCCCACAATTGCGCGCCATTGTAGCTTCCCTCCTGTTACCCCTATATCCATTTGTACCGGTCCTGCAAGCGCAAATCGAGTCACACCGGGGTGCCCCTCGCCTGGGAACCCCATACCTTCCGGCCTGTTGTATGCTCCGTTAGGTCGTCAGCAAACGCTTCGTGAAAAGCCAACAGACGCAGTGGATGCTTGAGGAGCGCATCTCCTCATACAAACTCGGAGGCGCGTGCTCAACGACGATCTGGAGGAACTCTTCCGTGGGAGGCACCTGAAGTTTCGCCGTGCACCGACGAGACCTCCTGGTTTTTAGAGGGCAGTTTCAAGTTCCAAGTGCAACGAGTGAATGATGGCGCAGTTGCGCATAGATCTCCAGCGGCGTGGCAAAGCCGAGGCATTTCCGTGGGCGCGTGTTGAGCCGATGGGCAATGGCATTCAACTCCCGTTGGGTGTAGTCCGACAAGTCGGTCCCCTTGGGCAAGTACTGGCGCAGCAGGCCATTGGTATTCTCGTTGGTCCCACGTTGCCAGGGGCTGTGGGGATCGGCAAAGAACACCTGGATCGCAAGACGGTGCGCCAACCGCTCATGTTCCGCCATCTCTTTGCCCCGATCGTAGGTCAGGGTTTTCCGCAGCGGGGCAGGCACGTGCCGGAGCTTCGTGGTGAAGCCCCGTCGAGCACTCGTCGCATCCGTCCCGTCCATTCGGGCCAAGATGACCATCCGCGTCGTCCGCTCGACTAAGGTCCCGACAGCCGATCGGTTGCGCGCACCTTTGAGCAAGTCGCCTTCCCAGTGACCCGGCACCGTTCGGGATGCGACCTCGGCGGGCCGCTCGGTAATCGGCGTCATGTTGGGAATCTGGCCGCGGCGGTTGGTTCCCCGCGTGCGTGGCCGACGTGTCTTCCGGGCCTGACGCAGAGCCGCCAACAATTCCCTCCGCAAGACCCCACGCGGCAACACATACAGAGCCGCATAGATCGTTTCGGCGGACAGCTGCTTGCGCATGTCGCCAGGATACGCGCGGCGGAGCCGCCCGGCAATCTGTTCTGGCGAACACCCTGCCATCAGATGCCTCCGGACATAGCGCCACAACCACGTGTCTGCCAGTTTCCGCCGTCGCCGGGGCTGACAGGCCCGGGCGGCAGCCTGTGTCTGTGCCGTACACACACGATAGGGGTGGCCGCGTGTGGCGTTGCGACTCAACTCGCGGCTGACGGTGCTCGGGGCTCGTCCCAAGAGCTGGGCCATCGCTCGGATCGAAAGACCATGGGCCAGGCCCAGGCTCACCGTCTCACGTTCTTCAGCACTCAGGTGTCGATACGATCTCGTGTGCATGGCAACACCGTACCCCCTTCGGGCATGCAGTGTTGCACTTGGAGTTAGAACTCAAGGAGAGTTTCCAATGCTCGGTTCAGGGCTCAATGTCCTGGGCAAGACGGAAACCGATGCTACCATACGGATAGATGGCGAAATACCAGTTCCGGTACGATAAGCGCAGGTTGTCCGGTAAGTCGAACCAGGATCCGCCCCGGATCATACGTCCTTGGCAATTTCCTCCATTCATCTCTAACCAAGCTGAGCCATCATTCGGTGCTTCGCTATAGTTGTCATGCACGCAATCTTTTACCCATTCCCACACGTTCCCGCTCATGTCATAGAGCTTGATCGCGTTGGGTTCCCTCCCTTGATCAGTACCAATGGGTGCGGTGCGGCTTTGAGAGTTCACGGCGTAGGCGGCATATATCTTCAGTTGTTCCTTGTCAGACGTTCCAGCCCAGATATCGTTTTTTCCTTCACTACGGGCCGCATATTCCCATTCGGATTCGGTCGGCAATCGATACTGCTTCTTGGTTTGTCGAGACAACCACTCAGCATAGTCCTGCGCGTCTTGCCAGGAAACGTTAATAACCGGCCGCCGACCACGTCCCCAATTCTGATCTCCAGGTAAAGACCGACCCGTTGCGATGGCAAACCGGTCGTATTCCTCAAACGTCACCTCAAATTTCCCTATGGCAAACGATCTGATTCTGACCTCGTGCGCAGGTCGTTCATCTGAATCACCGAGGCCATGAATATCACCTTGGCGAAAGCTTCCTGCGGCTAATACTTGCATTTCTGGCTCCAAGTGAATACTCACAAACATCGACTGGACTTTGAGGTAGGCCTGCGCAAGATCGTAGCCTTTTTGCCAGAGCCAGGTTGTTCCGAGCAGCAAGAAAGCCACGATTGCGATGGCACCTTTGAAAGCCCGACGTGCCCTTCGACTCGCCTGCAGGTAATCCTTCGTCTCATCCGTTGGAATGATTCCACCTCGGGAATAGTCCCGGTCTTCCCGGGCCGACGCCAGTCCACTGTGCCAGGACCTCCCCTCCTCTTTCCATTTCTTTGCGCGACTTTCCAGGAGCGTACGATCTATAAGTTGCTTCCGGTTCTTATCAAGATAGCTCTTCAAGGAGGGCCAGGCCTCGAAGAGTGTTTCATGACTGATTGAGACCGTAGCTTTTTCCCCTTCGTCTTCCGTGCGCAGTAGCCGTTTCTGGACTAGCACTTCAACCACCCCGCGCAACTCCGCTGGCAACTCTGCCGCCAGCGGGCGGCGACGAGTAGGTAGCCCAAGCTGATTTACGATGATCAGTGAGTCAAAGAGCTGTGGAAGAAACAGGACATCTGCCTTGACTCCTTTGGTTCGTCGGAGTTGATCCTCCACCACAGCCGCATGCTTCGCAACCGCTCCTGCGACCCCCCCAATTCTATTGTATGCATCTTCGCTGAGTTCACGATTCGATCGCCTCTCGTACAGTTCATGGAGCACAAAGGCGAGCAGCGGCAAGTTACTCTTGTCGGGCTTGGTGAGGTCGCCCGCTTTGATCAGGCTCTCGTCGGCAATACGGCGCACCAATTTGTTATTAATTGCCAGACCGGCGCAGCGGGCGGGTTTCGCGATCAGATCCTCCAACATGAACGGCTCGATCGGGCCCAAGGGATAATGGCCGGAACTGCGCAATACCTCGAGCATCTGTGGATGGTTGTGACAGTGGTGGAGATGATCGCTTCGGATCGTGGCTAAGACGCACAACGGGCTTTGCTGCGTTGCATTGAACAGCGCTTGGAGGAACTCCCGAGATGCGCGCGGCGTGTGGGCCGTAAACAACTCTTCCATTTGATCCAGAAACAGCACGAGCGTGTCGCACTTTGTCCCCTTGGCCAGAATGGTTTGAATATACCGTCCCAACAGAGCTGGTGCTTGAACCAATTCCTCCACAAGATCATCCGGGTTCAAACCTGCCTCGGTCGCAACGGGACTCAGGGCCCTCACGAGCGCAGCAAAGGGATCGCGCTCCTGGCTGGGCAACATGCGAACGCACAAGGCGTGTTTGTTGTCAGGAAGACCCTCTTGCTCAATCTTGGGTAAAACACCGGCATGGATCACGGAGGATTTTCCTGTTCCTGAATCGCCACTCACTATAATAAACCGCCCGTCCGGCTTCCGCAGGCGATCCAGAACCTCCCGCACTTCCGCATCGCGCCCGAAAAACACCGGCGCGTACTTTCGAGTAAAATGCATCAATCCAGGGTAGGGCGAGCCCTGTGCGTCGATATCCCAGGTGATGGCTGCGGGGCTGCCTGATTCCCGGTTCTTCACTGGGTCGGGCTGCCTGTGTTCAGCCAGATACTTCGTGACGGCCGCCAGTACGACGGCACTCAGCTCGTGCGGCCCGGAAAACTGGCTCGCGAGCCTCTCCCTCAATAAGTGCTCCCGCAGTGTTTTGATGCGGTGACCTTTGTCCTCTGCACTATAGGCATCGTCAAACACCCGGGGCCACGCCGTACTGTCGTTGACCAGGAAGGTGAGACAGGGCTTCTTGAGGGATTCGGCGTGGCGGTACTCAAGCTCCGTGATAGAAAGGCCCATTGGATTATTGTGCTCCGGTGGGGGTGCGTAACCATAACGGAACGCAAAAAGCCCAACATAGATGTCAGCGATCTCGACGTCTTTGAGGCATTGGTCGACTGGCCGCTGGTCCGCCGCAACATAGTCTTCCATCGCCTTAACTTCATGGCCACTTTTGCGCAGTGCCTCATAGACCACGCGCCGGTAGTCTTTCAGGTCTTCATACGTCGATGAGAGATAGATCGTCGCCATTGGTCGTCTCACCCTGAGCACTAAAAATACCAGGAGAGGAACACAGCCCTACCTTCCCTTGCCTTGTTCGGATACCCGCAACACAAGTACTCCGTCATCGCCACACTTCCACGGCCACTCGGTTTCCCGCATCTCTCAATGGGATTCATCTGGCAATCGAGAAGCTGATTCGCAGCTCGCCCATGTGGATTTTGGTAAGTCCGTTCCATCGCTCGGGGGATAAAGCACTTGGCGCTCACGTTCATGATCACGTTAAGAATCCGGTGGTTCCTGCAACGCTGCCTGCAGCGAAACGGCTCGTCAATCTCTGAGGCACACACATACTTTGTAACTCAGCGGGTCAGCGTCGAGCAATTCATGCTCATACCACCCTGTGATAGGACTCACAGAACGCAAGCGTGAAATCGGGCTGATGTGCCGTTGTAGCGGGACCTGTGGCCAAGATAACGAAAGGTGGCGCCACATCGGAGAGCTTTCCTTCAAGCTGCCACCAAAGTCCCATTTAACCCAAATATATCTATTTCGATGAATCCGTTTACCTTAGTAGTATTAATCAACCCCATTGAGGCGATCTTTTTATTATCTCATCTCATATGTTTTGATGATCTTCCTCTCGTGAGCATCAACAAGGACCCGGTACTGCTGCCCCTTGGCATCTGCAACGGTGACAACGTAACCATAGACCCCGTCACGGAGTTCAAACGCTGCCTCTTGCGCCGTCCCATTAAGTTGCTCTTCAGCAAGTTGGATGGCCGTCACGATCGGGAACGCCTCCTTGCCATTCTGGTCCTCAAGCGCCTTACACTGAGCTGGTGACAACGGCCCGACGAGTTTTTCCTCATTGACCATGTGTGGATCGATATCGACGGACCTTGGCTTTCCCGAGGCCGCCTGCATGACTACCTGGTACACGCTGTGACCATTTTTCTTAATCTCCTTGGCCTGGACCGGAGTACCAGACGCTTTGATTGCGGCCACTCTGCTGGCGATACCGAGAGGCGAATTCTGTAACTTCACCCGTTCCCGACATGCAGCCTCTGGGGAGGGAGGGACCGAGGAAATAGGACCATCGTTTGGAAGACTGGGCGGAGGGGTTGAGGGATTTGAACTTTGACAACCCACGACTATGACAAAGGACACAACGATCAGCATGTTCAGAATACGCTGAACCATACTCACTCCTTCTGGGAACATTCTATTCTCTCACGGACTTCGGCCCGGTGGGTCTGGTGATTCGAATGGGTGTCATCATCATTTTCATGCTTCCACACATTCTGTGTTATACCTCATCACTTAATCTTTTCTTGCATAATGATTGTCTTCGCGGTGGCATCAACAAGGGCGCGGTATTGCTGCCCTTTGGCATCTGCAACGGTGACAACGTAGCCATAGACCCCGTCACGGAGTTCAAACGCTGCCTCTTGCGCCGTCCCATTAAGTTGTTCTTCAGCAAGTTGGATGGCCGTCGCAATCGGGAACGCCTCCTTGCCATCCTGGTCCTCAAGCGCCTTACACTGAGCTGATGATACTGGCTCGGCAAGCTGTGCCTCAGCGACCATCTGTGGATCAATATCGACGGACCTTGGCTTTCCCGAGGCCGCCTGCATGACTACCTGGTACACGCTGTGACCATTTTTCTTAATCTCCTTGGCCTGGACCGGAGTACCAGACACTTTGATTGCGGCCACTCTGCTGGCGATACCAAGAGGCGAATTCTGCAACTTCACCCGTTCCCGACATGCAGGGAATCGCAGGTGTGTCGTGAGTTCGCAACCCAGGGCTCCGACAAAGGACACAACCATCAGTATGTTTAGAATTCGCCAAGCCATACTCACCCCCCAGGGTTGTTAGGATTCTGATTCAGCACGGTCAGAGCCGCTCTACTTTACAAATTGGTAACCTCGCCCTTGAGCGGTCATGCACCGAATGACTTCACCATCTCGTTCTAGTCCGCACTTGCCCTGCGAAACAGACAGACATTCCCCCAACGCTCTCTCAATGTCCTGACCGGTGGCTCCAGCCTTAGTGAAGTTATCCACTTTGACCGTGGCATCGGGGCAACGAACAAACGCCCACCAAGCGACAAAGAGCAATAATACGAGAGAGAGGAGCACGCCTACTCCAACTTCAGGATCAAGCCCAATATGTTGACAGAGGCCTGCCCACCAATGTGGTGTGACATCAATCGTTTTTATGTCGACTCTGTTCGAATGTATTTCCACTTTCCCCGTCTTACGCTTATACCCGAAGCCTTTGACGGTCCAATTGAGTATTTGACCTTTGTAGACCCCATCGATATCTCGTTCAAATATCCCTTGGTAATTGGAGCGAATACGTGCCCTTTCAACTCCATTGAGAAGGATGATGATCTTCGCCCCACGCACCAGACGGCCATTAGAGACGACGCAGCCCAACACCTGAAGAGCTTCACGTTCGAGCTCGATATCACTGAGGGTGCTGTCGTCCTCGCTGAGATCGTGGGCACCTTCGGCTTTTCGATAGCCCTTCTTCTCAACTGAGAATTTGACCTTGGCAAAATACTGTGGAGTAAAAGGCACGCCACCGATATCGTCTTGATCGAACCTAAAACCACCATCATCAGCCGACCTTCCATCAAATACTGGAATTTCAGCCTTATCTGACCTTTTGATAAGCCAGAGGCGTACCTGTGCATCGGACAGATCCCGCTTCTCACCATGAGCCCCGCTACGAACCTTTCCTCGAATTATCATGGCAACTCCATAGCCTGGAACGATAGAAACTCACACTTGCCTCAACGAGCTCAAATTTTTCCAAGAGTCCACCTTCGCACTCCTAACATAAACTGCAGACCCTGTAGGCAACAGTCATACTCAGAGACGTACTATTGGCAATCCGGAGCTTGTAGGCAATCCGATCGGTCTGAGTTGATTCATCCCGTACGCATTGCGCCAAGACTTCCCAAGAGATGCCCTGGTTATTGGCAACCTGCTTTAACAATTTCCTATCGTTTTCGAGCTCGCTCATAGAAACACTCGCGATATAGTAGTGGTGCTCCCCTAACGCATGTTCGCGGATCGAAATCACGGTATCTGAATTTCCCGCTACCGTAGCTTTGCCTCCCACAACATACTCGGCCAAGTCTTCTAGCCTTGCTCTTCCCGTTCTTCGAATGAACCGCCGATCGATTTCATTCTTTTTCGGCGTGGCGGGATCCTTGGCGTCCTTCAGTGCGGTTGCATCCGAAGACACATCGACACGCGCGAGCTCCAGCCGGAGCATGTTGTCGGGTTGCTCCTTTATAATCGTAACCTCAGGCTTTTCCTCTATAAATGCATGCCCCGAATGATCAGCGCTGAATGGATTAGGCCGGAAGTCAGTTAGTTGCTCCTTATATGAAATGGCGACATAAAGGTCTCTTCCTCTAAATTCCGATACAGACACATTAAGCTCTACCGCTTCAGGTAGGTAGAGCTCCCTGCCCTCTCCATCCAAAGCCATACCCGCCTTGACACAGAGTGCAGTCCCATTTTTAGTGGGTGTAACATCAAGACCCTGCAAGCAGTCTTTGATCAATCCTGGAGAATGGAAGTACTGATTATGCAACCGCCTTTTTTCAGCGTGATACGCTACCAGTTCCTGCCAGTCTTGGGCACTGGTAGCAAAACCTGTGAAGAAATTGAGCCGCCTAAATCCCTTGTTCATCCCGATCCTCTTTGCGCTTCCGCGAGCGCGTCACATGTTTGGTAACGGATGATGTGGACGTCGATTCAGGAGAGACATTCCTCGCCATCTCGCTGTCTGACACGATCGTTAATTCATATGTCGTATGGGCTGGTTTCTCCAGATCGATCACCTCTCTCGCTACTCGTACCAGATCGTCCTCCTGCATTCCGATATCTCCCATGTCATCCACCGCATTTGCTGTGAGCTTCAGACTGACTCGGAACACGTGCGGTGGGCCACCCCCTATATAAGTTTCACAACCGATGGCCGATTGCACGCCAACTTGAAACACCTTGAACGTCGGTTCTTCAATCTCCACTGCCGCACCAGTAAACAATTCCAGCAACCTTCTGAGATTCTGAGGAGTTCCTCGATATCGATAATAGTCAGCGGCATTCGCAATAAATTGCCTCTGTCTGGGCGTGGGCAGTCGGTGATACAGCGTCACCCCCATCCATGAGGCTAACCACGGCAGAAATTCGGACGGAGCCGTCTGAGGATCGAGATAGCCGCCCAGCGACTGGATCGCCGAGCGCAACCCTTTGTCCGCGAACAGAATGTCATCGAAAGCAGCCAAGAAGTCTCGGAACAATTGGCCCTCGCCGTGGGGTTCTGAGAAGGCTGCGGGCAAGTGCGATAACAACTCCGGGCGGGATGAGCTATTCAGATCCGATGGAGTCATCTCGATGCCTCATAGGAGATCTCAATGGTCTGTCTAGAAATCTCAGGCGTAAAATATTCGGCTGGCCCTAATTCAAGAGAAAGGACTTCACCCTCAGAACCTCGACGAATCCGCGAGTGATCTATCTGCAGCACGATGGCCTCAGCATCGACATACTTCACCCGTGCAAGCGTATGGAGTTGTCTCACGAGCGCCGACGCGTACAGAGCCTTTCCCGCCGGCCATCCTAGGCCATCCGGTCCGCCACTCACGGGATCCAGAAACGCCTGAACCACCTTTGCAATCTCGTCAGACACTTCGCCCTTATCCGTGCCTGCTGCAACAGTCACGCTGAGCCCGATCCGTACCGGCACATATTGCGGAGGCACAACATGCACATGAGTCGTCAACAGCCTGCGCTGGTTCAATTCGTCCTGGACCCGCTGAATAAGCGCTGCGCTTGGAGTCGCTTTCTCCTCGGAACTCCGGGGAATGATCACGACACTGACATGGTTCGGCTGTATGATAGGAACACTACCCGTCAGGTCCATTCCCACAATACACTCCGCTTTTACAACATCCGAATGCGCAGCCATCGCCAGTCTCACATAGTCATGCGCCGTCACTGTGCGGTCTCCCAAATCGATGCCGCGAACTGCCTCCTCAATTTGCTGACCCGATGTCCCCCCTGTGGCTCGCTCTGCTTCACACCCTACAAGCATCCGCAAAAACTGTTGGCGATGGCGCTCTGTAATCCTATTCGTTTGATAGAGAAGCGCCTCCGTCACATAGGCGAATAACTCGAGTACTGTGATGCCGGGATCTGCCGTGTTGTGGTTGGTCCAGGTCGGTGCCCGCAGCGGGAGGATCCTCATCCCTTCTTGAACCAGGTCGTCGAACCGTCGATCATCAAGATTTGGAACGAGCGCCGGCATGAACCTTCTCCCTAGTTTTTGTCCTCAAGGTCCGGCTGACAATAGACGACGTGTTTACCAGAGCACACATGGAAATAACCGGACTTTACAATGCCGATGGACTTATCGAGCCCTTGGAGTTGGAGTCGCTGAACATGATGAACACCGGACACGTTCATGAGAACGCTCTGCAAGGCTGAGCGGGCAGGAGACACCCCAATCGCCCACCCCAGTCCATCGGAAGCACCTGTTACAGGGTGCAAAAACCCTTCGATTGCATTTATGGCTGCTCGCTGAACCACTGCCGGCACCGCTCCGCGCTGAACCACAAGAGACATCTCCACATGTAGGGGAACGTAACGAGGCGATGCTACACAAATCTTGACCCCAGTGGGCGCATGACACTGAACGTGTGTGCGTACGAGATCGAGAAGAGCTGCATCGGGCTTCGGCTCTTTTGAGTTAGTGTGAGGGAGCACAATCATGCTTACGACACCAGGCCGGCTTTGTTCAGCGGCCGGATCCCGGGCCAGGTCATATGAAGGGACACAGTGAACCCGTGCAATCAAAGGAGAGACAGCACGCGCCATATCTTGATAGTCTTCAAGGGTGACCGCACGGTTGTGATGTCGAGTGGTGCGCACCGCTCGACGAACAAATGCGTCGAGGGATTCCCCATTTGTTCCACCCACCCCTGGAACATGATTGAAGACTTGCTGGACGAACGGGATGGTCGTGCGGAGTTGCACTAAAGATTGAGTCGGTACGTTGCCCACATGCCCGCCGCCGATTCGATATTCCTTTATGACAATATTGTCGACCCCCGCTGATGGGATAGCACCACGAGCGCCGTCACCAAAGGTAATGACACCGGACTGTCGATCCACTGTATAGTGGCAATCATTCGAGCCACTGTGGAGGAAGTTCGGTACCGATTTCCACTCCACCCAGATCTTGTCGCCGCCCGGATTGCGAGGCGGCTCGCCGACCCTCAGAACCTGACCTTCAAGCACCGGTGTCCGCAAGGTGTGAAATATTTGACCACTCCTTCCGGTACTGCTCCCCAGCACTTCTTCGTGCAGCGTCTCTGCGTGTTGCGCCATCACTGTGTAGGGAACCACTCCCCGACACTGCACAAAGGAAGAGGGGCATTCGTTACCTCGTACTCGAATCCAAAACAGTTGTGCATCAAAGTCCTTTAAGATATGCCAATCCTTGGGGATATCAAACTGCACGATTCCTGATCGGCTAAGGCCAGCGGTGCGGTCTTCAACAGATAATCTGCTCCAGCGCTCTCCGTTCCAGTACTCATAGTGCAAGCCCGAATCGACGTGTGCGATTCCGTCATGTTCTGACCTTAGTAACTCACCATGGCAATGGAAATAGAGAGACAAGGGATACCCGACCCATGAGCTGGCCTGGTCTGCCTGATGGAATCCTAAGTGCAAAACCGGTTCATTCCCTGGCATAGGGACGAATGGTTGAAATCCACTGCTCCCTTCCCGAACCACAAACGTGACATCGCGGTAAGAGAAGTCATTACGCGTCATGACGGATTCCGGCTCTACATCCCTTACTGTGCTTTCCATCGAGACCCGTATGGTACGGGCGATTGGCGGAGAAAGAGTGGCGGCCGTCCAGCTATATCCTTTTTCAGATGATGTAGAGTCATACGGTTGATAGCTCGCTGCTGCCCCATAGTTACCGGCGATAATCCTTGCCCGGAGCCAGATTGCCTTCACACCATTGATCGTTTGCGGTCCGACCTCAGATGGGATCACAAACATCACCCTACCGGATTGCGTAAAGGCCTTTGTTTCATCTATGAACCCCGTCGTCGCATCCTTCTGAGCAGAGCCAGCCTCGGATAGTCCGAGTAGTTGCCATCCCGTAAACGTACTCATTTCCCACTGGATGCAAAGATCGTCGGATGCGAAGGTCTCTCGGTGGAACACTTGATCGTTGCCGCCTATGGGGTTGAGCAGCTCGACTGAAAGGGTAATACTGACACCGGCGACGCCGAAAGCTTCCGCATGCGTGAAAGAGAACACATCTCCGAACCGAGGGTTTTCACCGAACACATAGAATTCTTTACTCACGTCATGAGGATTGTGGTTATAGAAAACTGCCTCTAGGCTCAGTGATTCCAGTCGGCGAGAAACTTCCATTCTGATACGATGAATGCATGCCATTTCACCCAGGAACTCAAGGCTCCGTTCTTCCGCGGAAGACATAGTGGGCGAAACAATCAGTCTTGCCCGAAACCATGCGCTTGTAACAGAATCAATCTCTTGAGGGAACGAACCAGGAACGGATGTGAAAACGATAACCCCTTCACGGGTCAAACCGGAGGTGGTGTCGGAAATAGGAAGAACCTCAACCCATTTCTTGCCGCCCCAATATTCCCACCGTATGTCGCGGAGCGAGGAAGGCCTTAAACGATTGCTCGTGGCTTCTATATGGATCCGTAGTTCTTGAGAAGCTTGCGAGAGGAGCTTCGAGTGCCCGATGTATAGGATATGCTCCGTTGGTTGCCCTGCCTCAAACAACGGTTCTGCCGATGAAACCACTGTGCCTGCCAGCTGCGAATGGTTCCCGTAGCCATCTCGTCGTGGATCTCGACTCATGACCGCCACAAGGCTGAGTGGCAGCACATACAGATCGGACTCAGTTTCAAAAACAACAGGTTGCCCTTTATCATCTGATGTAGACCCAGCCACTTTGGTCAGTTTTGGAACAGTCACGACCTCTGTGCATTTCGGTGTGACGATGAACGTCAGGGGAACTCGGGCCGATTGAGGGGGTTGGGGCGACATGCCGAACAGATTCACGTACGTCAACAACGCCTTGTGAGGCGCACGGTTGATGTGTTCAATCAAGATCTCGGAGTACCGAGCGAACACAGCAATCAAGGCATCGGACACTTCACTGGGCTTCAAATCGGGGATGCGCTGGCGTAGCAACTGCCTTACCTGCAAAGAGATAGCCTCACTATCGCGCTGATCCACCAGCGGGACATCATTCAGTAGGTCAAGCATGGCCTTCCAAATAAAACGGATACACCAAGTTGAATACGTTGTTGGTCGCTCGAACCTGGTAGCGCACATGAATGAAGAGTGTCGTCCCCTCTTCAGAGGGCCACGCACGGACATTCTCGACGTCAAGCCGTGGCTCCCAGCGAGTTAACGCCTCACGCACCTCCGCTGCGGCACGGTCACAGGTGGCCTGGTTCGTCACGGCGAACACTAAGTCATGAATCCCGCAGCCGAAGTCCGGCCGCATGACTCGCTCACCCTTAGCAGTAGACAGGATCAACCTAATGGCGACCGCAACGCTGTTTTCATACTCCGCCAGACGACAACCGACGTGCGCGTCCTGTCGTTCGAGGATTGGGAATCCGCATCCAACGCCTAAAAAAGTCTTCGCCATATGTCGCTCACCCTGAAAAACAATTGTGCCGTCATCTACACACTCATCGGTTATCCCATGAAGACAGTCTCAGTTAATGTTGACCGTCGCGCCTTTGACACTCATGGTTGCATTGGCCTTGACATCCATAGTCGAGCCGGCCTGCAGGGTCGTCTGAGTTGAAGACTTTATTTCAATAGTCCGCGCGTCCAGGGTGATGGTCCCCTGGGATGCCGAGAGCGTCAGATCTTGTTGCGCTGTAATCTTGATGGTATTGTTGGACGAATCAAAAAGCAGGCTGTTGTTGTTCTTATCGATTATTTCAACGGTTTCCTTGCCGTCTTCGTCGTTCAAACGGATCACATGGCCGCTCCTGGACGTGATCAGTCGCAGATCATTCTTCCCATTGTTATTCGTCGTCGGCGGCGTATCTTGCCCATTCCATAATGAACCCAAGACGTAGGGAAATCGCCTATCGCCGTGCTCGAATGCGACCAAGACTTCATCACCGACCTCCGGCAAAAAGTACACGCCACGGTCCTTACCTGCCATGAGGGTGCACACTCGAGTCCAGTAGCTCTCGTCCTCATCGTTTAGCCACGGAAATTTCACCTTAATCCGGCCCATCCCGTCAGGGTCCTGATTATTGGTGACAATTCCGACGACGACTCCCGGCAACTGCCTGGCACCTTGCCCGTCATCAAGATCGAGGACATCAAAGAGCTGTCTGGTCATGACGCATTCCGTTCGAACTCAAAATGAGTATGATAGCCACGATGCGGCGAATAGCGATGAACAACGGAGGTCACGTAGTACTGACCGCCAAAGCGTTTCCCTACTCCTTCGACTTTAATGACGGTACCCGGATGTAAGTCAGGCCGTCCCCAGCAGATCCCGTCTCCACGAATAAGGGTGAGACCTATCTTGTTGTATCGGCTCTTCGCCAGCGCGTCTGCCTCTTCTTGGGTCATGACCGGCCGGTCCACCACCATAGTTTCCTGCCGTCCGAACGCGGTAGGGACACTGCTCGTATCACTATGTTCCCCTCCCATACGGGACTCTTCATCGCCGGAACCAGCGTGTCCGATGATTTTCCGTTTGTCCTTTGGGTTCCAGCCGCGGACGGTGACAGTACTGACCTGCTGACAAGATGAGAGGCGCGGATAGAAGGCCAGAAGATCACGCTCCATGGTCAACTTCACCGCCTCTCGATCCGTGTTGGCCACTGGACGGAAATGTAAGGTCCTGTCGTCAACACTCAATTCATAGTGAATCAACCGGGCCCGTTCCCCGAGAAATTCCATGTTGGTTTGGTTGTTCTGCAACAGATAGTCATGCCTGATCTTCGAGTCGACAACATCCGGCCTCAAGTTGGCCTCTGAGGCAATTTGCCCAGCAATATCACTGTCCTTCATCTGGACGAAGGTACGCGTCTTTGTTCCTCGCATCAGACGATGACGACGATCGTATCCGCTCACACGGAGGACGGCTCGATGAGCCGTTGAAAATTCCGACTCTAAGCAGGTGATTTCCCCTTTAAGCACGGATGACAATTCGTTCTCATACCCAAGTTTCACTTCAATGGATCGGCCAATCGCAAACCTCTCCTCGTCCAACCAGGGTACATCTTCGCGTTGGGTGTCGGCGCCGCCGAGAGCCAGGGTAAACATACTGGGGAGCGTCACACTTACATCGACTTCGAGCTCCGACACATAGGCACAATCTGCCTGAGGCAACCGCTGACCGTTTATCAGCACCTCAAACGCCGGCGATAGTAGTTGTCTCCCACTGAGGCCCGCCATCGAGATACTCCTATGCTCGCACGTCAGGTATGCGCAGCCTCTGCCCAGTTTCTAGACTAAACGGATCATCGATGTCGTTATATTCAGCGATCGCACGCCACAGAGAAGGGTTCCCGTAGACTTGGGACGCCACGTTGCTGAGGTTATCGCCGTGTTTGACAAGCCAGGTGGTGTAATCCGGATCCGTCTGCCGTTTGTCTTCTTCAGGATCGAGATACTCGGTAAACGTCACGTTCAGAGTAGCCCTGATTGGTGTGCCTGAAGAGGAGAACAAGGTAAATTTTTGCGTCAAACTGGTCACGACTCCCTTGAACGGGAAATCTCCCTTCGTCGCACCCCATGAGATCACGCACCACGGCGGCCGTGTCTTCAGCTCTCGGTTGATCAACGTCAACCGTGCGATTTGGTCCGTTTTCTCTCGCACATCCGCACCGGATTGCTCTGTCACGTCGAAAAACAGTTCCATACTCAGCTGGCGGCTCCCTCCCCCACCGAACTGAAGAGGCGGGGCATTGACTTCTCGTCTTGTTTCGGAGCCAGAGCCAGAGGCTCCCGCAGCACTCCACGTCACGGATTTTGAGATCGAATAGGAGTTTGGGTTAAACATCACCCGAATTTCGGCGCCTTTTTCAGGTTTGATCGTCAGCTTGGCCAGATCGCCCATGATCGTTATGGTTACCTTCCTCGGCGTTCTCGCTCCGCAGTTAGCCGTCGAGTCATGAGGCGGCTGACCTGCTCGGCCATCTCGGCAATGTTCAGCGAACTCACGGATTGCGCCGTCCCAACCTGAGCGGGACTCTCATTCATGAATGCCGCGCCAGAGCGAGTTTCCGATACCACGCCAGGACCAACCACTTGTCTGGCAAGGAAAGACCTTGATCCGTGCGCCACAGATCCAGGCACGTAGGAATCAGCGGCTCTGTTTTCGAATGGATCAGCACGATGTGTCACACCACTCAGGGGACTTCTCCACACAATTGTAGGAGGACCGGTATGAGGCCGAACGGGTCCTGCGACATGAACCAAAGAAGGGAGCGATGTCACACTAGATCGTGCGCTACCCGAGAAACTGTCGCCGTTCATGGACGAGTGTCCTGCACCGTTATGGAAAGAAGCCGCATCGCCTGCAAGACTTGTTGAACGCGAATCCTCCGCATCACCCCTCCGATTGCCCGATAGAGAATCAACCTGGATGTCCGATCCAAGACGAGGCGCAATGATTCGCTGGACCTTCCGAAGGACAGTCGGTGTGGCAAGTGCACCCATTGGCAATGGAGAGCGAACAATGGGTGCATTCGCAGAGGCGACCTGCAACGGCATGGGTGGCCGCATGGCTTCTACGTGAGGCAGCGCAAGATCCAACGGCGATTCAGGACTACGGCTCGGTCCATCGTTCGACGCTAACGTCCGGATCAGACGCGGGGAATCCTCAGAAGGCCCACGTGTGTCCGACACTCCGTCGGTTGAACCATGCGCACCGGCGAAATTCCCCGGTGGAATGCGAGTTGAAGACTCTTCTGAAGCAGGTGCCGCCGTCTTAAACAATACCCGTCGCATGATGGGTGGCTGCAATGCCAGTTGAGTCCCCTCCAGACCACTCGCCGACGATGCCGTGACTCGTCTGAGGACGCTGGGCATGGGCTGGAGCGTTTCTTTCATTCCAGACCTCTGCTGATCGCGACTCGTTGCAGTCACAGGACTCATCACTCCAAATTTGGCATGGCTTTGCTTCACAACGCTTGATTCGAGCTGCTCACTGGACTGATCTGCTACGTCCGCTGGTCTCTTACTTACGAAAGCGTCACGGACCGGAACAAGGCCCTGGAGAGGCAATGCAGCCGAGTTGAGGTCGTTCTGTTGACGTCTCAAGATTGAGGCTGAATCACTCACGTGTCCTGGAGGATGAACTACAATCGGGTGGGGAGAACCACATTGACCGGTACCGAAGGGCTCATGCGCGGTTAATAGCTGGCCCGGAGAGGTCGGCCCCTCATCGAAATGCGCTTCGCGCTGTCCCTGTAGTCTGAGCGTACCTCTCTGAGAGGATATCCCATCGTCTGACCCAACCGGCTTCACGCGTCGATAAATAGTCGGTGGAACAGTAGACGTGGACGGGTCAAGGCCAGTCCGTAAGGTAGATTGTGCTGTGGGAACCTCTTGCGCAGGTTCAGCATGGTCGTGATCCGCCGCAAGACCGTCAAATTGAGATGTCATCGATGGACCGGGCATGGAATCGACGTCAGGGATCGCACGTGACACGATGTGCAGCTTCCGTTTCGCCATCACAAACGGAAGACTGTCCCAGGTTCTGAAGGTGGAACTATCAGTCCCGTAGCGCGCACTGATGTGATCAACAACTGGAGTCCGTCCGACCTGAGTGGCCTGACGCCAAATCCTCGATGACTGCGCATGGGTGATAAGACCAGGGCTGAGATGACGCCGCCACAATTGGCTGCCTAAATCAAACCCCCTGTTCGGTTCGTGACCGACTCCAGCGCTGGATCGGCCCTGTACGTTTTCGAAGTCAATGGTTGCCACGCGGCCTCCACTTAGGCTCGACTAAAGCCACAATGAACGAGCTCAAGAGTCTCGACAGCTACCTCGGCTGCAGATGCACGAAAATCTGGTCCCGACCATTTTACAGGGAGCGCTTGGGCAACATTCCATCTCGCCTTCTCACTCCCTTGCTCATCTTGCAGAATGATCGACACATTTTTTCGCTGCACCTGTCCTTGCATCACCTTACTCTGCCAATCCCAGATGGCTCGATTGTCGGCAAAGCCACGTTTGAGGACGATCCGCGACGGATATCGAACCTTTCCTGAAAAGTGGTGCACGTAATCATTGAGCCCGCCCTCTTGATACTCCTCTGACTCGATTTCCACTTGAAGCCCATTGACCTCACTGAATCCAGCAATGATCCGTCCATCGATTTCGACAGTAAACCGTGCGGCTAAATAGGGATCCGCATTTCGAGTACGCGCAGGCACGATGAGTAGTCCCCTCTATTCCGGTTCATTCAACCGCTGATTGATCTTGATGATTTCGGCCACCCAGCGTTTCCGTTCATGATGATCCAACGATAAGACTTCACCTGCCGGCCAATGGAAGTGGTACGAGAGATACGCTACCTCCTCCGCTAAGCGCTCGGAGGGGTAGCCAAGGCTCCCCCCAGGAACGACATCTCCAGTCGAAAATTCACATGACAATGGGGGCACTCCACATCCATCAGATTGTGGCCGTCCTCGTTGATCCGTCGATAGAAGTCTTGCAAGTAGGCCAAATCCACGGAATACAACCCTTCAATCACCTTCGGATTGATATGGGTGAGGTCCCCTAATTTCGTGATCACGCGCGACAGGAGAATCACGACTAAATAGGCGGGGTTGGCCTGCACTCGCGGATCCTTCAGAGGCAAAATTTCATCGTTGGCCGTCGCCAACCGCATCATACCTTCACGATGAACGATCCCATCGGGATCCTGATAGCCGCGTGGAAGTGAGAATGAAAAGTCAATCTGAGGTGTCATGCGCGCTTCACTCCTTCATGCGCAAGATCCAGCTGTTCGATAGCCACCTCGTTCGCCGTAGCATTAAACGTCGGGCCGGTCCATTTGGTTGGCCAGGCATTCACAAAATTCCACCTCACCTTTTCCTTCCGTTCATGATCCAGCAAGATAATGGAGCCATTCTTCCGCTCGATCTTTCCCTCGCTCGCGTTTTCCCGCCATTTGCAAATCTGGGTGTCGTCCGTCACGCCTCGCTTGAGGGAGATGTTCGAATACTTGGTCAAGCCGGGCAGTTTGCGTACGGTAGGCCCTTCATTACCTTCACGATATTCAACGGGATCCTGGGCGGAATCGAGCCCAGAACATTCCCGAAATCCTAATTTCGTAACTCCATCGATCTCAACGAGAAATTGACAGCTAACATAGGGGTCCTTACGATCACCGGTAGCCATATAGTGTTCTCCTTATAATGACGTATGGTCGGGCTCTGGTATCCCGACGAGGTTGATACCGTCAGGTTTCTGGAACAATTGAACCACGATAAATTCACCAGGCACTCGCGGGCACAGTCCCACTTCGACGACCACTTGCCCAAGCTCACGTCTCACCGCATAATTAGTCTCCGCATTGCACTTCACATAGAATGCTTCGGTCGGCACCGCCCCTTTCAAGGCTCCTCGTTGAAAGAGCTCATTCAGATACACCGTCACATCACGCTCGATCCGAGCCCACAGCGCTTCCGTGTGAGGCTCGAAGCACACATGAACCTGATACTGCCTTATCCAACGTGCTAAGGTGATGAACAACCGTCGCACGCTGATATACGTCCATTCTGAGATGGCGCTGAGCGTGCGGGCACCCCACACACGGGCCCCTCCCCTGAGAACTCGCAAACAGTTGATACCGAGTTCATTGAGCGGCCCTTGGTCCTGATCAGTCAGCTGCACGGTTAGATTCACGACTCCCTCGATGAGTTCGTTCGCGGGTGCCTTGAAGACTCCGATCTTCTGATCGCTACGAGCGTAGATTCCCGCAATATGCCCGCAAGGAGGCACCGGCTCACCGCTGCCTTCAACATAGCACCACGGGAAGTACATCGCTCCGTTTTCACTGACCAAGCCGCGGCGGGCTTCCACAATCTGCTCCTTGCTCAACCCCTGAGGGGCATCGAGGATCGCGAACCGATCCCCCTGATTCGTGCAATGGGCTAGAACGAGGTCCTGCATTCTCTTGATCACGGTTGAGTCTGCCTGCTCGCCCAAGGAGAGACGACTCATGATGTCCGGTGCACAGACGAGATCGATCACATCTAATTGGCTCGACGTCTCAAGGGCGTCAGCCAACGCCTCTTGTGCCCGTTTCGGAGTGCAACCGCCCTCTTTCGGGATTTCAAGCGGAATCACGTAGCACTCTCTCCCACCATTCGCAAAAAACCCTCGCACGGCGTGAGCTAAGTAGGTATGCTGCTCGCCGGGTTCAAAATGCAATTCGAATCCCTCCCAGGCAGCCAAGCAACTCCATGGATTCTTCTGCCTCGGTGGTTGAGACGGCCGTTTCGGCGTAGGGTGCGTGTGCTCATTTTGTTCAGGTGGCTGACGCGGCTTCGCATATCCAATAAATACCGGCACTCCGGTTCTAAATTGCGATACCGACCGGGACGGCGAATAGGTGTCCCAGTACAGTCCCGGCGTGATGTAACTAGCCATGCCTCTCATCTCTCATCTCTCATCTCTCATCTCTCATCTCTCATCTCTCATCTCTCATCTCTCATCTCTCATCTCTCATCTCTCATCTCTCATCTCTCATCTCTCATCTCTCATCTCTCAACCGACCATCCATGCCCCTACACAATTACTGCTTCTGAGAGCCTGCCCACTGGCTCATATGGAAGATCACAAATTCAGCCGGTCTCGTCAGGGCCACTCCTATTTCAGTCACCACTTGGCCTTGTTCACGAATTTCCGGTGGATTGGTCTCCTTGTCACACTTCACATAGAACGCCTCTTGTGGCGTGCTTCCGAAGAGCGCTCCGTCTCGCCATACATTGGTCAAGAATGCCGTTATGTTGCGCTTTAATTTCGCCCATAACATCTCATCATTCGGCTCAAACACCACCCATTGAGTGCCCTCATCAATGGACTCCATGAGATAGAGGAACGTGCGGCGAATGTTCACGTACGCAAATTCAGTATTGCGAGCACCACCCGCCGTCCTGGCCCCCCATACACGAATGGCACCGTTCAAATCTCGAATACAATTAATGCCGATCGGATTCAAGCTCTCCTGATGAGCCTTGCTGATGTAATAGCGCAGATCGAGCGCACCGCGGAGCACTTCATTCGCTGGGGCCTTATGGACTCCACGCTCTTGATCAACACGGGCATAGATCCCGGCCACGTGCCCGCTAGGGGGAACATACCTCCGAGCTTCTCCGGTCGGCTCTTGGATGGCCTTCACGAAGTCCGCGGCAAGAATCCAGGGAAAATAGATCGCAGCGTTCTTTGAATCTCTCGGGACATGCCGTTTCCGATCCTGTTCGTTGGTGAACAAATCAAGTTTAGGAACCTCACCATCCCCGACATGCTCGGGCGTATCGAGGACGGCAAACCGATCATTGAGTTTCTCGCAGTGCGTGATGACGGCATCCCAGGTTGCCGCATTCGTGCACCCAGGGGTTGCCACGACGGCGATTTCGTCGATGGCTTCGAACTTATCCAAAATCGTCTGTACCGCGCTCTCGGCTTTTTCGCGCGCGACCCAACAACGCGTGCCGCCGTTTTGAAAGAACCCGTACACGCCATAGGCGAGATGACTGTGCCCCGGATCAGTGGAGAAGTTGCCGAAGGCCTGCCTAAACTCCGTAAAATTCGTGCACAACACCACTTCCCCGGCTGGGCGAGGCTTAAACGTTTCGAGGACGTAGGGCTTATTGCCGTCTGCAAGCGAGGCCGTAGCTGCTGCTGAGGCTGGCTTCTTAATCGTTGCCAAAGCCGTTTTCCCAGTGTTCAGCGTGTACTCAACCCGGTTCTTGACTCGCAAATTTGCCTCGACCTCCGTACTGGCGTCAGACTGGTACTCTATCGATGAGGCCAAATCCTTCACCGTATACACCGTGCCCTCGATCTTGGAGATCTCGCCTTTCTGAGATTCTGGAGCCGTGAGGGGTTTCGCTTCGGTAAGCTCCTTCGTGGGATCGTATTTGGGGTTCGGCTTGGGAACTTGTATTTCGTCACCGAAGAAGCCGATGAACCCTCCTGTGCTCGTCCCGACACCAGCAATCGGCTTGATCTCTGAGGGTATCTCTTCGACATAGACACCAGGGGACAGATACGTTGCCATCGCATGATCTCCTTAGTTATATGGTTCACGACCAAATACCCCATGCTCCGATGCGACCCTGGAACGAGATGCTCCTTACTTTGATTCTTTGAGAACCAGATCCAGTATTGCCATCTCCACACGACCGTTTTGGTCAGCTTTCACGTTTGCCTTCCCTGTTCCTATCAATGGGCTACGCCCACAACTGCTTGCCTTGAGCTCGTACCTTCCCGTCGGCAGATCACAGAAGTAGTAGTGCCCTAAGGGAGATGTACTCGCCTCATCGAGTCGTCGAACACGGTTCGCGCCAGACTGTTTCGCGGCATCGCGGCTCGCGGCACAACGACTCTTGAATTCATCCGGTACGTCCGTCAGCAGCACGATGGCTCCGGACACCGGTCGTTGTGTTTTTCCATCCAGCACTCGTCCACCGATCGCGACGCGGTGGCGCACCTGCCCCCACTGAGTCTTCATCCTGTCTGCTCCTGTTGAGAGTCGCCGAACTGTAGTCCTTTCCCCGTGACAAGTTTCCCAACACTTACCGGCTTAAACGGCTCCAACGCCAGCGTCACGGTGTAATTCAATGCCGCTTTCGGTTTGCCGCCGAGGGCCTGCCAGAACTCCGCCAAACTCTGCAGATGTCCGGGTTGAATCGACACCGCAGGCATATCCGGCTCTTGCCCACGCAGCTCTCCTTGCAAGAATTCAGATCCGATGATGGGATGCCGGAGAACCACTCGCATCACTTCCCCCAACAGCCCATGCTCCTCCTGCGCCGCCTTCTGTGACGAGGCATTGGCCCAGGCGGTAATGAGATAGGAACAGTCGACCCGAACCGGAGCCAGCCGCTTCCTGCCAGTTCCGTCACCATTGGTCTCGAGAATCCATTCGTTCGTTCGCAGGTTTCGGTTCTCCCGGACGTCATACAGAAACAGATCAATCGCGGGTAGACTCACGGAAGAAGGAGGAAATTGCTCATCCGGCGAGGCAAAGGTGATCGAGACTTGCTCGACAAGTTCCCTGGGCAGCTCCTTCTTAAGGAGCGTCTCGAGCGTCTTGTCCAAATCGTCGATCATGACGCGTGCTGGTCTCCTCCCTGGTCCGGCAATGCGAAGTCCCCTTCCATGATGACCTTCCCGATCTTTTGGTATTCGCGACGGGCCGCTGCGAGTAAATGCGTCATGCTGACGGGAGCTTGGTCCTCCGCCGCCAGGAAGGTCGCAGCCAATGCAACATTCCGGATATGGCCTCCCGAAACCTCGAATTGGCTCGCCATAAAGTCGAAATTGAGATCCGGACAGCGGGGCGTTTCCAACGGCCACAGTCCCTGCCAAATCCGAAGTCGATCTTCAACCGAGGGAAAGGGAAACTCGACCGTGCATTGCAAACGACGCACGAAGGCATCATCCATGTTCTTCCGGAAGTTCGTGGCCAGAATCACGATACCTTCGTATTCTTCCATCTTTTGAAGCAGAAATCCGACTTCGATGTTCGCGTACCGATCATGTGCATCCCGAACCTCGCTGCGTTTTCCGAACAGCGCGTCGGCTTCATCGAAAAACAAGATGGCGTTGCTGTGTGCCGCTTCATTAAAAATGCTCGCCAAGTTCTTTTCCGTTTCGCCGATGTATTTACTCACGACCATCGAGAGATCGATCTTGTAGAGATCCAAAGCCAATTCATGGGCCAGGATGTCTGCCGCCATCGTTTTGCCTGTTCCTGAGGGGCCGGCAAATAGCATCGTCAGGCCCTTACCCAGAGAGAGTTTCTTGTCGAACCCCCACTGCTCATAGACGAGGGCTCGGTGCTTGGCTTGATTACAGATTTCCCGCAGCTGTTGAAGCCGATCCGTCGGCAAAATGATGTCGTCCCACCGATAATGAGGCTGAATCTTACGAGCCAACGTCGAGAGTTTGCGTTGCGATTGCAGCCGGCAGGCCGCTATGAAGTCAGACATCGTCGGTTGGGGGTTCTCAGGATCGCGCAAGAGCGCGATGTTGCGAGCCGTCACCGTGGAGTCTTCAATTTGCCCACCACTCAGATGGAACTTGTTGGCCAGTTCGTTGACGTCTAAGACCCCATTGTTCACCCCATAGGTCGAGAGCGTTGTTCCCCACAGCCGCACACGTTCCGCAAACCGTGGCCGACCGAATGGAACACGGATAAACGGCACAGCATGGAGCGCATCGATCGGCTCCCAGGGAAGCGCGCCCGCGAGAAAGGTCACCCCTCGGTGTGTGTCCAACACTGCGAGGAAGGTTTCCAACCAGAGCCGCTTCTCCTCGGCCAAGAACAGATCGAACTCTCGGCAGTAGAGGGCGGCCTTGCGAAGGCGGGCTTCACGACAAGCTGCCTGAAGAACGGTTTCACCCACGGACCGATCCGCCAGGGCCACTCGCCGGAGGTCCAGCATGAGAAGTCCTTGCTCCACCGTACGGCACAAACCTTCGGCGACGGACTGCTTACCGACTCCGTATCCACCCTCGAAATAGAAAACGAGCGGAGCGTGGCACCGATTCGCCTGATCAACAAGCCTCTGCAACCGTTGCGTCACGTCGGAATCAAACGATAGCGTGGCGAGTTCGGCTCGCGGCGCTAGATATTCGGCATATCCGGCGAGACCAGGGTCCAGTTCATCCGCTTCCAACAGATAATTGATGATCCGTTCATCAACCTTTACGTATCGGCTTATGAACGGTGGGTGGGTATAACCGGGATCCTCGACTACCTTCACCAGGTGCCCTCGCACCAGAGGTGCCGACCGATTGAAACGGGCCCGATATTCCAGCTTTTCACGCACCGTCGCGCAGAGCAGGTTCAGCAGCAGATCGATCGTCGGTTTTTTCCTTGTCACATCATCTTGGAGGTATGCATATAAGCGCTCGTACCGTGTATCGAGCTCAGGCGCCATCGCCAGCAGCAAGACATCACGGTCAAAGGAGGTCAAGGCGAGCTCTTCACACAGTGCTTCCAGGCGCAACCTCAATCCTCCATGCCGGCTGGCGGCAGCTCGTGCATCAATCTCGCGCCCCAGACTCTCCACCACTCTCTTCGTCTCGATAGAGTCAGAAGTGTCGGGAATCTCCCACCAGAGAGGAGCACCGATCTTCTGCTGGAGCAACGCGTCGACTTCGGCATCGGAAATATAGAGTCCCTTCAAATCACCTTCACCCTGTCTGTCCGAACGCACTCGCGTGAGACACAACCGAACGAGAAGATCAAGCCGAGCGATATGAGCCAACAGATGTTCGTGCGAACTCGCATAGGGTCCGCTGCTCCGCAGGCCGCTGTTATGGGGTTTGAGCAGTTCTCTCACGTGCTCATCCATTGCCATCTGTTCATTCTTCACGAATGTCACCGTAGACCTGTTCATGACGCTCGATCGCTTGTTCGAGGAGGCGCAGCAGCGCTTTGGCATACGGAGGACTCGTGACGATACGGGTGTGAACCTGCCGCTCATGCGACTTCGAATAGGCTTGTCCGAAATCGAAGATAACTTCGCCGGCGTTCTGCCCGATCTCAAAGTAGTTCGCATATCGCCCCACCACTCCCTCATTGCCTGGTCGGTCTGGGAACTCTGACGCCATGCGTACTCATTTCATGACAAGCACGGGCTCACTCGAACCACTCGTGAAGCCGATGTGATCGGGTAAACTGCAAGAGACAGGCCGTACGTATTTAAAACGTCCTTCGCACGTGAGATGGCGCGACAGAACCGCTCTTCCTGCATGTGACCCAACAGATCGCGCGCCATCCACCGGGAAGACGATGTGACAAAGGGATGTGACAGATCCTGGTCGCTTTACAGATCAGGAAAGCAGCTATGCGTGGTATCAACCGGTCGAGATAATGAGAGAACCCTCACGAGACGGCTTGAAATGACTGAGTGTCACACCGACTGTCACAGCCCTGTCACATGGGCAAGGTGATGTGACAGAACGATGCGACGCAGACGCTATTCGTGTGAATTTCTGCCGGAGGTGCTGGCGCATACAATCAAACAATCAAAACATTTGTGAGGTTACCGTAGAAGTGGATCGCCCCACGAGCGGGTGGATGGAGAATACTGTGAGCACCATTCTTGCTCCCTTCAAGACAAGCCTTTTAGAGAAGATGCGCTTCCAACACCGTGCGGCGAAATACGTCTGCCTATCTGGAGAGAACAAGAGGTCTCTGTATGGAACATGAATTGGAATCGCAGTCCAGACACATTCTGAAGAAAAAGGAAGCGGACGCATCCGGCACGCCTCATCGCACGTCTCCCCATGTGAATGACCAGGTCCTCCATCTCCAACACACCATTGGGAACCGCGCCACTGGTCGCCTACTCCAGACCAAATTGGAAGTGAGTCACCCTGGGGACGCCTACGAACAGGAAGCGGACCGGGTCGCCAAGCATGTCGTGACCATGCCGTCAGCCGAGGCGACGCCAGCGGTTCAGCGTCAAACGCTTCCGGAAGAAGACAAAGACCAGAAATCAGTACAGATGAAGACCCTAGCGGAGAGCATCACCCCGCTCGTTCAGCGGCAGATGGGCCCCGATGAGGAAAAGAAGGAAGAAGATCTGCCCATCCAACGTCTCCCAGCTCCCGACGAAGAAAAAGACAAAACGCCGGTCCAGATGAAGCCGCTTAGCAGCACCGTGGTGCACCGGGACAACGCCCCTGATGAAGACAAGCACCCCACGGCACAAACGAGATCGATACTCCAACCAGCCAGTGCAGCAAGCCCTGTGCAGACAGGTGCGGAAATTGAGCAACAGCTAAGCCAAACCAGTGGGAACGGCAGTCCACTCCCTGATCACGTACGAGACTTCATGGAGCCACGCTTTGGGGCGGATTTCTCGGGCGTCCGCGTCCATACCGGCAGCGACTCCGTGCACCTGAACCGCGCCTTGAGTGCCCAAGCTTTCACTGTAGGGCAAGACATCTATTATGGCGCCGGCAAATCACCGTCCGATTTAGACTTGACTGCGCATGAATTGACACATGTTGTGCAGCAAACGAATACGAGTGATTCATTAGCTGGAGCGAGAAAGAAGCCTCGGCAAAGTGAAGACCTTCAGCGTGACCTGATACAGCGCGGACCAGTCGGATCGTGGCTATCAACTCTGGGGCACGATATAGCCGAAGGTATTGGGCTTGAGAGCTCCTTTGATGCAAATCTTGGGCGAGCCGATGCTTTTCGCGATCATGGTCTTTTCGGGCCGAAGAATGTGACGCCGGGTGGTGGGGGCTTCGAGGTGACCTACGACCCAGCCGCTGGAGTAATGCGTGTAGTATTGCGTGCTGCCGTAAATTTCAAAGATGCACTCACTGTCAGTGGTGCTACAGTCACTCCAGTGAACGCTACCTTCCAAAATGTAGCCAATCGTGCTCTCGCTTTACCCGCGGCTCGGCGCGCGGCTTTCATCGCTCAGTATCAATGGGTGGATGCTGAGAAGATCCCTTGGCTCAACCAGCTTGAGAACACGATACAGACCGCGTGGGGTGGGCAGCATGAGTTTTTCATCAATAAACCTCAATGGGAGTGGCTAGGCGCACGAGTACAAGCTGATGTTGAGGTGCACGAGGGTGCTCGCGCCGAAAATGATCATTTAGCGATTGACTCTATTAAGACGCCTCCTACTGAAAATCTTTATACTCAGGGAGGCTTCTCGGTGACTGGTGGAGGTGCCGCCAACGACCCGTTCGATCAAACTATGACTCTGGCAAGTACCGACCTGGGGCCGCGCCCTGACACGAACTTCTTGCGCGAGACGGTATCATTCGACCACAATAGCGACACCCTCACTGTTGCTACCCAAAACACCCTCCGACGAGTAGTCACTCGCTTTCGCGAAGCGTTTCAACCCGATGGTACTCTCGATCCGCGCAGCAGCGGAGCTCGGATTGTTCTTGAAGCTCATGCTAGTGCCCCAGGGAGTACGACATATAACCTCGACTTAGCGCAGCGACGAGCCAATCGGGTGCGAGATTTTCTTACGAGCAATGGATTTACGAACATTGTCACTCGTGTCTCCGATGATAATCGTGGGGAGGCTGATGCTGATCAAACTGCCACCACCGAAGTGGGTCAACAGAAGGACCGGCGAGTGGATTTGATTATTGATGGTGGTCAGCGTCAGGTGCTCGCCAATCACGAGTTTGGCCATGCCTTCGGGCTTGGTGATGAGTACGCAGTGGATCCGGGGCCAGGGGGCATCACTGGAACTGGTGGCCCGACCGGCACGGCGGCCAGCCATGATGCGATGGTGAAGAATATGACTGACGCGAGCGGTGCTCACCTGCCAGGGGCAATCAATCAAAACAATGGAGGTATCATGTCCCTTGGCAATGCTGTGCGCCCTCAGCATTATGCTACCTTCCACGCTGCACTTGTGGAATTGACTGATATCCAAGAATGGGCTCTAGGCGCACGCCGTCCACGTCCAACTCCGCCTAGCGGAGGAGGGACAACTGGACCATGACTGACAAGCGATGGACAGTGTATTGCTCCTTGCTTGTTATGATCTATTTGCTAATGCCGATGACTGCGCTTGCCATCCTGGCAGCAGGCTGCGGGAAAGGAGATAGGCAGACAATGAAAGCTCCCTCAATATCAGAAGCAGATTTTCTGCTGGAGATGATTATTGACCGGTCTCAAAGCAGTTCAACTGGCATTCGGGTCTATACCGACGGACGATACGATTCCCTCAGCGACACCCAGATCGACGTTGCGCCTGATGGCAAGAATAGTACCCGTAGAGTGCCACTGGCTTGGCGCACGGTGATGACCTACAGCGCAAACGAGTTGAATGAACTGTCGGCAGCCATCCAGTCTGCCGACTTCCCCAGTCTACAGCAGCGCTACGCCCCATCAGGTACAGTTCACGATGGTGGAACGCAGACGTGGCGAGTCTGGCTGAAAGGAACACGCTATGAAGTCAAGGTTGAGGGCTATCCAGTCACCACTGTACCAGCGCTTGAAACTCTCTTCCGTCGGTTAAGCGAACTCCGCAAGCTTGCGCCTTCGAGTTCTATCTGGCGAGTGTGGGTGGGTGGGACGATGCAGCAACGCAACGTCAATTGCGATGCGTCGGCTGTTGTAGAACTGCGCCCGCTATTGCAAGCGATCTTCAACCCTCAACAAGCACTTGCAGGGAGCTCGCCTATACCTAGTGCTGTCCCGCACAACCTAACGGCTGATATGTTGCTTGTGGATATCCTCTGGCACGAACAAGGTCGTCCTGACGATCGGACTTTGGTCTATGGTGACGGTCGTGTATTGAGTCAGGTTGAAGGACAGCAGTCATTACTACGTACACTCAATGGTGCACAATTGGCCCAGTTATTAGAGGCTGGAGCGAATATCAAATGGGCTCAATTGCCTGATCCTGTATGTGGCTAAGTTGACGTGACATCACAAAGACTCTGTTTCCAGCGCCAGCCGCTAGTCTGCGTTGAAGCGGATACCCAATGACAAACTCCAGTAACGGCTGATTATGGGTGATACCTCAACTACAAAAGTTGCGGAACCAACGCGAGTCAAACAGAAGACCGAAGACCGCCCGCGACATGAGCATGAGTATGCACCGCGTGGTTATGTCGATGCCGTGCTCTTCCGGTCTGCCGCTGGCGACACCTCCAACACCTCGCCTGGTAACTTGTCTCGCGTCGTTCGGCGCCTCAGTTCCTCCCACCGCACGGATCTTCTCCTCAACGCTCAGCGCCACTATGGCAACGCCCATGTCCAACGCATGGTCGCTCGACTCGAAGGTGATCAGGCACAGCCGGATCCGTCTGAGCAGTCCGTCGGAATAGCTTCAGTTGAGGAGCCCCCGACATCCACAGAGTCTCTCATTCCGCCGGGTAACGGCATGCCCCTGCCGCCCCACCATCGCGTCGCCTTTGAACAGGCCCTCGATCATCCGTTAGACCATGTCCGTATCCACACAGGTGCCCAAGAACACCAGGCCGCACGTCGGATCCAGGCCGAAGCCTTCACGGCGGGATCGGACATTTACTTCGCCAACGGCGTCTACGCCCCCGGCACAACATCCGGCGATCGCGTGCTCGCCCATGAGTTGACCCACGTCGTGCAGAACGATGAAGGGAGGGTCCCACACATTTCCTCTCGCGAGGCAACGATCAGCGAGCCGACGGATCCGCTTGAGCGGGAGGCTTATGCTCAAGAAGAACCAGTCGCTCGGCAGGTGACCACACACCACACAGATAATTCTTTTGCACTAGATCGCTCCTCCCTTTCCTCTCCTCCTTTCGCCGATAGCATTGAGAAACGCCGTGCTCCAGAACCACCTACCAAGCCTCATAATAAACAAGGCTCTGGCGAACCTGGCTCGGCAACGACCTCACCCCTATCTGCTCTATCTCCTTTGGCTACAGACTCCACGCCTGTTTCCCCATCTTCTCGCCAGGCACCCGTACCAGGCTCATCAGGCAGACAGGCGACGTCCCCGAGAACGCCACCACCCTTAAGCAACACGACGGCAACCGGAGTCGCGGCTCCTCCTTCCCAATCGTCTCATCCCGCATCAGGGTCAACAGTGAAAGGACCGGCATCAGCAATCCAAGCTGCAGCTCGCGATGCGGAGCAAGCTCAAGAACTGCCTACGCCTGGTTTTGTTCCAGCGCGGCCTTCTACGCGCCAACCAGTACCAGTGGCGCCGCCTGGTAGAGCGACGCTTCCACCATCGGCCGCTAAACTGAAGCCCTCCGGGAAACCCGGAACATCTATGCTTTCATCGCCTCCAGTATTACCCGAGTCTGCGTCGGCCACATATTCACATGCGCCAGCCACGGATTCAAAGGCAGCTACATTGCCCGCAATGCCAGCTGGAGCCGCACCCTCCCTGCCAGCTACAACGATATCATCTGCAGAAAGAGCGAAAGCCACCGAACTTCCGGCCCCTTCAGGGATGGTTCTCCCCGCTTCGACCGTCCCTGTTCCAGGTGCCCGCTCTACTGGCGCCCAGCTCATTCTCGATGAAATCGCCTCCGCCACCTCAGCGTCGCGCCAGCTAGTCGCCGATCGGTTTAATCAGGGCTTACAGACCATTGCTACCAATGTGCGAGAACAACAGCAAATGCTACTTAGGACAGGCGAGGGGCAAGCAGAGGCAGTTCGCGGAATTTTCGCCAATGCGCGTGAGCAGACCATTCAAGTCATTGCTGAAGCCCAGAGCCAAATCCAGACGGATGCGGCTGCACAACAAGAAATGCTCGACCAGGGACATGCGGAGTCACTGGCCAAAGCAGAAACAACGTTCGGTTCTCACCAGGAACACGCTCAAGAACTTGGCAACACATATTCGGATCGTGCACTAGACACAGCTGACGAGGCAGCCCAACACGTACGGTCAAAGATACAGGGTTATGCGCAAGAGGCAGAACACATTGGGCAAACAAAAGCTGGATCAGGAGGAGGCACGTCGGAAATTGCCGAGACAAAGGCCCACGTTGCCGACGAACTTGCCACTGACACCGCATCAAAAATAACCGCTGGCATGTCCGATGCCATGACCCAGCTAAGCTCGACCGGCCCACCCACGGCAGATGCCATCAGGGAACAGGGGCAAGAGGCAGCCCTCCAACTCGGGGCCGGACAAGCCCAAGTCGTAGATCAGTTAGTTAGTACCAACCAACAAGCCACTAGTACAATTCAACAGACTACCGTGGCTGGAAATCAAGCGATAGGAGGTCTCGAAACCCAACTATTGGAACAGCTTCTGACTCTTGAAAACACCATACTCACTCGGCTCCAAGCGCAAATTGCCCAGAAAAACCTGGAAATTGATACAGCGGGGCAGCAAGCAATCGCAGCTTTCCAGGAACAAGGCGAACAGGCTGTCGCGGCTGGAGATAGCAATTTAGCAGAATTAAATCAGCAGATTGCTGAGATGAATATAAGTCAGACAACTGCACCCGACGCAGCACGAGATATCGTCGGTCAGATAAACCCTGCTTACGAGTCCTTAGTAACAACTGTCGACAATTCCTTTCAACAAGTGGTCGACATCCTTTCACAGACTGGTGCAGACCTCGTAGGTGCAATAGATGCGACATCAGGGTCAGTGAACGACCAAGTATCAGGGTTTCTTACTCAAGCCCAATCACAGATCGGCCAGCAAGGCACCGCTATTGGTGCCCAGATAGCCAACACCGTAACCCATACCACGACAGCTCAGAGCAGTCTGGTGGACCAAATAACCAGCAGCCTGGATGAACAACTCACTCAGCTTGATCAAGGTTTCGCACAAGGCCTGACTGATTACCAGAATCATTTAAACGAACAGGTAACGTCTGCTGCAGACCAAGCACGTGAGCCTGCCACTACATTACCGACACGCATAGACCAAGCCCAATCCCGTGCGGAAACTAGAGCACAGCAGGGATTTTGGGAGCGGCAATGGAATGATTTCAAAGAAATGGTCTCAGATCCAGGGTTCTGGGCTGGGCTGATTGTAGGGTTGGTCCTCGCGGTCATAGTCATCGCCTTGATCGTGGCTGGCACCCTCACTGGTGGTCTAGCAATTGTTGCCGCCTTCGCCGTGGTGGGAGCGATCGCTGCAGCCGTAGGCTCGGTGGTGAGTCAGGCAACGAACGGAAGCTTTTCCGGAGGTTGGGAGTGGTCGCGTGTGTCAGGCTGGGAAGTGCTGAAAGCTGCGGCGATCGGAGCGGTTTTTGGAGGAGTGTTGGCAGGTGCCGCAGTACTCATGGGGCCGGCACTAGCAATGAGCCTCACGGGAATTGCGATAATTTCTGGGTTAACTGGCGTCCTGACAGTTATCACAAACCTAGCCACTGGACAGCCCTGGGACAAAGGTTTGGTAGCAAATATGCTGCTCGCTGGACTCCTAGCCCGCTTAGGCAAGTACATTCGACTGCCTGGTCGTGGGCGCACGGGAGGCGGACGTGGTGGAGTGCCGCCGGAGGGCGAAGTTCCACCAGAACCCGCACGAACTGAGCCTGTGCCGGAAGGCGAAGTTCCACCAGAACCCGCACGAACTGAGCCTGTGCCGGAAGGCGAAGCTCCACCGGAACCCGCACGAACTGAGCCTGTGCCGGAGAGCGAAGCTCCACCAGAGCCCGCACGAACTGAACCTGCGCGGACGGAGGAGCGGCCGCCAGAAGTAAGGCCTGGCGAGCAAAATCCAGAGGCTGGACTGCAGATGGAAATGCGGTTTCAGGCGCTCAGGGATGCTTTTCGAGAGCTTACCAGCACAATCGAAAACCTGAAGCGAGGCACGTTCCGCAGCGCGGAAGTCGGTCGGCTTCGGGCCGATCCTGCTACTAGGAGGGATTTGGCGCGATGGGAGTCGGAGCTTGACGCGATCGAGCGAGAACGGATAAGTCTTCAAACTGAAGTGGACGAGACCCTTGATGCCGCGAGAGATCCAGAGCTGGCCGACCTCGCATCTGAGGACGCGGCGAGACTGCGTCAAAGACTGAATGAACTCCAGCAGGATGCCGACAGGATAAATGGCAACATAGAGGAAAGATTAAGGGCGCACGCAGAAGAGGTGGCTGCAAGAGAAGCCGCCAGGCGCGAAGCTCAGCGAACCGTGGATCGTCAAGTCGAGCGCGTACACAACGCATGCGACGACACCGATGGTACCGCTCGGCCGGGTGAGAGTGTCGGCGGTGACCCGACCACCGAATCGATTCTCAGAGAAGAAATTCGACAAGGACGGCCAATCTTTAGCAATGAAGGCCATTACATGAAGGCGAGCCAGTATTCCAGGGCTCTTCGAGAAGCGATCCAACTCTTGATGGAGGCAAGACCCTTGATCGATGATCCGGCCAGGCTCCAGGCGATCGATGACGCCATCGCCCGCGGCACGGAGCGTGCGAGCAGGCTTGAGGAGGGATTCAGAGATTGGCAGAATAGAGCGGCCACTCATCCCGATGTATGGAACCCGGACGGTACATCGAGAGTGACACCAAACTGGCCCACCCACCCAACCTATCCTTAGTTTTGTCAACAAAAGCGGCGGTCAGTTTATGATGCGGATGGCGGCAGATCACAAACTTAAACGGACACGTTGTATGTATGGTTCGCACATTCAGGATTCACTATGAACCAGCCAATTGACGGATTGATTGACGATCTACAATCACGCGATCCGATGCGCGTGCAACGCGCAATCAAACTGCTCAGAGATCGCATGAAAAAAGGATACCGCAGCAGCATTGCGCCGTTCGGAAACGAAGTGCTGGACGCGTTTAGTGGGAGTGTGCCGGAAGCAACCGTCCTTGATTTTCTTGAAATCATCGAGGGATACGCGTGGTTCGAGCCACCGCTCTCCATGCATCAGAAAGTGGCGAAGATGGTGGCGCTCGTCTTGCGTGACGCCAATCCGTATATTGCCCTTGAAGTGGCACTAACCTTGAGAACAATGGATAAGTTCGGTCAGGCGTGCACGATCGCATTCGAAGAGATGCTGAGGCATGGGCTGCGTTCTCCCACAGCTCTTATGGGCGCAAAGTACTTGGTGAGCCGACTCCTTGACACCACGTACGAAAAGCGGCGGCCGATGCTTGAACAGTTGTGTACATGGCCCCGGGAGGAGCCCTATTCGAGCATCATCGACTACATCACACCGCAGCTGAACCAGGAAGAGTTAGCCCGCATTCTTCGTCCAGGTAGTGGGGATTAGCATGACTATTGACTCTTCCAGAAAGTCAGGACAGGAGCAGGCCGTTACTGTGGCAAAGGATCAGAAAAGGGAGTCTTCTTGTACCCCAAGACAGTAGATCAGTGCGAGGCCGCGAAGTTATCCATGAGTTAATCGAGCAGACAAGCAAAGAAGCACGGAACGCTTTGATGCACTCCTGATGGAGGAGGTATTTGCCATGCCACAACATGTCTGTCATGGCGCGATGCTGACGTGCAGCTTCGGCATGATCCCTAGCACGCTGACGGTGTTACCCGCCAATCGGGTGATGACCAGCAACCAGCCGGCCGCAACCATCATGGACCATCAACCCATGATCAACATTGCACCGTTTGGCCTGTGTATGAGTTTCGCCAACCCCATGTCAGCGGTAAGAAATGGACAGGCCAACGATATGTATAATGCCGCGTCGACTGTTGAACAGACCTATCTTTAGCAGTGAGGGCCATGATTAAACCAAGTTGTTGAATTGTTCGACGGACAGGCGAGCTTGTTTGAGAATATGAGACAGCGTGGAACGTTTGATCGGGCGATGGGCAGGCACGGTGAGCTTCAAGACTTCTGCGGGAAGGTGCTTCTGAAGTCGAATATGGCTCCCCTTCTGTCGGACAACGACCCAGCCATCTCGTTGCAAGGCGCGAAGCACCTCAATGTACGAGCAACTAGAGACTTTGCTCATACGGCGAGATCGATCTGTTCAGCACCAGCACTCAGTGCCAGGTCATCTTCGACGGGCTCCAGGTATAAGGCAATGGCCTCTCGAATATTCTTGACGGCGTCTTCTTTGTTTTCCCCCTCACTGATGCATCCTGGGAGCGTCGGAACAAACGCCGTAAAACCACCTTCCTCGCTCGGTTCGAGTACGATCTTGAGTTTCATGGTTATTACCTCAATCAAAGATTTCTTGAAGCATAGCAAACAGACAGAGTCTCTGCCAATAAGAGAGGCTGATCCAAGTGGCAGGCTCATTCCCAACCCCAAGAACGGTGACGAGAACGTCAATGCGGTTTGACAATATAAAAGCTGGAGTCTTGTTGCACTCGTAGTATAGGAGGGACTCGCTATGCCACAACATGTCTGTCATGGCGCTCTGTTAACTTGCAGCTTCGGCAT
The DNA here is from genome assembly GCA_050185705.1 of Nitrospira sp. Taxonomy (GTDB): domain Bacteria; phylum Nitrospirota; class Nitrospiria; order Nitrospirales; family Nitrospiraceae; genus Nitrospira_D. The sequence goes on along the minus strand of JBFWZD010000002.1, from coordinate 233,939 downwards.
GATCCCCAGCACGCTGACGGTGTTACCCGCTAACCGCGTGATGACCAGCAACCAGCACGCGGCGACGATTATGGATCATCAACCCAAGGTGAACATTGCTCCGTTTGGGATGTGCATGAGCCTGGCCAGCCACTACATCCGGACGATGTTCACTGTCCGGAATGCCGCGGGATACTAGGGAGCCAGACGACCCTGTTGGTGAAATCCATCGTGTGGTATTGGGTAATGAATCGGTGGAGTCGCCGGATGAGATCAGGCAGGGCGAGTTCTTTGGAAAGAATAATGCCGTTGTGGGAACGTCCTGTTTCGTGCCAGCGCCTGGCCAGTAGAATGAAGTCTCTATGGTTGAAGGTGAAGATGGCTCGTCTCTGCAGAGCCGCAAACGTCAATTGCGCTTCATCAGAACACCCGAGGTTTCCTGCATCGCGTGTCGTGACACAGCCGATTCCTCGGGCCTGCAGCACAACAGACACCGTGAGGGGGATATGTTCATCCAAATACAACTTCATTCAACAAGGCGAAGAGGACCAACTGGGAGATTATGGACGAGAATCGATTTCAGGAGCCGACAAGTGCTCGGCAATTTCTCGATCAATTGCCTCACGATTGTCGTAGTAATAGGACAGCGCATCGTAGATCGATGCCAGGCTGATATGCGGATACTGCGTGAGCAGTTCTTCCGGCGTCTGTCCATGATGCAGCGCCTCGATCACAATGGTTCGGACGGTGATTCGTGTCCCGTCGACACGCGGACTGCCTCCGCAGATGGCTGAATCGGTGACGACATGAGGATGGACGACAGTTGGCATGTTGCGAGTCTACCCCATAGGACCGTGCCTTCGCAAGAAATAGCAGCAACAGTTCCTACTGCCATCGGCAAAGAGACCGATGGACCCGTATGAACGAGGACTTGTTGGTCGACCACTGGAATCCTCGAGAGGAGATATTGGCTATGCCACAACATGTCTGTAACGGCGCGATGCTGACGTGCAGCTTCGGCATGATCCCCAGCACGCTGACGGTGTTACCCGCCAATCGGGTGATGACCAGCAGCCAGCCGGCGGCGACGATCATGGATCATCAGCCCATGGTCAACATCGCGCCGTTTGGCCTGTGTCTGAGTCTGGCCAATCCACAGGTCGCGGCCGCCACCTCAGCCGCGCTGGGCGTCCTCACACCACAGCCCTGCCTTCCCATGACGATGACGCCGTGGGTTCCCGGTTCACCTATCGTGTTAGTGGGCAATCAACCAGCGCTCAACAGTACCTGTACGCTGAATTGTCTCTGGGCCGGCGTAATCCAGGTGACAGCTCCCGGACAGGTCACGGAAATGGTTCCGTAATGGGCGCGCGATGGGCCGACTGAATAAACTTACAGGAATACAAGAGTTCGTGAGGAATGAGTTTTATGGGCAGTTCAACACCGCTCCCCTAAACGGATCGATCGCATCTTGGGCCGCCTGGGCTTCAGCTGTCCATTGTTGCTGCAACGAGGCCACTTCCTCTTGAACCATCCTCATCGCCTCAGCCTGATTGGCTCCCGTCACAGTAAAGTGAATGCCCTGAAACCGCGTCTCTAATGTGGCTCGCCAGGTTCGTCCAATCGCGCGGTGCTGTTGTTCGTGCGCGTCGAGCACGGCTTTCATGCCTCGCCACGCAGTCACCTCCGCCTGGCGATTTGGCCGTGACGACGGTGACCACTGGGGACTATCAATCGGACAGCTGACCGATACGCTTAATCCGCGATGTCCGCTGACTGTCAGGCTGACGCCATCTGGAGAAGTAGCCGGTGGACTGATCCGCAGATTCCCGTTGAATGTGTAGGTGCAGGCGGTCTGTGCCCATTCCGGGCGATAGGGAGAATTCGTATCGAGCCAATCCACCACGTCTGCACAGTCCAACGTACCAGGCACTGTATAGCGCTGGATTCGTCGAGGCGCAGCCACGGACACGGTCGATGGGCTCGGCAAGTGCGGGGGTCCTCCTGTCTGCTGCACCACATGGGTCAACTCATGGGCCGTCAAATCTGACACATCAGCTCCCTTCCCCGTGCCAAAATAAATATCCTGCCCATGCGTGAAGGCCTGGGCCCCGACGGCCCGATTCAGCTCCGCCGCTTCATGCCCGGTATGGACCCTGACACCGCTGAAGTCCACCCCGAACCGCGGCTCCATATACCCTCGCACATGATCCGGTAAGGGACTCCCCCCACCCTTGCTGCGCGAAACCTGATTCTCAAAGACCGCACCAACTTCGAAACGATTTGTACCAGCCCCGCGCTGAGCTGATGGTTTCGCCTGGATAGGTTGTTCCGGTTTTTTCTCCTCCTCTTCCGTGCCCATTTCTCGCTGGACGGTAGCCCCTGAGTCATTGACCAATTTGGCCTGCACCGGCTTGTTCTCTTCCTCCTCGCTCGTCTGCCGTTGAACGGTGGGAGTGATTGCTCCGACCAGCAGTTTGGGTTGCAGCGGTTTCTGTTCTTCCTCCTCCGGCATCGCCTGGCGCTGCACGAGTGGCGTGATTGAACTGGCGAGCGGCTTGGTTTGAAGCGTCTTGTCTTCGTCCTTTTCCTCTGGCAGTGTTTGACACTGAATCGCTTGTGAAGCGGCAGGAACCGGCATGGTCATGACGCGATTGGCGATAGTATCCGCTTCCTGCTCGTAATGATCGCCGGCTGCCCCGACGGTCAATTGTGGCTGAATCACAAACCCCGTCTCGGTTGTGAGACGTTTGGTTTGGATCAGTTCTGCGACCGCTCGGTTCCCCAGGGCTTGTTGTAATGGCACAAGCGGATGCACGGCTGTCTGACGTGCCGTTGTTGGTCTCATTGCCAGGAAGGGTTGCTTGGCCTGTTTCTTGGATGAGTAGGCGGCGGTGAGCGCATAGCGTGACATGCCGAGCTTCCTCCTAGAATTCAACTGCAGCAGTGACGAAGCTGTCCCGACCTCCATGAGATGGGTTGCGAACCGTCTGCGAGCTTTTCATCCACTAGACCGTTGCGCTGAACATGGGCGGTTGATGCTATATTTGGCCACTTTTCGGTACAGCGTCATTCTCGACCAATGGAGGTGCTTCGCGGCCTCGCTCATATTCCAATTGGTTGCCAGGAGTGTCGACACCACCCTCTCGCGCTCCAGGAACGGCGCGTTCCGTATTTGCGAGAATTTCGTTTGATAGTGGTCTGGAATGTCCTTGAGACTGATCATGGAAGACTCGATGGTAAGGAGCGTGGCCTCCACAAGGTTTCTCAGCTCTCTCACGTTCCCTGGCCATTCGTACTCCAGCAGGCAGTCGCGCACGTCTGTGTCGAGTCCGACCACCTGGCGCCCCATCCGCTCATTAAACATCTCAAGAAAATGCCCGATCAGGTCTGGAATATCTTCTTTCCGTTCCCGCAGAGGAGGCAGTTGGACGCGGGCGACATTCAGTCGATAGAACAGGTCGCTTCGAAACTGGCCGTCTGCAACCCGATCTTCGAGGTTCTGATTGGTCGCGGCAACCACGCGCACATCGACAGGAATGGCCCGCGCGGAGCCGAGCGGTTGAATCAGCCCAGAATCGAGCACGCGCAGAAGTTTGGACTGTGCGGCAATCGGCATGTCTCCGATTTCGTCGAGAAAAAGCGTGCCCCCGCTTGCTGCCCCAAACAACCCTGTGCGCCGGATATCGGCTCCTGTAAACGCGCCCTTCTCATGGCCAAACAACTCGTTTTCAACGAGTGATTCGGGAATCGCCGCACAATTGAAACTGACAAACGGCTGTGTGGCCCGTAGGCTACGCTCATGCACCATCTCTGCGGCCAATTCCTTGCCGGTTCCTGTTTCTCCGGTTATCAGCAGAGGGGCATTAAATCGGGCCACCTGGCCCAGATAGTTCCGGATGGCTGTGATGCAAGGGCTCGTTCCAAGCATGATGCATGTCCGTGCGTACCAGGCACCAGATCCAAGTGAATAGTGTGACCGCCACACCGCTTATGTCACCGCGAATATCCTGATGTATCTCGAACCATTCCGCCCTTCGTGTCTTGTGGCACGATAGGAAGATCGAGTACTTGCACGCGACTCATTGGGCCCAAGACTGTTCATACCTTCTTCAAAGTGCGACCCGCAGTCCAAATGTACCGGCGTAATTATTGAAGTGTTCATTGCCAACCATCGCCCGGAAGTTCATAAAGCATTGCCACCCGTTCGGCAAAACCATCACGAGGCCAGTCCCCAGATTGAAATAGTTTCGAACAGGAACTTCATTCTTGAATTGGAACTTTGTCGGATTGACACGAAAGTCCTCAGCGAACTGAACCGTGATCAATCGCTGAGAATTCGCAAACTCATGGATGTAGTCCGCATTAAACTGCGGCACCAGGACAGCGAACCTGGTGCTGATAGCGGCGGAACCCTGAAACCCAAGGATGCTTTGGAAAGAATTGATCCATTGATCGTTGTATTTGAGTTCGACGCCCGTGTTACCGTTTTCGGTGTAGTCACCAATCTGTGTATTACTGTAGTTCACCCCTACGCGAGGGCCAATGGTGAATCGGCCGATGGGATGATCGTAACCCGTCAAGAGTCCGAGACTGAAGATGTTGCCGTTGGAACTACTGGAAGCTAGGTCGCTCTTGCTTAATAGGATGTTGCTGGGGTTAGTTTCGTCCCTTATAGTGACGTTAGCAGCTCGAGCAACCAAGTAATTGTTCCGCGTATAGCCGCCAGTCACCTGCATGAAGGTGCGATCAGTCGGTAAATAGGAAGCAAACAAAGTCCCGGCATAGGAATTTGTGCTGAAATTACCACCGCTCCGAAAATCGCCATCTGTGTTGGAATAGCTAAAGGCCAATCCGGCGACCAACTTATTACTGAATCGATAATCTGCTCCGCCTGTGAAGCCAAAGATCATGGACTTGTACCCATCCTGAAATGTCGTGATGTCCCGGTTGAGCGACTCCACTAAGCCACTCGCGAAGAACCCCACGCCATTCCAGCGGCTACTGCTGCCACTCATGAACGTCGCCGTGGACCCACCTTCTCCTGTTGTTGCGGCATAAAAAGGAGATGACACAGATGGGTTGAATCCAAAACCCGACGAGAGAAAGCCCATTGGATTGAACAGCATGGACGAGGATCGCTTCGGCTGCTGACCCTCCTCCGTAATCTGATCCAATCGCTGCACTAGTGCTCGATTCAAAATCGAGGCAGCAGATGCTTGTACAGATGCGGCTCCACCTCCGGCTGATGCAGGTACTGGAGTACCACTTGCACCGCCGCCTATGATGCCACAGGCAGTCAAGAGATCTTGTCCAAATTGGCCTATATTGCTAGTTGTTACCCCGAGGTTTAAACATCGCGTAGCCAAGAGTTGATCAACTTGTTGATTAAGTGTCTGTGCGGTCGACTCTTGGAGATGACACAATTGCATCCATCCAAAGATAATTGCGCTCGCTGAAATACAAATCCAATTTCTGCTTGTTGAATTATGCCGAATCATGGAGTGCACCTATAGGTCAGGATATTTCAGATCAGAGAGAATGCTCATGCGAGATGCTGGACGTTACGGTTCATATCGTTGATACCCTGGGTCAACCCTGTGCCGTTCATCGAGACTAAGACTGTGCAGAAACTCGCTGCCCTTATCAGGGATATATCGGGCGGAGATACGATGATGGCCGATCACCAATCTATCGGTCTCCCACCTGGCCCGCCCGTGTGAATCAAGTACAATCGGCTTGCCCACTTCGTGTCCATCAACAATGAACATCACTCCGCCGGTAGGGATCGGTCCGCCTGGCTCCTGGCGTACCACAGTAGCCGTAAAGAGCACCTCCTCTCGAACTCGTGAAGTAGGGCGGCTGACCGTCACATAGGTGGCAGTGGCTCCATGCTGCATCATCTGCAGGACCAGTGCGCTCTTGGCGAAGATAGGATCGCCAGTCACCGCCACATCAAAGAGGCAGTCTTTCAATAAATTCTTGTTTGTGATCCCACCACAAACACGTTCGGCCAGTGCCAGATCCTCAGGCGAGACCGGTGGAATCTTATCTTTGGGAAACGGTGGGAAGATAAATGTCTTGGTCGATTGGCCATCCGAATAATCAAAGAGACTGGTTGCCTTCGTCACACGCCACGTCTCGGCAAATTCTGATTTCTCCCAACTACCCGGTTCAACATCCCCCATAATCCCCTCCGTCGCTGGGGTATGGAAGACATGTACGTCGAGGTACCACTGCTGCTGACTGCCCCACCAATGTGATGCCACAAACAGCGCCGTACCATCTGGAAAGTCCACTTCGAGTCTATCCCCAGTCACCGACTTCATAATGCGACCCCCACCCCCAAAATCCAGTCCAGCACCTCCAACCGTGGTGAGCACACCGTCGACACGGAGTTGAAGACCGCTGGGATCTGGCTTACCGTTGATGTTCGGCTGCCAAGTGACTCGATGCTTGCCCACACGAGCCGCAATGGCGGTATTGACGCTCACCCACGGTGCAGTGCGCACAGGTGTTTGGCGGGTTTGAACTTCCATGCCATTGATATCGCGCAGAGCCACAAACTCGCCCCCGGTCTGAAAATCGTAGTGGAGACCGTTAACCGTGGTGATGTGTGGGTCACCATCGTCATATCCATCATTGAGCGAGCCATAGTGCAGTAGTTCATTGGGAGAGTCTTGCCCTGGACTAGTGATGCCCGCCCATGGAGTTCCCATATTATTCGCCGTTGTATTAGGTGGAGGAATCATGAAATCCCTCGAACACGTTGGGTCATTTCGAGTTGTGCTAGTGATGTTATTCGCGTAGTGCATCCAACACCACACTTTCCGTGGAAGATCTGGGGAAGACACAGTGATATTGGGAGACTGCCGGCTCAGCATCCGCGCCACGACGCCTGTCACATGTGCCGCTGCCTGTGACGTGCCCTTCCTTTGCTCTGTCGTATTCCCGGGAGAAACCTGATTAGACCGAGCTGATAGGATGTTGAACCCTGGTGCAAAGAGGCTGAGACACTGGCCTGTGTTCGACCCTACGAGTGCAGCTTCGCTCCACCGCGTATCGTTACTTGGATCAACTGCACCGACGACGATTGCCCGATTTCGGGCCCCCTGGTTGACGCTAGCCGGCGATTCCGAGCAGGCATCATACCTATTCATACTGGTAGCCATATCCAAATTGTTGTTTCCAGCTGCAATGACGTGAGGAAGGCCTGCATTAATGGAGGCAATTACCGCATCTTTGAGCGCATTCTTATTCGTTTGATCTTCTAGCCAAAATGAAACGCTCAAGTTGACAACGGCCGGATGTATCGCGTTGGCTTGTACCCACTGAACCGCTTTGATAACGCGATCCAGCGTTGAGTTACCACAACCAGCATTAACACGTACCGGATGCAGGGTAGCTTGTTTTGCAATTCCGACATTCGCCCCGCCGATGATCCCGGCAACATGCGTACCATGCCCGTTGCAATCTTCTGTTTGTGCAGGAATTGTAGGGTCAATAGGATCAGTATCAGGGTTAGCCGTACTCGGGGTGTTTGACTCTATCTTTTTGCCCGGTTGTACTCTCCCACCTCTCCCGCCGAACTCTGTATGAGTATGATCAATTCCCGAGTCAATGACATAGACGTGCACACCTTCACCTTGCTCGCTATAGGAGTAGCGACCATCTGTCTTTGGCATTGGGAGAATGCCACGCTCGCTAGTTCGATCTAAACCTGCGGGTGGAGCAAAGTGCGGAGAGCAGGGCTGAGCACCACATTTACAAGGTGAGAGATCGTTTATGCACTGGACAGTGTTGTACCACCCTGTTTGATTGACCTCGATATAGTCCACGCTCGGCTCCGCAAGTAGGGTTTGAAGAGCATCATCAGATAGCTTGGCACTAAAGCCAATTGGTGCCACCGTGTAGGTCTGCATGATCGTGCCGTCAAGGCGCTTAACTTTTTCCAGCACGGCTTGTATCGGAATCGGCTCAGACGCGCGTGCATCAGTTGCCTCTTTGAAGACAACAATGTACTCACCGGGAATCCTATTCGGTGAGTTGGCGTTGAAAAGTGGAACGCGCGGGACCGGCTTAACCCACGCACCCTCTCTCACCAACGAGCACCCCGCGAGCATCTGAGCGGCAAGCACGGCTGGCAGCAAAGCTGCAGCGGTTAACACCTGGCGCGATCTAATCATGTGTCGTAGAGGATGACGATCTATCGCCATGGTTCCCCCCGTTCCGTTCTCACTCTCGACTTCTTGACCAGTACTTACAGCGCAACCTTTATTCTCAAGACGACTAACAGGACTGGGATACCGTTTCATCTCTCCCATTACGGACGCGGACATTCGCAGTGCGATTTGAATTCACCAATTCCTACTGAACAATAAGATTTACTGGCGCGGGAGGCGCGGGAGGATAGTCTTCCCGTCCGTCGTTATACGATCCATAGTGCAGTAGCTCATTAGGTGAGCCTGCCTTAGGATCTTGAACTCCCAGCCATTTCACCCCGTTTACTACAGTCGTCCCAGTTATGAGATCGTCTTTGACATTATTCGCCGAGTGAATCTTTCCCCAGACTTGGGCTGGCGTGAGGTTCCCATTCCCATCAATCCCCAGAATGCGGGCCACAATCCCTGTCACGTGTGCCGCTGCCTGCGACGTCCCCGACCTTTGCTCTGTCGTACCCCCGCTAGGAACCTGATTAGACCGCGCTGATAAGATGTCGCCCCCTGGTGCAAAGAGACTGAGACACTGGCCTGTGTTCGACCCTACCAGCGGAGCTTGGTTCCACCGCGTATCATTATTCGGGTTGACTGCACCAACGACGATCGCCCGATTTGGAGCACCATAGTTGACGATAGCCGGCGATTCCCTGTAGCTGGTACTGGGTGGACTGGTACAGGCATCAGTATTGTGGTTGCCAGCTGCAATGACGTGAGGAAGGTTCGAATTAATAGACGCAATCACCGCGTCTTTGAGAGCATTTCTATCAGCCAAAGGGTCTGTCCAAAACGAAACGCTCAAATTGACAACGGCCGGACGTATTGCCTTGGCTTGTACCCACTGAACCGCTTTGATTACGCGATCCAGTGTGGAGTCGCCACAGCCAGCATTAACACGTACCGGATGGAGGGTGGCTTGTTTTGCAATCCCAACATTTGCCCCGCCTATGATCCCAGCAACATGCGTGCCATGCCCATTGCAGTCATCGGTTACTGTAAGATCATTGTCAGGAGGAGCTGTACTCGGAGTGGTTGACTCTATCTTTTTGCCTGGTGCTACTCGCCTTCCAAACTCTGTATGAGTATGATCTATTCCTGAGTCAATGACGTAGACGTGTACATTGTGACCAGATTCGCTATAGGTGTATTTTTTGTCAAACGGCAACAAGCGCTCACTGGTTCGATCCAACCCCTTAGGCCAGGTGTTAGGCAGCCAATTCGGATATGGAGGATTGGTTGGAGGGGGAGGAGGTGGGTTATTAAGATCCTGGACTGTGTTGTACCATCCTGTCTGATTGACCTCGATGTAGTCCACGCTAGGGTCGGCACGCAGGGCTTGGACCGCATCCTCTGACAGCTTGGCACTTAAGCCGATGGGTGCCATCATATAGGTCTGCATGATCGTACCGCCGAGGCGCTTAACCTTTTCCACCACGATGTCTACCCGAATCGACTCAAACGTGCGTGTATTATTTCCTTCTTTGAAGACAACGATGTACTCACCGGGAATCCTCTTTGGTGAGCTGGCGTTGATAAGCGGGACACGCGAGGGCAGTTGGAGGTTGTCTGAGTCTCCTGCGGTCGCAGGCGCAGTAAGTATCAGAACCGCCAGCACCGTTACCAGCAAAACCCAAGTGGCCAACGCTCGATACGACTTGATCATGTATCCTAGGCGATGATCAGCTATCACCATGGTTCCCTTTGTTCTCCCTTTGGTCCCAATATCCTCTACCTGGTTATTGCAGCTCGTGCTTTCTGTTTAGGAGGCAACGAGATGAGAAACCATTCCCTCCCATTCCAGAACGAACCATAGCAACTCGATTCGGATTTAAAAATTATTCTTCAGCATAGAGAGGCTTGGCTCTAGCGTATGGCTTTATAGCCTTATGCTTGATAATCCATTCAGCCCTATTGGCCCCTTTGCTCACTCGACCATGCTCATCTCTGCCCTGCCAAAAAGCAAAATTTATTCCTAGGACGTTACCAAACAATTTCGATTACTCATCATTCTATTTCTTGAGATTACGTACTTCTGCGCAGCGAGCAGGATGTCGATAGTGAGGCATGAATACAAAAGGATACATGCGGTGGTATCTAATTGGATTCAGTACTTACCCCACCAGGCTGACACGCCAGTTGTTTCCTCATTTGAGGAGAACTTTTCACGAGCCATCAGTTGTCAGGTAACTTGGACCTCTGAGCTTCAACTATCACATTGTCTCCTCAGTCAATCATGTCCCGCCCGCACTGCGTCAGATTCTGTTAGCCCTTAGGTGGATGATACTTAATACTTATCCAGGCACGGATATTGTTCACAACCCTAGACACCTGATAGTACGCCAAGCGTTTGAGGACTGAGAGATGACGATGTGACAGCAAGAGAGCCGCCTGCGGCCATAGACGGCTGGGAAGCGGACAGAAATAACTGACTCTGCAGAGAGAACGGACTTACGTTGTTACCTTCCTCTACCTGCTAAACGACCTGATGGCCAAGCCCCCCTAAATTTGTTGTCTCACCGGTAAAGCCACGCGGCGTTCTCGCACTCGATACACACTGGTTCTGCTTAAGACATGGGGTTCTCTGGCGACGTAGTCTTAGCCTTCCCACTGGGGTATAATTCCGGCCCAGTTGTTGCGTAACCGTCTTCCATCCATGGCACCACAAGTCTTGGCAGGTAAATATGAACTTCGAGAAGAAATCGCCCGTGGAGGAATGGGCATTATTTATAAAGCCTTCGATCATAAACTCCATGACACTGTTGTCATCAAAGTAGTACATGCCCACCTGAGCAGTGACTCCTCATTCGCCGAACGCTTCCTTCGAGAGGCACGCGCAATGGCGAAGCTTCGGCAACATGAAAACATCGTGAAAATTTATGCCGTGGAAGAAGAAGGCGAGACACAGTTCTTGGTCATGGAGTACTGCCCCGGCGACAACTTGCGCTCCCTGATCCGGAAGACGGCTCCCCTTCCTGTACATCGCGTCGTCCAGATTGCGCAGCAACTGGCATCCGCGCTCGCTTATGCGCATTCGGAAGGAGTCATTCATCGCGACATTAAGCCAGCCAATGTATTGTTCGACAAGCGAGGCAAGGTCAAACTCACCGATTTTGGCATCGCAGCAGCTTTAGACGAGGCCAGCATCACGAAAGCACAGGATATCATCGGAACCCCGGAATATATGTCGCCTGAACAGGCGCGTGGCGTGAAGCTCGATCAACTGACCGGACGGTCAGACCTCTATTCCCTGGGTATCGTGATGTATGAAATGTTGACGGGGCGGACTCCCTATGCCGAATCGTCGGGGACGTCCATCCTCGGCAAGTTGGCCTATGACCGGAAAGAACTGACTCTCCAATTCCCCAACCACGTGTCGGCTATGGTCCGGGACGTTGTGCGCAGCTTAGTTCGGCGGAATCCCGACGAGCGGATGCCTGATGCGGAGACGCTGGCCGGCCGCCTGCGCGAAATCTTAAACAAATTAACACAGGCTCCTCCGGCCAAGGCACCGGACGATTCGGACTCGACGATGGTGTTGGCCCCGCTTACCGCGAAGCTCGGAAAAGACACCCTCGCCTTCCCCCCTGACGAAGAAACCATTGTCGTACCGTTTCGACGCACCGACGGTCAAGAACTGAGCCTTGCAGCGCGAGAGCCCTCAAGACCTGGGTATGCAGTCGGGCTTCAGGAGTCGAAGGAAGCGACTGAGAAGAGTCCACTTCAAGTTCCGACGAAGGACACCAACCAGGATCAAGGTTTTCCGCCTCGCCGTGTATTCCTGATCAAGCGTCTGATCGTCTGGGCAATCTTGTTAGTGACCGCGGTAGGACTGGTCTTGTATTACTTGGTCCCACCAGAGATCCGCCCCGCGGACCATAAGGCGCCCGTACCTGAGGCCGAAAAACCTGTGTCATTGTCTGACGATCCACAACTTCGCATGTTGCTCGACAATTTTGAGCAAGCTTATGAGCGGCGAGACGTGGAGACGCTTCGCTCTATCTCTCGCATGGACGACGCACGCCTCCGCAACATCGAAATGATGTTTGGCTACTATAAAACGCTCAAGCTCTCTAGAGCCAATATCACGCCGCAGGACCATGGCGTTGCCGCCCTCCTGGTCATCGACACCGCGATCACCACGGACGGGAAACTGGTTGATCTTTCACCGATCGCAAAAGAGATTAGGCTCCATATTCCTCGACAGGGGAAGGGCTGGGACAAGATCGAGTGGTAAATCAAGGGACCACTGCAACCCAATCTCCTTAGCTACAGGGTTTTGTCTTTGGGAAATGGTGCGGGAAAGTTGAACCCAAAGAGCTGCGGATTCTCACCGATCACGGCGGCGGAAATAATGTAGAGCACATAGTCGTAGGTCTCTTGTGGTATTTTGAACCTCTTCAACAGTTGCCAAAAGTTTCGCTCCTTAGGATTTTCCGGCATCTGCCTGATCCGCTCAATGACATTCCCTTCTCCCCAATTGTAGGACGCCATCACCAACAACCCTGATGCTTGCGCATCGGTGAGATAGATCCGCTTGATATATTTCGCAGCCGCCTCCGTTGCCATCTTGGGGTTAAACCGGTCGTCATTTGGATCGAAACGCGGTTCGTCCTGAAGTGGTCCAATCCTCAACCCATACTCCTTGGCGGTGCTGGCTACAAATTGCCACATGCCCTTTGCGAACCCCCTGCGGGTCTTCGGGCCGATCGCTTTGTGGTCAAACCCGCTTTCCTGAAGAGCCACATAAAAGAATTGTGGCGGGAGATTGTTGGAGGACATCGTATCGGAGACCATGCCAATATACGCGGCCTCGAGTGCGCGCTCCATGCTCTCATGCAGACGTCTTGTGCTTTTCCATTTCTGAATATATCTCTTGACCTCGGCCTGAAAGTCCTTGGGCATCGCCGCTTCGCATTCGCCGAAGAGGCGGGCGACATGAAGCACCGCGCGGTCCTGTTCGCTCATGTCCGCATAAAGGCCCAGCTCGTCAACAAATTTGTCATACTTACTCTCCAAGAGTTTGATTGCTTGGTGCTTCGCCAGAATTTCCTGTTTCTCTTTCAATTGCGCGACTTGTAATTCAAGCTGCTTCATCGCATAAAACATCTCTTCGGCGGTCTGGCGCAGATCCTCGATTTTCTTGTGTTCCACCCACGCCACAACACCAACAATGATGAGCAAGGCTCCGACAATCCCGAGCGCCACACTGTACCGGCGCCAGAGGCGCCTCGTAATCCGCGCCATCGCTTCTCGATAGATCTTGGTCTGTGGCCCGACATCCATGGTGGTGTCATGGTCTAACCACTTCTTCACCACTTTTGTCACGGATTCCGGTGCCTTGCCGACTGACGTGCGGTCGGAAGCAGACGGCGCTTCCGCGGAGTGGCCCACGGTCATCCACAAAACGATGTGGTCTCCTCCCAGTTCCACGCGGCACGCTGTGGGCAATTGCGTCTCCTGGATGCGCACGCCGTCCACATAGGTCCCGTTATGGCTTCCCATATCGCGCAGTTGCCATACACCGTCTTGCCACCGGACCTCCGCGTGGTATCTGCTCACCACTCGTTCGGAGATGACCACATCACAGTCCGAAGCGCGCCCGATGGTAAAGGAGTGTGTGAAGGAACGTTCATCCGACCACTCAGCGCCATGTTGCAGTCGCACAAACAGTGGAGGTGGGATTTCGGAAGTTTTTTGACCTTGAGGCATCTGGCTATATTGCTCCGAGGTTGATCGGCAACAAATTCAACACAACTTCCGAATGAGTCTTTACAATCGGATCCACACAGCCCAGTACCCCTCTCCACGAAGTGCTGCCCTGCCCAGTTTAGGGGAGGGACCGGCGCCTTGATGAGTCTCTCTTATACTCTTTGACCGAACGACTTTCTGTGGTCAATTCCACCGACGAAGCGGCCGCCACCACCTTGATGCCCCGGAGCCGGTTCAAATAGTTTCGGCTGTCGCCCACTGGCTTGTCCTCATCCGCGGACTGATCAAATGGCACAACACCAGTGATACCTTTGACGATTTCAGCCCCATAGGGCTCACCGATCACAAATTGCTCAGGACTCCCTGCATCGGCATCGCCAAACGAATAGGTCTTGTTCGCTTGGATGAAGGCCTGACCTCGGTACATATTCGGCACAAGATGCACGACTGTCCCATCGGCTTGGAAATAATCTAACTTCAAATAGGCATCGCGCTCTGATTGGACGTAAATAATCAGTTTCTCACCCTCATAGAAACGCCCATCGGATTTGTTGGTCCACACTTTGAGGCCAAACAGCACACTCTGCGCCGTCGTGGCAATCTCTTTTGCCCCAACTCGCTGTTTGATTAGGTCTTCGACAGACACCGGCGAAATCTTCGCACTCAACGTGATGCAGATTTCCTGAGGTTTGCGCTTTTCCCCTTCGACTGTAATGTCCCGCAACATCCCGGCGCTGGCAGTTTGAACGATGTCTTCTTCCATCTGAAAATTTTTAATGAGGGAGGATGATCTCACGAACACTCCATGATTTCGAATGGCCTGCTCCTGCGCCAGCGCCATGGCACCTCGGCGGGCCTTGGCTGGTGTCTCGTCGTCGCCAAAATGGTAACAGGCATTCCCACGGACAGTCTCTACCCCCTCTGCCCTTGCCATCGAGCTGATGCCTGGCAAGCCGATGAGGACAGGCAGTATCAATAGGGCGATCAGGATTGGCGGAGCGGTAATTCGTAATTGTCTATTCATAGCAGCTCCTATACCGCAATCCTGATACCTATTTGGGGTCAAGGATGACCAAGACTTTGGCTTCTTTGAGGAACTGGAAATGGTTCGGATTACCGTGAATGCTCGCAGCGTCGCTGTCTTTGAGGATCAGATCGGAGCCTTGCGCCCGCTCGGCCGTGATAAAGAGAGGCTTAGAGGTCACACGTGGGCTCTTTTGTGCAGTCTGGGGATCCGATACGTAGAGGATGATTCCGCCTTTTGGTATCGCTTGCTGATCGACATAGGCCACAGAATAGACTACGTCCCCCTGCTTAGTCAGCAATCGGGGGTGGACGCCTCCGCTGGCTCCTAATCTCCGAGCATCCACCACCAAGCCAGTATAGGATGATATTGGTACGCTCTGGCCTTTCTTCTGGTACTGGGGCAAAGGGGTGTTCTGAGGCGCCACCTTAGGGATAACGAGCTTTGAGAATTCTCCGCTGAAGTCTAACGTTACAGTCGTCTCGTATGATCCATCTTTAGGCCGCCGTGTTTCTACATACTTCGCACCCTGGATCAAACCCTCGACCTTCATCCTTACCTCGTCGTTCGTGGCAATAAAGTTACTGATTGTCGTTGTGGATTCAATATGGATTCCTTTCATGACTTGCAAGAGGTTCCGCAGGGCGATGCCCTTCGCCGCTTCTCTAGCCATTTTGTCTTTTATCTCGGGCACCATTTGTGGATCCTGGGGTGCATACCCGATCCCGGTAGCCGTCGCGATTTTTTCCGTCCAATCAACCATGCCGTCCGGTGTGGCGTGCACCACATGCCTGGACTCGCCAAACACAAGTCCGGGGGTCACGACTAGAAGCATAAGGGCGGACAGCAGCATGTTTGCCTTTGTGACTGCTAGATATCGACCCCTCATTGATGCCTCCCTTAGGATCACAATCCTTACTATATGGTGAGCGCAGTATTCTGCATCTTTTGTTCCAAAATTCAAGACTCAATTTATTAGCTACTTATAGCAGGGCTCTTCCAAGAGACCGATACACATGGATACAGAAAGTATCAAATTGGATTCACACCAAGCCGCATACAGCGATTCTGATTTTCTCCTGAATTTGAGTGAGACCTGTAATGAAGAACCCCGCCCTTCCAGGCGGGGTCTCCTCACAATTCAAGCTGCGCTTGACCCGTCTCCTGCTCGCCTGAGTGCTGGACATAGTGCCGCATCGTGGCCTCGTTGATCCCCACCGTGGAGGCGAAAAACCCTCGTGCCCAGACCCCGCCACCATCCCAATACACCTTGCGCAATACGTGCGGGAATTTCTCTTTCAGCTGCGGACTCGCCACACTTTTCAACGTCTCCACGACCTTTGACACCGCGTACTTCGGCGGAATCACCATGTGCAGATGAACATGGTCCCGTTCCACTCCAATCTCCTCCAGAAACCAATCGGGGTGAAATTCCCGCACTGCCCGGAGCACCTTCTTGAGATATTCGGCTATCCCGGGTACGAGGATTTTTCGCCGATACCGTGTCACCCACACCAAATGGTACTGGGTCTTGTAGGCCAGATGGCCCTGTCGATGGAGTTTCATCCACGGCCATCATAGCACCAGGCGAGCACCAGACGGCGCCCAGCTCACACCTCCACCCTGCCAGGTGGGGAACTCCCGCGTAATTAGAGGGCATAGGTGGAATTCGGGGACCGTATATCAATCCCTTCAGTCGACGCCGTGCAGAACCTGTATCTATGGAATCAGGGGGGAGGTCATGTTCTGTCGTGCCAGGTGGAAGCGCACCGACAGATGTAGCGATGTACTATTGGTCTCGCCGATCCGCCCTGTAGTGATCTATCGGGAGTCAGCCACCGGCATGAACACGAAGTCTCCGTAGCCTTCATGGCCAGCCATATCCACGAGACCAAATGTAGGCTCTTGCTTATAGTTCATTCTCTCCGACGCTTGCACCACGCGTGCACGCACGGTCCAGTACAATTGTTCGGTTTCCAGCGGGCTGGTGTTTTCAGCCAGCACGCTCAGGAGGGCCCTAGCAAACACCGAATGTCCCTCGCCCCCCTCGTCTAATACCGGTTTAGCTCCACCTGAGGTCAACGCGACTCGGATCTTCTTTTGAACCATTGTCTTGAGAAGCGCCTGTCGCGTTTGCTCATCAGCATCTGGACTCACACGAGCAATAGCAGAACGTGTCAATTTTCCCGCAAAACAGGAATCTGCCACGACGAGAATCTGTCGCGCCTGAATCAACTCGAGCAAATCCGTGACTGCGGAAAATCCAATCCATTCTGAATTGTCAACAAGATCAGCATTGGTTGGTATCCAATACCCGCGATCGATCTCTGGCTCAAGGAATCCGTGTCCAGCGTAGTACACCAACAAATTGTCCTGCTCTGAGAGGGTCTTCCGATAGTCATTGAGCGTTTTGAGTATTTGTTTACGATCAGCATCCTTCAACGTGGTCACATGGAATCCATAGCGATCTTGCAGGACCTTGGAAATGGCCTCCGCATCCGCAATGGCAGTACTCAACGGCGTCCACTGGCGATAGTGGTCATTCCCTATCACCAACGCATGATATTTGCCCACGCGATCGGTTGTGGGAATCACTCCATCTTGAGGTAACTGGACTTGCCCGGAACTGATTATGAGCTTTTTGCTTCCCTGCTTTCCCTGTTGATCGATCGCCAGAATATCGACCGGGACAGCTTTCACGGATCCTCTTAAGGCTTCCAACGGAACCACAAACGTTCCTTGCTCGTCAAATTCGGCGCGTGCACCATTGACCTCCAGACTCCGAACTCCACCTTCGGCGATGACACGTCCCGTCAATCGGTGCGGACGGCCACGGGGGATCATGAGCGCGATACGACCTCCCTCCACACGTATTCCCCGTGTGATGACTAGTGACGGATCAATGATTTGAATGGAAGGACCTCGCAGTCCCAGGTCATGAGTCTTCGCTTGCTGTGCCGCAGCTAGCTGTCGTTGCGCCGTCGCTTTTAAGGAGACCACTTTCGCCTGCAGCTTTGCGACTTCCTCTTGGCGCACTTGGGCTATCCGTCCTTGCTTGACGATGACCTCCGGCACGGCCACACCTTGTGAGGATGAAGCATGCTGGCGTTTCAGTTGCTCTAGCATTCGGCGCTCATCCTCAAGCAAACTCATTCGCTCAGTCAGCCTTGTGCGAATATCCACTAGTTCTTGCTGCACAGATTCAGCTTGGCCCTGTCCCCCACCGATCGTGCCTTCTCTACCCAAATCTCCAGTGCCATTCGCCTTGGCAAACCACTTGCGCGCTTCACGATCGCTTTTTTCGACTCCTAATCCTTGCTCATAGAGACGTCCCAGGTTGATCGCAGCGCGTCGATTTCCTCGGTCAGCAGCTTGGCGATACCAGTTCGCGGCTCCTGCATAGTTCGGCTGCCCTTCAGCACCCTTTTCATAGAGTACTCCAACATAGTACTGGGCATCAGGATCGCCCCTTTGAGCCGCATTCATCCACACTTTCAACGCTGTCCCATAGTCGGCTCGATCGTGAACGACGTATTCCCCGCCTCGGATTGCACAATCTTCCGCCGTCGTTCTGAGTGGCTGTCGCGGAGTCACAAAGGTCATATGCGTTCCAAGCTGCTGGATTTTCCCCGGTAACAGACAGTTGACCACGTCAAAGGGATCGGCATTTCGTGGGTCCATAAGTTGTAATCCAGAAAGCCCGCCACCCTGTTCTGACGCGCATCCCAACACAATTCCAATATAAAGACATACGACGGTTCTTAGCCAAACATCTCGCATATGATTCGGCTTCCTTGTTGAATTGAGGAGCTTACCATAAATGAATCGAAGTTAGACCTCAAGGGTCAAGGGTGACTTGTTAGTGTGCAGCAACGGTATCCACTGAGCACCATCACATCTGCGTGACCGCGTCCTCTGCTCCCTCCAACGGTTGTTGCACCTGCTCCACATAAATCTCTGTCGTCGTGCAGTGCTGGTACCGCATCATCATCTTCTTCACCCGCGTGGGAGTCGATGTATAGTTCTTGCCGTTATCTCGCTGCTTCATCCGTGACAGACCACCTCATCGTTCACGATCTCTGCTTCGTTCCCACTCTGTCTCCACAGTCTGGCCTCGTCCTCCCAGATAACGCACCAGATCCACCGCCAATTGTCGGTCCTCGCCTCGCTCGGATCGTGCGAGCGTCTTCATGACCTGCTCATAGCACTGCATGACTTCGTGTTGTTTCCTCGGCCTGTCTGTCTGTCGATGCTGGCGATCCAGCACCTTCGCCTGCGTGGTGCGATCACGGAGATGTTGAACTCTCTACCGTTCGTGGGTTGTCCGGTGAATCCGACTGGTCGTGGTGGCTTCCATCCCATGCTCCCGTAACGCCTCCGCAAACCCTTCGCGCCAGCGTTGGAGATCTGGTTTTCTTGCATTCAAACGAACCCCATCAAGGCCAGCGGCTTTCACTGTGAGATGCACATGCGGGCGCGGAGAGAGATGCGGATCTGGATCGGTTTCGAGCGTGTGCAGCGCCATGACATACTGAAACCCAGAAAACTCCCCCTTGGCGAAATCACGGGCCGCCCGTTGGACTGATAGGGGATCGGTCCGTTGCGGCATGGAGAGGACGAGATGAAAGACATCGCGCATGGTGGAGTCTGCCGCGATCGACATGCCGCCGTCGCGCCATTCGGTCTTCAGATCCGCCACCGCGTCTCTCCCCTTCATCCCTTTCGGCACCCTGACGAGTTTGACGATGACTTGGGGCTGGCGGCGAACCATCGCCTGCAGCGTCTGCCGCACATAGGTCGTCCGAGCCTGTGACGTACTGAGCCGTCAGCTTGAACTTACAGGCTTGGGGGAACCAAGCTGAGTTCGCTTACTGCGCCGCGGCCGTGGTGATGTCTATGTTGAGACATTGAAGAGCCGACTCCCCCACTCGTCTAGCCGTTCGTCGATACTGATGTATGGGGCACTCATCGGAGCTGCCAGCGCGCCACCGTCCCACGCAAGACATCAGAGACCTTCTTCGTATGGGCCTGGATCACGCGAGAGAGTTCGGTGATGACCTCGACCCGAAACGCGGTCCGGTTCTGAGGAGCGGTATTCAGGACCTTCGCAATCTGGTTCAAGTTCCTGCCCAACGCAAGCAGGTGTTGATTCGACCGGGCCAATCCTTCCAGTTCCGGCTGCCCGACATGCGGCTGTCCGGTCAACTTGGTGCGGATCATCGCCACCACCCATTTCGTTGGCACGTAACCTTCGTGCCCGGCCATCTGCTTCAGGGCCGCGAGTTCTTACGGCGTGAGGTTCACTTCCATGCGAGCAGTGGCTCGTTCAGGCTTCGACGTGACGCGCAGCGGAGGCGCAGGAGCCCGCGTGGCTCTCCGGCCCACGGCCTGCCGAAGGGCGTTCCGCAGGGCATGGCTCGGCGTGATGCCCTGATCCTGACACCAGGCCTGCCAGGGCGCTTTCAGTTCACCTAGATCCACCGTGACCGTGGTCGTCCGTTTGGCTCTCTGCCCCATCAGTTCACCTGTGCCTGTCCAAGTCGAAACGTCCCTCCCCCCTCACCGACCGGTGTCTGATTCTGGTATCTGGAGGCGGTGATCGGAGGGGCAAAGCACATAGCGAGCAATGATACAAGAAACCCATAATGTAAGACAACTACGGGCAAGAGCCATATCCTGCAACCTCCTAAAAAAGGCATAATTAAGAGAAAGAAGGAAGAGATCTAGTCCCACCCACCACCCTCGGAGTCAGCGCCCGTAAAGACCGCTCAAAGGCTTTTATGGGAGCAACCTGACCACTAAGGGGCAACGCCTCACCTTCCCTTGTGGGGCCTTAGCAGCGCCTCACACCCATGCCCCATCAGCCTGTGGCATGGCTGCACGGGGCCCACACGCCGCAGAAGGATGGAGGGCGTTTCCGCCCCCTGGGTTGACAGATGCGACTGCTGCCGCAAGACAGTGTCCTGAAGTCCTCGTGGTGGTATCATTGCGCGAGAGGACCCTCAGGTCAGAAAGCGACCATCCGCAAAGGGGTGTTTCTCTGGTTCCAAAGCCATGAATGTGATGCCGCAACGCACGACAAGATTCTCGCGGCTATTGACCAAGTGGCGTTTAACCGGAACAAGGATTTTTCGACATTATTCGTTTCCAGCAGGCCTCAAACTGAATGCATAGGACAATACGCGCCACAAAATTTCCACACGGTTTAGACCTGAGATAGCTATTGAAGACACATGAAGATTGGAAGGAATGCTCCTTGCCCCTGCGGTAGCGGAAAAAAGTTCAAGAAATGCCACGATAGCATCCGCTTTGAACTTCCTTATTTGATCCAACAGACGCGCATTCAAAAGCACTTGGAAGAGGAAGGCAAACGCCTTCTTGAGGAGCACCAAGCAAGGGAGATCCAGCGGCAAGCCCAACAAGGACTTGGACGGCCAATCATCTCAATCGAATTCAAGGGTTACCGGTTCGTGGCCATTGGTAATAGTCTTCATTATGGGAAATGGAAGACATTCGAAGACTTCCTAGGCGATTACATCAAGAAAACCATCGGTGAAGTATGGGGGAATGCGGAATTAAGAAAGCCTTTATCAGAACGGCATCCGATACTTAGATGGTATCACCATGTATGTACATTTCAGCGCCAGCACTTCACAAAACCAGGTGAGATTTTCTCTGGACCTATGACCGGTGCTGTATCTGCATACTACCGTCTTGCCTACAACCTATATCTGATCGCCCACAATGGTGCTGATATTCAAGCAAGACTTGTGGCACGACTGCGCAGTAATGAGCATTTCGCTGGGGCGTTTTTCGAAACACAAGTCGCGGCATGGTTGATCAGAGCCGGTTTTGAACTGGAGTTTGAAAACGAATCAGATAGATCAACTTCGCACTGTGAATTTGCAGCCACATATGGCCCCTCGAAGAAGAAATTTTCCGTAGAGGCAAAATCCCGCAATCCAGGCGCGAACAGTCAGGGGCCTAGAGGCCTTAACATCGGGCGTCAATTACGAATGGCGCTGCAAAAAAAGGCAGACCATGCGCGGCTGATCTTCCTTGATCTGAATTATCCAATTTCAACGGAGGAACAAGCAAAAAGACTTGTTGATCGTGCGGAATATCGTCTCAAATCCAGGGAGTCCGAAGAGATTAATGGACTCCCGGCCCCTTCTGCATATGTCTGTCTCACCAACATCTCGGATCATTACTTCTTGGAGCAGGTGCGAGGTCCCAACGTCCTTGCGGCATTCTACGGTTTCAAGATCCCAGACTTCTTTGGGATCTTTCAAAACCGAACGCTCAGAGAGGCGCTGAGGGCTAGGGAGAGACACATAGAAATTTATTCCCTGATGCAATCGATTGAAAAACACATCCATATACCGTCAACGTTCGACGGTGATCTACCTTCAGCGGCCTTTTCAGATGGCAAGATTCCTCGGATGCAAATTGGTCAAATTTATCTGACTCCCGGTGGTGACGGTATCGATATGCCGGCACGCTTAACGACAGCTACTGTGGATAAGACAAACAAGGAATTTATTCTCGCCTTCCATGATGAAAAAACGGATAGAGCATGGATCGCGAAAGCTCCTATGACGGAGGCTGAGCTAGAGGACTACACCAAGTATCCCCACACATTCTTTGGTTCTTACCACCCCCAGGGCCAACAGACCAAAACGCCTATGGAGCTCTTCGACTTCATGTATGAGAGTTATCAAAACACACCCAAGGAGAAGTTACTTGAATTCATGTCGAATGCAGCAGACATCGGTCAACTGAAAGAATTGAGTCAGCAGGAGCTAAGGGAGATCTACTGCGAAAGATGCGTTTATAGCATCATGTCGCAACAGAAAAGGTCTCCCACTGTTGAGGGGACAAATGATGAAGCTGGTTCTTGATTTTTCACGATCCGAAGACTTGGTCTCGTTGACGAGAAAACCGAAGTTGGGTTGGCAGAGGGGTCCGATCATGAATCGTGCATGATTGGGAATGAAAGGGGTCTTGCCTCAGTCACTCCCACAGACGCCATGTGATCGTCCAAGCCGCAACGGTACATCAGATTCTTGACTCCTCTGATTAGCCATGAGTCTGCGGCCATCTCCTATTTCCGTAGTACCTCTCGTTTCCTGTTCAGCTGCCACACCCTAAGAACGGCCATACACCAGACCAACGGAGATATCATCCGGAACCACGCACTAACCTCTTCTCAACATCGTGTTGCGCCTCTCACCCACGCCGGAGGCGCAACAGATCTTCTGAATCTGGGGCCACGAACGGCTGCAAGCGTGACACCTTCGGAGGTGGCGCGGTTGCCATGGGCGTGCCATACCCCTTGATGGGCGACGGATATTCTCTCAGCACGGTCGAGCCGCGTCGCGGGACACGACGGTGCCGCACTCTATCTGGCACGGCGTCTCCGGACGCGGTGCCTCAGCAGGCACTCTTCCGACACTCCGCCTTGCTACAGACTCAGGGGAATGCCTTCCAGGACTCGGGCGTAGCTGACCCCATGGCCTCCCCTACCTTGTCGGTATGGTGAAAAATTCTGAACCCTCTCATAAGTGCCACCGTGCCACACTACCGAATCGAAAAGAAGGTCCTGGTGAAGCGAGAGGAGTTCGACCGTTGGCTGATGAGCTCGCACATCGTCAGCTCGGCTGACTGTCTGACAGCAATGAAACTGAATTGCCGGGTACTACCAAGCTACTGAGGTAACGCGGAGGCGAGATCATGACACCACCGAGCCTTGATCAGTTGATACAGGACCCTGCAAAGGCAGCTATTCTGCCACCACAGATCGCGCAGGCGCTGTTGATCGGACTTGCGTCGATTCAGCCGTTGCTGGTGCAGCGGGCGTTGATGGGATCATCTGACAAAGTAGGCGAAGAGGATCTGCTCACAATCGACCAAGTCGCAGCAAGACTGAAGCTCAGCCAATATCGCGCCTATGAATTGTGCCGTCACGGAGAGCTGAAGGCCATTCGACTGGGAAAATCGGTGAGGGTGAAACCGTCCGACTTGCAAGCGTATGTGGCGCAACATGGCGGTTGAAACTCGCAGTATACGAATCGTATCCTCTCCCCATGAAGGGGACGACCTTGCAACCATTCCAAAACGCTTGGGCCTCACGCAAGGCATGATGGCTCGGGGAATCGGTGTCGCCAAGGACACCGTGGCCCGATGGGAATGCAATGAATTGGCGATTCGAGAACCGATGTACCATTTGATTCGATCGCTGGAGTCCCGTAACAACCGGTGACGTATGGCCTGTGTGCGAAAACGGCGCGGCAAATATGTGGTGGACTGGCGCGATGGGGCCGGAGTCCGACATTGGAAATCGTTCGACAAGAAAGGCGATGCCGACGCCTTCCGCAATCATGTCGGCATGGAAGCCCGTCAACGAGTAACACCGACGATTCCGACATCCAGTACCATCACAGAGTACGCGGAACACTGGACGCGGTTCATCGGCCAGACGGTGAAAGCGCGCACTTTGGCCCGTTATAGCGAGATACTGCGGCTGCATGTGCTTCCACAATTCGGGAAACTGCGGGTTCGGGACCTGAACCGCGGGCAACTCAAACTTTTCTTGACGGAAAAGTCGTCCTTGGGCCTTCAGAAGCGGACCGTTCGCAACATTCAGGGCGTGATACGCGTGATGCTCAACGCGGCGATTGAAGATGGACTGATCGCGGCCAATCCTGCTGCGAAGTTGGGACGGGCGCTGAAGCTCACGATCTCCAAGGCGGCGCGCCAAGAAGAAATCAAGGCGATGACGAAGGTCCAGCGGCAACACTTTCTGGCGACGGTCCTGCAGCACGCTCCGCGCTACTATCCTCTCTTCTTCGTGTTGGCCGGAACCGGAGAGCGATTGGGGGAAGCCTTGGCGCTTCAAGATGGTGATCTCGACCTGAACGCCCAGACGATCCGCATTGCCCGTGCCTTCTCAGAAGACGGAACCCTTGACACGCCGAAGAGCGGCCATGGTCGAACCGTGGATCTCTCACAGACCCTCACGGCCGTGCTCGCTCGCCATCTCACGACCCTGAAGCAAGATCGGCTCAAACACGGCTGGACAGATCAGACACCCTGGCTATTTGTGACGAAGAACGGTACTCCGTTAGATCCTGCCAATGTGCGCCGCGCGATGACCAGCGTGCTGCAGAAAGCCAAGCTTCCGCTCCACTTCACACCCCATTGCCTCAGGCACACCTACGCCTCAATCCTACTTTCCGAGGGTGTCCCAGCCCCTTACGTTCAGGAGCAATTGGGACACGCGACGATTGAATTAACGGTGAGCACCTATGGGAGATGGCTGAAGAAGAAAGCACCCGGTGCATTGGATCGTCTCGACGCACTACCGTCTCAATCAGAGAGAGCGGTAGCTCGTGGTAGCAAAGTGGTAGCAGAAGGGGTGTCTTCACAGAATCCACAGACCGGAGGGGATTTGCAACTACCTGAAATTCCATGGAAGAGTATGGAGCCGGCGACCCGGATTGAACGGGCGACCTGCGGTTTACGAAACCGCTGCTCTACCAACTGAGCTACGCCGGCATCTTGGTGAGACGGATGAACGAAAGGATCGACGATTAACCGGTATGATAACGACCACCGACAAGCCTGTCAATGAAGTGAATCGGCATGCCTCATTCTGCTATGGCCCAACCAGCATCGGGCTTGGAGCCGGCCTAGCTGAATCGGCGGTCGGTTCTTCCGATTGTCGACCAGCCGCTGACGGCTTGGGATTGTTGCCTTTGGCAATCGGATGGATGCGAACCATCGCACCACGCCCGACCTGGGGCAGGCACAGAGGATCTTGCCGGTTGCCGAATTGTTCACGAGCCACACGCGCAACTTCACCTCGAGCGTACAAACACAGTTCACTCGCGATCACCGTCCCGTCTCGATCAAGATCGGCCACACCTTGCAGCCCTCGCAAAAGTTGATACGTAAATAACCCATGCTTCCCGAGCTCGGATACCTGCGCCTCTTGCAAATGCCGATTTCCAATCATCCACATTTCCGTGTCTTTTCGTTGTTCATCCACCCCCGACGTCCAATCCGGCAAGGGCATGGTCGTCAGATCGGCACCTGGCGAGGGATCAAGCGACGTGTCGAACATAAAGATCGCCCGTTGAATCGGGAGTTTGGAGATCGCTTCCTGCACTCTCTTAAGAGGATACAGGCGCCCTGGATCGAACAGCGTCCCGTCATGCGGCACCAACAAAATTTCTCCATTACGACTATCCACTACTGCACGACCTGAAAAAAACACATACAGGACGGTTTCCTCATCGGCCTGAGTGCGGAGCCATCGCTCGAACGTCTCCACTAACCCCTGTTGCATGCCTTGACGATCGAGCAGAATACGCATGCGTTCACGTGAGACACCGCTGATCGACCGCAAATACTCCGCCATCACGGCGGCATCATGGCTTGCATATTTGATCACGGGAATCTGTTCATCGCCGAAGGTCCCCACCCCAATGGCAATGATGACGGCTTTGGGCTGTCTTGTAATGCGCATCGATGTCATTGGCATTTGATCAACATCCGGTAATGATGCCACATCGCCACGCTTGGACGTAATGCCCAGGCTAAATACCTTGGGAGCAGGCATGGATGCCAGCGGGCTGGAGGCACGCAAATTCAAAGTCACTTCCCCTGGGAGGGCTGCGTTTGAAGGTGCGACTCGTTTCGTCAGGAAAATACGTTTGATCTCTCCCGGTTGAATGGAGCCCACGGTGACTTCCGGCGGAAAGACCTGTTCGAGCCCAGCATTCCCATTAACCAGAACCACCACATCGCTCGCCTTCACCGTCCCTTCATTTTTCACCTCGAGGTGGAGCGTGAGAGATTCATCCGGTTCAAGGACTTGATTGCGGTTTTCATCTCGTATGATGGCACGAAAACTGAGATGCGCCGGCTCAATCGCCGCACCCATGATGGCAGGCGATTCGTCCCTCGCTTCCTGATTTGCTGAAGGATTCGATTCAAACGCCTCCATAGGAGGAGCAGGCGGCACAGATTGGACCGCCAAGGGAGCCCAAGTCTCCCGCTGATTCGCATATTCTCTTATTTGAGCCGATTGCGCCATCTTCTGAGCTAGACCGTCTGCCGCTGAGCCAATAGCCTCCTCTACGAGAGCTTTTACTCCCTTCACCTCACAGGATTGTTCAGTCACCACCACCGAACCGCGCCCCGTACCTTCAAGCTTTTTACTGAAGAGCATCGTGCCATCTCTCGCTAGAAATGCCATTTCAAGCCCTACGGTGGCACTCGCGGGATATTCACCTGGTACCTGCTTCGGAAGTGCGAGATCGAGGCGCCTTAGTCCGAGCCCTACTTCGATCACCCCATCCGACCCCAGAAGGTCTTCTGATTGATGCTTTGCTAGGGCGCCGGTAAATACGCGGGTGAGCTTGTTCTGCACGGATTCACGTAGGAGATCCCCCATGGGTATGGTGGCCGTCTCATGACAAGCATTGTCGAAGGCGATGTCCGCCGTCATTCCGCTCGGTGAAAACCATATAGTCGGTGTCAGTGGGACGGGAGCTGAGTTGGTCGGCTCCTCGTCTCGCGTCAACGTGGAACAGGCGGTCAACGACAGGATCATCACCATGATCGCGCAACCTCCTGAAAGAGGGAGCGCCTGTAACAAGCCGTGCGGTCGTCCTGCAGATAATCGTTTCACGTTGTGGTTATACCGAATTCTCCTCAAGGTCACAACCAATGGCAGCGCATTGACAGCCCATTTCCGCCTCCGCTATGGTCGCTCCATGTCGACTCCGGCGAATTCCTCATCTCCTAGTGCCTCAGGCATTCCCTTATCCGCGCTCACACGACTGATTCGGCTACAGAATCAAACTGGCACCTATTTATTGCTCCTGCCAACTCTGTGGGCCCTCCTGCTGGCTGCGCGTGGAATACCACCACCGCATCTCCTCGCCATTTTTCTTGCTGGATCGTTTTTAATGAGGAGTGCCGGAGTAATCTTGAACGACTTAGCAGATCAAGCCTTCGATGGGCAAGTGGCCCGCACTCGAACTCGACCGTTAGCGTCAGGGGAGCTAACCCGTCGCCACGCCATCACCCTGCTGATCATATTGCTGATGTTGGCGGCGTGCCTTCTACTGTTCCTTCCACCTTTCGTTGCATGGCTGGCCCCGGTCGCGATCTTCCTTGCAACCTTATACCCATACTGCAAACGATGGATCCATGTTCCACAGGCCATGCTGGGCATAGCGTTCGGCTGGGGAGCCGTCATGGCCTGGGGGGCCGTGCAGGGGAAGTTGGACGTCCCAGCGTGGTGTCTGTTCGGAGCGACCGCCGCCTGGGCCGTCGCATACGATACGATTTACGCCATTCAAGATCAAGAAGATGATCGACGTATAGGAGTCAAGTCCGCCGCCCTCTACTTCGGGCCGCTTATTCCGCAAGGAGTCGGCATAGCGCTGGGGGTAATGCTCACGTTCTTGGCCGCGGCAGGGTGGCTGACTCAGCTTGGATGGCCCTTTTACGCAGCGCTTCTTGGAGTAGGCACATTCTTTCTTTTTCAAATCCGTCAACTACAAGGGCCGGTCACTCCGGCTCATGCGTTCAAGATGTTTCGTGCCCACGTATGGGTCGGTGTCGCGATCCTCCTTGGACTGTTCGGAGGTTTGCTACACTAGGGCTTCTCCACAGGCTTTTCTTCCACCGGTTCTGTTTTTTCAGCGCGAAGTGTCGCAACATACAGCGTCACCGCCTTCGCATCCGCATCATTCAATCCCAACGCCGGCATGCGCGTATGTGCATCCATGGCCTGCGGATTCTTCAGCCAACGATAGACCCACGTCGCGTTCAACCGAAACCCAGCACGGTCAAGGGCTGGTCCGATCTTTCCACCTTCCCCCTCAAGATTATGGCATCCGTTGCAGCCATACTTATCTTCATACAATTGTTTCCCACGCGCGATTAGTGCGGCGGCTTCCGCCGGTTTGATCGTTAAATCAGGTCTTGGAACACTGGTACTCCGCCCTGGCCTGATCGAGAAGTTATTCAGGGCAACCTGAGCTGCATCCAACTCTTTCTTGGCTTGGCCCATGGCCTCTTGTTCGGCAGCGTAGGCCGCCTCGTCCACATCGACATCTTTATTGAGCTCTTCGCTCTTCCTCTCGGCTTCGTCGCTGGCTTTCTTCTCGGCCTCCTCGTAGGCCTGTTTGGCTGTATCAAACTTCGCTTGTGCGACCTTCAGCCCTTCATCAAGCGATGCCTTACGGGCTCCAACATTGAATTCCATCTTCATACCATGCAGTGTCCGTACGTGGCCGACGATCGCCCAGATTTCATCTTCCGACAGGGTATACTTGAACGTCGGCATGGTCGGAACGGCGAAATCATCGTCCCCGATCTCATCGCCGTTTTCTTCGTTGGTATTCAACATATCTCGTGAAATCGTGTTGAAAATTTCTTGGTCGGTGAACGTCCCCATTTCCGACTTATTGGACAAGTCCTTTGGCTTGGGATCCGGCATGAAGGACCAATTGAACCCCTCATTCTGCTTGCCACTATCACCGTGGCAATCACTACAGTAGTGGGTGTACAATTCGTGACCCCGCTTTTCTTGCTCGCTCGCGCACCCGCCGGCAATCAAAGCTCCTCCCAACACGCCAACCGCCAACCCAATAACACTCAGCCTTGCCCCCTTCATACTCACTGCCCTTTCTTGAGTTTTCGGATCAGCACAAATTGAAATCCCAAGGCCAATGCTGCGGCAATCGCCGCGTACATATAGCTGGAATAATCCGGCGGCGCATCGGCTCTGAAATACCACCAGGAGGAGACGGCCTTCTGCGAGCCTTTTTCAACCAACTCGCCTGCGCCATCCTTTCGACCATCCCACACCGCGAACGCAATACTGATGAATTCTCCTGGCGTGATCTGCACATCTTCGTCTGGGTGATCGGTCGAGAGGGGACGGGAGAAGACAATTTTCCATGTGCCGTTGGCGTACGCAGCCTTTGCCTTCACATCCTGATGCGATTGCGGCTTCAAGGTTCCGAAACCCTTCGCGCTCATATCAACGGCCTTGTCGTCCTTCTGTTTCCAAAACCAGATATTGACCGGTCCACCCTCGACCTGCAGCATCGGTTGCCCATGGGCAAAGTGCGCCTTCTTGTCTCCAACCATGAATTCCAAGGCTGCCCCATCGTCAGGATCCTGAGTCGGATCGCTATACTCTAAAAGAAACGCGACCTGCTGATCATCGTGCAACGCGCGCACGATGACATCCTTGACGGTCACTTCTTGTATGCGGTCAGGCCAATGGACTTGCGGCGACATCGGAAATGTCGCCGGAGCCGCACTCGTCCATGCAGCAGCGTTCGGATCGTCAACGGGCAACCCGCCGGTGACAATCGCCGCCCTCACGGCGACACTCTCCTGCGCAAGGCTGAGAGCCCCCCCTGAATTCAGCAAGGCCGCAGCCATCGCAAACCCACCCACTAGAATACGTTTCACCGCCTGATTCGCCGGTTTCATACCGTTCCTCATTCTCCGTACACGATTAGCTCTCTACACACTGCTTCTGTCCGTTACTCCCATGTTCGTGGGGATTGATGCGCTCCATCGTATTCCCCCATGATGATCTTCCAAATCCATTCATCCGGCAATTCCAGTTCCCACCGAGGCATGGCAGATTTCCAAGGTGTGCCCTCGATCGGTAAACCGATGCCACCCTTCTTGATACGCCAAAACAAATAGCTTTCCTGCAACATCGCGATCGTCGTCGGATCGGCAAAATTCGCTGGCGCGGGAATAAACCCACGCGCGGCCGGCCCCTTGCCATCAAAGTTCCCGCCATGACAAGGCGAACAAAAGGCCGCATAGAACCCCTTCCCCTGCATGATGTTTTCCGGTGTATTCGGAACAGGATTCACCAAGCCTGTGTATTCACCAGGTGGGGCCGGATGAATCGTCCTGCTTTCCGTCGGCGGGAGATCGCTCGTCGCGGTACTTCCATAGGTCTGCCACCCCACCAGGAGCGGAAACAGGATGAGCACCCCATATCGGAGGGCTTGCAGACCGCCAAGATTTTCCCCGGTCAGAAATCGATGGATCGGTCCCCAGAATGCATCTTTAGACTCACCGCTCACCGTCTCGTAAATCACGATGCCTGACGCGGTCAAGATGAGATAGAGAAAAATCAAACTGGAGGGAAGCGGTGCCGATCCCGGGATATAGGGCAGCACAAACTTCAGGAACAGATACATGGCCACCATGAGTATGATCGGTTTCCCTAACGCGCCCATAATCTTCCTCCCTACTGCTGGTGAGCGTCTGCGACGAGTGCGGATTCAGCCGCTTTAACCGGAGCCGGCTGGGTCTGGTTCGGTATTTCGAGATCCGACACTTTGACGGAGATCGGCTCTCCGCTCATTTGTTGGAGAAACGCAATGACGGCTAATATTTCATTTTTTGATAGCCCGATCGGGTCCTTATCGATCGCCGGCATCGTCGCCGGATATTCCTTCGGCACGCCCCCGTGCCGGTAATCCTGATACACAAAGGCTTGAGGATCCGTGAGGCTTTCATAGAGAAATTCTTGGCTCAACTTCGCCCCGATACCCTTTAAGTCAGGACAGCGTGCCGACTCGCTTGGGCCGATGGAGTGGCACAGGGCACATTGGCCCTTGCTGAAAAAGACACTTTGCCCGATGGCTGCGATATCGGTCGGGGTCTTGATACTCGCAATATCCACCTTCTCCTCCGCCGGTGGCAGAGACGCCATTTGTGGCACGGCGAGGGACATGAGGGAAAACAGTCCAAGAACGATGGAGACGAATCCCGTGACGCGGAGGAATGTCGCCTTGATAAAGAGCAGGATCAACACACCGATCCCGACGATTCCCAGTGAGATTAATTGTAGTTGTGCAACTTCACTCATAGCCCCTCAAAATTTAAGTGCTGCGTCCCGCAGTGTATGGTTCAGTCCGTTGCGTGTCACTCAACACTCACCGTACCAAAACTCTACTTACACCTTCCTTGATTCATCCGGCGCCCCTCCGGCCATCGCCGGAATCCCGTGTGGCAATTCGCCCTTCCCCGTTCCGCCAGCCGATTTGTACTTATCGCCCATGGTCGCAACCCAGAAAATGAAGGCGACAAGAATGCAGAAGAAAAACGTACAGAAGGCCATGATCAACGAAGCGCTTCCGAGAGCCGGAGAGTATGCGTAGGGTGACGAATCCCGCATGACGCCGTACACATGCCAATGCACTCTGGAAGAAGACCGTGCATACCCCATCAGCGTCATCAGGAGAATCACCATGATGGCGTTGAGGACCAGAGAATACCCGGCACGGGGCGGCATACTGCCCCAGACCATTTCTGTCGTCGTCTTGGCACTTTTGAGCAGCAGTGCCGTCAGCGGCGTGATTGTCAAAATTACAAAGATGACGATCAACACCTGCGAGGTGGAAAAATAATTGATCCGGACGATGGCCGGCACAAAGTAGCCCCACACACCAAGGACAATGACGGCAATGCTGGCTAACACCAAGATCGACCCCATCACGGCTTTCCCGAGCTTTGCCCATCCAGCTGTGTCTTGCTTGCCGGCGCGCCAATACATGACGAAGCTCATGAACGTAATGAGGATCATGAGATTCGAGACGGTCATTTTGGCCGACATTACGCCAAGCACACCAAGCAGCGGGTGATGGGCTCCTCCCATTTTTTGAGCCTCTTCAATGCTGGCTACAAGCGAGTGCGGCGTCATCCAGACTGCAAGACAGAACAGAAGACTGATCAGCATCCAGAGCATGGCTTTTCGATACTTGGACTCCGATCCCGGAATGCGATAGGTAATCCCCAGCCAGAAGTAGTAGTTCGACCCGAGGAACAAGACCCCGATCAACATGGCCTGAATGATGAACAGCCAGGAAAGAAACCCTCCCATCAGAGTGATGCCCATCTGCTGGTTGTACTGATAAATTTCCCGCATCAGCCAATATCCGGCGAACGGCAGGGCCAACAGACCGAACACGCCGATGAAGTTCCCGACATACCCCATCCAGTCGTAGTGCTCTCGATCTTCTTGGCTCTTGACCGATAAGTACCGGACCCCGGCATAGGCGCCGCAGATATACCCGCCAAGCACGACGTTGGCGATCAACCGATGGATGTTGATCGGCCACCATGTTGGATTCCATGTGGCGGCCCAGGCTCGCTCAATCGCGGTGCCTTCTGAAATGACGACGGGGCTAGACTGAAAGGTAGCCCAGGCATTGGGCACAATCATGATGAACAGAGCAAAGAAATTCAGGAGGAACCCCAAGAAGACATGGAGCGTCTTTTTTCGACCATACTGCATGGCATCCCACCCATACCAATAGAGATACAGGGTGGCGGTCTCCAACAGAAACAACAGGCAGTACAGTAAAAATGACGGGAAGAAGACATCCGTCAAATAGTTCATCAGCTTTGGATAGAAGGCCACCAAGAGGAACAAGAGAATGCCACCAAACAAGGCGGTGGTGGCATAGGCTGAGGTCAGCAGCTTCGTAAACTCTTTGGCAAGCTTGTCATACCGCTGTTCACCGCCTCTCCACGCAATGACTTCGCAGAGCCATGCAAAGATCGGAACGCCCAACACAAATCCCGCGAGCAACAGATGGAGTTGCGCGACGATCCACACAAGGTTCCGGCTACCGATGTATCCAATATCCCGATACTCCGTGGGACCCGCCGCCGCGCCTTCTGCCGCGACACCGATCGAAGGAAGGGCGAGCCAGACCGTCGCCAACAAGAGACCTGCGAGCCATCCGCCATGGCTGGTGGCGGTTCGGAGAGCTGGTTGAGTTGTTCCGTTCTCTTGTCGTGTGACACTCACTCCATCACCTCGTAAATTACGGTTTCGTCTTGGCAGGAGAATCCGCCGGGGCTCCGCTCCCAGCCTTCGCCTTGCCCTTTGCTTTTTGGCCTTTTGCTTCCGCCTTTTGCCGTTCCATCGCCTCGACTTGCGCCGTGAGAGACGCAACCCGTTGCTCCGTACTCTTCAATGACTCGCCCGGCTTGAAAGCCTTCTCAACCTCGACATCGGGCTTCTTACAGCACTCGTGCGGGTGAGGAGTCGTCACAGGAAGGATGGTCCAAAACATGAGCGAGAACACGATGCCCACACCAGCCAATGACGCCAAGAGCAGTCCCTGATCGGTTGGCACCCGCATCAAGTCCCAACGGGTGACCAGCGCCTGATAATTTTCTGAAACCGGTTTTGATTCTTCCGCCATGCGTCGGATGATTTGACCAAGGATGGAGACCCCGATCACGGAGAGGAGTCCGAGTACAGCGGAAGAGATAGAACCCCAGATCGTTAATTCGAGGCCGATCCGTTCTGCCACCGGCAACCCCGTGTCCGTCAGGTGCCGGAACGCTTCCATCTCAGCCATTGTGTGCGATGCTGTGATGGCATTATCGGTCACGAAACTCACGATCCACCAGAGGAGAGAGACAAAGAAGGCTCCGATCAGGGCCGACCTCCACCAAATCGCAAGGCCAAGCCACGCAGGCGGTTCTTTTCGGAGTCGCTCAAGGAAGAACGTGCGGGCCACCAGCCCAAGCGCCCAAATATCGACAGGAATGGACAGCCAGAACAGGATTTCAAGGCCGATCCCTTCGCCGAAGTGTGCCCCAAACGCGGCCATGATGATCGGAATCGCAAAGACCGTAACCGGGCTGATAAACAACATGATGAAGGACAGTCCAAACCGTCCTTCGAAATGGACTAACCCCATCGTCAAGAGCAGCACGGCAAAGACCGCTTTCACAACAATGGCTGTCCAACAGGCGGGCCAGAGGATGCCAAACCCTATTCGCGTCGGAGATATCGAGTCGCGTTCTTCAGCCATGACGACGATGCACCAAATTTAATCCAAGAACTCGCGGTTAATTACTGAGGCCACCGTGAACAACACGATGAACACCATAATCGCGATCCAGCAGATCAACGCAACCGGGCGTTTAAAAATATTGCGCTCGGGATCCTTATCGAAGAACGGGAGCCCCACTAACACGACCATGAAAATGACCGGGAGCGCAACCGCCCCCAAGAACTGTCCAAATTCACCTGAAAACAGTTTCAATCGTAAAATCTGGAAGTAGAACAGAAAATACCATTCCGGTTCAGGATGATAATCCCCAGGGTCGGGAGCAGCCTGATCTAAGAGCACAACCGGTTCCCAGAGCGCCAGTGCACAGGTCCCGACGAAGACAAAGGCCATCCCGACCATATCTTTCCAAATTTGGCGTGGGAAGAAGTAATCGGTCTTCGCCTTGATCTCTTCCTTCGTGCCGGTGAACGGTCCTGCTGGAGCCGCCACGCGAAACAGGAACAGATGCAAGCCAGCCAGCGCCATGAGGGCAGCAGGAAGAATCATCACATGGAGCACAAAGAACCGACTCAACGTCATCTGCCCGGGAGTCGGCCCACCTTTAAGAAACCTGGCAATGAAATCGCCGATGACCGGCGTTTTATCCAAGATCTCGACACCCACCGTCGTCGCCCAGAATGCCCGTTGGTCCCACGGTAGCAGGTAGCCGGTAAACCCAAACGTAATCACAATGCCGAACAAGGCCAGACCGACGAGCCAGAGCAATTCTCGCGGTTTCTTATAGGCTCCCCAAAGAAACACCTGGGACATATGGGCCACGACACACACCACCATCGCACTCGAGCCCCAGAAGTGGTAGCTCAGTAAAAACCACCCATAATCGACGTCATGAATGATGAATTGAGTGCTGTCATACGCATGGTCGGCCGTCGGCACATAATAGAACATGAGGAGAATACCGGTCAGCGCCTGCATGGCAAAGATAAACAACAGGATGGAGCCAAACACATAGGCCCAACGAGAACCGCCAGGTATCGGCTCATTGAGCATCTTCGCCTGCATTTCCTTAAGCCCGACCCGTTCATCCAAGAAGGCGACAAGCTTTTCGATCGCGCTCGGCTGATGGTCTGGCATCGTTGCAGGAGAAGAGTGTTTGATATCCATAATTTGCGATTTCACACAATCCGTATTTGCGATTTGGTCCCGGCCTTGAATTCCATGTCGATGATCTCTACATCACCACTCGCGGAGACCCGCACGGGCAAGGCGTCAAGAGCCCGTGGTGCCGGGCCATCAAGCACTTGCCCAGCGGCATTGTAAATACTTAAGTGACACGGACAGAGAAATACCGGTCCGAGGGCTTTATGATTTCGCCATTTGTATGCGCATCCGAGGTGCGGGCACTTCCCTGAAAACGCGACAAACGGAATGTCCTTTTTATTAGTCCAGACGACGTTCCCCGTGGCGTCACGGAACTCTTCATCTTTTCCTTCATACACTTTCTCGAGAAGTTCGGGAGTCGCTCGCACGATCCACACGTTCTTCTCAACTTCGTATTCCGGCATGTACGCTTCTTTTATTTTTTTCTTGTACTCGAACTGCACTCCGACATCCTCATTCTTGATTTTGCTCACGTTTCCCACGTTCAGCCATTGGTTGTCAAAATCCGCATACATGGGCTTCATGAGAAAACGAAGGATCGGATAGGCGATCGGAAGTCCGATCAAAAACCCGATCACATGGGTAAAATTCATGAAAAAAGTGCGCCGCTTGACACTCTTTTCCAAATCCGGCAGCGGCACCAACACTTCGCCCGGCGTGACATGAATATTGTCTTCGAGATGCGAAATTTCCACTTCATGCGTGGTGACATAGTCGTCACGCTTGAAAGGCGGGAGCGCCAGGATATCTCGGGAAAGCGATCTTAGATGGACAAAATCTTCCGTGACGTCTTGAACCTGTGCCATCTCGACCTGACGCTCACCACGGCCATTCATCGAAACCACGATGTGGCTGATCTCGTGAGAAAGTGGATCGAGCACGACCTTTGAGACTTCACCAATGTCGAGGTCGGTACAGCGGACCTTAGATTTCAGTTTCGGTTGCAGCATGGACGATCTATTTCTTGATAGGCTTCGGAGTATTCACCGCGGTATTCTTGAAGCTACCCAACCACGTGGCAAGCGCCAGCATCTCCTTGGGATCCATGAGATCCTTAAACTTATCGGGCATGACCCCCTTCTGCCACTCCTTGTCATACCCCTCGGCCATAAAGCTCTTGGGGTTCATAATCTTCTCCTGAATTTCCTCCACAGTGAGCAGCGTACCGATATTATCCAGCTCAGGGCCTCGCTTCTTTCCACCTTCACCTCGAAGCTTGTGACAGTTATAGCATTCCTGAAGCTGCCACTGCTCTTCTCCCACCTTCATTACATCACCCGCACCACCGGATGCCGCTGCAGGCTTCGCATCCGCTGCCAAAGGCGCTGCTGTAGCGACTACAGCTTGACCAGTCCCCAACGTCTTGAGCCGCTCTTCGAGCGCTTTCACCTGCTCATCAAGCATCTTGGCACGTGCTATCAACTCCTCCGCCTTCCCTTGCTGAGAGGCCGCCCGCTGCTTTTCCAACAGCTTGTTGATTTTCCCCCGCTCATCTTCCGGATCGAACTGAGGCAACAGCGACGCCCCGGCAATACAGACCGTGATCACGACGATCCAGAATGCCAGGACAGCCAAGAAGGACTTTCCACCGTTCATGGTCTTGAGTGGAGGTGCATCCAACAGCATGAACACCAGAGCCCCGATCATCACAAAGACGCCCCAGAGCACCCGAAAATCAGACGGCACCTCTTGCGAATGGGCCACGGCAACAACAGCCACGCCAACCACCAGTGCGATTCCAAATTTTATAAACACGATGCCTCTTTTGATTTTTTCATGATGTCAACACGTCCGTTGGACTCCGGTTCATTTTGCGCCGACAGGAACAGGACTCGCCTCTGCTTCCCGCGCCTTTGAAACCGATGGCCGAAGCGCCACCATCGCAGCAAGCGTCACAATAATGAGAAAGCTCACAGAAATACCGGTTATCCACCAAGCAGAATATGTCAGCGTCGGGGTAAACGATTCGACGGTAAAGTCTGAGACCAGGCTGTAGGCGTGGAAGTACTTCTTCAGCAACGACCGAACCGCACCCATCAAACTCATGATCCACGTTGAAATAAACGCTAAGAAAATCAGAACAAATTGGGCCGCAAAGTCGATTTTTCCCCAATGAATGGTCCCCTGCTTGATGGTTCGATTATAGAGGACATAGTTGACGACCGTGACAAACACCAACACAATGATGGCCGAAAGCTTAGCGGGCATCGAGGAGAGATAATCCCATCCTTCAGGCAACTTCAGCTCATCAGGCATATCCGTACCGGTGGCGACGAACCCACCAGGAGTAAGCCACACCGCATCACTGATGAGCATCACGATAAACCCAATCTTGATGACGGTTCTTGCAGAGACGGTCACAGGAACAAGCTTACCCAAGAGGAATGGAGACAACACCAAGGGCAGCAGGATCGCCAATGACATCGGATCCGGAATCCAATAGATGTTCATCACCCACATAGTGACGGGAAGTATGGCAATCAGGACAATGGGAGCCAGAATCGTCATCCGAACATTGTCGGCTCCCTCGATTCGCTTCACACTGAGCCAGCTGTAATAGTTGATCGCCAAGAATAACAGCCCGATCATCATCCCCTGTACTTCGAAAAACATCGAGAGCTGATCAGCCATCATATAGGGACAAAACGAAAAGTCGTAATCACACATTTCATACGCCAGTAGCAGCCCTGTGAACGGTTGCAAAAGCGAGCCTCCCACCGCAATCCAAATCGCGACAAAGCCCATCCAGTCGTAGTAGGCCCGCTCCTCCTGCGTCTTCGAACCCATGTACATGTAGCTGGCGATCATGCCCGCAATAAACCCGCCGAACGCCACATTACCGTCGATCCGATGCAGACTGAGAGGGAACCAACTTTGGTTCGCAATTTTGTCCCACAAGCTCGCAGCCGCGAGAAATTCCTGCGGCGAGACCCCCTCCGCCTTCGGCGGCGTATTCATAAAGGACGTCGGACCATTGATCACAAAGAGAATCAGCAAGCATACGAGATTTAAGACGATACCCAGCGCAATGTGCCTCCCCTTCTTTTCACCCTTCCAGACATCCCAGGTGTAGAGATAGGCATACATGAGGATTGTTTCGACGATGAAGAGCGCCGGATAGAGGACCGCAAAAACGATATAAAATTGATTAATGAACCAGGTCGTGAATTCAGGATAGGCCGCGAGGAGGACAAAAATGAAGAATCCTCCGGTCACCGCTGTCAAACTAAACAGGATGACCGTTACCTTGGTGATTTCCTTGGCCATGCGATCATACCGCGGGTCTTGCTTTCGATACCCTAACCATTCAGCGATGACCACAAAGATCGGGGCCCCCAAGATGAACGCCGCAAACAAGATATGAAGTTGCGCCACCACCCAGACAGCCGTCCGATTACCCGTGTAGGGAAGATTGACCGACGAGGCCCCAAGCTCCTGGGCGTAGATAGCAGGCGCAACACACACAGAGAGCGCAATAAGCGCAACTAGAGTCGGGAGACTGTGCCACAGTTTTTTCACGATACCTCGAGCCCCCTTACATTCTAAAACTAGTCAAGAACCCTATTTCGCGCCTTGATCCACCCACTGTTTCTGCTCTTCATTCCACATCTTTCCAGGAAGTCCGAAATTGCTCTCATACAATACGAGCTTCCATCGGTCTTCTTCTGAGAGCTTGCTTTTCCACGCCTTCATTTTCGTGTTAGGCACCCCCTCAGAAATTCGCCAAAACCACGCGGAGTCCGAATAGA
This sequence comes from Nitrospira sp., assembly GCA_050185705.1. GTDB lineage: Bacteria > Nitrospirota > Nitrospiria > Nitrospirales > Nitrospiraceae > Nitrospira_D. The sequence goes on along the minus strand of JBFWZD010000002.1, from coordinate 194,224 downwards.
GCTTCATACGCTCGGGATTCCTGAAATCTGTGGCCCCCGCCTTAACAGGCTTGCCGTCATTTCCATGACAGCTTCCACACTTCACATCTGGGTTTGCCTCACCAAGATAGAGCTTTCGACCTTCCTCCAACTTCTGTGCATCGCCCCACCACTCTGATGGCATATGCTTGTCGGCGTATTCTGCCGGAGGGGGAGGCGGCGGTACGATGGGCCCCTCTCCCTCCCCACCGGTGCAACCAGCCAGCAATCCACCGCTTAGGATCAACGCGATTCGAACTATATTCATTTTCACAGCTATCCAACCTGCACGTTTTAGCGACGCCTCAACGCAGAGAGCGAGTCATGCATGAGGAAGTCCGCACAAAAAAACGCTTCTGCCGAGAGGTCAACACCCCTAACAAAAGCGTCCCGGTTACACCCACCCTGATAAATCTGCACGCCGGCCCTCGCCCACCCATCAACCGATCCGGCGAGGTACTCCGCCGCCCTCCAAGTTCCGTCATCGGCGATTATGATTTTCTCTTTTTCTGCGATTGCCCCTTGCCGCGCTCCTGTCTCCGCTGAGAACGGACCAGCTTCATACCAAGAATGCTACCAACTGCTGCGACCATCGCGCCACCTCCCCACCAAAGCCAAACAGGATGGCCACTCGCATCGCAACCGGTTCCAAAATTCACCCGAACCTTTCGTTCACTTTCAAGATCCTTCGGATCGAATTCAACCTTCAGATTTTGTTGCTCACCCCGAAACTCTACAAGAAGAGGATCACCAAGGTTGTCGTTATGGAGATGGAAGGTCGCCTTGTAATACCCATCTCCATCAGTTCTTACGACCTGGCCGTATGAAATCCTCGTGTCTTTGACGAGCACATCTACGTTCGAAATCGCTTGCCCATCAGCCCCACAAATATACCCTTCGACCATGAAGCGATGGTCAGCTTCGTGAGTGGTCCGCGCCACCGGTGGAAATGCAGCGCTTAACAGGAGACAACAACCCAGGACAAACAGCCCTACCAGATTCCCTCTGTTATGGGCTACATGTGATTGTTGATTCGTTGCTTCGCTCCTTCGACGACGCACACACTTCATTGACATCCAGGGGTACTACGTTCGGGCAGGGTTTCTAACACAGCATCAAATCTTTGTCAACGAAACGGCAGAGCTTTTTTGAATGAGATACCAGCGGATGATCGCGTGAAAATAGTCGGTAGCGAATGCGAGGATTAGAGATAGCCTTTGGTACGCGCGATTGCCTCAACCTTTTCAGCTTCCGCACGTCGCTCAGACTCTTTTTTTGATACCCACGCCTCCCACGATTTGCCGTTTGCGGTGTCCTCACCTGTAAAGGCGATCGTGAGAATATCTCGATACCAAACCCGTCTCGGATCCTGACGGTCTGAGGGAAACAGCTCAAGATACGCCTCACCATCGATCCCCTGCCGATTGAAGATATATCCGGCCACGGATTCGCCTGAGCTCAACGTCAGGGTGACATCGCCACGGTAATCGAATGCATGCTCGACGGCTGCCGCTGTTTCTGCAGCTGAGCGTGGTGCAAATACCCGCCCTTCAAGAGAACCAGCGTCACCAGCGTTATGATTTTTGGTATCGGTCATGATTGAGGATAGTCACTCGCCGGCGGTCAATGGCTGTTCGTTTGTCGTCTTGAAATCTTCATCGTTTCCATTGACCATCGACTATTGACCTATGACCGGTTTCTATCGTGAGGTAGGCGACAAGGTCAACTTGGCGGTGCGCACAAACCCTGACACGGTGCTAAACGTATCCTCGACGGCCGACGCCTCATAGCCGCAATGGACCATGCAATCAGCGCACTTTTCATTTCGTCCAGTGCCGTAGTGATCCCACTCCGTCGACTCCATCAACTCCCGAAACGTCTTGACATAGCCCTCTTGAAGCAAATAGCAAGGCTTCTGCCAACCGAACACATTGTAGGTCGGGTTCCCCCAGGGCGTGCACTGGTATTCGCGCCGACCCATCAGAAAATCCAGAAACAATGGCGATTGATTAAATTGCCAACCTGACTTGGGGCGAGTCAGAATCTTTGAAAAAAGCTCCTGCGTGCGTGCTCGCTTCAGGAAATGCTGTTGATCCGGGGCCTTCTGATAACTATAGCCGGGAGAGATCGTCATCCCCTCAACACCAAGGGCCATCATTTCATCAAAAAACTTTCTCACCCGTTCGGGATTCGCATCGTCAAACAAGGTCGTGTTCGTCGTGACCCGGTGCCCTCGTTTGACCGCCGCTTTAATCGCTTTGACGGCGACCTCGTACACGCCATCTCGACAAACGGCCAAGTCATGTTCATCCTTGAGCCCATCCATATGGACGCTGAACGTCAGGTATTTCGAGGGCGCGTACTCGTCTAATTTACGTTCCAAGAGAATTGCATTGGTACAAAGATAAATGTACTTCTTGCGTTCAACCAAGCCCTGTACGATCGTTGCGATTTCCGGATGGATGAGCGGTTCGCCACCCGGAATGCTGACCATCGGCGCGCCGCATTCTTCCGCCGCCGCCCAACATTGCTCTGGAGTCAGCCGTTTATCGAGGACATGATCCGGATACTGAATTTTTCCGCATCCGGCGCAAGCCAGATTACACCGAAAGAGCGGCTCCAGCATGAGCACTAAAGGATATCGCTTCACTCCCTTCAGCTTCTGGGAGAGCACATACGTCGCCACGGTATACATCTGGGAAATCGGAACAGCCATTCCGCTCTCCTTCTCTCTGCTGCTTTATGGTTGAGCCCTTATATATGAATAGCCGCTCAAGGCAGCTATGCTTGGAAGCACAGTAATGTGCGGGATTCTAACATCAAGTGTGGGGCTCGTCAATTTCCATGACTGTCAGTACATCGTGTAAGACATGGCGTAGCCGGCGGCCTGTACGAAGTGCGGTATCAGAAGGTTAATCACTGAAGGTGTCTTATCCCGTCGCCAAGAACAATTTTATGGGCTCCGGGTCGAGCGAAAAGTGGATACTTGACGCGCTTATCCGACGACGACAATTACGATAAAACAATGATTAGTCGTCGGTACGCGCAAGCGAGGTTTGGAGGCGCCGAGCGGGTTCGAACCGCTGCATCGCAGTTTTGCAGACTGCTCCCTTACCACTTGGGTACGGCGCCTCGGAGGGCGGCATTATAATCGCTTCGTTTTCTGGAACTCAATACAAGAATCCGCTCATACCATTTGCGTTGAAACGCTTCTGCTGATCGCTTCGACTCTTGTCGGAATCTCGTAACTCCTGATCTAGGCCTCACCAACTACGCGGGATGAGCTCGGAAGGATTTTTCTTGGATTGAAAACGTCCGGAGAGCTCTTTTCACGCTTCGTGCTGAGAAGCAGCGCATACAGGATCAAGAGGGCAATGCCGAGATGATGAAAGCTCTTCAGCGCTTCCCATCTTGCCGAACCCACCACCTCATAGTTCAACACCATCGTCAACACAATATAGATGGCAAGCATCAAATAACCAGCGCGGGACAGTCCGCTGCTCAATTGCGCCGCGGCCGCAACGACAACACAGCCAGCAGGGATCATCCAGACCAGATGCTGATCCCAGGTGATCGGAGAGAACAGCAATGCCAACATGAAGGTTGCGGCGCAGTCTTGTGCCCACTGAGAATCTCCAGGCCCTTGAAATGGCCGCCGACTAAACCATGCAAATAGCCCGAGCAGAAAGACTGCCGCAACGCCGACGAGCCCATTCGCAACCGGCGACGGCAGATCGAGAACCGGCTGGTATCCCGGATCGACCTGCCGAAGCCGATGCGTCGGTGGGTAGGTGATCAAATACCGCAGCATGGTATGGCGGAGAGAGAGATTGGCCTTCTGCAGTTCATTCTCCTGCCGCCCTTCCACTTGTCGATCAAGCACAGAGAGCACGGCGTTTCTCGTCCATTCCGTGTGGTGATCCCACCAGCTCGTGGGCCCCATGTACAGAATAGGGAGTACGATCCAGAGCACCGTGGCAGCCATCGTATACAGGGCAACCCGCCATTGCCGTTTCCACAGGAACAGCAATACAAAGAGCGCCGGGGTGATCTTGAGCACGATACCAAGTCCGACCAGCACTGCTCCGAGCCGTTCCCTGCCGATCCATATGGCGTAGAGACCTCCGGTCAGAATACCCAGCAGCATGAGATGCGGTCCGCCGTCGTCGAGATCATTCAAGATGAATTGTAGCGTCAATGCGCCGGCACCGACCCCGATCCACAGCCGTCCCCATCGGATCGAGTCCGACGAGCCGACGATCATGCGATGAAACAGCACGATCGTGAGGGCCAAGAGTCCGACCGCTACCGCGTACCGTAAAGCCAAACTAGGATTTCTCTCCAACGCCAGCAAGGGAGCGAAATAGATGCCGGTAGTCGGCAAATACATATAGCAGTAATCGTTGGCGTACAAATATTCGCCCGAGAGAAAACGTCTTCCGATCTCACGGTGGATATCGATGTCTCGAAAATGAAACGATCGCCCAAAGGAAATAATGTAGCCATGTACGACCGCAGCCATGATGAGCCCGATCTGGACCAATCGAGCAAACCACGCCGACCACACGAGTAAACTGAGACGGGACATAAGCGAGTTCGAGTTCGAGTCCATCACCTGCCTACAGACCTACATGTCACGCGAAGAGCGCGTCAATCGATTCCTTGGCGAGAGAGCACTACCGAGAGGACAGGCGGATAGGTATTCTTGTGAACCACTTATCGGTGGGGCAATACTGGGATCTCTTTCCCGCGCGTCGAGGGATGATCCGACTGAGGCACCAACGACTCCCACCCGTTCGATGGGACGGGAGCAACGGCATCACCATTCCCTTCGGCCTCTTTTTCCTTAGCGAGGAGTTCTACTTCCTCGATCAGCGTGGGCATCAATTCTTCCATCGGGACCTTGCGAACAAGCTTGCCCTTCTTGAACAAGATACCCTTCCCCTCGCCTCCGGCGATCCCGATATCTGCTTCTTTTCCTTCGCCGATTCCGTTCACCACACACCCAAGCACCGAAACGTTCAACGGAGTCTTGATATGGCCGAGCTTTTTCTCTAACTCATTGGCCATTTTCACAACATCGATTTCGACACGCCCACAAGTCGGGCAAGCGATGACATTGATGCCACGATGACGCAACTCGAGCGATTTCAATATCTCAAATCCGACTTTGACTTCATCGACAGGATCAGCCGCTAACGACACCCGTAACGTATCCCCAACCCCTTGCGAAAGTAGATACCCAAGGCCGATCGAAGACTTGACCGCCCCCGTCATCGCCGTCCCAGCCTCCGTAATGCCGATATGCAGAGGATAATCGGACTGCATCGCAAAGAGCCAGTAGGCGTCGATCGCATGGTGCACATCCGACGCTTTCAACGACACTTTCAGGTTGGTAAAGCCCACGTCTTCCAGCGCATGCACAGCATTCAGGGCTGACTCTGCCAGTGCCTCAGGGGAAGGCCACCCATATTTTTCCAGCAGGGGTCGTTCGAGCGACCCGCCGTTGACACCGACGCGAAGGGGAATGCCACGGTCATTCACGGCCTTGATCACTTCTTCTACTTTCCACCAGGCCCCGATATTGCCGGGATTAATACGGACACAATCGACAATCTGCGCGGCCTTTAAGGCTAAGCGATGGTCAAAGTGGATATCGGCAATCAGCGGCACCGTCATGGCCGCCTTGATCTGAGGAAGGACCTGCGCAGCTTCCTCGTCTGGAACCGCGACGCGAATGAGCTCACAGCCAGCCGCTTCAAGCTGGTGAATCTGCGCGATCGTGGCAGCCGCATCGCGCGTGTCCGTCGAACACATCGACTGCACGGATACGGGAGCATCACCGCCTATTTTTACATTGCCGACAGAAATCTGCCGAGTTTTTCGTCTCGCAATATGCATCTTGTTCTTCGCTACGGACGCTTCACAAACGACGCTTCACGCATGACGCACGTCAACTCCCCTGCTCATCACCATGGGGAAGATGACCGCTATGTGTCACACCTGCAAACTGAGACTTTCCGGCTGGTGCCTGACCGATCAGCTCTTTCACGCTTTGGTAGATGCCTTCCGCAGTCAAGCCATATCGTTCACGCAAGAGATCCTGAGGCCCCTGTTCGATGTACCAATCGGGCAAGCCCAAGACCTTGGTCTTGACCTCCGTCACACCGGCGTCTGAGAGGGTTTCCAGTACCGCTGAGCCGAACCCACCGATCCGACAGCCTTCCTCCACAGTCACAACATACCGCACTCGTTTGGCCACATCCACAACCAGCTCTTGATCAAGCGGTTTAGCAAATCGGCCATTTACTACAGCGACGGAGATCCCCTCTTTGCCAAGCCGCTCTGCGGCCTCCACCGCCTGCCAGACAGAGACACCAATCGCCATAATCGCAACATCCGTTCCTGCCTTCAGAAGCTCACCCTTCCCGATCGGAAGGGCCTGGGGAGCCGGATCCATCTTGACACCAAGGCTCACCCCACGAGGATAGCGGACAGAAATCGGCCCGTTAAATTCCAGACAGGTTTTCATCATATGCTGGAGTTCGTTCTCATCCTTAGGAGCCATCACGACCATATTGGGAACGTGACGCAAGTAGGCATAGTCAAACGCGCCATGATGGGTAGTGCCGTCCTCAGCCACAAGCCCACCGCGGTCGATACAGAACGTGACCGGAAGATTTTGCGTCGCGACATCGTGCACGACCTGATCATAGGCTCGCTGGAGGAACGTCGCGTACATCGCGACCACAGGCTTCATGCCCTGGGCGGCAAGGCCTGCAGCAAACGTCACGGCATGCTGCTCCGCAATCCCGACGTCATAGAGACGACTCGGGAACTCCTTTTCGAATGCCGTCAGCCCCGTGCCTTCACACATCGCCGCTGTAATAGCCACCACACGTTGATCTTCACGAGCCAACTTGACCAATGCGTCCATCGCGATGGCCGTGTATGAAGGACGCGCCGCTTTCTTGGCCGGCGCCCCCGTTTCCAAGACGAATGGGGGACAGGCATGGAACCACACCGGATTCTTCATCGCCGGCTCGTATCCAAGCCCTTTCTTGGTGATCACGTGGAGCAATACCGGCCCCTTCATCTTCAAGACATTCTCGAGGGTCGGAAGCAGATGTTCAAAGTTATGGCCGTCGATCGGACCACTATATTGGAAACCCAATTCCTCAAAGAGCAGACCCGGCAGAATCACACCCTTGGCAAGCTCTTCGGCCCGACGCGCAAGTCTTTGCATATCAGAGCCAATATGCGGAATTTTTCCTAACAACTGTCCGGTCTCTTCCCGCATCTTTCCATAGAACTCACCAGTAATCGTTCGGCTCAGATAGGCGGAAATGGCACCGACGTTTTTCGAGATCGACATCTGGTTGTCGTTAAGGATTACGAGGAAGTCTTTCCCGAGTCCTCCCGCATGATGCAATCCCTCGAGCGTCATGCCCGCCGTCATGGCCCCATCACCCACGACACAGACCACCTTATTTTTTTCTTTCAATTGCTCGCGGGCCTCGACCATTCCGAATGCCGCCGACACACCGGTCCCGGCATGGCCTGCGTTGAACGTATCGTATTCACTCTCTTCTCGCTTGCAAAATCCGCTCAGTCCACCATATTGCCGAAGCGTGTGGAATTGTTCGCGCCGACCCGTGAGGAGTTTATGCGTGTAGGATTGATTGCTCGTATCCCACACGATCTTGTCGTTCGGGGTATCCAGGAGATATTGCAACGCAACCGTGAGCTCGACGACGCCCAAATTCGAGGCCAGATGTCCTCCGACGTTCGAAACCGCTCCGATAATCTGTTCGCGGATTTCCTGACACAAGGTTGGAAATTGGTCAGGAGACAACCGCTTCAGATCAGCCGGACTATGAATCGTCTTAAGAATGGACATAGGTGGATCTCCTTCTTTCGTCTTTCGTCAGCAGTACCTCAACCTCTCCTGCTCACGAATATCCCTGCACGGGCACCGAATTTGGGTGGAGTCTCACACAGGAACCGCATGATGTCAAGCGCTTACACAAGATCGTCGTGCTTCACACTGGCTCCCATGGACCTCCTTCGGAAGACCTGAGACTGATCATGACACGGCTCTCCCGGTTGACCTAGTAAGGGAAGTCCAGCCCTGCAAAGATGGCCCCCCCTTCTTTACTAAATCCATAATCGATGCGTCCGACGACGTTAGGTCTGATGATCCCCCGAAAGCCAATGCCCGGCGTAATGCGATAATCTTTGAAGCTCACATTCCGAAAGGAGTTGAAAACCTGCCCGGTATCGATAAATGGCGCGATCTCAAAATCCGCAATGACGCCCGCAAGGCGCGTCCGCAAGATGTGAATACGCTCTTCAATGCTGAACGCGATCAATTGCTTATCGATATACCGGTCCACGCCAAACCCACGTAGATTATTTTGCCCTCCCAACGAACTTTGTTCATAGAAGGGAATATCAGACCCTAATGTAGCCTGTACCTCCCCGCGTACGACCAGGATAGCTCGTTTGGACTCGCTGGCGAACATCCGTTTCACCTCAAGCCCATATCTCGAATACCAGGGATCCGTGGCATTCTTGAAGTTGTAGTTCAGCTCGGCGTAGGCGGTGATCGCCGTCCCATCAGTGGGCGTGACCAGATTGTTCCGAGTATCATAGTGAAAGCTAATCCGTTGACCGAGCACCGTCGCGCCGTCCGAGCCGGGAGCCGATGGAAATATCTCTCCCGTGAACGGGAGTTCCGTGCCTCCCTCCTGGATCGATTGCATATGCCGCAATCGCTGACTGACTGCGATTTGGGTGACCTCATTCGCATAGATCCCGAACTTCCAGTTCAACCTCGTCTCGGAGGCCGTATAGTTCGTCTCCTGATCCTTGACGGTCGTCGGGCCAAGCCCAAAAAACCGTACGGTGGCATTCTTGAAATGCATGGCGCTGAACCCAATGCTATAGCGACCGTTACTGAATCCAGGATCGACATAACTGAGCAGGAACTTTCGCTCGATCCGTTCGGTCCAAGAAGCGATTCCACGAAGTTCTTTCCCCCCTGGCTCGTAACGGAACAGGTTCACGGTCCCACGAGTGCCGACGATCGAGTTATAGACCACCATCGGCGCAACCAAATATTTGAGATCTCCATCCGGGCCCGTGATGAGCGCGGGAACGATCATACCGATATCGTTGCCGTCGTTCTTACTGGTACTGACGGCCGGAATGGGGAAAAAGCGAACATCTGCGTGGGCGGAATCAGGGAAATGCACACACCAGCCCATAAGTACGAGGAAGATCAGACCGAAGACAAGGCTACGCATACACGTTCTCGTGATCTCGCACTAGGACGTTACGGCGCCTTGAGCTTCTCGGATTTCTTACGGAGCTGATCCACGAGGTCGGAATAGGAGGAGGCGCGAAGAATCTTCGTAAATTGCCCGCGATAGTTGTTCACCAAGCTGATATTATCCACCACGACATCGTACACCCGCCAATCTTCGGCCCGATTGATCAACCGATAATCCAACGGAATTTCGGTCTTTCCCGAGAGGATCTTCGTTCTCACTTCGGCGTACTCTTTCTCCGTCCGTTCATTCAAATATTCTACCCCTTCACCCGAGTAGGTTTCTATCTTATCCGCATAGGAATTCGTCAGCAGCGTGCGAAACAGATCGACGAACTCGTGTTTCTCTTGATCGCTCAGCTTATTCCACGGAGCCCCGAGAGCCCTTCGAGACATTTCTGTATAGTCAAATCGCGCTGCCACCACTTGCTCAAGCAAGTGTCGACGCTCATCCGCCTTATCTTTCTGCTTGAGATCTTGATTACGAATGATGCGGAGTACTTCGTCAATCGTCGTTTTCATGGCGTCGGTGGGAGCGCCGGCATAGCCAGGAACCATCGACAATCCAACCATGACCGCAGCCAAAAAGACGATCGCACCCCAGCGGAACGAAGCTCGTATACTCCCACGAATGCTCATGACCATCATTGTCTCATCTCCTCTGCCGAATTTCTGCGTATGCGTCTGACGAGCCGGCCAGGACGAGCTAATTGACTTTTCCATGGACGTATTGACTCACCAACTCCTCAAGGTCCAGGCCAGATTCCGTATCCCGAATGGCATCGCCAGGCTTGAGGGGATCTCCTCCCCCTCCGGGCGAGAGCGTCAGAAATTTTTCTCCAATGATCCCTCTGGTCTTAATGGAGGCAATGGTGTCGGAATACAGCGTGGTCCCATTTTGAACCGCCAGCCTGACGAGCGCCCGATCCTCTTTGAGGCTGATACCCTTCACCCGTCCGACTTCTACCCCGGCGATTTCGACGGTCGCTCCTGATTTCAACCCGGACGCCGAGTTGAACAGTGCATCCACTTCGTACAGATCTCCACCGATGATCTCTAATTTTCCGAGCTTGATCGAGAGGTACCCGAGAGAGAGTATCCCGATCAGCACAAACACGCCGACCACCAATTCTAGTTTGCTCTTCTCCATCCTTGGGCTCCGCTAGTTTGTGGAGGCCACCCTGGCCAATGACACCGTCCCACCGACCGAGATGAATTCCCGTATTTCGGGGTCTGTTGTTCGTTGAAACTCGGCAGATTCCGCCATCGCAGCGATTTTCCCTTGCTTCAGCATCGCCACATAATCTGAAATGCCAAAGATCTCAGGAATCTGATGACTCACCATCACCGCGGTAAATCCAAACTTCCGCTGCATCCCTGTGATGAGGTCATGAATGGACTTGGCCATGAGCGGATCGAGCCCGGTTGTCGGTTCGTCAAAGAGAATAATCTCCGGTTGCATCACTAGGGCACGGGCCAGACCGGCACGTTTGCGCATGCCCCCGCTCAACTCGGCGGGGAACTTATGCCCCATGTCTGCGAGTCCAACCTGCTCGAGTTTTTCCTCCACCCGATGAGTCACCTCGGCCCCTTTCATGCGGAGCTTTTCACGGAGCGGAAAGGCGACGTTTTCAAACACCGTCAAGGAATCAAATAGCGCCGCGCCCTGGAACAGCATCGCAAACCGTTTGCGAACTTCGTTGAGAGCCTGTCCGTGGAGTCGAGAGATCTCCACTCCATCTACCCAGACCTCTCCGGAATCAGGCTGAAACAAGCCGATCATATGCTTCAGCAAGACACTCTTTCCTTCTCCACTTCGCCCGATGATCGTCGTCAGCTTCCCTTCAGGAACGGTAAGGTCGACCCCTTGCAAGACAGGTTGCCCTCCCAACGTCTTTCTCACACCGACAAGTTTCAGCATGGTTACAGGTTAAACAGGAGCGCGGTCAAGAAATAATCCCACACGAGAATGAGGACCGACGACAACACCACCGCCTCGGTCGTGGCCCTGCCAAGACCCTCGGCGCTCATTTTCGTAAAGAATCCCTTATAGCAACAAACCCAACTGATAATCAGCCCAAAGCTGATGGATTTGAGAATGCCGCCGTACACGTCTTTCCACTCAACGGCCGACTCTATGGAGTTCCAATAGGTGCCCGCGTTGACCCCGAGCAACTCGACTCCGACAATATGGCCACCGTAAATTCCCACCACATCGAAGATTGCAACCAACAGGGGCACCCCGATCAATCCTGCGACCAGTTTCGGTGCGATCAAGTACTGGAGCGGATTGACGGCCATGGTATCGAGCGCATCGATCTGCTCCGTGATCCGCATGATCCCAATTTCCGCCGTCATGGCTGAACCGGCTCGAGCCGTCACCATGAGTGCGGCCAACACCGGCCCCAATTCACGGATCATACTCACCGCGACAGCTGCCCCAAGTAACCCCTCCGACCCGAACTTCCGCAGCGTATGATATCCCTGCAGAGCCAGGACCATCCCCGTGAATGTGGCGGTAAGCACGACCACAAACGTTGATTTGTACCCGATGAAGTGCAGCTGTTTAGTCATTTGACTAAATCGTAGCGGCGGACGCGCCAACCATGCGAATGACGAAACGACGAAGATCAGCATGCGCCCCATTTCACTGATGTAATTGAGCGCCCACCGGCCCAGCGATTCAAGAAGATTCATGGTCATGTCACGAAGAGGTTGTGCGCTTGCGGGCCAGCAGCCATGGCCACAACATAGCGTCGAAAAAAATCGGTCAAGGCCTGTGCCGCGACCATACTCTGTCGACGAAGTCGGCCGAGGCCAAAGAGCCTCGACGGGGCAATGACGATAGACCCAATGCCCTTGAGCCACCCAGTGGGCCTGAGAAAGAGATTGAAGTCAAGGGGAAGATCTTCATCTACAAGATCCGAAACGGATCGAATGATCACGAAAGGCACCTGTGCTCGTTTTGCTTCGATCGCGAGCGCCGAACTCTCCATGTCGAGTCCGATAGCCTCCGTGCCCTTCGCAAACTCATGTTTCTCCCTGGCGCTGCCAACCACTCGGTCCGTGGAAACAAACCGCCCGATGTGCTCCGGTGGCACCATTGTCTTCAGCACAGCGAGTGCACGCGTCCGCTCACTTCCGGGCACGGCCAGAAGCTGTGGCGGTTCTGAACTCTGCGCGGTTTTCTGAATGACTTCGAGCCCCACCAAGAGCGCCCCAATATCCGCCTTCACCAGCGCACAAGCAAATCCGGTCGATATGATCAGGTCAGCGGAGAGACGACCGACGAGGTGCATGGCTCGTTGCCGTGCCTTTTCCAGCCCCATGCCGGTTTGTGCCAACCAATATTCCCGACCTCCTACGGAGTGGACATGAACTGAGAACCCATCGAGGGATCGCTCGGTACCTGGAGGGAATCCAGCCTGAACGGCTTGCATTTCCCATGGAGTGGCGGAAAAAATGACGGTACGCTTGAGCGGCACCACGCCGGGAACGGGCGCGGAAGGACAACCGGAAGCGGTCAATGTTCATACCGGTTTGAGCCGGCTTCCGGTATGGGATGACGAAGCTCATCAGCCCGCATCTTCCCTCGAGCACGCAAGTTTCGACACATTGCCAACGCCCAAAGAGGAAAGTACTGGCAATACCAGTGGTACCGAAGATAGAACACACGAGGAAATCCAGTGCCGGTATGCATGATTTCTTCCCATGATCCATCTTTCTTTTGGTGACGAAGGAGGTATTGGACGCCGCGGGCGACACTGAACGCATCGATCGCCCCAGCCGACATCAGCGCCATCAATGCCCATGCAGTTTGTGAGGGAGTACTCTCCCCCTGCCCGCGGGGCTCATCATCCTTATAGGAAAGACAAGACTCCCCCCAGCCACCGTCAGGGTTCTGTTTTGACTCCAACCACGACACAGCCCGACCAACATAGGGTGCCGAGAGGTCCTCACCGATCGCTCTCAGCCCAGCCAAGACGGACCAGGTTCCATAGATATAGTTGACGCCCCAGCGCCCGTACCAACTGCCGTCCGTTTCTTGCTCTCTTTTCAGAAAAGCCAGAGCACGCTCAGCGGCAGGATGAGTCATGTCATACCCTAATGCACCGAGCATCTCCAAACATCGCCCGGCCAAATCAGCCGTGCTAGGGTCCAGCAACGCCTTGTGGTCGGCAAACGGGATATAGTTAAAGACGACACGGTTGTTATCCTTGTCGTAGGCCCCCCAACCGCCATCGGACCCCTGCATCGCGAGCACCCACCGCATGCCACGACCGATGGATTCGTCAATCTCTCTTTCTTGACCCGGAATCTTCAATTTGGACAGGGCCATGATGACGACGGCAGAATCGTCCACATCCGGATACAGCTCATTTTCAAACTGGAAGTACCAGCCGCCCGGCTCCGCATGCGGTGACGAGATGATCCAGTCCCCCACGGCTTTCGCTTGTCGGGACATCAAATAGCGACCAGCTTTTTGGAGCGCAGGATGATCTTGTGGTAAGCCGGACTCCACCAACGCATTCGTCAGCAACGCGGTATCCCAAATGGGAGAGAAGCAGGGTTGCAGATGGAGCGTCGGAAGCCACTCGCCGTCGACGTTCACAGAGTCGTAGACCTCCAACTCTTCGATCTCGCGGAGCGCCTTGACGACCAGCGGATCATCCGCATCATAGCCCAGACATTCGAGCGCCATGATAGAGTTGGCCATCGCCGGATAGATTGCGCCGAGCCCGCCCGACCCCTTGAGATGATCCACCATCCACGTCGCAGCTCGCTGGAGGGCTTTTTCCCGCAACACACGCATCGGCATTCGGTCGTACAATTTCAACATCGCGTCCAACGCGACGAAAAAGTTATGCGGCGTGAGCCACGCCTGGTCCTTATTGAACGGAGGATATTTCCAGTAGCGAACTGCTTCACGCGGGACTGAATACAACTCGTCGATGCCCTGTTCGCGCGGAATCTGACAGACCGGCCGATGGGCGAACACGATCAGGAGAGGAATGAGGACCGCCCGAGACCAATAGGAAATGGCATAGATGCTGAAGTAAAACTTCTTCGGGAGCAGCATGATCTCAACAGGCATGTGAGGAACGCCTTCCCAATCATACTGATCGAATAACGCCAGGGTGATCTTCGTAAACACGTTGGCTTGGAGCACCCCACCCATCGCCAAGATCCGCTCTTTAGCCCTGATCATGAAGGGCTCGTCCGCCGATACACCGCTTAACTTGAGTGCAAAATAGGCCTTGACCGAGGCACTGATCTCGGACGGCCCACCGTAATAGATTGGCCATCCCCCATCCGGAAGCTGGGTCGATTTCAGATATCTGACGGCTTTTTCTTCACGCTCAGGATCCACACGATCGAGGAATCGGCGCAGCATTAGATATTCGGACGTCAGCGTCGTATCCGCCTCTAACTCGGCGACCCAGTATCCCTCCGTATGTTGCCTGCTGAAGAACCACGACTGACTCCGCCTGATCGCATCATCCACCGCATCAGGCTGGCTCACCGCATGCCCCATGGGCCTACGAGCCGCCGATGAATCCAATGACGGTAACACGACTGGCTTATCCGACACTAAGCGAAGCGATCCAACAGGCGTGAACTCCGCAGCAGGATCGAATCGTCCCTGGGCATTGGCGAGCAGGCTATCAGAGAGGCGGTTGAAAAACGCCTTGATGATGTTCATGAATAGTTAGGACTCAAAAGAAATAACTGCGGCGGGCGAAAGACCGACATCTATAGCAGGTCTCCCCTAATGTGATCCCTCACAATCTACGCAAACGTAGCACGGATGTATATAACAGACGCCTAAAATCGAGTCAAGCAAGGGAGGTGGGAAGTGCCTGATGTACATGCTAATTTCATGAAATCCAAGAAGCTGAGAAAACCGTCTGAAGCCTCAGCGTACATCAGCCACTGTGCCATCGTTACAGAAAGCTCGTCCCACTTATCACGGACAGCCTGAACGGCCACGCGGGAAAGGGGGTCGGTTAGCGATTGTAGAAAATCGATCGAAGGAAGGCGAAGGGAAGATCATCTTGTCAGTATGACAGCGACCCCGATGAGACCCCACAGTACGAGCGAGACACGCAGTCCGTTGAAAATTCCTCTCGCGCCGTCCAGGGGATCATTCACCAGCCCCCTCATTTTGCCGACCTTTACAGACCAGGAATGTCGCCGACCTTTACAATCCATCACAAACGCCTCAACCATCCGCGTGTCAGCAAACGTGAGGGCGTTGATCGATTCGAGATGCTTTCCTTGAGGTCGGCTGCGTGAGATTGGCCTCATCATGTCACCCTCGCTCGAACTGTGAAATTTCAGATTCAGTTTAGCTGGGGCTGCAACAAAAGTGCCGTAGACTATGTTGTTCAAACAACAACACCGCCCTCTCCACAAGCACCCATACATCTCCAGCCTCGAAACGGTCCGGCCGTTTCATAAGTCGTTGATTGGAAATGGGCGATATTTTGTTTTTTCTCTGGGCAAAGGAGAACAGCGCTCTGCGTGAGCTTGAAATTTCTTCGCATAACAGAAAAAATCACGGCCCTGGGCCACGTCTGTTTGTGTAGGGTTGTGACTTGAATAGCCTACACAAGCCAAGGCCCCGCTGAAGAAACTAGTCCAGCTGGAGTCCACCCACCATCCCGTTTCAGACGGGCCGCATTGGGCATAGGGTCCTGTAAAATCCCCTGACAAGGCACTGGCATAAGGCCAGCTATGGTGTTAGACAAGAGATGTGGGCCTGACACAGTTCAATATTCGATACATACGTTCGGCAATAATCGTTGCCTATCGCTTTGCCATGACGGTTATGACATTGCAGTTGAGGAGGTTGGTCAAACATGATGATGACTTCGTCGCCGCTTGGCGCGGCCCATCCCACCCTTGCGGTTCTCTTAGTCGGGGAGATACTCACGCTTCTTGTGGCAGTCTTCGCAGCTACTAGGAGACGATCCCCCAAGAACACGACCTGGTTTGGAGTACGCACTCTTCAATGGCTGTCAGCGATGGAACTATTGACCGTTGCGGCCGTTTTAGGCACGGGGATGAGCGCGGCCTACCCTCTGATAAATAAAAACTTTGCTGCTGTATTCGTCACAACCTCCGGCTGGTTGCTCGTTGCAAAGCTGACGATTACCTGTCTCATCCTGGCCATTGCATTGCGAATCCACTTTGTTTCGTTGTCGACCATTGCCAAAGATCCTGAGTCGGCGACAACTGCGAAGCGAAGCCTCCGAAGATGGGTGGTCGTCGAGGGTATTTTCGCGCTTGCGCTGATATGGGCAGGACACTTGGTGGCAAACGAGCACCCACCAAATCACGCAGTCATCTACACCTGGCCATATCCCTTCCGCTTCTCCATCATGAACACATGGGGCATGGCCATGCTGGACGCCGTGATCGGCGTGTGGGTTGCGATTACGCTGCTCATCGTAGCAGGAGCCATCGCATTGCGTGCGCTAATGAAAGGCGGGCGATCAAGCCGGCGGTTTGGCCTACCTACCGTGCTGGTAGTGTTGGCGCTCGCCGTTGGTGCATACGCCCTGTCTATTAAGGCCTATCCAGAAACCTACCGTGATACCCCGGTCCCGTTTAAGTCGGAATCCGTCGCGCACGCGATGACTCTCTTTGCTGACAACTGCGTCCCCTGCCACGGACATCAGGCAAAGGGTGACGGTATTTTGGCCAAAACCATGCCGAAAAAACCGATCGATTTACTCACGGAACCTCACGCGACCATGCATACCCCAGGAGATTTTTTCCACTGGCTCACCAATGGCGTTCCTGGAACAGGCATGCCCGCATGGGGTGAAAAATTTTCCGACAAAGAGCGCTGGGACCTGGTGAACCTCATTCATGCCATTAACCGGGGTTATCAAGCGCGCATTATGAATACTCGGATCCTCCCCAACCAACCGTACCTTGCGCCTCCAGGCTTCTCCTATACCACCCACGACGGAACCACAGGCAGATTGAAAGACTTTCGCGGAAAACAATCCGTCCTGCTCGTCCTGTTTTCGTGGCCGGATTCTCGATCGCGACTCGATCAACTCCGGCAGGCCTACCCGGCACTACGAGACCATAAAGCTGAGGTGTTGGCCGTCCCACTGTCGGATCTTACCTCGCAGCAGATCGCCGATATCGGAAAGGGCACCCCCTTTCCTCTGATTGAAAAGGATGCAGCTGAAATTGCCCGCACTTATTCACTGTTTCGCAGAACGATCTCTCACCCCGACCTGATGGGTCCGGCAACGGTACCCAAGCACATGGAGTTCTTGTTCGACCGCTTCGGATATCTGCGGGCACGGTGGATCCCGGAAATCGATGGGTCCGATTGGAACGACATCAGCTTCGTGACGCAACAGGTAGACCAATTGAATCAGGAAGATGAAATTATGCCTCCGCCTCCCGATTATGTGCAGGAGTCAGGACATGACATGCACATGATGGGCGGGATGAAGATGTAATCCGTCGGCTACGGTGCGCAAGGGATGAAGTCCATGCCTCCTCGTCCATCATACTCGGAGAGTCGTTCTGGGAAGGGTCGAACGAATCTGTTCGCCCCTTCCCTTCTCCTCCTCCCGACTTTTCTGGCCCTTGCCTCATGTTCAGTCATCGAGACAACCTTTTCTGCAATCAAGACAACCTTCTCCGCGATGAAGACGACCTACCGGGTTGCGAAAAAGACGGTCAAGGGCACGATATGGGTGGTCAAAGGAGCCTACCAATTTACAAAGGGGACGACCAAACTCGTGTATCAAATAGGCAAGTTTACCTTTGAGGTCGTTCGTGCTCCTTTGGACTATCCATTAATGAGCGACGACCTCCAGACCGTCGATGGTCTTCCTGTCAAGGAAGCGATTCGTCTTGGACGGGTCAAAGCGGCTCCCTACACCGTCAACGGTCATCATTATGTACCGATGACCGTCGCGAGTGCGCAGACATATAGAGAAACCGGTTTGGCTTCATGGTACGGAGAAGAAACAAGGCGGCAGAAAGATGGGCACATGACGGCCAACGGCGAGCTGTTCAACCCCAGAGCATTAACGGCGGCTCATAAGTACCTGCCGCTTCCGATTCACGTCCAGGTGACGAACCTAGAAAACGGACGGTCGATCATCGTGAGAGTGAATGACCGAGGCCCGTTTCCCAGTCAGCACAATCCGGATTCTGGGAAACGGATCATCGACTTGAGCCGGGGGGCCGCCGAACAGCTTGGATTTGTTGAACAAGGAGTCGCCACCGTTCGCGTTGAGACCATTGAGCTTGAAGAAGCCTAGAGTCGAAGACTGTGGCGTGTGTCTCGGTAGCGAACATGCACGGGGCGAACCCCGTAAAACAATCCGCCCTTAGGCCGGCTGGAGATCTCCGAGTCTTACGGAGACAAGCTTGGAGACGCCCGGCTCTTCCATCGTCACACCAAAAAGCGAATCGGCGATGCTCATCGTTCGCTTGTTATGGGTAATGACGAGGAATTGAGCATCCTGAGCCAGATCCTTCAAGACCGCCGTAAATCGACCGATGTTCTCCTCGTCGAGAGGGGCATCGATTTCGTCCAATAAACAGAACGGCGTCGGCCTGATCAGGAAGCTTGCGAACAGGAGGGCCATCGCCGTGAGCGTCTTTTCGAAGCCCGTTAAGGTTCCTGCCACCTTTTTCTGAACGATTCACGTCATGAAACGACTCCCGACCCCTTTGTTTCCTTCAGGTTCCCTTCGAAATCAAGAAGGCGTTTGCTCCACAGCTGGCGTGACAACTGGGCCGGTGGCAGAGCTTGTATTGGGGTTGGGAGAACCACGAGATCTGATTGGACTGCCACCGGCCCTCTGTTCTTCCTCACCAAACCCGTGAGGAGGCCTGAGCTGCCTCAGGCATGAGCCACGAAGAGGGTGGAGCCATCCGGCAACCAGGAGATCTGTGATCACCTCGTTTGGACATGCCTGGGTACCAACGATGTTCTGGGGCCACAACGTGGCCAGGGGCAAAAGTGCCGACGGCTCTTCGCCTTGATCCTGATGGGTGACTGGTGCGACTCAGGAGACGACGTCGACACCGCAACCAGAGAACACTCGGATGCAGCGAACAGGCAGCACGGCTGATCATGAAGGAATGTCGTCGGAGGTCAGAAGCACGCTCAGAACCAGAGGCGAGGTGTGCCCACTTGACCGGAGCCTTCTAATGGGTGACCCTATTTGGTTCTCATCATGCTGATCGTCGGCGTGCTTGAGACCACTGTATTGCGGGAGTGCTGGGGCATGGGCGAGGTGGACGCGGTAGCCCGCCTCCATAAGCCCATCGACAAGCCAGTACCAATTATAGGTCGACTCCACGACGATCCCGTTGAGCGCCAGACGATACGGCTCCAGGGTGGTGAGAATGAGGGGAAGATCATTGCGGAGGCGTTTCTGATACAGCACCCGGTCCGCGTCATCGATCACGACAAGGACACTATTCGTGGCATGGAGATCGATCCCGGCGTAACACATCATCATCGCAACCTCCTCGGTTAATGTGGACAAGAGCGCCGTGTCAGCGACGACTCTACTCTCCACGTGAGGAGCCTTCGAGATGATTATCGGGAGTTGTTCTTTTATAGCTGTCATGCGTCGCGTGACGGGTTTGTGAACGCTCCCCTCGTCTCAGCGTCAGGCACATGTCGCGCTGTTTTTCCCAGAGGCTTGCGCGGTCCACGTATTGGTGAAACCAACCGTACCATGGGCGAGCGGAATTCTGAAGATCCTGCCGTATGGCTGCACCGCAGTCGCGCGTCCGTTTCTCAACAATGACTCCCGCCCCCTTTTCTTCTCCGAGTCGGAGGCGACGTTTCCGAGGGAGGCGTAATACGTCTTTGGGGGCGTCGGAATTGTTTTTGTATTCGCTGAAGGGAATCAACGAGCCGCTCTGAAGCAGGGAACTTCTCAAGGCCCCTTAATATACATTTCAAAGCTTCTACTGGCTGGCCAAGCGAGAGTAGAGCTGAGATCTTCTCAACACAGACATCAACAAGTTCACTTTCTTGATTAGGATGGTACTTTCTGGATTCGAGTAGGTCTAGAGCTTTATCAAAGTACCTGAGCGCTCGACGGTAGTCATGCTTACAGCAAGAGAAATACTCACCTAAATCAGTAAGAGCCAGGATGTTGTTCGGTTCAATACCCAAAACGGTTTCATACATTTTCCTGGCCTCTGAGAACTTACCTTGCGAATCATATATATTACCCTTCAGGACTAGCAGCTCTGTATCGGTTGAATCGACAGTGGATAGATACATGTCGATTTGCTCAACAGCCTTCTTTGGCTGATGATTAATAGCAAACTGCCGTGCAACTCGAATGATCTCTTTTTTCCGTCTTTTTTGAGCTACTGCAAGCATGGCGTTTTAAGACGCGTTCGGGTCTTCAGTTATATTTGGATCCAGGATTTCCTCAAGAAATTCCAAAACAAGGCATACTGTGCCAAATCTCTTAATGACTTTGATGAATGCATTTAGAGTCTTTTTACGCTCACTAGGCGGAAGCCTGTCTATATCCCTCTCTATTTTTTTCAATTTCTCTTTACGTTGTTCAGCCGACAAGCTCTTATCATTTTCTATTTTTCGTAGTTGATCACCAAGCGCATCGCCGGGGGAAGGTTTAATATTTCGACTGGGAGGTTTATCGACAAGACCGCGTGGATCGATGAAATTGACAGGACTGTTGCGCGTATAGGCATAAGTATTCACATCTGCTGGAGCAATCGCGATCGGATCTTCCGAAATAAAACGCTGCAGCCGTGGCTGGTAGTACCTTGCCCGGTAGTACAGGAGCCCCGTTCCATCATCCTCACGTCCTGTGTACTTGTAACTATTTGTACTCGCAGTGCCGGTCTGTGTCGTCATACCAAACGGTTCATAGGTGTACTGGGTCTGGAGTGTTCCAGTGCCATCTCCTAATGCAACGGTTGAGCCGAGGGCATCAGGCAGCAGGGTTTTCGCTACACCCCCTTCAGTTCTGGTGAAGAATTCGTCGATCCCCAGGCCCGTCAGCAAGTTCGCCGTGATCGTCGCGCCGTTCTTTTCTTGCACGGGGTTGAGTCCATCGTAGAGGAAATTCGTCGTGGCGCCGTTGATCGTTTTGCCGGTTCTACGTCCGAACGAATCATAGGCGAATGACGCGGTCAATCCGGTGCGGCTGATCCCCGTGAGCTGGTTCCTCGCATTCCATGTATACGTGGCTGTCACTCCGGCATCGGTGGTTTTTGAGAGATTGCCGTTGAGATCGTAATCTTCCGTGGTCGTCCCAAAGACTTTCTGTTGGTTATTCGCATTGTAGGTCGTGGTGGAGAGTGCGGGAGGATTGTTGGACCGCGCGAACGTGCCGCCGGTTTTGATGCGATTTCCCGCGAGGTCGTAGGTATAGGTCAGTGTGCCAAGAGTCGTCGTGCCTTTCTTGTACGTGAGGCTGGTGAGTTCCGACGCGTTGTTGTAGCCGTACGTGATGCTGTTGGTATTGGGATAGGTGACACTGGTTCGTCGATCCGCATCGTCGTAGCCGATGACGATGTTGCTCGTGCCTTGCTGAATGTTCGTGAGGCGATTGGCATTGTCAAAGGTATAGATAATCTGCGTCTGGCCAACGACCGTCATGGTGGCGCGACGAGAGGCATTGTCGTACGTGTAATTCACAGTCCCTTGCGCCGTCACTTCCTGGGTCATGCGATCAAGCCCGTCGTAGTCCCCCGTAATTGTGGCCGTCACGACATTGCTTGCGTTCTTTTCCTCGATCACCCGGATCCGATTCCCGACATCGTACGTGTAGTTGGTACTCGTGTTGTCCTGGAAGGTGGTCTTGGTCCGACGATTCAGCGGATCGTAGGTATAGGTGGTCATCTGGCTTTTTCGATCCAGCACCGTGGCCAGATTGCCGTTGTTGTCATAGGTGTAGCCCTCATTCTGCAAGAGGGGATCTTTCCGATTGATCGTGCGATTCATGTTGTTGGGGGTATACACCGTCTGCTGGCTCTTGGCATCGGTGACGGTGAGCAGATTGCTGTTGGCATCGTAGCCGAATTGGGTCACCCCATTGATGGCATCGGTGAGCTGCGTGATCCGATCGAGGGCATCGGGCGTATAGACCGTCTTCTGTCCGAGGGGATTGATGAGGCTGCGGAGCCGCCCTGCGGCATCAAGCATGCGGTGAGTTTCGTGCTTGAGGAGATGGCGGGCCATACCAGCGCTGGTTTAAGTCTCAATGTGTAGAAGGATAACAAGTCCAACAAAAAACAGGGCTAATCCAATGGTGCACATGATGGCCACCCAAAATCTTGGGAAGAACTCCAGATTGATTGGTCCAATTTGAAGTGCCGCATGATGTGTGTAGAGAATATTCTCCTCTTCGGAAACCTCAATTCCTTTGGGGCCAACACCTGCCTCATACTCGTCCTGAATTCCACTTGTTCTGTAGCTAGACACGACAAGAAGTATTGCGGGGAGCATGCCGATGGCAAGCACGATCCAGAATACCGCCTTAGAAAACGGGGCACTCATTGTATTCATCGTTAGTGGCCTCCGGTAATTCCCTGAAAGGGCCCTCCATTGCAGTGCGAGACTCATTATATAAAATCATTTCCCAAACAACAGAATCACTCAGGAGGTATGGTGGGTTTACCTTCAAGCGTAAAGCTCTTGCCGTCATCACATTTATACTTGCAGCTGACTCTCCAGAATGTCGCGATAATCAGATCCTGCTCTTCACCAAAACATTTTACAAATATGCAGTTCCGAGTCTTGCAAGTTTGGGGGTCAAACAGGATTGTCTTTGCCTTGCACCCATATTTTTCACACACGGTTATGTCAGTAGAATTTACGCGAACAAGTCCCAGGGGATCAGTAAACAATATCGGAGAATTTCCTACATAGGCATAGACATTTACCACGTCACGGAATGCAGCTGGATCTTCACTAATAAATCGCTGCAGCCTCGGCTGGTAATAGCGCGCCCGATAATAGTAGAGCCCCGTCCCATCATCTTCTCGTCCCGTAAATTTATAGCTATTCGTACTGGCAGCGCCTGTCTGACTGACAACACCGAATGGCTCGTATGTGTACTGCGTCTGAAGTGCCCCGGCACTGTCTCCTAACCCAACGGTTGAACCAAGTGCATCTTGCAGCAGGGCCCGTACACCAACCCCGTCCGTTCTCGTGAAGAATTCATCGAGGCCGAGACCGATGAGGAGTTTGGCCGTGACGGTTGCGCCGTTCTTTTCTTGAACAGGGTTCAAGCCGTCATACAAGAAGTTCGTGGTCGTGCCATTGATGGTCTTGCCCGTGCGACGGCCAAACGAGTCATACGTGAACGAGGCAGTGAGACCCGTTCGGCTGATGCCCGTCAGCTGGTTTCTCGCATTCCACGTATAGGTCGTGGTCACCCCAGCATCAGTGGTTGTGGCCAGGTTCCCGTTGAGATCATACGTTTCAGTCGTGGGCCCGAACGTGAGCTGTTGATTGTTCGCGTTATAGTTGGTCGTGGTGAGGGCGGGAGGAATATTGGATCGCGCAAAGGTCCCCCCCGTCTTAAGCCTGTTCCCAGCCCCATCATAGGTATACGTCAAGGTCCCCAGGGTCGTGGTGCCTTGCTTATACGTCACGGTCGTCAGTTCACTCGCCGCGTTGTAGGCGTACTCCACCTTGTTGGTATTGGGATACGTGACACTGGTTCGTCGATCCGCATCATCATAGCCGATCGTCACCGTGCTCGTGCTCTGCGCGATGATGGTCAACCGATTCGCGTTGTCATAGGTGTAGGTCACTTGCGGCTGACCCGCCACCGTCATGGTCGCACGGCGGCTTGCATTATCGTAGGTGTAGTCCACCGTGCCCTGTGGCGTCACCTCTTGAGTCAGTCGGTCCAAGCCGTCATACGTTCTGGTAATCGTGGCAGTGACCGTGCCACCACTGTTCTTCTCCTGCACCTGCGTAATCCGATTGCCGCCATCATACGTGTAGTTCGTACTCGTCCCATCCTGGAACGTCGCCTTCGTTCTTCTGTTCAGCGGATCATAGGTATAGGTCGTCGTCTGGCTCTTGCGGTCCACCACCGTCGCCAGGTTGCCGTTGTTGTCGTAGGTGTAGGTCTCGGTATTGAGCAGCGGATCCTTGCGGGTCGTGGTCCGATTCATGTTGTTGTAGGTATACACCGTCTGCTGGCTCTTCGCATCGGTGACCGTGAGGAGATTGCTGTTGGCATCATACCCGAATTGGGTCACCCCATTGATCGCATCGGTCAATTGTGTGATCCGATCTAAGGCATCGGGGGTGTAGACCGTCTTCTGCCCCAGGGGGTTGATGAGGCTGCGGAGCCGCCCAGCGGCATCGAGCATCCGTGTGGTTGCCCGATTCAACGGATCGGTGACCTCATAGTCCAGTATAGGGTCACGTCTTGCTTCTTGTAGCACAGGCTATTTACGATTTGACTGACGCACAAGTTACAAGCGCTGCCTCTATTAACAGCGCTTGGCTGCAGAAATCCCACGGCCAAGCTGGTCGCAGCCACGTATCGGCGGTTGCAGTAGAAACGTTCGTGAGTAATGCAGCCTAGGCCGGCTGGAGATCTCCGAGTCTTACGGAGACAAGCTTGGAGACTCCCGGCTCTTCCATCGTCACACCAAAAAGCGAATCGGCGATGCTCATCGTTCGCTTGTTATGGGTAATGACGAGGAATTGAGCATTCTGAGCCAGATCCTTCAAGACCGCCGTAAATCGCCCGATGTTCTCCTCGTCAAGAGGGGCATCGATTTCGTCCAATAAACAGAACGGCGTCGGCCTGATCAGGAAGCTTGCGAACAGGAGGGCCATCGCCGTGAGCGTCTTTTCTCCACCCGACAGCATGGTAATGCTCTTCAGTCGTTTCCCGGGTGGTTGCGCGACAATTTCAATACCCGGTTCGTCACTACCGGACGGCTCGCCGTTTTCCGACGGAAGGTCTTCGATCAACTGCAGCTCGGCGCGCCCCCCAGGGAAAAACTGACCGAACACCTCGGTGAACTTCCGTTGCAACTCGTCATAGGTCGCCGCGAACATTTCTTTTGTCGTCCGATGAATACGCTGAATGATCTCTTTAAGCGACGCGATCGAATTCGACAAATCTTGCTCCTGCGCGGTGAGAAACGTGTGGCGCTCTTCAAGCTCCTGATGCTCGCTGATTGCGGCCAAATTGATGGGCCCCATCCGATCCAGCCGGTCACGGAGTTTCTGCAACTGCTCCTTCAATTCGGCATCAGATCGTTCAGGAGTGTCCTGTTCCGGTAGGACATCCGTCTCTGGAGCCTGCTCGCTCGCCACGGTGGAAATATCCACGACCAGCGCCGAAGGATCTAACTGATAGGTGCCTGCCAAGGTGCTTTCAACCGTGCCTAATTGGGTGCGAATCTCAGCGCGCCGAACCTCGACTGCCATGCGGGCATCACGAATCGTCGATACCCCTCGCCGTATTTCTTCGAGGCTGGCCTCCAATGCTTGACTAGCCCCCGTTTGCTGGGCTTGCTGCTCTTGGGCGGCTACCAACTCTCCCTTGAACTGGCCTGCCGTTTCACCAAGTTCTCTGCACAAGGCCTCCTGACGAGTTTGCTCGGCCTGGCTCTGTTCAATCTGACCTTTGAGACCATCAAGATGCTCGCCCAACACCCGCCGCCGCTCTTGTGTTTCGTGAATCTGCTGCGTCACACGAGCCCGATTTTGGAGCTCATGCTCTCGTTTCGTCCGCAGTCCCTCAACTGTCAACCTCGCTTCTGTCACACCTTCTTGATGGGTTCGTAAATTCTGATCGAGGAGCCCCAACCCATCACGTACTCGTGACAACAACGTCTCTTGTCCGGTCTTGTCCGCGATCCACTGACCTAATTGGGCTTGGACCGACTGCGATTCATGCTCTAATTGGTCGCGCTGACCCAGCCCTTCCTGAATTTCTGCGTCGACCGCGTTGAGCCTGGAATCAAGATCGGCTAACACATGCTGGAGTTTTTCTTCATCCTTGCGCAACGACAGATTCTGCATTTCGGCCTCGCGCAGAGAATCGCCAAGCTGACGGTCGCGCTCGGTCAGCTCCTGAATCTGGGCTTGTACGACATCACGCTGCTGCTTATTCTGATCAAGCTCCTCGACAAGCGCTTGCCGTTTGTTGTCGAGATCGAGCACCTCCCGTCGACGCTCGAGCAGCCCCTGCGTCCCCTCGACATGACCGCCCGTGACAATGCCTGACGCATCCACTACTTCACCCTCGAGCGTGGCCAGGATCGGACCGTTCGGAGCGCTCCAGCCATGACGTTCCCACAACTGGATCGCTTCATCCAAGGACCGCACGATCACGACTCGATCGAATAGCGAGTCGCGGGCTACCGTTCGGGCGGCATCGGTCTGAACCAGATCGACCGCTCTCCCGACTACCCCCGGCTCTGCGGCGATTGCGGTCCACCAATCCTGGACTTGACTGCCTTCCCAACGTGGATGTTGTGGGATAAAGCTGCCCCGTCCCAGCGTCTCCTCTTGGAGAAACCGAACCAATCGCCGCCCGACAGACGGCTCATCCACAAACCATCCTCGCACACGTTCACCAAGCACCGCTTCGACCGCCCGCTCCATCCCGGATGGAATCACCAACCACTCTGCGACCGCCTCACGCACCCCTGCACAAGACTTGAGGGCCGGCCCCTGGGTGACTCCCTGCCGACTGTACCCCATTTCTTCTTGAACCACGCTTTGCAACGCCTCCAAGCGCGATTCAATCCCAGCGAGTTCTTCCGAACGCCGTAGGATGACCTGATCCAACGACTGCACGCTCCCGATGGCTTGCGCCGCTTCTTCTTTGACGGTTCGCTGGTCCGCTTGGAGCGTCGCCACGAGGCGATCGGCGTGCCCGTATTCTTCACGTACTCTTTCGTGGCGCGCGATCGAGGCCTCACGTTGACTCCGAAGCTCATCCCGCTCCATCGTCAGCCGGCTTGTGCGGTTCGTGAAATCCTCCATCTGCTTGGCAAGCTGCGAGAGGCTCTGCTCGGTATTGGCAACCAGGACGGCGAGGTGCAGCGCATCTTTCCGCCCTCGTTCTTCCTCGGCGACCGCCGCAGCACGTTGATCGAGTAATCGCGCCATCTCCTGATCCAGTTCCTCGAGCGCCTGCGTTCGAAGCGTCACCTCCTCCTCGAGCCGCACCAAGGACGACTCTATGCCTTGAAGGGTCCCGCTGACCTGCTCCTGCGAGCGAACGAGCTCGTCCAGCTCAGCAGATTCTTGGACTTGCTGTTGGCTGAATAACTGCCCCCGATTGCGCTCGACTTCGGCCGCCGTCAATGCCTGAGCTTGCTGTTGTTCCACACCAGCCAACTTCTCTCGAATTTTTCCAATGGTGTCGGCCGTGGAGATTGTGTCGAGGCGCGCCTGTTCAAGTTCTGTCGCAAGGCGAGCCTGTTCGGCAGCCTTCTCGGATTCTTGCTGATCCAGACCCAGCGCCTCACTCTCCACCTCCTGCAGCGTCTGCCGCAGAGCCCTGAATTCCCTTGTCAGCAACATCACTTCGATCTCACGCGCTTCCCCTTGCAAGGTCTGATAGGTGCGCGCTTGGCGGGCCTGGCGCTCCAGAGAATTGAGCTGTTTCTTGACCTCCGCGACGATGTCTCGTACACGCAGGAGGTTTTGCTGCGTCGTTTCGAGTTTTCGCAAAGCCTCGGCCTTCTGCTTCTTGTAGCGAACAATGCCGGCGGTTTCCTCAATGAGCTCTCGTCGATCTTGGGGCGACGCATTCAGGATCTGATCGATCTGCCCCTGGGCGATCACCGTGTGCCCTTTGCTCCCGGCGCGTGTATCGAGCAACAGGCTACGAATGTCTTTCAGACGGCAGTGAACTTTGTTGATGAGGTATTCGCTCTCCCCGTTGCGGTACAGGCGACGCGTAATCATCAA
The DNA here is from genome assembly GCA_050185705.1 of Nitrospira sp. GTDB lineage: Bacteria > Nitrospirota > Nitrospiria > Nitrospirales > Nitrospiraceae > Nitrospira_D. The sequence continues at coordinate 165,923 of JBFWZD010000002.1, read as the reverse complement.
CTCCTGAACTTCGGTCAGCTCACTCGGAAGCGACGAGTTTCCATCCAACTTCATCGCTGCGTGGTCCAACCCACCGATCACCAGGGAGACCTCCGCCATGCCCAACGGCTTTCGAACTTCCGTGCCGTTAAAAATGACGTCCTCCATCTTTTCGCTTCTCAGCGTTTTGGTGCTTTGTTCACCCAGCACCCACAGAATGGCATCGACGACATTGCTCTTCCCGCTTCCATTGGGCCCCACCACCGCAGTGACCCCTTCCGGAAAGGCAATCTTGGCTTCCGCAAACGACTTGAAGCCCAACATATTCAGTGATTTCAAGTGCATCGATTCACCTTTTCATACGCACATGGAGCAGCCTCACAGGGAGGCAAAAAAGTCCGGCCCTTGTATCACAGGGGTCCCAAGAAATCAAAATAAAACACAGCCAATGGGGGAACTATGAGGTTGGCCCTACCATTTATGGGGGCATCTGGTTAATGAGATCTGGTGCGGTAAGGACAACAGGCTTCATCCATTCAGCCCATCGCCTATACGACTGCAAGAACATTCCCGCAATACTTCTAGCGGGCCATGCTGGAGACCGAGCCTCGAGAGGACTCGATCTGGACAAGTTCCTTCGGAAGTAGGAACTCGACATCCTCCTCGATGACCGTGAGTTCCTCGACATCGGACGGTTCCGACACTTTCAAGAAGGCCACCACCTCGGTCACGAGGATTTCCGGCGCTGACGCTCCGGCGGCAATCCCGACCGCCTTGGCCCCTCGCAGCCACGATGGGTCGATATCTGCAGCCGAATCGATGAGATAGGACGGAATGCCGCACTGCTCCCCCAGCTCCCGCAACCGGTTTGAATTCGAGCTGTTCGGCGAGCCGATGACCAGAATGACATCCACGCGGCGGGATAGTTCCTTAACGGCATTCTGCCGGTTCTGCGTCGCATAACAGATGTCTTCCTGATGCGGCCCCTTGATGTTCGGAAAACGCTCATGCAACGCTCCGACGATATCACGGCATTCATCGACACTCAGCGTCGTTTGCGTGACATACGACAAATTGACCGAACTCTCGACTTGGAGCTTTTCCACATCACTGACGGACGACACCAGATGAAACTTGTCGGGAACCTGGCCCAGCGTCCCGATCACTTCCGGGTGACCGGCATGACCGATGAGGATCAGTTCATACCCCTGCGTGTAATCGCGATTCACCTCGTTATGAACCTTGATCACCAACGGACAGGTCGCATCGATCACGTGCAACCGGCGGCGACGCGCCTCTTCCCATACGGCCTTGGCCACCCCATGCGCACTGAAGATGACGACCGATCCTTCCGGAACCTCGTTCAACTCCTCCACAAAGACCGCGCCCTTTTGCCTGAGCGACTTCACGACATGGCGACTATGCACGATCTCGTGACGCACATAGATCGGGGCGCCATATTTCTTAAGCGACAACTCCACAATTTCGATCGCCCGATCGACACCGGCACAAAACCCACGGGGATTGGCGAGGTATATCTTCATGGTGGTCGTGGCTCCTTGGCTCAGGGCTAGAACACGATCATTGCGTCAGAATGAAAACTCACGATACGTCAGATCGGTAGACCTCGTCAACAGAATTGGCTGACAGACAATCTACATCACCTTATAAATAAAATCTCGTTGGAACGACGGAGGCGCCATGACACAGATACCGGCGCTGCACGGTATGTTCATCTTCCCAGTGGTCACCAAATTTCATGAATCCATTTTCATCCCGATGTCTCAAAAGGGATAGCAAAAAAATCGGCGCTTTCGCATCGATCGTGATATCTAGATGTGCTGGTCGGAAGGGATAAGGGAAAGGAGTGGTCATGAGCCTGCAAAAGGGAGTTGCCGTTGGAGTGGTAATGCTGACGCTGCTGGGGGTGCTGGCTGCACCGACGCTGCTGTATGCAAATGACGAGTCTCGCGCGAAAGAGCTGATTCAACAGGCCTGCGTGCAATGTCATCGGCTGGAAGGAAAAGCTGAATCGCGGTTCATGCTACACGCGCCCGACTTAATCTGGGCCGGCAGCAAATATCAACGGCCCTGGCTCATTCGTTGGCTGACCGGCAAGGAAGCTCCCCTCTACGCAAAGGGCTACCTCTGGGACATGAGGCCCATGCCTGCCAAACATCCGGTCGTCACGGAAGCAGACGCCAATGTGCTGGCCGACTACTTCGCCCAACACCACAAAGATCCGCGCGTGACGGTCGGTGCCTTTGATCTCTCAAAGGTCACCAAATTTGACGTCCAGTTCGGTGCGGCCGCCTACAAGGCCCATGCTTGCCTCGGCTGCCATACGATCGAAGAGAACGGGAAACTGATCGGTGGCCCTCAGAGTGTCGCCCTCCAGCATGCCGGGCAACGGTACAACCCGGATTGGGTGTACCGGTTTGGGCAGAATCCGCAAGATTTCACCGTCCACAATGGTGAATTTTTGGCTGATGCCACCGATGCGCAACTGCGGGCGGTGATCGGCTATCTCATGGTCCAAGGGGTACCGGACTTTCAGTATTACGAGCCCTGGACGAGTCAGGAATTCGCCGACGCGAGCGTGGACCGCGGGAAGACGCTCTACAAGGAGTATTGCGCCCAGTGCCACGGCTTCTCCGGCAAGGGTGATGGCCCAGCCGCCTCAGGCTTGGAACCCAAACCTGCCATTCACGCCAACATGCCGATCGACAAACTGCCGATGGAATACCTTTATACAGTGATCAACCATGGCGGGCCCGCCGTCGGAAAATCACCGAACATGCCCTACTGGGGCCTTACGATCGGTCAGCAGGGCGTTGCCGATGTGATCGCCTATATGAAGGTCACCTTCAAGGGGGTCCCGGATCTGGCCGCGGCGGGCGAAGCTGCTCCAGGCGCCACCTGTGTCCAGCCACGCAAGACAGCCAAAGCACCGGAAAACTTCCTCACGAAGACCAATCCGCTTCCGTCGTCGGCCAGTGCCATCAAGGCAGGAAAAGAGTTGTTCCTGAAAGGTGCGCAACCGGTCGCTTGCGTTATGTGTCACGGGGAACTGGGCGATGGGAAGGGGTTGATGGGCGGAGCCTTTGTCCCACCGCCACGAAATTTTACCTGTGGAGCCATGATGCGCAACCTGCCCGATGGGCAGCTGTTCTGGATCATCAAAAACGGGTCGCCGGGAACCGGCATGATGGCTTTTGCGGGGTTGCCCGACGAACAGGTCTGGCAACTGATTCACTATATCCGGAGTTTAGCTCAGTAAGTGTGAGGAGAGTGCGTGTGTTCATACAAAAGGAGGTAGGGCATGAAAGTGCATCGATGTAGATTGGTCAAGACAGCCATGCTTTGTGCTGTCGCCGCTTGGGCAATCTGGGGCAGTGGTTCCACGAGTGCCTACGCGCAGACCCCTGGGATGGAGGCGCCGCCTTCAAAGGTGGAGATTACCATCAAGGACCGCCAACACGGTTACGAAACGGTCGGAATTACAATGCCATCGCAAGACACGATCATTGTGGTGAAAAACCAGGATTCCGTCACTCACGGATTAGCGTCGACGTTGTTCAAAGACATTCCAGTGAAAATGGAAGGGGGAACGGAGGTACGAGCAAAAAAGTTCAAGTCGTTCCATATCGATGCCGGAAAGACGATGACGCTCCGTTTCTCTACGGCACCCTCAAATTTTGATCCCCTCACCGGTGGCGCTGAGAGCGTGCACCACGCCCTGTGGTGTGACATCCACCCTGAAGTGAGAGGCGAAATATTTGTCATTGAGACCCGTGGGGATATCGGTGGTGGATGAGCAGTCGCCCCTCACACGCTGGGGGATGCTCGACTCTCACCTTCAATCTGATATCTTCTTTCCAAGGAAGATATGCGACGGGAAGGATTCCAGTCCTGGCAAGCAACTGTTCCGAGTCAACACGAGCCAGGACTGGCTATCCTGTTCATTCGATAGGTACCGTTCTCACGAATGGCTGTTCGGTGAATACTAGGCACACCACAATGAACCCGTTCACCAAACAGGGTGTTCTTGCCGTAAGTCTATGGCTTGGGTGCCTGAGCAGTGGAGTCTGTACGCTGCCGTCCCTCGGATGGGCGAAAGAGATCGTCTTTATCGCTCGTGATGTCGAGAACCAGCAAGCGGTATGGCTGCCGTGGGAAATCGTCCTTCACCGACAGACGGACCTCACGGAACCGCTACTGTTCCGGCTTGAAAATCCGACTGGACGCACCCATGTGTTTGAAGCACCCGGGTTGTTCGAATCTGTGGAAGAGAGGGGTGTACAGATCACACGACCGGTTCGCATTACCATTGCGCCGGATGAGACTGAGCAGATCGTGATCGACAGAAACCGGGTGGCCAGCGACGGAATCACCGCCGAAAGCACGTCCATGGTCTATCGATTCTACTGTCCCCTCCATCGAGCAGATGACGACCTAGGCGGAACGATCGTCGTGAGGCCGTAGGCACCCGAGAACCGCCTAGACGCTATGCCCCTCACACCCTCTGCTTGACTCACTGGTCCCTTCCCCTTAGGCTCAGCGTCTCATGAAACAGCGCATCGCGTGTTGAGCTACCTTGATCTCTCTATCGCTGAACGTTGAAAAGGAGGCGCGTCACATGGCACAAAGACCCTTCCAAGCCGGAGCAGCCATCAATCTAGACAGCGGGGAAAGTAGTAAGGAAGTCGTCATCTTCGCGGTTCCGGCAAAAAAGCGGTTCCATGTCAAATCGCTCGGCATCAACGGGTTTGGACAACCCAACCAACCCCTCTTTTACGCCGTTCATGTGACGACAGGATCACGGGTCGGGATCTATCCGGTCGCACCCACTGGAGTGGCAGAAATAGACGAGCCTGAATTTCCGGCACGATATTTCGGAAGTCAGGAACTCACGCTCTATGCAGACCCTGGGTCCGATCTCATCTTCACAGTCGCGCGTAAGGACACCACAGGCAACGTCCGGGTACTCATTGATATCAGCGGAATTCTCGTGGACGTCAGAGCAAGAAGCCAAACAGATCGGTGATTAGGAACAACGAGCACCTCATCGCTGTCACAAGAATCCAAATTCCTTAGCGCTCTCGTGGCGATACTTGAAGGTGCGATGCTGCTCGTTGCCGGGAACCCTCGGCCCATCGGGGGCATTCCGGTTTCGGCTGTAACCTAGGTTCGATTACCGCCATCCGGCGGTTACTTGACAGCTTCTTCCCTCCCTCGTACGCTGAGGTCCGCATGGGGAACCTGCCACACAAGAAAATCCTGATCGTCGAAGATGAACGGGATATTCTCCAGCTCGTCAAACACTACTTGGAGAAAGAAGGACTGCGGGCCACTGTCGCAATGACCGGGCTCGAAGCCCTGAAACGAGTCGCCGAAGATAAGCCTGATCTGGTCGTCCTGGATCTCATGCTGCCGGAGATGGACGGGCTGGAAGTCTGCAAGCGTTTGCGCGCCGATCCGGAGACCGCGATGGTTCCGATCCTCATGTTGACCGCCAAAGCGGAGGAATCGGACACGATCGTCGGGCTGGAACTGGGCGCGGACGACTACGTCACCAAGCCCTTCAGTCCCAAAACGCTGGTCGCTCGTGTCAAAGCCCTCCTGCGTCGGGTCGATCGCACACCCGAGACCGAACCGAACCTGTATCGATACGAGACCCTCACGATGAATCTCTCTCGCCACGAAGTCAGCCTTGGGAACGAAGAAATTATCTTGACGGCCAAGGAATTCGGCTTGCTCGAACATTTGCTCCGCCATCGAGGTCGCGTGCTGACCCGCGATGTATTGCTCAATGCCGTGTGGGGCTATGACTATCATGGCACCACGAGAACGGTCGACGTCCATATCAGACGGTTAAAGCAGAAGCTGCCGCCCTTAGAAGCGGCCATCGTGTCCGTGAAGTCACTGGGATACAAACTCAAGGATATCGACGAGTCAGAATGACGTGGTCGATCCGGTGGAAAGTGATGATCGGTACGCTCGCGGTGGTGGTGTGTGGTCTGTCGATCGCGGGCGTCCTGACGATCCAAACCCTCGAACGACAGCATCTGGCACAATTGGGCGATGTCTTGGCGGCAAAATCCGTCTTCGTCGAATACGGGTTTCAATCGCTCTTCCGCGCAGACTCTTCCCTCCCTACGTCCGCGCAGTTACAAGAAACGGCACGTGACCTCGCCGCCAGATCCTCAGTCGGGGTCACGATCATTGCCGGAGATGGAACCGTCCTTGCCGAGAGCACCGTACGAGATACTGACATCTCCACGCTTGAAAACCACAAGTCTCGGCCAGAGGTGGCACAAGCGCTCTCCACCGGACAGGGACAGGATATCCGCTCCAACCACACCATCGGCGAACGAACCATGTATCGCGCCATCGTGCTGCGGACCGCACTCGATGGCGCACCCGTTGTCCTGCGGGTTGCCTTCCCGATGGGCACGGCCGACCGTGACATCTCGGAGTTGAAACGCCACCTTCTGCTTGCCCTCGGCGCGGCCGTGCTTGCCGCCCTCGTGCTGAGCAGCTGGTTGGCCCATAGCATTACCAGCCCTCTCTCCGACGTCGCGGCGGCTGCCCACCAACTCAGCCTCGGTCCTCAATCTTCGCGCATCCAAACCACCGCCCAGGACGAAGTCGGACTGCTCGCCTCCGCATTGAACCACCTGACCGACCGGCTCCACGCCAAGATCGCAGAATTGTCGGAGGATCGCGCGCAACTCCTCGCGGTCCTGACCTCAATGGTCGAGGGTGTCATGGTGCTGGACTATCGCGGCCACGTCTTGCAGATCAATCCGGCACTGGAACGGATGTTCGGCATCGCTCGTGTCGAAGCGCGCGGCCGTCCCTGCACAGACCTCTTTCGCCATCAACAACTCAACGAATTGGTGACCGCCATCCTGCGCTCGCCGGCTCATCGTCAGGATGAAATCGTTCTTCCGCTGACGGGAAGATGTCTGCAAATCGAAGCCTCTCCGGCCGGGGGACGACGGGAAAATGAGGCCAGCGTTGTGCTGGTCTTCCACGACATTACCGAGCTGAGACGTTTGGAGAAAATCCGAAAAGACTTTGTGGCCAACGTATCCCACGAACTCCGAACTCCACTCACCTCCATCAAGGGTTACGTCGAAGCCTTGATCGACGGCGCGAAGGACGACCCCGATTCGTCTGCGACATTTTTAGATATCATCCTGAAGCAAAGCGATCGACTGAACCTGATCATCGAGGACTTGCTCGAATTATCAAAAATTGAGTCCGGCAGCATCTCATTTAAGGAAGACCCGATTGAGCTAAAGGCGTTGGTGGAACGGGCGCTATCGGTCGTCAAACCGATCGCCAACAAGAATCGCCACCATCTCACCACCACCATCGATCCAGAACTTCCCGCGATGGCTGGGGACGAAGGACGACTTGGTCAGGTCCTCACGAACCTCCTCGATAACGCGATCAAGTACACGCCTGCGGGTGGAACGATTACCGTCGGCGCCAAGCTGGCAATCCCTCACGGGAACGCGAAGTCTCTAGGAAGAGCGGTTGATATCAGCGTCGCGGATACCGGTATCGGGATTCCTGAACAGGACCGGCCCCGCGTCTTCGAGCGATTTTACCGTGTCGACAAAGCTCGATCACGTGAGCTCGGGGGAACCGGATTGGGATTGGCTATCGTCAAGCACATCGTGGAGGGCCATGGTGGGTATGTCTGGGTAGAGGCGAATCAGCCCAGAGGAAGCCGGTTTGTCGTTCGCCTTCCCATCACGCCCAATCGTCACCTCCCGGTTTAAGCAAAGTGCGATCGGTCACGCAGAGACGTTCACGGCACCCGCTACCATCGGACAAGGCTGGTCGCCCATGTGAGGCCGCCGCCGAAGCTACCGAGGAGCAGCAGATCTCCGGGCGAGAGGTTTCCCTTACGGACGGCGTCATCCAGGGCGATCGGAAGGGATGCCGAGGACGTATTGCCGTACCGTTCGATCACGGAGGCCAAGCGATCAGGCCCAACACCCAAGCGATCCGCGAGTTGAGACAAGATGCGCCCGTTGGCCTGATGGAGCACCACCTGTTTAAGATCCTCCGGACGAACGCCATATTCCTTCAAGGTATCCAGTACGGCACGCTCGACTCGTCGGATAGCCAAGCGGAACAGCGAGGCTCCTCTCATGCGAAGCGCATGCCCCCCTGCTTTCAAGGTATCAGCAGACAGCGGCGTCCGCGACCCGCCGCTCGGAACGCGAATGAGTCCGTGGTAATCCCCATCAGCAAATACCTTGATGCCGAGGATCCCCCTCCACTCAGGGCTGCGGTCTTCTTCGCCTTGTAGGATGACGGCGCCGGCTCCGTCTCCGAATAGCAATGTCGTCGCCTCATCCCGGTGATCGAGGGATCGCGATTTCACTTCCGATGCAATCACGAGACAGGTCCGTACCTGGGCACTCTGAATCATGGCGTGCGCCATGGAAAGCCCATATAAAAATCCAGAACAGGAGGCGGACACATCAAACGCTCCAACCTGCCGACACCCCAAGCCACGCTGGACCGCACAGGCGGTTGATGGGAACACCATATCCGGTGAAGTCGTGGACAGGATGATGGCGTCGAGGGACGAAGGTGAGCATCCAGCGGCATCGAGCGCCCGACGGCTTGCTTCAATCGCCAGGTCGGAGGATGCCTCCTGATCTGCAGCCCATCGACGAGTCCGAATACCGGTCAGTTGCTCGATACCAGCCGCAGAGACTCCCGTCATCCTGGCGATCTCTTCGTTCGTCACGACACGAGACGGAAGATAGCTGCCCGTTCCAATAAGCCGTGCTCGAATCATCATCTACGCCCTGATCGCGTTGAATGAAATCGACACAATCGCTGTCGCGGGGCTGGATTATAGGGAGTGCCTGGAAGCAGGTCAACAAACCGGCAGCGTGATTGCTTTTTGTCCGTATCCTTGATATTTGTATCAGATATGAATTTGTGCGTTTCTGGTACGGCTAAGCTCCCCTCACCTAAACCCTCAGCTCTGCGGCTGTCGGCTTGGCTCATGCTCGGTTCGCTCTCCATGGTCTCTTGCGCAGGAGATCTTACCCCAAGCGATGTCCGCAGTGGGATCAAAAAAGCCCTCAGTGGGACGGACGAACAGATTTTTATCGGTGATACCCTTGATACCCACTACCACCCCAATGTGATCATGAAGCGGGGGGAGGCCTATTTTGAGAAAGAGGAGTATGCCGAAGCCTTGGTCGAGTACAACCACTTCATGGATCTCCATCGGAATCACGTGCTGGCACCCTACGCGGCATTCAGGATCGGGGAAATCCATTTCAACATGGCTAAGACCATCGATCGGGATCCCGAACCGATGGAGAAAGCCATCGCAGCGTTCGAACAGATGAGGAAAGACTTCCCGGGCAGCCGTTACGATGCGCAGGCGCAGCAAAAACTTGAAGAGTGCCACACGTGGATCGCTCAGATGCACCTCTTCGTGGGGCAATTCTATTTCCGACGCGGGTCCTATCTTGCCGCGGCTCATCGGTTCGGACAGGTCATCAAGACCTATCCCGATAAGCCCGTCGCTTCAGATGCGTTGTACTTTCAGGCGAAGGCGTATCATGAGATGGGAGCCGACGACTGGGCACGAGAGAACCTCGTCGCCCTGTTGGACAAGCACCCAAACAGTACGGCATCTGAGGCCGGGACTACCTTACTGGAGAAAATCGGCGGGGTGCGCCCCACGACGCTCCTCGCACAAAAATCTGATCCTGCTTCCCTTTCTGACGCGGCCCCGGCGATTATTCCAAGCGGTCAACCCCGCACTCCTCAAAGCCCGTCCGTTTCTTCAGCTGCCGCCTCAGCTCTCGGGACCCTCGGTGTCCCACAAGCGCTCGACCGGCTACGATCTCCTGCCGCAGAGGCAGTCGGGAACACCTTCACTGCCTGTCGTCTTGGCGCCTGGTGCTGATTCAACAATCCCGGTGCTGATCTAAGGAGATGGCTCGTTCTCGACCGAGAGCGAATGATGACCGGTGTCGTGTTGTGGTCATCTCCACTGGAAGTACTACAGAGGAGGGGATTCGACAGCAACGTGTTCTACTGACCGAGATACCACCCGATTCCGTACCGTTCCAAAAAGCTGGTCACCATCGTGAGCGAATTCGCGTAAATCATCACACCGACTAAGATCAACATGACCCCGCTGACAGTCGACACTCCCCACAAATACGCTCGCACCTCCTTGAAATAGGCGAGAAACCGATCGACCCCCAACGCTGTGAGGAACAGCGGCAAGCCAAGGCCGAGCGAATAGAATGCCAGCAGCACAACCCCATTCAGAAGGGAGTCGGTCGTACTCGCATAGAGCAAGATGGATCCCAACACCGGACCAACACAGGGTGTCCATCCGGCGGCAAAGGCCACTCCGATCAAGAACGACCCTACATATCCGGCCGGCCGATTGCGAAACTGATACCGATGCTCCATCTTGAGAAACGTTAGATTCAAAATTCCCAGCAGGTAGAGGCCGAACACGATGATCAAGACCCCTCCGATCTTACGAATGAGGTCCTGATGCGTGATCAAGATCTGTCCCAGAAAGCTGGCCGATGCTCCAAAGGCGATGAAGACCGATGAAAAGCCGGCGATGAACAGCAGGGAATTGACAATGATCGCCTTTCTAAACTTCATTCGCGCTGACGCATCGGTCAGCTGCTCGACCGAGAGCCCCGTGATATATGAGATGTAACTCGGCACCAGCGGCAGAACGCATGGTGAAACGAAGGAGAGCAGCCCGGCGGAGAAAGCGGCGATCAGCGAAATCTGCGGGATCGATTGTGTCATCGTTATGATTTCATCAGCTCCTGGATCAATTCGCGGGCTTGCGGTGAAGCCCAATCGCGAGCGCCAAAGATTTTCTGCCGCACAACACCCTGGCGATCAAGCATGAACGTAATCGGCAACGTACGCGCCCCATACACCAACCCAGTGCGATAGTCTGAGTCATGGAGAATGGGAAACGTCAATCCCATTTTCCGCTGAAAGGGCTTTGTCACAGCTGCGCCCTGCGTATCGGTTGATACAGCAAGAATTTCGAACTCCCGTCGTGGGAATGTGTGGTACAGCTCCTCCATGGCCGGCATCTCGACCCGACAGGGCCCGCACCAAGTCGCCCAGAAATTCAGGAGCACGACTTTGCCTTTGAATTGGGACAAGCTCATCACCTGTCCCGTAAGGTCGCGCAGGGTAAAGTTCGGCGCTTCATCACCGACCTGCACCACACCCCGTCCCTGAGCTGATCGCTTCTCAGATTGGCCCGACTCGGTTACAGAGATAAACCCTAAGAGCATTGCACTGGATACGATAAGGCTCAAGAACAGTGTTGCCTGACGATGTCGCATAAGATCTTGAAAATTGTTTGGTGAGGACCGTCGCGTTAGGGATCTACCACCTTGTAGTCGCTTGACTTGAGACTCGCCGCCAAGACAATTTCATTGACACACAGCCATGTTACAAGCCCATAAAAACCTGAGTCAAGCAAAGGGCGAGAGGCTATTTTTTAAGCCACTCCCACTAAGGTGATGGACAAACAGGATCGATATCTCTAGAATTGCGTGGGCTTGTGCGTGGCTCGTCACTCGGCACCACATCCTCACGTTCAGCATAACTGCGGCTTATACCATTGCGCCGGTTTTCCATAACCTAAACCCATGAGGGGTCTATGAGAGACAACTACCTATTTACGTCGGAATCGGTCACGGAAGGCCATCCGGATAAGATCGCGGACCAAATTTCCGACGGCATCTTGGATGCTATCATCGCTCAGGACAAATATTCCCGCGTCGCCTGCGAAACCATTCTGACCACCGGCATTGCGCTGGTCGCCGGAGAAATTTCGACGAAGGCCTATGTCGAAATCCCTGACATCATCCGAGAGGTCATCAAAGATGTCGGGTATTGCGATGCCTCGTGGGGATTCGATTTTCATACCTGCTCAGTCCTGACCGCTATCCACCAACAATCCGGAGACATCGCGATGGGCGTGGATTCCGGAGGAGCGGGCGATCAAGGCTTGATGTTCGGGTATGCGACCAACGAAACGACTGAGCTGATGCCGATGCCGATCGTGTTGGCCCACCGACTGACGAAACGTCTGGCGGAGGTCCGCAAGAAAAACATTCTGAAGTGGGTACGGCCTGACGGCAAGTCACAGGTGACGGTCGAATACAAGAACGGAAAGCCCGTGCGGATCGATACGATCGTGGTCTCCACCCAACACAGTCCCGATGTCACCAGCAAACAAATCGAACGGGACCTCATGGACAAGGTGATCAAGCCCGTGATGCCGAAGGGGCTCTATGACCAGACCAGCGTGAAGCATCACATCAATCCGACCGGCCGATTCGTCGTCGGCGGCCCGATGGGGGACACCGGTCTCACCGGCCGAAAAATCATCGTCGACACCTACGGCGGACATGGCAGCCATGGCGGCGGAGCCTTCTCCGGCAAAGATCCGACAAAGGTGGACCGCTCTGCCTCATACATGGCTCGGTATATCGCCAAGAACATCGTCGCCGCCGGATTGACCGACAAATGCGAAGTGCAGCTCGCCTATGCGATTGGCGTCGCGGATCCGGTCTCAGTCTTAGTCGATACCAAGAACACCGAAAAAATTTCCGTCGATATCCTCGACAAACTCGTGCGCAAACATTTCCCCCTGACCCCGCGGGGTATCATCGACCATCTCAAACTTCGGCGCCCAATTTTCAGGAAGACGGCGGCCTACGGGCATTTCGGCCGCAACGAACCTGAGTTTACATGGGAAAAGACAGACAAGGTGAAAGCGTTGCGGAAAGACGCCGGACTCTAACAGGGTTACTCCTAACACGCGTCAGCAAGGGGGACGGGTGCCTTACCCGCCCCCCTTGTCATGATCGCGGCTGGCATTCATCAAGTAAGGAGGTTGTTCGTGGATTACGATGTGAAGGATATCAAGCTCGCAGACCAAGGAAAACTCAAGATCGAATGGGCAGAGGCCACCATGCCCGTGTTGCGGCTCATCCGCAAGCGCTTCAAACGCGAGCAGCCCTTGAAAGGGGTACGAGTCGCGGCCTGCCTCCATGTGACGACGGAAACCGCCAACCTGGCCATTACGCTCAAGGCCGGCGGAGCTGATGTGCGTCTTTGCGCGTCGAATCCGCTCAGCACGCAAGATGATGTGGCTGCCGCACTGGTTCAACACGAAGGCATCCCGACATTCGCCATCAAGGGTGAAGACAACGCGACGTACTATCGACACATTGAATCGGCGATCGCCCATCGGCCGCATGTCACCATGGATGACGGCGCGGACGTAGTGTCGCACCTCCATTCCAAACGCAAGGAACTGCTCAAGAACGTGATCGGTGGAACGGAGGAAACGACCACCGGCGTCATCCGGTTACGCAGCATGGCTGAAAAAAAAGTCCTCAAATTTCCGGTGATCTCTGTCAACGATGCCGATACCAAACATATGTTTGATAACCGCTATGGGACGGGACAATCCACGATGGATGGTGTCATACGTGCCACGAACCGTCTGGTCTGCGGTTCCGTCGTCGTGGTCGTGGGCTATGGCTGGTGTGGCCGCGGCATCGCCATGCGAGCCAAAGGTCTGGGGGCGGATGTCATCGTGACCGAGATAGACCCGTTGAAGGGGCTTGAAGCGGTTATGGACGGCTTCCGCGTCATGCCGATGAGCCAGGCCGCGCCGGTCGGCGATTTCTTCGTCACCGTCACAGGGAATATTCACGTCATCCGTGGTGAACATTTCGCCGCCATGAAAGACGGCGCCATTGTAGCCAATAGCGGACACTTTAACGTGGAGTTGGATATCCCTGCCCTAGAAAAGATGGCAGCCAAACGTCGGGTCGTCCGTTCGGGCGTCGAGCAGTTTACGCTCAAGAAAAACGGGCACCGGGTCAGCCTGCTTGGTGAAGGCCGGCTGGTGAACCTCGCCACCGCAGAGGGACACCCCTCAAGTGTCATGGATATGAGTTTCGCCAACCAAGCCCTCGGGGCCGAATACATCGTCAAGAACTACAAACGGCTCGAGAAGAAGGTGTACCCAGTCCCGCCAGACATCGATAAAGAAATCGCGCGGCTCAAGCTGGCCGGCATGGGCGTGGTGATCGATACGTTGACCGCGGAGCAGAAGAAGTATCTTGCCTCTTGGGAAATGGGTACCTGACAGGATGCTGAAAATGACCCCCAGCGTTGTTCTCAGTCGCCCGTCTCCCTGCAACGTACCGCAAGGGTACGCTTCGGTCACCGGGCTCCCTGCGGTCTAGCTGAGTTGCCATTTTGAGCATCCTGATTCGGGCAATGCTCGTTTGAGGCTAAGAGCGCGTCTCGGCGCGCTCGGGTTGGCGGGTGAGATAGCGCGCGCAGCGTGAGAGCACCCGCACCGCACCTACAAGAAGAGAGTGAACGAAAAGGCCGCCTCAGCTGAGGCGGCCTTTTTGTTCGGAGCTGGTTACCTCAACCAATTGTATTCTCACTGAGGAGTGGTAAAGTGAAGCTCAGGGGGCCCCTATGGATTCAGGCACGTCTCAGTCGCTGTCGCTTTCCGATTTCGGTATCTCTCCTGAGCGAGGATTCCTGCCTCCGGATCCATGTGAATCTCTCCCCGACTGTTCCTCACTGAATCGTTTAGGTCAGGAGCTGCCGAAGCTGCTGAGTGCACGGCAGATCAGGCGGTATATCGACCAACAGCCATCACTACTTCCATCCTTTCCATCGAGTTGGGGTGAAGAAGAGTGTCGAGCTGCGATGCGCATCCTGTCATTCGCCGGCCATGCCTATGTCTGGGAGACGCCAGGGCAACCGGCTGCTCAGCTTCCCCCGCAACTCGCAGGGCCATGGTATGCAGTTGCCCGAAAGCTCAGCCGTCCACCGGTGCTTTCTTATGCCTCCTATGCTTTGGACAACTGGCGTCGGCTTGACGGGACGAAACCGATTCAGCTCGACAACATCGTACTGCTGCAAAATTTTCTCGGCGGGCTGGATGAAGAATGGTTTGTCGTGATCCACCTACAGATCGAGCATCAGGCTGGTCCAGGCCTGGAAGGATTGGTACGAGCCATCAATGGAGCGACCAAGGATAATGACGATGAGGTGTTGTTGGGGCTACAAGCCTTGGC
The DNA here is from genome assembly GCA_050185705.1 of Nitrospira sp. Taxonomy (GTDB): domain Bacteria; phylum Nitrospirota; class Nitrospiria; order Nitrospirales; family Nitrospiraceae; genus Nitrospira_D. The sequence continues at coordinate 150,771 of JBFWZD010000002.1, read as the reverse complement.
ATCCGCTCAAACCGCCATGCGCGACACGTTGCTCAGGATGAAAGAGCGCTGCGATCCCTATGTCTATTACATGCGCGTGAGACCCTACATTCATGGCTGGAAGAACAGCCCGTCCTTGCCCGACGGCCTCATCTATGATCAGGTAGGAGCCTATGCTCAACGGCCACAGCAATTCCGTGGCGAGACGGGCGCGCAGAGCACGATCGTGCCTTGTCTTGACGCAGGACTAGGCATTCACCATGCGCCGGATCCGTTGACGGTGTATCTCCAAGAGATGCGCGAGTACATGCCACCCCTACATCGAGCGTTTCTTAAAGCCTTAGAGAACCAGACCGACAACCAGGGGCGTGTCCTCCTATCCGGCTATGTCCATGATCGTAAACAGCGCCATCCAAAACTGTGGTCTGCCTATTGTGCCTGCGTTGATCTACTGGCCAAGTTTCGGGAAATCCATATCGGCTATGCCGACAGCTACATCAACCGCCAGCACCAGACCAGCACCACCAATCCCACGGCCGTCGGCACCGGTGGTACGCCGTTTATGACCTACTTGCAGAAGCATCTGGACGAAACCAGACAAGCCGTTTGAGGCCAGCTCACTGACGCGTAGGCAGGCTACTATTCCTTCGCCAAACAAGAAGCAAACAATAGCAAAAAACGCACTGTTAGTTGTCGTCGGCATCGATCTCGCCGGTTCGCCGAATCGACCGACGGGGATTTGTGTTCTGCGCGATCTGAAGGCTGAAACGCACATTGTGTTCAACGACGAGGACATTCACGACTTCGTGAAGGAGGCTCGACCTACCCTTGTCCCGATCGACGCCCCTCTCAGCCTGCCGAAAGGACGACGAACGGTTCATGACCGTGCTGGTGAGCATCTGCGGAAATGCGATCGTGAACTACTGCGCCGAGGTATCCGCTTTTTCCCCGTGACGCTCGGCCCGATGCGTATGTTGACGGAACGTGGCCTGGTCCTAAAACAACGCCTCACTGAAATGGGCTATCAGGCTGTGGAGTGCTACCCTGGCGCGGCGCAAGACCTCTGGGGAATTCCTCGACAACATCAAAGACCGGCCTGGCCTCCTCAATGGCCTGAGGAAGCTCGGCCTGCGTGGTCTGAAGAAGTCAGCGACGAGCGATGAGTTGGACGCGGCCACCGCAGCCCTCGTAGGCCGCTGGTCGCTCTTAGGTCAGGGCCTGATGCTGGGAGGAACGACGGGAATTCTGATTCCCGCAACAACGTCAGAAGCGAGACTGAAGAACGTCAATACCAGCCTGAAATTGAATCGCTAAGGCGACAGTCCGACCTTCCACGTCTCGGATGGAACGGATCTGCAAGGAATGCCCTGCCTATTTCCCGAACGCTTTTTTCAGCAGCGGTTCGATCTCCCCCTTGGCGGCCATGGGATCAAGAACGTCGGTATCGCCGTAGAAGGTCCCGTCAATAAACACTTTCGGAAGGGTCGGCCAATTCGTGATCTTCGTCAGCGCTTCTCGCTTGGCCGGCTGCGAGAGCACATCGATGAGTTCGTAGGGGTACCCATACTTGTCGAAAAACTGCATCGTCTCTCGCGTGAACCCGCACATCGGCATGGTTTTGGTCCCCTTGCCATAGATCAAAATCTTATGGGCTTTGACTTCGCTCTGAATTTCCTCTTCTATTGGATCGGCCATGGTCTTTCCTCCTATGCCTCATCTCTAGTGCGTGCGGTCAACTCCAGCGCATGGATGCGCCCATCCTTCATCGGTGCATCCAAGGCCTGATAGATCATCCGATGGCGGTCTAAGAGATTTTTCCCCTGAAACCCATCCGAGACGATCACAACTTTGAGGTGGTCCATTGTCCCGGTACGATCAGTCACCGTGACAACAGCATCCGGCAAGGTTTTTTGAATATAGTCGGTCAGCACGTCTGGTGTAATCACCGGCCTCCACTCCTCTGGATTTTTCAATACCCTAGCTGAAATCGGTTCTAAAACGCAATGTGCCTCGTCGGTGGTGGATTTCAGCCTTGTGGTGGTGCATGTCAACCAACTCCACCCTGTGCGCATACCCGTGAACAAGCAAGTCTTTGAAATGTCTTATCTGCCTTGCAATCGTGTATCGGCACCAACCTTGCGATCACCTTTGAGTATGAACCAAGGCGAGCTGACCCGTCTTTACCAAGGAGGTTGTCATGAGTGAATTCAAGTCGGGGTTTTTTGTCGGGGGTGAGAGCACGAATGGCCGAGTCCTGGTCGTCGACGACGAACCGGACATCCGCAAAGTTGTCCGGATGACGCTACAAAAGGCCGGCTACGATGTCCTTGAAGCAGAGAATGGGGAGAAGGCTATTGAGGTCATCAACTCAGGTGAAAATCGTCTGTTGTTGGATGTCATGATCTGCGACATCCGCATGCCGAAGGTCAATGGCATCGAAGCGATTGCCTACTTCCGCGAAAACTACCCACGCGTGCCCTTGATCGTCCTGACCGGGTTCCCCGACACCGACATGGCAACCTCGCTCCTTCGGCAGGGTGTGGTGGATTATCTCGTGAAGCCGGTCGAGGGGGATATCTTGAAAGCTGCCGTCGGTCGTGCGATGGAACGACGAGAATTGGCGCCCCTATGATGGATTGGCCGACATCGGAGGGAACGGGTGCGGCGGCCGCGACACCGGCGATCGCTCGGAGGAGGGTGGAGAACGAACGGAGCACTCCCTCGTCCGCCCCACCCCCGATGCGAGTGGCGATTATCGGTGCGGGCCGTGATGGAACCGCGCTTCTTGAGGTGCTGCATCAGATCCGAACGGTCAAGATTGTCGGTATCACCGACAAGAATCCCTCGGCGCCGGGACTGAAGCGGGCCCTAGAACTGAATGTGGATGTGTATAGTCGTATGATCGATCTGCTCAAGGACCGCACCCTCAACCTGGTGATGGACGTCACGGGTGATCCAGCGATGGAATCAACGCTGCAGCAACAGAAACCGCCGGGGGCCGATCTGATCAGTAGACAGGCTGCTCGACTGTTCTGGCTGCTCGTCCAACACGAGTCGACATTACAGAGCGAGTTGCTCCAGGCAGAGAAGATGGCCGGCTTTGGCTCATTCGCGGCCGGTATCGCCCACGACATGAACAATCCGCTCCAACTCATTCTCGGTATGGCTGAAAATTTGGCAGAGGAGACAGACCTTGAGGCCGTACACGCGCAGGCCCTGGACATTATCGACGCCGTTAAACGAACAACCGCCATTTGCCGAGACCTCACGTCCTACTCCCGCCGGACATCCGCGCGACAAGACGGCCTCATTCCCATCAATAGCAAGCTCGATGAAGCCCTGAAGATCGCCCGCTATGCGGTCGCGCTTCAAGACATTGAGATTCACAAGCGTTACCAACCGGACGTCGTCGTCAAAGGGAATCCCGACAAGCTGCTCCATGTATTCGTGAATCTGATTACGAATGCGGTTCAGGCGATGGAACATCACGGCTCGCTCACCTTGGAAACCACCGCGACATCGGGAGAAACGCAGGTTCGTGTAACCGACACAGGCTGCGGTATCGCGTCTGAGGCGTTGACCAGAATTTTTGAGCCGTTCTACACCACAAAACCGCCGGGGAAGGGAACGGGATTGGGTCTCTACAACATCAAGAATGTGATCCAACAGATGCACGGAACGATCGGGGTGGAGAGTCACGTCGGTCAGGGTTCAACGTTTACCCTGACATTTCCAGGTGACCCATCGCTCGGTGAGGATCGAACTCAATCATGACGGCGACACCCACACCCTCACCATCCGGCACCAGATGGGGGCTTAAAACCAAGGTCATCCTCTCGATGCTCCTCGTGGGGATTATCCCGCTCGTCGTCGGGTTGGGCATGGCCTTCTGGCAAGGGTCTCAAGAAATCCGCGAGATCAGCGGAGAAAGTTTTGAAGCCCTAGCAACGGAAGCCGCTCGCAAACTTGACCTGCTCGTGGTTGAAGAAATCTCGCACACCGCACGGATCGCCCATGACCAGACGATTATTCGAGAGCTGGAACGCCGTCGAGACGCGTCACGCAATCAGAAACATTCTGCAGCGGCTTTCGCCGATCTCGAACGGCGTTGGACCGGACGAGATCCCGCCGCGGTCAAATCGCTGACCGAGAATACGCTCAGCTCCTTACTCCGAGAATACTATGCCGGAGTCTACAGCCCACCGGGCCAGCTGTTGCCGCAGGTCGTCCGGTCATCGACCAAGGGGCTGTTCTTGACCGATGTGCAAGGAACACTGGTCGCCACCATGACGGACCATCCGGCATTCAAGCATCACGATACCCAATGGTGGAAAGGCGCGTTTAACAAAGCAGTCGGCAAGCTCTACATCGAAGACATCCATTTTGACGATCAGGTGAATAGCTACGTCTTCACCATCTCACTCCCGATTATGGACAGCTTGCGCTATGAAGCCGTCGGCGTGCTTCACCATGTCATCGATGCCAAAGAATTCTTTTCTCCCGCAACCCATGCGATTCGATTCGGGAAGACCGGCCATGTGATGCTGATCGACAGCCGCGGCATCGTCATCAGCTGCCCCATCCTACCGACGGGCGTCCCTCTGTCTGATCGCAATCTTACGCCGCTCGTGACCCCAGACCATCCCGGATGGGTCCAAGCCGCGAGCGATGGGCACGGTGGAGACTCAACCTCCGTCATCGGGTTTGCCCCTCTTCCGGAAACCAGCCGAGCGACCAACGGCTCGATCGAGAGCGGATCATGGCACACGTTTGTGTGGCAATCCTCCGACGAACTCTTTGCGCCGATCCAGCATTTGCTCACCTGGGTGATGGTGTTCGGAGCGGTCGCCATCGCGCTGCTCGTCTCGCTCGGCTATGTGGCGGCAGGTCGCATCGTCACGCCGGTCCGGCAACTGCAACAGGCCGCCCAGGCCATCGGGCGTGGTGAGCTGCAGACGCCGATTCAGATCGACACCGGCGATGAGCTGGAAGACCTGGCCAGAGAATTCACGCGCATGAATGCCCAGTTGAAAGCCGCGTTCGCCGGACTGACCGACCAGGTCAAGATGAAAACCCAAGAAGTTCAGGTCCTGCAGCAGTCCACAGATCAAATCTTGGACGCCGTTCCGACTCCCATTCTCCTGATTGATGCCTACCAAGTCGTGCGCTATATCAACCAAGCAGCCCGTAACGCATTTTCAGTCCCAGACCCGTTGTCGGATGCCTCGTTGTTTTCGATTCTGTCACTCGACGCCGACGTTCAACAACGGCTTCAAGCAGAATTTCGGATGAACGGCGAGACGTCTGCGCCAATCCCCGTTACTGAGCAGGAGACGATCCCGAGAGACCCGCTCCAGCCGCTTAGCGGTCATGATCCAGCCGTTCCTCGTGCTGAGCTGACCATTGGATCTCACATCTACCACTATCAATGGTTCAGGCTGCCGGCCAAGCCGGGCGAAGACGATACGATCGGGCTGGTGCTTCGAGACATCACAGACGAAAGCCGGCTGCACGACCAACTCGTTCAAGCAGAAAAAACAGGAAGCCTTGGGGTCCTCACGGCCGGCATCGGCCATGAACTCAACAATCCGCTGTTCGGAATCATCGGGCTGGGTGAAATCCTTCAGGATGAACAGGACTTGGCACACGTCAAAAGCTATGCCCGAGATATCGTGGCGCATGGTCGCCGCATGGCCACCATCATCCGAGATTTTACCGGAGCCACTGAACGGGAGGCCGCTGATAAACCGGTGCCGGTTCCGGTGGAAGAGGTGTTAGACAAGGCCCTCACGACCGCTCAAACCAGCGTTGACCTGAAGGATGTGGAGATCCAGAAGACCTATGCGGGGCACAGCCTGGTACTCGTGCTCCCAGACCAACTCAGGCAAGCCTTCGTGAATCTGCTGAGCAATGCCGCCCACGCCATGAAGGGCACCGGAACGCTTAGGCTGGCAACCATCGTATCCGACCAGACCGTTACGATTACCATTGCCGATTCAGGCCCGGGCATTTCCAAGCGACACCTTTCAAAGGTGTTCGACCCGTTTTTTACGACGAAGGATCAGGGAGAAGGCTCGGGCCTTGGGCTTACCGTCGCCCGGCGCATTATTCGAAAGTTCGGAGGCGACATCCGTCTTGAGTGCGCCGAGGGTTGCGGCACCGCGTGTCTCGTCACGCTTCCGATCACTCCGTCACCATCTTCTCAAGGAGGCCCATGGACTACCTCCGCTTCACGTTCCGCGTCACAACCATCGCACTCCTCCTAGGGGGGGTCGGAACTCTCGCAACGCTCGACGCCGCCAAGGAGGCCCCCGCTGCCGCCGGCATCTCACCTGAGAAAGTCGCCGACTACATCCATGCCATTCTTGAGGCCGACCGCACGTTCTATACCTCGCACATCGTCAACCGACTGCAGGAAAAGAGCGTGGTCGCCTCGACGGAACATTGGGAACAGGACAACACGCTCCCCTTACCGGCCCAGTTCCTTCAGCACTCCGGTCGATTGGTCGCGGAAAGTGGGCGGGGAATTCGCTACAGGCTGATTGGGTTTTCTCCGATCTATCAGCGCAATGCGCCTGCGACCGAGTTTGAACGAAAGGCATTGGAGGTGCTCAGACGAGAGCCTGACCGCCCGATCACCGGGGTTGTATCAAGCGGCAAGAAGCGGTATTTCCAAGCCATCTATTCGGACCGTGCCGTCTCCACCGCCTGCATCACTTGCCACAACAGTCATCCGCTCAGCCCGAAACAGGACTTTAAACTCAACGAGGTGATGGGTGGAATCGCGATCACCATCCCACTCGAGTAACCGATCACGGCAGGCGTGCGCCATCGAGAGGCCCCCCCCCTCTTGGTCGATGACCGATGACAAGCACCAATGCCCGTTATGGAGAGGGAGGCGGGTTTGCAGAAGTACTGACCTGCTTGAGATGGTACTCTTCTCGATAAATCTGTGCGGAGGTCATCAGTAGGCTCACGAGAATGGGGCCGATAAACAGGCCAAGCAAACCATAGAGCGCAAGCCCTCCCAACACACTCAAGACAAGCAACAACACGGGAATCTGCACATCTTGACCGATCAACCAAGGTCGAAGAAATTGATCCACCATCGACACGACACCAATTCCCCACCCCAGCATGGCCAGTGCTTTTCCTGTCATCCCAACCAAGAAGAGATACAGGGCCACAGGCAACCAGACCAATCCCGTTCCGCCGAACGGGATCGGAGCTAAGACGATGGTCAAGGCCGTGAGTCCCATCGGAAACGGCACGCTCAGCGCCACATAGGCCATCCCGGCCAGCAATCCTTGCACGATTGCCGTCACCAGCACTCCTTTGACCACAGCCCGAATTGTCTGGTCCAACCGAATCATGATTTTAGACTTATGCGATTCCTCCATCGGGATCAAATCGAGCAATACAAGAAGCCACTGCCGGCCATCGGTGAACAGAAAAAATAAGATCAACAACATCATGAAAAAATTCACGATGAGAGCAAAGGTGTTCTTCAGCAGGCCGCCCATCCCTCCGATCAGGAATTGGCTCAGCTCCTTCACTCCCGTCAGTACCGACTGCTCGAGGGACACGGCGGGCGTCGCATCCCCCGCCAGGGCCGACTGCAACCAGCTGCCGATCATGGGAATGGTCGCTAATTGCTCCGGCAGCCTCTGAAGCCCTCCCCCTGATATCCAGGTTCGGATCTCTTGCTCCGCCACACCCGCTTCGCGCACCAACATGATCCCCATCACCACCAACGGAGCGACCACGATCGCCATCGCGCCGATAGTCAGGACCGCGGCAGACAGCATCTCCCTTCCGGCGAACAATCTCGTCAGACGAAGATGCAGGGGAAAGGCCATGTGGGCCAACAGCCCGGCCCAGAGCGCGGAAAACAAAAACGGCTTAAACATCAGCCCGATTTGGTAGAGCAACAAGACGACAAGGGCGAAAAACACGATGGAGAAGATCTGCTGTCGAGTCATAAATAGCGAGGTGTTCCCTTAATTGGCACCGAGTAGATAGCAGATTCAGCGAGTTCTGTCACGATGGGAAGACTTGCAGAAACGCGGGAGGCTACCCAATGAGGCATGGCCCTAGAAGCACGCGACGATTCTCTCAGAGGTCGACTTCTCTTCCGATCAACGCGACGGTTTTCCCACGATGGGCGTTCATATCTCGAACATTGGGAGGCAACTTTTGTCCTTCCTCGGGCCATCCTGTGACACCCATATCACTCACTCCCTGAAATTTCGCCCCGTCCTCCATCAACATGGTGGGACAGTGCACCTCGCCGATCAGGATCGCGGTTTTGAGAAGCTGGATTTTCCCGGTCACTGTAACGGTCGCTTTAATGCGTCCGCTACTGATCAGTGATTCGGCATGGATGGTTCCCTTCACCATTCCATCCTCACCCACAATGACTTCACCCTTCGTATGCACGTCCCCTTCCAGGCGCCCATCGATGCGCACCGTGCCTTCGACTTTGATTTCGCCCTTCAGCTCGACACCCTTTGCCAAGAGCGTAATGTTGCCGTCGTCCGCATACCCGGTCTTTTTCATGGGGGCTCCTCTGTATAGCCTAGTCTCCCCCAAGGGTACCGTAGGACTGAAGATCCACCTAACAGTTTGTGGAATTGCGCAGGCTTGGGTGGTAACGGTCTACTTACGAGGAAAATCCAAGCGTGTCCTTCAACCGCTCCCACATCCCACCCCCATGAACTTCACAGTAGATCGTGGGCTCCGTCCCCGAGATGAAGAACTCCAGCGTTTTCTCAGGGCATCGTGAGGTCGCAAGTTGGCCGGTTCTGGGGTCGATCCGACGCTGAACAATCCCGGATGGCATCTCAAAATCCTGGAGACCCGCTGGAATGAGCCGCCTAGCCAGTTGGCTCCAGATAGGGAGCGCAGCCTGTGAACCGGTCAGGTTAATCGGTCGCTCATCATCAAACCCGATCCACACCCCGATCGCAATGTCCGGCGAATAGCCGACGAACCAGGCATCTCGGAACCCATCCGTTGTCCCAGTCTTTCCGGCCACCGGCCCCAGTACCCCGAGGGCTCGGGCTTTGGAAGCCGTTCCTCGATCAACCACCCCTTTCAGGAGCGACGTGATAAGAAACGCTCCTTGTGGAGTTGCCGCCTGACGTCGATCAAGGGGAGGACTCCAGATCGTCTCGCCCCCATCACGAGTCATATTGGACAGGGCGACAGGACGAATAACGACCCCCGCATTGGCCAGTCCGGCATAGGCAGCCGTGATTTCGAGCAAGGACACCGAGGAGGTCCCAAGTGCGAGGGAAAGGTTGTTCGCCAAGGGAGTGGTAATACCGAACGCCTTGAGCTGGTTGGTGAGGGCGGTCATCCCGGTCCGGCGAGCCGTTCGAACGACCGGCACGTTCAGTGATTGCTCGAGCGCCGATCTGACGGTCACCTGCCCGCGATACTGACGGTCATAGTTTTGAGGCGACCACGAGCCAGTCCCTGATTCAAAGGTCACGGGTTCGTCCGCCAACAACGTCGCCGGGGTCAGCCCATCCGCCCCTTGTCCGCGGGCCGCTTCAAATCCAGCCAAGTATACAAACGGTTTGAACAACGAACCAGCCGATCGATGCGCCTGCGCCGCACGGTTGAATTGGCTTGTTCGATAGTCACGCCCACCGACCATCGCCAACACATGACCACGTTTGACGTCCAATACCACCGCAGCGCCTTGTAGCGGTGGATCAGCATCAGCCAACGAAGTGTAACTCCTCTCGAGTTTCATGAGCCCTTCCTGCAACACCTGCGCTGCAATTTGCTGCACCCTGGAGTCGAGCGTCGAGTAGATTCGAGCACCTTCAGGAATCATGGCCCCCGTTCCCTGCTCGATTTCCCGCAGCAGGTAATCGACAAAGTACGGCGCATCGGTGAGGGCATCATCGGTCAACACGACCTTTACCGGTTGAGTCAACGCCGATTGCAAGGACTGCTCCGTCAAGATGCCTTCTTCTCGCTGCCGGTGGAGCACGACGTCTCGACGTTTGGTCGCAGCCTCCAGGTTTTTCACGGGCGAATAGGTATTGGGGCCTTTGATGAGGCCGACGATCAGCGCAATTTCTTCGATCGAGAGTTGAGTGATCGGCTTGCCAAAATACCGATGGGCCGCTTCCCCGACTCCGTAGATCGAAACCGGGCCGGCTTGGCCCAGGTAGATCTCGTTCATATAACTTTCCAAAATGTCTTGCTTGCGATATTTGAACTCGAGCGCCAGCGCAGCCACGAACTCTTGGAACTTCCGGCCGAAGGTGCGTCGAGGGGAGTAGAAGAGATTCTTCGCCAACTGCTGCGTGAGCGTACTCCCACCCTGCACGACAGCCCCACGCGTGATATTGGTCCAGAGGGCCCGTCCGACGGCGATAGGATCAAATCCGAAATGTGAGAAAAAGCGCCGATCTTCGATGGCCAGCAGTGTATCAACCAAAGCAGGAGGCATCTGGTCCAGCGGGATCCATTCGCGAAGCTGTTTGGTGCCTCCGCGCACTCCGCTGATCAACACCGGTTCGAGTGCCACGAGCGACAGGGGCTGACCATCCGCACCGGATAAGACCTGGGTGACGATCCCCTCAGCCAGCGTCAGTGTGACAATACGAGCGGCAAGTCGACTCTCTTCTTGAGCATGGAGAAAAATGTCGATCGCGTTCTTGGACGCGAAATACTCACCCGGCACCTTCGGCTTGGTGGTAACCGGCCGATACTCCAGCCGATGGAGCCGATCGAACAAGCCCTCCTCCACGGGATCGAGCCCCGGCGTGAGAAAAAACGGTGCCCCGTAGATCAGCAACGGCGGATGTTCGTCGCTTTTCGGCAGAGCCAGACTCGTGCTGAGGAAAAACGCATACCCTGCGAGCGCAAGCACCCCAACCCCGGCAAATCCAAGGCCCCAAATCAGGCTCCTTTTCACCCATAACGCCCACCCTGGCGAGATGCGAAACGACATACGTTCGGCTTACCCTGTGTCTCCGGAGAAGAAAACGGCGTCACAGATTACCAGATTCAGCAGATCGAAGAGGAAAAACTTATGGCGCTTCGGGAAACACCTACACGTCCTTAGGCAGCGCGGGAGGGGGCGACCGGCAGCCGTCGCTTGAGGGCGTCAGAGATGTGGCTCAGGCTCACAGGTTTTGAAATGTAATCATCCATCCCAGCCGCGATACAGGCATGGCGATGCGTCTCTAGGGCATGGGCGGTCAATGCAATGATGGGGATCGCCGTCCCATTCGAGCTGGTAATGCCTTGCTCGCGGATCGCTCTTGCCGTGGTCAGACCGTCCATCTCAGGCATCTCACAATCCATGAAAATGAGGTCGAACCGTGCTTCACGGAGTGTCTGAAGGACCTGCTTGCCGTTCTCGACCGCAACCGCAGATTCTCCACAAACTTCCAACATGCCGAGCAGCACTTCTCGGTTGACCAGATCGTCATCGGCAATGAGCACCCGACTGCGAGATCGAGCAGGCGCTCCAGAAGCACTAATCGGATGATCCACCCGGAAGACATCCGTCGCGTGGTGGACCGAACTGACGGCCGTCGTTGATCCGATGGTTTCCTCTGCCTCTTCCAGCTTCGCGGTAAACCAGAACGTGGCTCCTCGTCCTGGTAGGCTTTCCACACCAATCTCCCCTCCCATCAATGCAACCAGCCGCTTCACAATCGCCAAACCCAGTCCCGTTCCGCCAAATCGCCTGGTCGTGGATCCGTCGGCTTGAGTAAATGATTCGAAGATGCGTGACTGCGCCTCAAGGGGAATCCCGATTCCGGTATCGCGAACCGTGACCTTCACGGTCGCGTTTCCCGTCTCATCTGTGGCGGGCCGGATGTTCACGGCAATTTCCCCTCGTTCGGTAAACTTCACAGCGTTGCCGACCAGATTGACGAGAATTTGCCGAAATCGCCCCGCATCCCCGTGCCGGCGTAGCGAAAGCTCTTTGTCGATCTCGTAATGGAGACGAAGACCTTTCTGCTCCGCAGCCACGGCAAACAGTGTCACGGTGTTGTGGACGGTCTCGCGAAGGTCGAACTCCACCGGTTCCAACTCTAGTTTACCTGCCTCGATCTTTGAGACATCCAGAATATCGTTGATCACCTGGAGCAGCGAGAGCCCCGACTGCCGGACTGTACCCGCAAGATGACGCTGCTTGTCCGACAAGTCGGTGAGTGATAACAACTCCACCATCCCCAGCATGCCGTTCAACGGAGTACGAATTTCATGGCTCATATGAGCCAGAAATTCCGATTTGGCCTGGTTGGCGCTGTCGGCTGCGATCTTGGCCTCTTTCAACGCTTGATTCATCTGTCCCAATTCTTCATTCCGACGCTGCAACTCCACGGACCGAGCCGTCACGTCACGCCCCAGCTCCCATTTTTTTGTGAGCGCACCGGCAATCTGCTGGACCTCAATCGAATCAAACGGTTTTCTCAGGATGAGAACCCGATCGCTCACGCCTATCCGTTCGACAATCTGCGCCCATGAGTAGTCCGAATAGGCCGTGCAGATCACGACTTGGATCTCGGAATCCGCCCGCAAGATATGCTCGATCGTGATCAGCCCATCCCAGCCGGGAGGCATTCGCATATCGACCACCGCCACCGCATAGGGGTGTCCCTCGGTACGAGCCGATACGACCTTTTCGTACCCCTGTTGCCCCTGATCGGCAAAATCAAGATCGAATGGCTCCGCCGTCATAGGAAGGGCTGCGTTGCCCTTGAACAACGATGCGCGGGCCTGCTGCAACCCAGAAAGTACGGTTTGAGGGACTAAGATTTTCCTGAAATCTTCGTGGATCGCGCGGTTGTCATCGATCACGATGATCCGCCGGTTTGGGTTGGAACGGTGTTCAGTCATGTGGGGACCTCGACCGGCTTCAACGGCAGATCCAGAATGAAGGTCGCGCCCTGCCCCGGCCCATCACTCCGACCTTGCAGAGAGCCGCCGAGGTTCTTGGCAGCCAGCGCCGCACTGTGGAGGCCGATCCCGTGACCCTCCGGTCTGGTGGTAAACCCATGGGTAAAGAGACGTGACAGATTCTCCGCAGAGATCCCCACGCCGGTATCAGCGACCTGAAGCCGCACGAAATCGGGGCGATCCTCGGCAAACCCTACCCTGAGCATCAATTGATGCGGTCGATCCGGCATCGGATCCATGGCATTCTTCGCGTTACTGACAAGGTTCACGAGGATCTGCAAGACTTGATGACGATCACACATACCTACCGGGACGACGTCATACCGTTGTTCGATCTTACAGCCACGGCTTTCAAGAGCCGGCCGATGGATGGCCAAGGCTTGCTCCATCAGTTCTTGGAACGACACCGGCTCCGAGATCATGGTCCCTGGTCTGGCCAAATCCACCTGCCGTCCCACCACTTGACGAATATGCTCGATGTTCCGACCGAGCCCGTCGAGTTCCTTTTCGACCAGACTCTGGTTTTGCGTGACCGTTTCGGCCAACATCGAAAGATAGGCAGGAATCTGCTTCCCTTCTTGGCTCTCGGATAAGTAGGCTCCAAGGTTGTGCTTGTTCGACTGCAACATCGACGCGATCAACGCCACGTCATTCATGGGTGTCTGCTTGAGAAGATTCGTCACGACCTCTACCGAGACATTCACGCTATTGAGGACATTCCCCACGTTATGCAAGACCGTCGATGCGACATCCGCCATGCCCACTAATCGAGAGCTTTCCAAGAGTTGTTTGTTCAGCTGATCCCGTTCCACCTGCATACGTTTCCGCTCCTCAATTTCGAGCTGCAACACCTCGTTGGTGTTTTCCAGCTGATCATTCTGAGACATTACCTGCGAGCGGGAGCGTTCAAGCTGTGTGATGGCATCCCGCAGTTGCGCGTTCGCACGATCAACTGCCGTTACATCATGAAATGAGGCCAAGACTCCACGAGACCGACCATCTTGATCCTGAATGGGCGTGGTGGTGACCGAGAAGGTCTGCAGCGCGTTCCCCTTCGTGAAATAGCCAAGCCGGCATCCCTGTTTCGGGTGCGTGTGGTCTGCAACCACTTCCCAAGGAAATCGGTGTCCGGCGGCCAGAGGCTCCCCGTGGTCTTGCATCCATTTCAATCGCGACAACGATTTTCCCAGCAGCGAAGGAAGCGGTTGTTCCATCAATCGGCAGAAGGTGTCGTTGGCCAACACAATCGAGCCGGAGAGATCCACCATCACCACACCGTCCGTCAGACTATCGAGCGTCGATTTGACCCGGGGCGGAATCATCTCCGACGGGTCGAGCTGCCGCAGAGTGCGTTTCATGAAGGTGTAGAATCCCAAGAAGGTCAGACCGGCAACCAACGCGACGTATTGAACCCACGGGTCTTCGTACAATCGCCGTGAGGCTCCGACCGAGGCGCGAAACGCGAGTTGGAGTGTCCCCCAATGCGTGGCCCCCCTGTAGATCGGAACTTGAATATGAGTCGGTGTTGATTGTTGCCCGGCAGGCTGCATCCAATAGCGTGCATGATCGCCCGCGGACGCCAGTGGTCGCCCATCCGGGGCCTGGAGCGCCGCCGAAAGAATATCAGAATTTCGTTCAACCAATGCACGCATCGCGGTCTCAATGGTCGTAGTTTGCCCAGACGCGGCAAGGAGCGAGTACTGCACGGCAAGGTTTTCGCAAAGCGCTTTACGCCCCTCAGACACGTCTTTTCCGGAGTCCGGCGCCACGCCGACGATCGTTCCCACCGCAAGCATCGCGGCGATCGTGACCGACACCAAACAGAGGCTGATGAAGACAACAGGAGAAATGCGACTCATGCCAGTCTACTTATCGGATGCGGAGGTGTTCGGCTTGAGACGGGGGGAGTTAAAAGAACTTCTCGAGTCCACCAAATTCCTTCTGTTCCTGACGTTGGATAACGTCTGTTTCCTGACGGCGGCGGTCCCGTTCGTGTTTAGTCAATCTCACCACCGGCAACGGATCAAAACTCTTCCAGGCCGGCAAGGTGGTCAGACAACTAGCCAGGAGGGCACTGCTTCGGACGGCCCAGGCCACAAACCCGACCGAAAGTGTGGTACCGCTGAGTGCCGCCACCCTAGCCACGATCTTCTCTTGTTCTTCCTCAACCCCGATGGCGTCTTCGAGTGATTCAGTCATCGCATCGAGTTTGGCTATCAGGATATCGCTGAGCGAAGCCTGTTCTTCGGAAGGCTTGGGGGCAATCGGCTGCTCAGGCTCGACCGGCAGGATGGTGAACGACTGAGGATCCGATGGATCGTTCCAACGAGGCATCCCCGAGCCGGTTGGAGCCGGCTCGTATCGCCGTAGGTCTTCGACCTTGACGACGGCGGCGGGGCGGTCGACCGGCGGCTGCGCCAACGGAATCATCCCTCCACCTGGTAGACCCACGGCTTCTGCTGCCTTCAATGGCTGCTCAGTTGCCGGCGATTGGAGAATCGTGGATGGTGGCTCCGTCCGCTCAGTCGCCACAGACACACTGCGTTTCCCCAATTCCTGCACCGAGGTCGGTAAGAGAACAGACGGCACGACGAGAGTCTTGGATGAAGAAGCAAGCGCCTCCGCCACGTCCGTCACGGTCACCTGAATCGTCTGTGTCACGGTCGCGCCTTGACTATCCGTGACTTGGACCTGGACAACATACACATTGTCACCATCTGCATCAGTGGCGACTTCAAAGTCTTTTGGTGCCGTGAAGCAGAGGTTACCCGTCGTCGCATCAATGGCAAAGAGGGCCTGATCCGCTCCCCCGCTGACACTATAGGTCAACGCCTGGCCAGGCAGATCGACATCCTCACCGATGACGATGGTGATCGCACAGACATTCTCCGCCACATTCAACGACGCAGTGGCACCTCCTCCGCCGCTCACAATACCGGGCGTGTCATTGACAGGCGTGATCGTGAGAGTCACGGTCGTCAAACCTAATCCACCCCCAGCCCCATCGCTTACAGTAAACGTAAAGTTGTCGCTCGTGGTTTCTGAACCGTCATGCACATAGACCAGCCGGTTCAAGTCAATATCCGCCTGCGTAAAGCTGGTGACCGCGATGCCAGGTGCAGTCGTCAGTTCCAGGCGACCGTAAGCCGGTCCAGTCCCGATTGAGTAGGTCAGCTGCGCCGCACTGGTATCGACATCAGTGACAACTAATTCACTTGCCGTAATGCTGTCCGTTCCTCCCTCTAAAGCCGTGCTCCCGGTGTTCACATGCAAAACCGGGGCATCGTTGACAGGCGTCACGGTCACACTGATGACTTGCGTCGCGGTGTGACCCGCATCGTCGGTGATCGTCACGGTGAAGCTGTCACTGCCGTGCCAGTCCGCCATCGGGGTGTAGCTCCACAAGCCGGTGGCCGGATCGATGCTCGTCGTCCCATTGGTCGCCGCCGTCGTCACGGTAAACACGCTGCCGTCGCTTAAGCCCTCCGCATCCGTCGCCGTCAACGTGTTGGTGATCGTCGTGTCTTCGGCCCCGCTCCCGCTCGTGCCCCCCGTCACCACCGTCGGATCGTTCACGGCATTGACCGTCACCGTGACCGTCGCGGTCTCCGTCACCCCGCCGCTCGTGATGGTGTAGGTAAAGCTGTCGGTCCCGTTGAAGTTCGCATTCGGCGTATACGTCACGGTCCCGTTCGCCAGGAACGTCACGGTCCCGTTCGCCCCTTGCGTCACGCTCGTCAGCACCGGCGTGCCTTCGAAGCTATCGGCGGTGGCCCCGTTCGTCCCCGTCAGCACGTTCGCACTGATCGCGCTGTCTTCACTCGTCGTCAGGCTGTCGTTCGTGATGTCCACGACCGGGCTCACCGTCACGCTGATCACTTGCGTGCTGCTGTTGCCCGCGTCATCGGTAATCGTCACGGTGAAGCTGTCGGCTCCGTGGTAGTCGGCATTCGGGCTGTAGCTCCACAAGCCGGTGGCCGGATCGATGCTCGCCGTCCCGTTCGTCGCGTTCGTGCTCACGGTGAACACCGTGCCGTCGCTCAAGCCCTCGACATCAGTCGCCGTCAGGGTCCCCGTGATGGGCGTGTCTTCGTTGCCCGTCCCGCTCGTGCCCGCCGTCACCAGCGTCGGATCATCCACCGCCGTAACGGTAATCGCGACCGTGTCCACGTCCGTGCCGCTGTTGGTGTCGGTGCTGGTCACGGTCAGTGTATCAGCGCCGTTGTAGTTCAGCGTGCCTTGATAGACCAGCGTGGCCAACGTTGCGTTGATGTCGGCTTGGCTGCCGCTCAAGGTCAGGGTATTCGTGCCATTGCTCCCCGCGCTGATAGTAGCGGTTCCTTGCAGCGTCACGCTCACGGTCCCGTTCAGCACGCCCAGCTGCACGGTAGAGAGGTTCCCGTCGACATCGGTGACACTGATTCCGCTCAGCCCCAAGGCCGTGTCCTCGTTCACGCTCTGCGCCCCCGGCACGGTGTTGACCGGCGCGTCGTTAACGGCGGTGACGTCGACGGTGAGGGTGTTGGGAGCCGCATCATAGGCATTGTTGCTGTCCCGCACGGAGAAGGTCAGGCTGGCGTAGCCGGTCCCGGTCGCATCGGCCACCGGGGTAAAGACCAGATTGCCCGCCGTGATATCCGCGACCGTAATAACCTGGCCCGCCGTCACGGCACTCCCGGAGAGGGTCACGGTCCCGGCCGTCGGAATCGTGTCGATGCGCACCGCACTGAGGCTATCGCCTGCATCGACATCACTGAATCCAAAGTTCGCCGCGGTGAATACATGCGGTATGTCTTCATCAATCGAGATCGTCGCATCGGCCCCCGTCGGGGTTTCGTTCACATTGGTCAAATTGATCGTGAAGGTCTCGTCATACGTGAGGCCGCCGCTGTCGGTCATCCGCACCGTCACCGTATGGCTGGTCGCCTGCTCGTAGTTCAGCAAGGTTCCATCGGCCACGGTGATCTCACCGGTCGAGCTGTTGATCGCAAACCGGCCGCCGGCGCTATCGGTAAAGCTGTAGCTCTTCGTATCGCCCGCATCAACATCGGTCCCCGTCACCGTCCCAACCACCGTGCCATTCGCCGCGTTCTCCGTCACGGTGTTCGCCGACAGCGCCAGATCGGTCGGCGCATCATTCACCGCATTGACGGTAATCGCCACTGTGTCCACGTCCGTGCCGCTGTTGGTGTCGGTGCTGGTCACGGTCAGTGTATCGGCGCCGTTGTAGTTCAGCATGCCTTGATAGACGAGCGTCGCCAAGGTTGCGTTGATGTCCGCTTGGCTGCCAGACAGCGTAAGGGTGTTCGTACCATTGCTGCCCGAGCTGATTCCGGCGCTCCCGCTGAGCGTCACGTTCAACGTTCCGTTGCCCACCGCCAGTTGCACCGTACTCAAATTGCCATCCGCATCGCTAACCGAGATGCCGGAAATGGCCAGAGGAGTATCTTCCGTCACGGTCTGCGCTCCTGGCACCGTGTTCACCGGCACATCGCTGGTCCCACTGACGAGTACCGTGGTGTCATAATTTGCACTCGTACCACCGTCACCATCCGTGAGCGTGTAGCGGACGGTTCGTGCTCCAGTCGTCGGCGCCCCGGTGTCCGTATTCTCATAGGTGATGTGCTGCGTCAGGGCGGTGACGGCTGCCGGCGTGGCATTGCCGTTGAACGTGATGACGAGAGTACTACCGCCGCTGCCACCGGCGTAGGTGCCGATCACCGTTCCACCGTAGGTGATGTTCGAGCCACTCACCCCAATCTGCCCTGCGCCGGTGCCTTGATTCCGGATACTGAGCACATCCTCCGCACTATCGCTGCCGGCCGTGAAGCTCACCGTCAAGGTGCCGGTGTCGAAGTTGGTCGAATCGACATCGGCCACTAACGCATTGCCTCCCTGCTCGATGACGACCGCCCCGTCGCCTTCGCTATAGGCGAGGCTGTCGCCGCTCAAATCGGTGATGGTCGGGGCGTCATTGACGGCCGTCACGGTAATTAAGATAAACTGACTGATCGTATTGGCCCCGCCATTCGCGGTTCCACCTGAGTCATAGACATTAAACTGAAATGCCGTCACGCCGCTGGCATTCGCCGCCGGCTTGAATTGCATCGCTTGGATCTCCGCTAAGGTATAGGATCCGATGCTCACCGGCGTGGTCCCATCTGCCAGAACGACCTGGCCGACGCTGGGTGCCGGGATGGCGGTGACGGTGTACGTCAAGGCCTGCCCACTCTCATCGGCTCCGCCACCCGGGCTGTAGATCACGCCTCCTAACCCCAAGGAGGTCAGTCCTGCGTCTTCTGACACGGTCAGATTGCTGACTGTCCCGGCGGTGCGGATCGGCGCATCGTTGACGGCGGTAACGTCGACCGTGAGCGTGTTGGGAGCCGCATCGTAGGCATTGTTACTGTCGCGTACGGAGAAGGTCAGGCTGGCGTAGCCGGTCCCCGTCGCATCGGCCGCCGGGGTAAAGACCAGATTGCCCGCCGTGATATCCGCGACCGTAATAACCTGGCCCGCCGTCACGGCACTCCCGGAGAGGGTCAAGGTCCCGGCCGTCGGAATCGTGTCGATACGCACTGCACTGAGGCTATCGCCTGCATCGACATCACTGAAGCCAAAGTTCGCCGTGGTGAAGGTGTGCGCGGTGTCTTCACCGATAGTGACAGTCGCATCAGCCCCGGTGGGGGCTTCATTGACATCGGTGACATTGATCGTGAAGGTCTCGTCATACGTGAGGCCGCCGCTGTCGGTCACCCGCACCGTCACCGTATGGCTGGTCGCCTGCTCGTAGTTCAGCAAGGTTCCATCGGCCACGGTGATCTCACCGGTCGAGCTGTTGATCACAAACCGGCCGCCGGCGCTATCGGTAAAGCTGTAGCTCTTCGTATCGCCCGCATCAACATCGGTCCCCGTCACCGTCCCAACCACCGTCCCATTCGCCGCATTCTCCGTCACCGTGTTCGCCGACAACGTCAGATCGGTCGGCGCGTCGTTCGTCGCTTGGACGTTGACGAGTTTGGTCGCTGGGGTCGCAATTCCCCCATCCCCGTCGGTCAGCTCGAAGGTGACTTGCCGAGTTGCGGTGGACGGGCTCTCGCCGACATTGTGGAATTGAATGCTCGTCACAACTTCTTGCACCGCAGCCACGGTGGCGTTGGCATTGAACGTGATCACCAACGGGTCACTGCCGTTCGTTCCACCGCTAACGGTGCCGATCACGACGCCTTCATAGGTGACACTGCTGCCGGAGGTGCCGACTTGTCCGGGGCCCGTGCCAAAGTTGCCGACCTGCAGGCGATCGTCGGCTGTGCCGTTCTGCGTCAATGCGATGGTGAGCACTCCCGTGTCGAGATTCGTTGAGTCCACATCCGTCACGGTCATCAGTGGACCGATGACTTGCGGCGATCCCCCTTCTACAAACGTGACGGTTGGTCCTACAGCGGTCACCACCGGGGCATCGTTCTGCGCCGTGACCGTGATGGCCACGGTGTCGACATCACTTACGCTGTTGGTGTCTGTGCTGGTCACGGTCAGTGTATCGGCGCCGTAGTAGTTCAGCGTGCCTTGATAGACAAGCGTAGCCAACGTTGCGTTGATGTCGGCTTGGCTGCCGCTCAAGGTCAGGGTATTCGTGCCGCTGGCGCCCGCGCTGATCGTGGCTCCACCTTGCAAGGTCACACTCACAGTCCCGTTCAACACGCCGAGTTGCACGGTGCTCAGATTCCCGTCTACATCATTGACGCTGACGCCGCTCAGCACCAAGGCGGTGTCTTCGGTGGCTGCCTGGGCCCCGGGGACTGTGTTCACCGGCGCGTCGTTCACACCCACCATACTCACCGTCACCGTCGCCGTGTTGCTGTATTCCGGTCCGTCCTCTGACACCACGTACAGGACACGACTGGTAAGGTTGGGGGCTTCAGAAGAATTGCTGTATTGGATGGTGCGTAGGACTTGTTGATAATTCGCAATTGAATCTGAGCCACTGAGCGTGAGCACGCCGGTACCGCTATTGTACACGGCCACAATCGACGTCCCCGACGTATTGGCCGTCAACACTTCGCTGGCTCCATCTAGAGGGTTGGACAGAGTAACCGTCAGGCCCATCAAATTTCCTCCGTCCACGTCGATTAACAACGCATCAGCCGCATCAACGATTGAAACGGCACCCCCATTTTCGGTAAACGTCACCTGATAATCTGCACCGGTGGCGCCAGAGCTGTTATCGGCATCTAGATCGAGCACTGGGGCGTCGTTCTGCGCCGTGACCGTGATGTCCCGATACACAGCGGCGCTGGGATCCGAGCCGTCGGTGACGATCCACTCAACGGTGCGCGTAAGGGGAGAGGGGGTATCGCTGCCGTTGTAAAACGTGATCGACCGCAAGGCGGTCTGGTAGTCGGCCACGGAGGCCGTACCGGACAGTGTCAACGTGCCGTTCGTACTGTTCCAGGTCCCAGTGATTCCGTTTTGGTCGGTGAAGGCCAATTCATCGGCACCCGACTCATAGTTGGCGCTGATGCGGACGGTTGCACCGGTCATTGTGCCACTATCGACATCGCTGATCGTCAAGTTGACGTCAATGCCGACCGGCGACTGTTCCGTGAAGTTCACATCACTTGGATCGACCGTCACAACCGGCGCGTCGTTAACGACGGTGACGTCGACCGTGAGGGTGTTGGGAGCCGCATCATAGGCATTGTTGCTGTCCCGCACGGAGAAGGTCAGGCTGGCGTAGCCGGTCCCCGTCGCATCAGCCGCCGGGGTGAAGACGAGATTACCCCCTGTGATATCAGCCACGGTGATGACCTGCCCCGCCGTCACGGCACTCCCGGAGAGGGTCAAGGTCCCGGCCGTCGGAATCGTGTCGATGCGCACCGCACTGAGGCTATCGCCTGCATCGACATCACTGAAGCCAAAGTTCGCCGTGGTGAATACATGCGGTACGTCTTCATTGATCGTGATCGTCGCATCGGCCCCGGTGGGGGCTTCATTGACATTGGTGACATTGATGGTGAAGGTCTCGTCATACGTGAGGCCACCGCTGTCCGTCACCCGCACCGTTACCGTATGGCTGGTCGCCTGCTCGTAATTCAGCAAGCTGCTATTGGCCACGGTGATCTCACCGGTCGAGCTGTTGATCGCAAACCGGCCCCCCGCGCTATCCGTGAAACTGTACGTCTTGGTATCGCCGCTGTCGGGATCGGTCCCGCTCACCGTCCCCACCACCGTGCCATTCGCGACATTCTCCACCACCACATTGGCCGAGAGGCTCAGGTCCGTCGGGGTCTCGTTCACATTGGTCAGGTTGATGGTGAAGACTTCGTCGTACGTGAGCCCACCACTATCGGTGACACGCACAACGATATTGTGGCTGGCCGCTGTGTCGTAATCGAGCAGCGCGCCATTCGCCACTGTAATCTCCCCGGTCGAGGAATTGACGGCAAACCGCCCGCCAGCGGAGTCGGTGAGGGTGTAGCTGAAGGTCTCGCTGGCATCTGTATCTTCTGCTGTCACAAATCCCACGTGGCTGCCGTTGGCACTATTCTCTTCGAGCGACAGTTGCGAAGTCACGACACCGGTGGTGAATCCAGCCCCGCTTGCATGCGCGATGCTGAGGTTGTTTCCGCTGACGATCTCAACGACCTGATTGGACCCATCGAAGCCATCCATCTGCCAGTTGGCAACCAGGCCAACGGCGGCGGCTTCTGCTGGTGTCAGATCGAGCTGCTGCTGATGATACTGAGCAATCTCACCGGCAGTGCGAACATCGTTCCAGATACGGACATCATAGAAGGTGCCGGAAAAGTACTGAGATGAATCATACCCGCCGTTTTGGGCATCCTGCTCCTGACCAAAAACGAATCGACCATTGGTCGCGTCCAGTGGGGTCCCCACACTGAGGCCGGTACCCGATTCGATGTGCGCACCGTCAATGTATACAGACCAATTGCCAGCGGCGTTATCCCACGTCACTGACAGAGTATGGACGGCACCGTCCACCAGGGCCGCTCGATAATCGATTGCACTCGCGAGCGCAACATTCCCCGCACCAAAATCGAGCTCAAGGTCTTTTGCCGGCTCATCAATCTGGATACTGATCTCGTCGCCAGCGGGGTTGTTGAACGAGATAAACACCGGCTCATAGGGCGTGTCATTGGCAGCGAATCGAATCTCCAATGTCGTTGCCGTCAGCGACTGTGACAAACCTGTATCCGAGATCAGGTAGGCATCGTTTCCACCGTCTGCATTGAGTTCGATTCCGCTCGATAGATCCGTCGGCGTCTCATTCGCTAGATCCGTGACGGTGACACTTAGCGCCTGACTATCGACGCCGCCCTGGCCATCTGATACCTGTACCGTCACATCATAGACGTTGTTACCGCCGCTGTCGGTCGGAGACTCGTAGTTTGGTGCCGAGGCGAAGGACAAGGCCCCAGTACTGCTGTTGATTGAAAATTTCGCCGCATCAGCGCCTCCGCTGATCGAATAGCTGAGCGTTTGTCCAGCGTTGGCATCAGTAGCAGTAACGGTAGTCACGGAAGTTGTATTCTCAGCAACACTGATGCCAGCAGTGGCACCACCGCTGTTACTTGTAATGGTGGGAGCACTGTTTGAGGTGACACTGATCGTCACGGTATCGGCATGACTCGTGGTCCCGTCCGAAACCACGACGACAAACTGCAGCGTGGCCGAAGAGCTTGGAGCGGTGAAGGTCGGTGAGGCAGCCGTCGAACTGCTGAGGGTAACCTTCGGCCCCTCGATCTGTGTCCACTGATAGGTGAGACTGTTGCCGTCCCGATCGGAGCTGCCGGCAGCCGTCAACGTCACCGTCGCACTCGTTGACACCGTTTGATCAGTGCCGGCATCGGCAAGTGGGCCATGGTTCCCCACCGTAGCCGCAGTGATGATAGTCTCGACATTGGAGTGAGTGATGGTAAAGACATCGCCTCCACCACGATCAACTGTAATGACACCACCGCTGTTCGTGATCGTGGCGGTCGAAAACTCGCTGAGATCGATGATATCGGTCGCACCACCGCCATCGACGGTATAGGCATCGCCGTATTGGGCGCCGGTGAATCGGAAGACATCCGTACCTGATCCTCCGACCATCTGATCATTTCCCCCACCCCCGATGATCGTGTTCTTCCCAACGGCGCTTCCTCCATCCAAGTAATCGTTGCCTGTTCCTCCCAGAATTACATCATCATCGCTGTTGCCATAAATCGTATCGTTGCCCGTCCCGCCGACCAGGATGTCGTTGCCGCTTCCACCCTGCATGGAGTCGTCGCCTCCGGCCCCATACATAATGTCGGCTCCGCCCCCGGCAGCAGTTGGGGTATTGTTGGCTGAGTCACCGACATACCAATCATTCCCCGCTGGGCCTGCGATCACCGCCCCCGTGCTGGCATTCATCCAGGTTTCCGCCAGCAATCCTTTCCAGTTCGCCTGCACGTCGTCGGTCACCGCCAGTGTGGCCTCGATCGCTCCCGTTTGCGTCTCCAACACCCAGTCTCCGCCGAACTCCGCATGGCCGGTTGCGTCGGTGCTCGCGGCAACATCAGCGCCGGTCAGTTGACTGAGCAGCGTGGCGGCGTCTTGGCCGGCCTGGCCTTCTGCAAACTCGCACCCATAGACGAGAATATCGGCCTGCTCGGAGAGGGTCTGTTTGATCGTGGCGAGCTCATCGGCATACTGGCTGGTCATCGACTCCTGCGTGAGCGTGCCGGTGCCTAGTTGGAGGGTGCCCGCATCGCCGTGTGAGATGAGATGAACGGCGTCGATCCCACTTCGCCCAGACAGAGCCGCTGCGATCTGCTCAACCCCATCCTGCCCGCCATCAAGCATGATGACTTCGATATTCGGATCCATGCCGCTCAAGAGTTCGCCATAGTTGGGAACGGTGGGATCAACAAACACGACTTCCGTTCTGGACTCGCCTGGGTTATAGGAAGCGATGGCTTGGAGAAGGTCCTGCGACTCCGTCTCCGCCGCGGTCGGCTCACCGCTGCTCCCCTCTGAGGACACGGCTGCCTCGGCCTGCTCCTGCGCAACCTGTTCTTGATTCACTTCAGCTGCCGTGGCCGCCGCCGCCGCATCGAACATGAGCCGTTGCTCGAGGGAGAGGAGCGAGGCTTTGACTCGGGATGCTCCTGAGGCCGGTGGTTCCATTTTGGCCTTGTGCTGCTGTTGTGGAGCTTGTCGCTTTTTTCGTCCGAACATGCTTCGTCCGTCTTTCCTGCAGAGATGGCCTTTCAGGTCTTCATCGGCTTGTCACGCCAAGGGCTGGAGATCCGATGCAAGGCCGGGAGGTATTGGTGCAGTGACGAAAGACCGGAGACAACACGAATGGTCACGAACCACCACGAACGACCAGAACACGACTGGTGATCGTATGACGTGGATGCGGAATGCGTGTCGACGACAAAAGACAATAACTGGGAAGGCGGCCCTACTTACTCAATTCATCCGGATTCCTCTACAACAACACATCTCTCTGCATTTCTCATCATTCTCTCAGCCAGAGCCTGTCAAGAGAATCCTGTGCATGGACCCAGGCTCTTCCTAGTTGAATCTCATGATTTTCTAACAAACGTCCATCCCTTTCGGTAGAGTGGGACAGATTCATTGTTCGCAGAGAGTGCGAGACCGACGAGGTTCTATGGCCAGCATATTAGTGATGGATGATGAAGCCCCCATTCGCACGTGGTTGTCGACAGTGCTGCAGTCGGCAGGATACAGCGTGCTGGAAGCGTCCAACGGACGCGAAGGGCTGTGGGTGTACCGTCAGAGGCCGGCGGATTTAGTCATGGTGGATCTGCTGATGCCGGAGTTGAACGGGCTCGATACCATCATGGAACTCACGCGAGAATTCCTCGACGTGAAGGTCATTGCGACCTCGGGACTCGCCCCTGATCACGACATGCTTAAGACGGCAAGACTGTTGGGCGCGCGACAGACGTTACACAAGCCGTTTGGCATGGAGGAACTGCTGAAGACCGTCCGGTATGAGTTGGCACATTAGGCCGCTGAGCCAGCAGAAAAGGTGAGCGGGCGAGAACCTATACCGGGAATCTTTTCTCGCGACATACCATGAAGCGCTGATCGGTTTCCTAAGAAGCCTCCGGCCTTCTGAGGCTTCCTTTCCTATTCAATCCTTTCTATCGTGGTCTTGCATCGTGAGGCTCGCGCGCTTACTGACGCTCGCCCTCGCTTCTTAGGAAGATTTTGATGGCGGCAAGAAACTCTGCGGCTTCGCGCACGCGCTTCTCGGCTCGTTCCCGTTCTGCGTGAAACCAGGCGTCGTAATCGGCAAGAAACCGGTCGTCCTGTTCTTCGGCAAGAATCTTCGCCAACCGGACTGCCAGTTTGCCAGGTTTGACCAGGTGCTGCCCGAATAACCGCCGTACGGCCCGATGAGAGGAAACGCTGACCCCTTCGGCAAGGAGCACGGCTCGAGCGGCATGAAGAATTGAGTAGTAGGCTCGTGAGAGAGCATCTTCGAGGAAATCAGCATTCAGGAGCGATCGGGCCGCAGCAAGCGATTTGTCGGCACGAAGCAGTTCGGCGTGAACCTCCTCAGGACGGGAGGATTCCGTCATACGGCGAAGCCTTCTTGCTCCACATTGGCCACAAAGGTTGAGCCCCGACCCTTGAGTTCTTGATACTGGCGCTGCCCCATCACTTGAATGGACAAAACTACTCCGTGAGCAATCTCCAACTCGTACCCGATGCCCCGAATTTCATCACCCAGTTTCCAGTCCTCGGAGCGGACTACCGCCAAGACATCAATGTCCGATTCAACTGAGGCGTCTCCGCGTGCCTGTGACCCGAACAGAACAAGGCGAACGATCTCTCCAGGGAACCGCTGTTCGACTCTCCGCTTGAATTCTTCGAGGATCGGTTTTTCCAGGATGGGTTTCATGGCTGCCTTCGTACCCCTGGGTTGGAGCGTAAAGCGTTCCCTCGATCCTGTCAAGATTCCAGAGAATCATCCGATTGACCAGTTACGTGTGGCGTGTTTCGTGAAGCGTGAAGCGCCGGAGGATAGGATCGCCGGATCCCCACCTACATATCCGCGTCACATCAGACTAGAATCCACTTTCCCGCACCAAGGTGGCGACCACCTGGTCCCAGGCCCGTTTGGCCATGCTGGAGGGTTGCGCTTCGATTTGGACGTGACCAGCCAAGACCTGATCGGGCTGCAGCGGCTCATCCAGACTCAACCGGACCCGATAGACCGAGACCTCCGGTTTAAGCCGCCCCTTGTCGTCTTTCCTCACCGGCACGTCGCCCCCGTAGACGGAAGCCAAGTACGGCACCATGAACTCTCGCTCGTCCACCTCCGCAATGTCGGTCACATGGGCCTTCACCGACGGCCTGGTGAGATCGAGCGGGACGAATTGTGCGGCCTGTCCCACCTCAACGTAGGCTAGCTCATCGACCGGGATGAAGCTCTCAATCGCCGCGTGGCTTTCATCGACCAGATAGGCAATGGGGACTTTCTGGTCGATCCATCGCCCGACGGTCAGGGAATCGGCTCGATCCCGTACGATTCCCGCGATGGGTGCCTTCAAGGCCATGGTGTCTCGTTTGGCCTCGAGCCCTGCCAATTCAGCCAGACCGGCGCGGAGGGATTCCCCAATCACCTGCCGCTGATCCCGATCTTGCCCGTAGCCCGCTTGGCGACCAAGCCGATAGTCCCACATCGCCACTTTGGTTTCCGCCAACCGGACCTCTTTATCCAATGCTGGGTTCTCCAGAACAAGGAGCGCCTCCCCCGCCTTCACCATCTGCCCATCATGAATCCGCACCTCTTGGATCCGTCCCGGAGTCGGCGCGAAGATCGTGGCATAGGACGAAGCTTGGAGTACGGCAGGGACCGAGATACTGATGTGCAACGGCACAAAGCCGAGTGCCAGTAACAAACAGACGCACGCGGTCGTCGCCCACGTCCGTGGCGATGCGGCATAGACCGTCCGATTCTGCCACCAGGTCGACACTTCGCGCCAGACCGGGAGCGCAATGAACCACACGATCTCAATCAGAAAGAGGATGATGCCGAGCGCTTTGAAAAAGTAGTGATAGACCATGAGCGCAATGCCGGTAAACAGCATGAGGCGGTAGAGCCAGATCGCCCAGGCATAGGCGACCATCGTCTGCCGCATGCCGGCCGACACCGTCTCGGGTGGCGCACTCTGATGGCCGAACAGGAGGGCCCGCAGTTTCCATTGCCCGAAGGCAAACGACCGGTCCTGAAGATTGGGGATCCCCAATCCATCCGCGAGCAGATAGTAGCCGTCGAAACGCATGAGGGGGTTCAGGTTGACGACGAGGCTCATGGCCAAACTAGTCGTGGCGACGATAAAGGCGACACTTCGCAGGGTGCCCTCCGGCAGATAGCCCCAGGCAAAGAGGGCCACAGCGGCCAGCCCCAGCTCGGCGATAACGCCGCCTGCGGCGATCAACAACCGTTTGCGCTTAGACGTCAGGCGATAGGAATCGGAGACGTCGGAATAGAGCACCGGCATCATCACCATGAAGGCAATACCCATGGTCGGCACCCGACACCCGAACCTCGTCGCCGTATAGGCGTGCCCCAGCTCATGGACCACCTTCACCGCGCCGAGCGAGAGGCTATAGAGGATGGCCCCGCGCCAGTTGAAGAAATAGAGAAAGGTCGAGAAAAAGGCATCCCACTGGCGAACGACGTGAATCAGCCCAACAAGGCCAAGGGCTCCGAACGTCATGCCGGCGGCGGCTGTGTACAGCGGGGCCACAAACGGCAAGGTGGATTGCAGGAAGTGATGTGGATGCACCAGGGGAACTTTGACGAACAGATAGTGGTGGACCGACCACATCAGCCAGTTCTGATTCCCGGCCTGAGCTTGGGTCTGATAGTCGGTGTGCTTCCCGCTGGCGGATTGCTCGGTTAAATTGTTGGTGTAGAGAAACTTCACCAGGTCTTCGACATCCTCAAGGGTTGTTCGACAGGTCGTCTCTCGCCCCATCACGGCATGGAGCTTTTCCATCGAGCCGGCACTCCATCGCTGAATCATCTGATAGACCGGCCACTCGATCTGGAAATAGCGATTCCGAACCGGATCGACGATGGTCCAGGTCGGCACACCCTCAGGAGTCGGCGCCCCGCGGTTGAATTGGAGGTTTTTTCGAAGCGGTGGAAGTTTGCGTTCCTGCGGCTTGGCGCCCGGTCCGCCCGACGGTACCATCGCCTACCACCCCACCCATTGGCGAAGCGCGGTCAAGGGACGGCGCAGCAACAGATACGCCAGCGGACCCTGCTCGCCATACACCTTGGCGGTGCCTTGCCATCCGATCCGGATGCGAGGATCCGGTTGTGTGAGTTGCGCCGTCACGCGGTAGGCGATGATATCGCCGGGCAGCACTTCCGCGTGGTAGCTGGCATGGGTAATGGCGGCGGGAAATGATTCCAGCGCGAGGGCATTGAGAAAAACAAGGGCCTCAGCTCCCTCCTTGAGCACAATGGCATCGGCGACCGGGAGATCGATGCGCAATTCGATCCGCTTTGGGTCGGCGATCTCCATGATCCGCTCGCCGACGGTGACCGGTCGGCCGATCCAATCGGCCTTGTCCGAGTAGAGGAGCAAGCCGGCCTTGGAAGCGATGACTTCGACCTGGTCAAGCATGTCCTTCGCGTAGTTCAGTTCGGTCTGCCGGAGATCAACCTCGGCATCTTTCAGCGGGACATCAGCCTTCCGTTGCGGGTCGCCGAATCCGGCTTGGATGGCTTGGCTGTGCTCGGCTCGCGCGACCGTCAACTGCTTCTCTGCGACAAGAAATTGGTTGCGGAGGCTCGTGTCTTCGTAACGGAAGAGCGCCGTCCCGGCTTCCACCATTTGGTTGGGGTGCACGAGCACGTCGGCAATAACGCCATCGATCGGTGCGCTCACGACAACGGGGTCTGTGGCCATGACCTTCACCGGCGCGACGGCGGAAATCCGGATCGGGAAACAGAGTGCCGCAATGAGGGCCGCCGGGAGCAGCCACCAGGTCGGCTTCTTGATCGTCTTCGACCACTTGCGTTCCTTCTTCGATAGCGCCTTCCATGCATAGGCATAGCTGCCGGCCAGCCGGTGGACGATGGCGACGTCGTTTTCCTGCCAAGGGAAGTCCCGTTCGAACCACCATACCCCCAGGAGGGTTTCGTCCGGGTGTTGCAAGGGGCACCAGAACACATGTCCCTTCACGAAATCCCGCCAGCCGCTGCGCAGCTGATCGGGCAAGAGGTCTTCCGTGACGACCATCGGCTGTTCACTGACGGCTCCAGCTTGGCGCAAGGCCTGTACCGCCTGTTCGAGCCACACCACCATGGGTGCATCACGATCGACGACGGCAACGCTCGACGCATTCAACGCGCGATAGGCCTCATCCTGCTGTCCCTCATTGCTCAACAGAAACGCCTGTTCGTAAGGTACGAGCCGTCTTGTTTCGTTGACGGACAGAAATTGCAGCTCTTGGATGGTTTTTGCCGCGCGGATCTGTCCTTCCAGATGCGTGAGGGCCGCCAGGTGGATCAGCGTCGGAATTTGTTGTGCGGTGGGTTCAGCCGTCGTCGTCATCGTGTATCGTTACTGTATGAATTGCGCCGTTCCGCTCATCCCTGCCAGAACTTCCGGCGGCAATTTCTCGAACATCCCCATCACCTTGATCGTCTGACTGGCCGCATCAACCTCAGCCCCGATTTCTTTCACCTGGGCCGAATAATTCCGACCGGTCTCATCTACCTTGAACGTAAACGGAGTCTGTCGTTTGAGCCAAGACAGGGACGAGGAAGGCAGCACCAGCTCGATTTCGAGGCTACTGTCGTCCAGCAGGCTGATGAGCTTGTCGTTCGGGAACACGTTTTCATGCTCATTGACCATCACACTGACCACACGCCCCCCAAACGGAGCCGTGATCTGGCACCCTTTCACATTCACTTCCGCCACCCGGGTTGCCGCCAACGCCTTCTTGGCTTCAGCTTCCGACGTGCCCAGTTCAACTTTGCTGATCGCATCCAGTTTTCCGAGTTCGAGATTGTTTTGGTACACCTTGTCCTTCGCTTCATGCTCGGCCAATGCCACCGCGAGCTCCGCATGGTACTTGTCGCAGTCAATTTGGATCAGCATATGGCCTTTTTTGAATCGCTGCCCTTCCTTGTACGGAAGTTGGCTGATCTTCCCCTGGACCTGGGCATGCAGAACCGCCTGGGCCGCCGGCTTGACGATCCCTCGCACCAGACTCGCTTCCCCTGGGACAAGTTGAGCCCCTCGTTCTCCCTTTGCCCACCCCGTAGATGGGCCCCCCGCCGTCAAGAGGCTCACGGTCACCAACACCACCCCTCTACTTCGCCACCAATGTCGCATGAGCTCCCCTCCCTTTTCCCGCATCCGACATTGTGAGCCGACTCGATTCCCAATAGGTTCTGATCGACTCCGCCAGCTGGGCGACACTTTGCTCCCCTATGCCGACCGGAAGCGACTCCTCTCCCTGCGACGCCAGCATCGTGGCGTAGGCCGTCTCCAGACCTGATCGTGCGGCATCCAGTCGTACCTCTGCCGCCACGTCATGCACTCTCTCTCGGATCAACGTGAGATCCGTCGCCGTTCGGGTCAGCCATAAATTTTTGGTATGCTTCACGATCTCCGCCTGTGCGTGCTGATAGGTCCGAGCCTCCTGATATTCCTCTCGGGCCTGAACGAACTGCACGGCACTGACGTGCACCTCCGTCAGGATGGAAAGGCTCAACGCCAAGCTTTGCGCATCCAACATCTGACCGTGGGCTTCGATCGCTTTGAGCTTCGCCGGTGTTCGAAAGACTGAGAGGAGGTTCCAGCTCACTTGGGCGGCATAGGTCAGCCAGTTTTGATAGAGCAAGAAACTGTTGCTGTTATAGTATCCGCCGAATGAGAGCTTGAGACTGGGGAACAGCTCCAAGAATACAGCCTTCGCCTCCTTGGCATTAATCCGCTTCTTGTAATCGATCGTTCGCAGTTCAGGCCGCAGCAGAAGGGCCCGCTCTTCCATTTTTTGAGGATCCAAATTGCTCGCCGGGATAGTAATCTCCTGCGGCGGTATGACCAGGTCGTACATGGTTCCCGGAGGCAACCCCATCATAGACGCCAGTTGCGTTTTCGCCGCACTGAGCTCGCGATAGAGTCGTCGCACCTCCCGTTGGACGTTCAGCAGGTCCCGTTGGTAGTTCAGTGGTGTCAACGGAGCCTGCAGTTTTCGATCGACGATCTGCTGAGTGCTGGCCAACGCTTTCGCCACTGAGTCGTTCAAGAACTGAATACGAGGAAGCACTCGTTCCGCACTGACCGCTTTCCAGTAGGCGCTTCGGGCTTCCTGAACCAGGCGAACGGCAATCCGCCGTTTTTCTTCCTCCGCAATCATGACATTGTCCGCCGCCTGCTGCGCACGCACGAAAGACAAACCAAAGTCCAGCACATCCCAACTCAGCGCCAGATTTCCGGACGTGACGTTTTTTTCTGACGATGTGAATGGTTCGACCGCCTGACGACCGGTAACGATTGATCGCCCTACACCGCCGCTGAAATTGTTGCGCCCGTCGAACCCGGCGTTGGCGGACACCTGCGGCAGCAGTGAATAGTGCGCGATATTGAGCTGCTGATGAGCCAGTTGCACCTGAATGGCGTTGACCTTCGCATCAAGATTGTATTTCATGGTGCGTGCGACGGCCTCGTAGAGATCGATGGGCCCTGTGATCGGCTCTTCAATGGACGAAATGGCCTGAAAATCTTTGACCGCCCGAGCCACCACTTCCTCCTTGGTCAAAGCATGCGGTTTGACCAGGCATCCACCCAGCCCCAGTAGTGCAATCGACACCACGACAACCCGCAACGCCAGGAGTGGCGTTTCATTTTGCCAATACCTGAGTACGATCATGGCTCCGATGACAGACCCCGTGCCTCACATAAGGTTTACCGGTACCAGTATCGGCTTGGGTGAGGAAGAACTTGATCAAATGAGCATGAACAGGGACAAACTATGCGGAGTTATTGCGGGGACGGATTCTGGAATCTATGGTCACCTCCAGGCCGGACTCCCCCATGCGAAAAATGAAGAGGGCTGGCCTCTGGAGGCATGAATCGAAGTCTCTTGTTGTGGTTGGGTCTTTCGCACATCAGATGCAGACGAGGTACTCGCCAAACAGGACGGTTCCCCTCCTTCCGAGTTACCTCCTCCAGATGTAGCTCATCCTCAATCCTGCAGCTATCTTTCTCACTGTAAGCAAGAAGCCACAAACCTCTAGCAAGGAGAACCCATATGAGCTGCTCACGTTGCCGGGGTCTGATGATCCAGGATCACTTTATGGACTTTGACGGGACCATCGGCCATATGTGGGCCAACGGATACCGTTGCATGAACTGCGGAAATGTCCACGATCCGGTCATCGAACAACATCGCTTGGTTCAGAAACAAAACACGGCAGCACGCACGAATCGCGAAGTTGAATTGGAGAAGGACGAACTTACCGAGGAGTGTCAACAAGAACTACTGCGTGCGGCCTAGGGTCGGCCGCATCGCAGGATGCGGCCTATCTATATCCTGATTTATCAAGGAGCACCATGGCTTCTATCTTGATCGTCGACGATGATGCCCCCATTCGGAGCCTATTGCGGCACATCCTCGAAGAGGATCGCCACCGAATTCGGGAGGCTTCCAACGGTGAAGTCGGCCTCAGGCTCTATCGAGAAGACCCTGCAGATCTGGTCATCACCGATATCTTGATGCCACAACGAGATGGGATGGAAGTGACGCTTGCTCTGACACAAGAATTTTTAGATGCCAGAGTGATTGCCATCACTGGTGCGACTGGCAACCAGAACTTTCTCAACGTTGCCAAGCTTTTTGGTGCGCGGCGCGTGATTCAGAAACCGTTCACGCCCGAAGAGGTACGTCGGGCCGTACGCTTCGTGCTCGATCACTAAGCGCACCGAAAAGACGAATGTCACGTGCCCCACTAGCGCTGATCACAAACCCAGACAGACTACCAGTCACTTGTCATCTACTCCTCCTGTAGTTCGCGTAGACTCTGACACCTGCAGAGGCCATAGAGACCCCACCAACATACCTGCTCCTGACATCAGAAACCCTACGAGCTGTGGCGGCCAGATATCGGTTGGCTGACTCAATAACTCCCCCACCAGCCAGCTCGTCAGGCCGGCGATAATGGCGTAAAGAGCGCCCTGTGGCGTGGCTCTCTTCCAGTAGAGTCCTGCGACCAATGGGATAAATGCCGCCACAAGGGTAACTTTGTATGTGCTCACCACAAGCTTGTAAATGGTAGCCTCTGACCAAAGGGCGATGGTCAACACGACTGACGCAAAGGCCAGCAGCACGATTCTCATCAGGTGGAGGAACTCCCTATCGTTGAGGTGCGAACACATCGGACGGATGACATTCTCACTCAGCGCGACTGATGGAGCGAGCAAGGTTGCACTTGAACAGCTCATCACCGCAGACAGAACCGCTCCAAAAAAAATGACCTGAGCCAAGAGGGGTGTATGTTCTAAGATGAGTATTGGAAGAATAAGCTGAGAATCTTGCTCTAAAAGCACTCCGAATTTGACTGGATCGATCAATGTTGCGGAGTACGCGAGAAACATGGGAACGAAACAGAAAGAAAAATAGAGCACCGCCCCCAATAATGAACCCCTGACAGCTGTCTGTTCGTTCTTCGCAGACGTGATCCGTTGGAATACATCTTGCTGCGGAATCGACCCAAGCATCATGGTCATCCACGCGCCGATAAAGGGAACCCATGCCGCAAGTGATGCGGTCGGGAACAAATCCAATTTCCCGGCCGCGGCTGCATGTGAGATCACTGCGGGAACCCCACCGGCCATCTCCCCCACGATCGATGCGATGTAGAGCAATCCTCCCATGATCACCGAGATCTGGACAAAATCCAAAATCGCCACGGAAAACATGCCGCCAAACGTTGTGTAGGTCAGCACGATGATCGCCCCAATGATGATCCCCATCGACTGACTGACGGCTCCTTCCGTCACGACATTGAGCACCAAACCGAGCACCTTAAATTGAGCTGCGACCCAGCCGAGGTACGAGGCAACAATGCACAGCGTACATAGAACTTCGATCGTGCGGTCATAGCGATACCGGTAGTAATCGCCAACCGTCAGCATGTTCAGTCGGTACAACCGCGGCGCAAAAAACAGTCCGGCGAGCATCAAGCACATGCTGGACCCGAAGGGATCAGCTACGACGCCATGCAAACCTTCTTTGACGAAGGTCGCCGAGATACCGAGGACGGCTTCAGCACCGAACCAGGTTGCAAATACCGTGGCGATAACGATGGGTAGAGGCAGAGACCTTCCTGCAACGGCAAAATCCTTTGAATTCTGCACGCGAGTTGCAGCAAACAGCCCGATGCTGACCGACAGGATGAGATAGAAGATGACGAACCAGAGCACCACGCGGGCAGGATAAAGCCATCCCGGCTTTCAATCAATCGAAATTCAGGAATCGGTTTGGCGACCGGGTAGACTGATCAAACATCTCCCCCAGTTCAGGAGCGAAGGCAATTGCCCGCCAATGACCCGGAACTAGGACTCGAAAGAGGTCCGTTGATCTCGATCACCGTACTCTCCCGATCTTGGAACGAGGATTTCTGTCGAAGATCCCATCTGCTAGCCACAGTCATCTTTGATCCGTCACGACACTCATGGATGAGCTGTCCTTCCCAGTGCCCCTTGGTCCGAAGCTCTTTCTCGATCACCTCAAGGGGAAGAGGGAACACTGTCTTGAAGAGTTGATGGGAGGTCGTCCCGAGCACGTCGTGAGGCTCCCAACCATACAGCTTCTTTGCCCCGTCACTCCAATATCGGATGGTTCCGTCTAAGTTGCGCACCATGAGCGCCTCTGCAGAATGGGTGCGATCCACCTCCGACTCATTCTGCCCTCTATGAGAGTGTGCTGGATGGGCTTCCGACAGCAGATCATAGGTCACACCAGCCAGGGCAACCGAACCAGCCTTGGTGAGATGCACGGTATCCCAAAAGTAAAAGATTCCCTCATGCGCTGCCGTGCATTGATCCTTTTCACAAAACAATTGCGACGCATCAATAAACTCAAAGCCGAACTTAGCAGCCTCTTCACGAAGAGCCGAATTTACTTCCTCAAGATTATCCGCATTCACTATAAGATTACCCGGCACCGTCATAGAAAAGTTCTCAAGCTTGTAGACATATCGATGAATATCCACTGCGAGTGACGCTGGTTGGCTATAAACGATGACGCGATTGTCTTTTAGCTTTTCAAACAACCGATTGAGCCTGACTCGGAACTCTTTATCACCAAGCTGTCGATAGGCCTTCAACCAACTACTTGAGACGATAATGCCGTCGACCTGATTATTAGGGATATATTGCTCAACAAACCAATCGTAGAAATCAGCGCATCGCTGATCGTTCATACTACGGATGGCCCGACAAGAGGTCCCGGTGAGTTGTATGAAGTTGTCCCCCTCAGTCACAGCAACAAGCCCAGGATATAAATGGGCAGCCACGCTATCCCCGAACAATACGAATGTTTTTGAAGCCCTGGCCCCATCGACCTGCACAGGTATAGGTGAAGCTTGTACCGAATCGCATTGATGCTCCAGAAGCGTCTCAAAACTTTGGCGCCCGCTGAACAAACAGGCCTTTATTCGATACAGCGCTTCGGCATTATCGCCTAATCCGCTTTGCTTCTCTGGTGTTGAGAGTTGCAGGCTCACCGCAAGTGACGCGATGATGACCGAAGAAACCAACGAAAAGTTCCACACAAATCGCCGTGTGAACACACCCTTTCGGCGAAAAGGCTGTTCGACGAAACGCCACGTCACGTAGGCAAGTCCAAATGTCAGGACGATCATGCACGCGATAAGGACTGCCCCTGGATCAGTGAAGCTTCTATGGCGAGCAAAGGCCAACAACGGTTGATGCCACAAGTATGCGCTATAACTGATAAGGCCAATGCCAACCAGAACTCTGCTCCCCAACAGCTTCCCCACCAACGTGCCTGGCCAGGCGGATAGAATGAGGAGTCCGGCTCCTACTGTCGGGACCAAGGCATTCAAACCAGGGAAAGGGGTATCTTTGTTAAACACCAGCACGGCCAACGTAATCAACGCCAAGCCGACAACACTCAAACTTCGGGAGAGCGTAGGAGAGAATTGGTTGCCTTGCTTACCTCCTGAATAGAACGCGATGAGGGCACCTACTGCCAACTCCCATCCACGAGTCGGTAGTAAGAAAAATGCCGCCACCGGCTTCCTGCTAGCCGCATACTCAGCTAGTGCAAGACTAAGTAGTGCCGCAATTGTCAGAAGCACTACGAGCCTTGTCCGCCCTAAGCGCCACCCCAAGAGCAGAAAAATTGGGAACAGCACATAAAACTGCTCCTCGACCCCTAAACTCCATGTATGGAGCAACGGCTTCAACTCCGTTGCCGCATCGAAGTAATCACTTTGTTGCCAAAAGAAAATATTCGATACAAAGGCCAACACCGCAACCACACTGCTGGACAGTTCATTCACATCGCTCGGCATGAGCCACAGCCACGCAACAGGCAGACACGATACGATGACCACGAACAACGCCGGCAAAATACGTCGCGCGCGGCGCTCGTAGAACTGGGCGATTGAAAACCGTCCAGCCTCCAACTCGCCGAGTATAATCGTCGTAATGAGATACCCGCTGATGACAAAAAAGATATCCACGCCAACAAAGCCACCGCTAAAGAGTGGGATACCAGCGTGAAATAATATGACCGGAATGACCGCGATTGCTCGCAGGCCATCTATTTCAGGACGATAGCGCATGCCGAAACATTCCTCTGTCTGCCCGAGCAGACTGAACGCGCCAGCCTTTGGTTGTGATGTAGGTTTAGCCTAGCCCCACACGGAAAGCACCCTCATGCCACACCGTTATTCTTTCCGAGTGGCTCAGCTTAATTACCTAACACAATGTACAACTGATTAAACTAGGTACCAGACTGTCGGTCACAATGGCAAGGTAGGCGGTCAGATTTCTTGTAGCTCATGGTCTCCCACTTGATGGTGATCATAGGCGTGGGCCAACACAATACGGTCGATGGCTCAAATAAACGGCGAGACAACTACTGTTAAAACTTCGGCTTTGTGATACTTTTCTAGGCCACTCCTTTTGCCATGTTACGAAATACCTCGTTCAGCCCAAGAAGCTCTTCATATGTCCCTTGATCAGCGATGGATCCGTTTTCCAGCAGGTAAATGATGTCCGCCTGTTGAACGGTTCTTAGGCGATGGGCGACGATGATGATCGTTTTCTGATGGGAAATTTCTCGAACTGCTTCCGCTACGGCATCTTCGGTAAGATTGTCTAACGCGCTCGTCGCTTCGTCAAGGATCAGGACATCCGGATTGCTATACAACGCTCGAGCGATTCCAATGCGTTGCCTCTGGCCACCACTCAGTCTCACACCACGTTCGCCAACCATGGTGTCATATCCATCGGGCAACTCCGCAAGCACAAAGTCATGCACATGGGCGATCCGTGCGGCCTCGATGACGCGCTCCATATCACGATTTTTCGGCGCCACTCCAAAGGCAATGTTCGCCGCGAGAGTGTCATCCGCCAAATAGATCTGTTGAGGAACATACCCCAGGTGTTTCTGCCAGGACTTCACATTGCGTGGAGTGATGGGAACTCCATCCACGAACAAACAGCCGTTTTGTGGTTCAAGCAGCCCCAAAATAATATCTATGATCGTTGTCTTTCCTCCTCCTGAACTCCCGACGATGCCCACCGTCATATGATGCTGGATGGCCAGGGTCAGATTATTCAAGAGCGGAGTGGTGGCATTGGCATACTGAAAGACCACGTTCGTGAGCCTGATTTCTTGCCGCACAGGACCGATGTCCTGGTTCATCAACCTCGGCTCGGTATCTACGACCGCCCCTCTGGCTGCCATCCCGAGCTTCTCTTCAACAGCCTCGAGTGAAGGCGTTTGGAACCGTATGAGTGTGACGCTGGAAAAGATTTGCTGGAACGCTGGAATCAGGCGATATCCTGCGAATGCATACAGCGCCATCAATGGAAGAGCTTCTTTGAAATCCTGATGAGTCGCCAGCAGATACATCACCAGCAAAATCATCGATCCAAACGCCACGCTTTCAATCGCATATCGAGGCACGAGACTCATGGCGACGCTCATCCATTGATTCTTCACAAACAACGCCGAGTGCTTAGCAAACCGTTCGCGATAGGCTTCATCATTTCCTAGGATCTTGAGCTCTTTGATCCCGCCCAATATCTCAGTCGCGAGTCGGTAGCGTTCCCGCTGTGCCTCTTTACCGGTTTTCCCAAGTCTGGTCACCCTGTGGCGAATAGCCAGAAACACCAGTCCGTAGAGCCCTCCAATGACAGTTCCGAACAGGATGGCTAGCCACGGATCGACCCAGACGACAAGCAACAGAATGCAGATGGCCACGAGCGTCTTGGCAATGGCCTGCAAGGTCGACACCATAATGCCCTGCGTTACGCGGCCGACGTCGTCGGTGCAATTCACGACCAAGTTCGAGCTATTTTGGCCCAGAAAATACGCATAAGGCTGCTGCACATACGTTGAGAGCATCCGCGTTGAAAGACTATGCCCCACATTATGGGAGAACCATAAGATAGCGGACGCAGTGAGAAAGGACACAGCGTTGCTAAACACCATCGCAACCAGTGCTGCAGCCCCCAATCCAATCAAGAAGGCATCCGTAGACTCAAATTTGAACATGACAAAGAGATTGTGTAACCACGGGTTTGTTTGAATTAATCCAGGATTTCCGACCACAGCCATAAACGGTAGGATTGAGGACACTCCCACCACATCGATAAGTCCCGCGAGAATAACCAACCCAAGCAACGCGTAGGAAAGGCGCCGCTCTTTGGCATCTAGTAAAGTCAAAAGTCGTTTAGTGAGCAACCCCATACAAATACCTTTCTAAGATCGCACTTTTTTACCGCTGAGCGGTGCCGTTGGATAGGCTCCTCTTCCTTCGCGACCTGCTGCGTATTCCCATGCAGGACATGCACCAACCAGATGGGCGACGCTTTGATTTGGCGATGGCTGGAGAAAGGATGATTGGAACATCCCTCCTAGCACCCACGAATCCGGCTGATAAGGAGCGAACGTCGGCTACGCCTGAGGAGGGCGAAACACCACGGTCACGAAGATTGGGCAATAGAGCGAGGAAGTTGTCTTCTCACGGAAAGCCGAAAGTATTTGTGATCCTGTGGCTTGCCCCACTATCGACGCAATGGACAGGTCATCTACACCCGATTCCCTTGACTGATCTATCGTGAGCAAACTGGTATGTGTAATCGGAGATCCCAAGATTTGGCCGACCACACAGAGACAAAGGAAGAGAACGAGAAACGATGGGCTTGCCTTCTGAAGTACAAGTTGAGACATTTTTGAGCAATTGCCGGTACAATAACTGCTGCTATTCGTAGAGGTCAAGGGGCGGGTTAACCACGCTTCTTCTTCGAACACAGCCCTGCCGAGTGGAACGGTAATTCAAGCGCATTTTTTCAGCAGAGATCCAAGAGAAAGAAAACTGGAGATTCAGAACGCCCAGTACCGAGATGCTCCCAACACAAGCCGGCAACCGACGAGAAACAGTTCACCGTTGAACTCTACAGACACTGATTTCGTCCACTGCACCTCGTATAGGTTCAAGGAATGTTCCCATCGAGTTTCTGCTATATCGAGCTCGACATATTGTCTGGACCGAGGCCGCCGTCCCATCAGAACGAGAATGCCATGTTCGCTACGGTTCAGACAGTAGGCTTCACCCTGTTCAATGGTCAACTGCTCCTCATTCGTGGATTCACAGAGCCCATAGGTACAAAGCTTTTGTTCAGTAGATCGTGCTTCGAGTCGGCGAGACCGAACCAACGCCGCCTTACCCTGCTGGACCATCCCTGCCATGGCCATCCTAGTCCTGGTATTATCCGTTCGGTATGGCCCCGATCCGCTAGCACCTGTGCTCATTCCCATAAGAGACCTCCGCTGTGACGCGACCAAACAATACATCACAGCTCAGCAAGTGCTGTGCCCATAGACCGACTGTAGCATACACATATGGATTTTCAGGGGATATTCTTAGCAAGGCGAAGGAGGATGTTTTGTCTGATCCACTGATTGAAGGGATATTGATTCACTCGTCCGTTGGATATGACACATAGGCTTATGATTATATTGCTGATTACAATCTGAATGGAAAAGCATACAGTCGAGAACCATCGTCCTTACATGAGAACCACATGCGTGAGTGGGTCGGTTACACAGATCCCGGATACACCCTCGACTGTACTAATACCCAACGGCCCTCCATAACTTCCTTACCATGGAGCTTGATCGACTGCCCCATCTTTCTGTAGCGCGGCAATCAGTTCAGCTTTTCCAGACGAAGTCCGAGCAAGCGAATATGTTTTCGCTGCGGGTTTTCACGACGATCGAGAAACGGCATCAGCAATTTCAACCCTTCACGCTGTAACACACCGGGATCACTCGTGGGAACGGTTAAAGTATGGGCTCGCGATTTCGTCTCAAAGTCCGCAAACCGGATCGTCAGCACTACGGTCCGAAATGCTTCAAACCCTTCGACGGCCAGGCGATCGATGACACCACGAACAAGTCGGTCGAGTTGCGTGAGCAGAGTACGGCTATCGAGCGTATCGGACTCGAACGTTTCTTGCTCACTGATCGATTTCACGTGACTCGATTCTTCGAGAAGAGAATCATCCAAAGCACGAGCCTTGCTATAGAGAGCCGCACCACGTTTCCCCAACAGATGGGTCAGTTGTTGGAGAGACACGTCCCGCAACTCTGTGATGGTCCTGACTCCCTTTCGCTGCAACAGCACCTCCGTTTTAGGACCGATGCCGGGGATCACGCGGACCGAAAGCGGAGATAGAAAGGCCTCCGCCTCCTCTTCTCGCACAATAGTAAGCCCATCTGGCTTCTGCCATCCTGAGGCAATCTTCGCGATCAATTTGTTCGGTCCGATCCCCACTGACGCGGTCAACCGCACCTCTGCAGTAATCGCGTCTTTCACGCGGCGGCAGACGCGTGCTGCGTCTTCGTAGGATTCCGTCCAGCTGAGATCACCGTACACTTCATCGATGCTGGCTTGCTCGACTGTCGCAATGAAACGCCGTACGATGCGCATCACCTCCTCTGACACCCGTGCGTATTTCGGCATATCAACCGACACGAAGGTCACGGGAGGTTTTCCGGCATGACGAGCCGCTTCCGACAAGCGCCAGGCCATGGAGATCGGCGTCGCGGAATGGATCCCATAGGTCCGTGCGAGATAGTTCGAGGTAGACGCGACCCCGCGCCCCTTGCCACCAAGCGGGTCCGCCCCCACGACAAGCGGGACCCCTCGAAAGGCAGGAGTGTCACGCTCCTCAATGGCCGCGAAGAACGCGTCCATATCTAAGTGTGCAATAATTCTCGGCATATGGCCGTTTTCACGCCTGAAAATTGACGCGACTCGAGTTCACCGACAGGTCGGAGAGAGTCGAACCAAAGAACTATGCCTGACGTCCGGGGCCCCAGTTCCTTATCATAATGTTCACTATGGATTTTCATCACGGAGACGGCGTACAATTCCCACGCAATCCTGAACATGAACTCTTTGCGCAATCAGTAGATGCATAGATCATCCGGGGATCATCACTGAAAGGAGCGAATCGTGGGACTGCGTTGGTTTAATTTTATCGGATTTCTGATGTTGTTTGTCGGTCTCTTTCTCAACGAGCTTGTCTTTCTGAACATTTGGTACGGTGCCAACTATTTCCTGGCTTTCGTCGCTGCCGTCTACTATGGAGGTGCCGTGTGCCTCTCACTCTGGGGAGGATCACGCCTCCAGGAAGCCTGACGCTCTGCTCAGGGTCATTTAAGGACTGAGGGTGAGCATGCGTCGCACTCTTTTTTTTCTGGTCGTTGATGGTGCAGTTAGCTTGATTGTGTTGGATCAGTCACGGAAGCGCAAGGACCACGTATAGAAAGGAGACAACCCATGGGCATGAGTTTTTGGAATTGGCTGGGAATCGTGATGCTGGTGTTGGGACTCTTTCTCAACGAGCTCTACCTCGGAATCAATGCATGGTACGACGTCAATCTCCTGGCAATTGTCGTAGGCGTCGTGTACCTGGTGGTTGGTATCGCATTGTCAGTGTGGCCGAGCGCCGCCCATAACCAGAACGCGTAATCCCATTTAGCTCTCGATCTCATCAGAGAGCAGGTCAAC
Source organism: Nitrospira sp. (assembly GCA_050185705.1). Lineage (GTDB taxonomy): Bacteria > Nitrospirota > Nitrospiria > Nitrospirales > Nitrospiraceae > Nitrospira_D. The sequence continues at coordinate 107,510 of JBFWZD010000002.1, read as the reverse complement.
GGGTTTCGTGTGTCCGCAATCGTATTCGATGAGGTAGAGACGAAACCCATTGAGACACACGATGGGGTTGTCATCGTTTTGCAGCCATTTCCCCATCGATAGATCCTGACCAGTCTGGCTACCACCCGTTCCCCAAGGGTGGCTCGAGACACGGGTCATACGCTTCTCACAGCAAAAACCAAGGCAATTACTCAGGAAGCATCTTTCTATTCCATGTACCTATCGTCATTAACACATCCACCAACAAGAGGAGGAGATCATGGCTGACAAACAGTACAAGCAACTGGGATGTCTGGATGTTCAACCGGGCGGTGGCTGTGGATTCCAAGTGCGAGCCGAGACAGAGACGGAGCTTATGCAATTGGTGGCCACCCATGCCAAACAGTGCCACAAGCTTGATTCGATTCCACCGGAAATGGTGTCAAAAGTGCAAGCGGCTGTTAAGACTGTCACCGTCACGGTCTAGGCATCCTCACACGTGCAGACCGGGCCTTCTCCCGCACAGCGGCGAAAGGCCAAGAGCAAAGGGGGCCATTATGGGCTGGAAAGCATCGCTCGCCATAGCTGCCATTTTCCTATTCAGTACGACCGGCTGCAGTTACTTGTTTTATCCCCACGCCAAGGAATTTACGGCAAAGGCAAAGGGAGCAACCGGCCTTGACACTGTGATTAATCTGACCAACATGGCGGAAGCGTCGGCTACAGCGGCCAAGGGAGGCAAGGGGGTCGACCAACCCTTCGATGACCTCCACAATCAGTTTCATGCCATCAGCGACAGCATCTGCTGCATTGATAAATCCGTGAGAGAACATCCTGGCTATGCGCTCGCCGTTACTCACAATAAAGAACTGAAGGCGATTTTCAAGCGCCTGTGGAAGTTCAAAGACGATCAGCCCCAGCGTGATCAACACTTGGATCTCCTTGTCGCGGAGCTCACGGAGCTACGCGAGACGCTGCAAACCCTGAGGTAAAAATGATGGCATCGCTGTCGCCCGAGCAGGTCATCGAAGGCCAGCGCCAGGACTGGAACCGCGTTGCCGGTGGTTGGGAGAAATGGGATCGCTTCTTCGACGAACAGATGGCCTTCCTCAACCATCGGCTCGTCGGTGATGCCAGGCTGCGTGCCGGTCTTCGCGTATTAGACCTTGGATCAGGCACAGGCTATCCAGCCTTGCTGGCAGCCCAGACGGTTGGAGCGAGCGGCAGCGTGACCGGGATCGACTTGGCCGAGCAGATGCTCGAAGCGGCCAGGCGTAAATCAGCTCTGCTGAAGCTTTCGAATGTCACATTCCGAACAGGCGATGTGACGGCATTGCCGCTCGAGACAGCTTCGTTCGATGCAGTCCTTACCCGGTTTTGCCTGATGTTCTTACCGGAGATTCCGAAGGCCGTGGCCGAGATTGCCCGGGTCCTCAAACCCAATACATGGATAGCGGCAGCTGTCTGGTCTGCCCCGGAGAAGAACCCCTATCTCAAGATTCCCATCGATGTGATCAAGCAATTCATCGAGCTTCCACCTCCAGACCCGTCGGCTCCAGGGATTTTCCGCTTAGCGAAACCAGGTGAGCTTGCCACCATGCTGAAACAAGCCAAATTTATTGATGTCTCCGACTATGAATTTGTCAGTGATGTCCGATTTCGGGCAGCTGATGATTACTTCTCCAGCCTGATGGACATTGCCGCGCCGATTCAGAATCTCTGGGCCAAGCTCAGCCCGGCACAACAGCAAGAGGCCAGAACGCGGATCGTTGAAACGGCTGAGCAATACCGGAAGGGCTCTACTATCGCCTTACCGATCGCTGTTCGCATAGTCACCGCACAAAAACCAGCCTGAGACTCATGCCGAGCAAGCATGACGGCTTCACCGACTTCGTGCTGGATCAACTCGCCGATCTCCGAGGTCTGACATGCCGGGCCATGTTCGGCGGCTATGAGCTTTCTCATACAGGCAAGTTTTTCGGCATCATTCATAAAGGTCGACTCTACTTCAAAGTTACGGCAGCCACGGCACCTCGTTACAAGGAACAGGGCATGAAGCCGTTTCGGCCAAACACCAAGCAGACGCTCAAATCCTTCTACGAAGTGCCGCTTGATGTGCTGGAGGATAAAGAGCATCTCGTCGACTGGGCACAGGAATCGACGAAGCCGTGAACCTGGCCTCTACTTTCTTCCTTTGGCACACCCCGTCCAGCCCATTACGCACTCTTAAATTTTGTGAGCTTGGCGAACAGGATGGCTGAGAAGGGAAGGGCTAGACCGATCAGGAGTTGCATTACCAGAAGCTCACCGAGCTGGCTGTAGTCGGCAGGTGTCTGGATGGCACCTGTTGTTAGATCCCGCACTTCTCGTGTCACGACGAAGAGCTCGTTGAGATACTTGGTGCCAAGTTGACTACAGGAGAGGGCCAGATTCGTGAACGAGGCCATCACCGCAAAAAATGTTGCTTTGAGGTTGCTCGGGGCTGAGTTGGCGATCCAGGCCAGCATTGGGATCATCGAAATCTGGACAAGCGGCGACTCCAGCGCCGTATCGATCAAGGCAATAAACCTGGCATCGACCACCCCGCCGGTCAGTGCTGCCGTCCATTCATGAACTCCGTAAAACATTCCTACGATCGGAAGCGAGAGAATGGTTCCAACCACCGTCAAGAATCCGACGATGTATGTAATCGACCGTTCAGCCATGAATCGTCGAAAGACGAACATGCCGGCCAAAGCCACCGTGCCGCCGATCAGTGACAAGACAGAAAGAAACTGCTGATCAAACTTCAGATCGTCGATCATCCACCACGTCGCGCCTGGGCCGGCTTGTGGGATGGCACGTAAAGCAAAGATCACCGCCGCCGTGCCGACCAACGTCAGTCGCTTGTCTGGCTCGAGTTCACGGATGAGTTTTGTCATCAAGAACAGCACAATGCTCATCGACCCGACAAATACGATTTCTTCCCGGTATGGGAATCCTCCCAACCCGACCGTCACCGTGAAGAGCACAAATGCCGAGCTCCCCCCAAGAATCCACCAATTGGGTTTCGTGGGTTCCTGCTCGACATCCCTTGCGTTCACCATCTGACGGACCTGATCTCGAGTAAACCCCTCCTGAAGAAGCCTCCGGCTTTTTTGACGGTTCAGCCACCAGGCCAACCCGACGCCAGCGATCGACACAAAGGGAATGACCATGGCCAGGAGGTAGATTCGTTGATAGAGCTGAATGAGATCAGCCTGAGGTACCCCTTCGGTTCCACTGAACAGATAGACATTGACCAGTGCGACGAGAATGCCGCCGCCGACGATCGCCACACGGCCGAGCGTCTGCATCGTCGTGTGCATCAACTTGCGTGTCTGATCATCAAAGACTCGCCCTTGGTCGTCGACACGGGGAACGGCCTCGACAGTCATGGCATCGGCCACCGCGTCCTGTACGACATATCCGATCGGAGCCAACAGAACGCTGAGTACATACCAGACTTCCGCCGGCAAGATGGCCGTCATCGCATCACGGTCACCGATCAGCAGCGCCATGATCCCAAGACTGATGGTCAACAGGCCTGCCCCGACTCCGACGAGCCAACTCTTCCAGCGCCATAGAAGATCGACCGTATGCCCGATCGGCATCTTCAGGGCCCAGGGAATCCCCGCCCAAAACCCCAGTGCGGCGAGGAATGCAGCAGAGAGACCGAGGTAGTCCTTGACAAAAAAGGTCCCGACGATGCCGGTGAGTCCTGAGATGCCATAGGCGACATAGACCATGAGCGGCGGCAGGTAGGACAACCGCATTTCACGACCAAGGGAGAGAATATTGCGATCAATCCACTGGGCAATGACCGTAACCATTTCTACCGTACTCCGACACCCTTCTCACGACGCTCGAGCAAGGCCAACAGTTGTCCTCGCATGTCAGCCGACGAAAGCCGTATCCGGTCGCCGTGACCGGCCAGCACCCATTCAAACGGGTAATCAAGAAGTTTGCGAAGAGAGTCTATCAGCGTCCACTTTTTCCAGATCAGACGCGTGGGACTTTCTAACGTCTTCGAATGCTGATCCCACCAAAGATGATCCCCGGTAAAGAGAACGCGTTTTCTGTAGAGGAGTGCCATACTCCCGGCTGTATGCCCCGGCACGGGAATAACTTGGAACTCCGACCCGATGCGTACCGTCTCTTCGCCTTCAATGACCCATTCGGCCGATGGAGCCGCCTCCAGATCCGCTCGATGGATAATCCGCTTCGCGCGGAAATGAGTCGCATACTTATCTGCATCGGCCACGTCATCCTTGTGGGTCAGGAAGATATGGGCGATCCCCCCTCGTCGTTCGAACACCTCTATCAGCTGTTTAACGTAGCGTGGAGAATCAATCAGCCAGTTGCCATCCGGATGTTCGATAAAAAAACTGTTTGCCCCATAGGATTTATCCGAATTGAAGCCGCAATAACTCACCCCATCTTCGAGATGAAGCGGGAAACTCGCCATGGCGGCGTGCAACCGAGCCTTGTCGCTCTGTTCCGTCCCGATAGATCCGACGGGACAGGCAAGCAACGCCTGGTACGCCTGATGGAGCTGTGTGAGATCTGCAGGTTGGTTGCGGACAGCTGAGTAACCTCCGATGTCGTCAAAACTCGTCGGCGCAAGCTGCCGGCAGGTGTCGCAGTTAATACAGGTTGCGTCCACATAGAAATTTCCAGGCACATTGGAATCAAGTCGTTTATTCAGGTCGGCCATCACAATACCTTCATTGCTCGCTGTCCCCGATCCGCAGCCCGCCAGAGATACCACGCAGCAGCTGTCCGAAACGGTCTCCACCGCTCGCCATACTGACACACCTCACGCGGCGTCGGTATTATCGCTCTTCGGTACCCAATACGAAATCCATTCCGAACTCCAAAGTCACTGATCGGGAGCACATCGGGTCTGCCCAGCTGAAAGATCAACAACATCTCGACCGTCCATCGGCCGATACCGCGCACGTCGATGAGTCGCTCGATGATCGCCTCATCATCCAACCGTTTCATCATGCGCCCTGTCGGCACCGTTCCATCGAGCGTTTTCGCAGCCAGATCTCGAAGCGCCGAGATTTTCGACCGCGAAAATCCAGCCTGCCGTAATATGCCCACATTCATCGCAAGGAGTTCATCGGGACGAGGGAACCGCCGCCCCGGGAACAGGGCAATACATCGACGGAGAATGCTTTCAGCAGCTTTATCATGGAGCTGTTGATAGGCGATCGCTCGGGCGAGGGATTCGAACGGAGACCGACGCACATTCGGTTTCAGTGAGAACGGGCCGATCTCCTGGATCAATCGGCGCATCACCGGGTCGACCGCCGCCAGATGCTCGGTCGCCTGGAGGTTGAGATCGGTCATCGGACCAGCGAGGTATGGGGCCGGTTCTGTGCAACCGCCCTTCGAAGCATCTGGACTGGTCGCCCTACATGACAATCCCGCCACCGGCTTGAATCGTCTGTCCCGTCAACCACCGCGCTTCCTCACTCACCACGAACGCCACCACATCGGCAATATCTTTGGGGACTCCGAGTCGTTTCATCGGCGTCAACTGAATTCCCATTTGCCGATATTCTTCCGTCATCATTCCGGTTTCCGTAAATCCAGGAGAAACAGTATTGACCGTAATCCCCTTGGCGGCGAGTTCTTGTGCTAATCCCTTTGTATACTGCTCAAGCGCCGCCTTGCTCCCGAGATAGGCCGTGGCTCCAGGAAAGTGCAGATGCGTTCCGCCTGTTGAGATATTCACGATACGCCCACCGTCCTTGAGCACTTTGGACGCCTCTTGCATGGTGAAATATGGCCCCTTGGCATTTAAGGCGATCACACCATCGAAATCCTCTTCCGTGGTCTCCTCGAGAGGTTTTGGCATAAACCGACCTGCGTTGTTGACCAGAATATCCAGCCGGTTGAATTGCTTCACCGTATCGGTCACCAGCCGGCGCGCATCCGCCACGCGACTCATATCGGCTTGAACCGCTAAGGCCTTGCCGCCTTTCGCTTGGATTCCCACGACCACCTGTTGGGCTTTCTCAGAGCTGGTTGAAAAATTCACCACTACAATCACGCCTTCTTCCGCTAGCCGCTCTGCGATGGCCCTTCCGATTCCATTCGAGGCTCCGGTCACGATCGCCACTTTGCCGCTCAATGATTTCATCAGATCGACTCCTCGTGAACTCAATCAGTCGTGCGGAAATGAGTTCCCCATTGCCCTGAAAACGTCCGTGCGGCAATCGGGTGGCGATCTCGTGGGCGTAATTCCCGCTCCCGCAACCGCTCTTGAAGAAGCGCGGGATCGCCTGGATACCCAAGGGCAATCATGGTGACAGGGTCATAGCCTGCGGGGATTCGGAGGTCGGCTCGGGCCTTCTCCACATCGAAGCCGGCCATCTGGTGAGCGACTAGTCCTTGTGCCGTCGTTTGCAACACAAAATTCTCCGTGGCTAACCCCGTATCGTGATATGCATGCCTGTTTGGCTTGCCGTCGTCTTCGAAATACAAACTGGCCACGGTAAGCACCAGGACCGGTGCTCGAAAGGCCCACCGCCGGTTGCCTTCCGCCAAACATTCGAACAACCGATTCCAATCGACCGAGGACTCTTTACTCGCCACGATGAATCGCCATGGCTGCTCATTATTGGATGAAGGTGCCCATCGGGCCGCCTCAAGAAGAGACCGCAACAACGGCGGTTCCACCGGCCGTTCGTCAAATGCGCGAGGGCTCCAACGACGAACGAACAACTCGTGAATCGCAAACTCTACCGGAGCCGGTTTTTCCACGATTTCTAGCCTTTCTTCCCATCCTCTGCAGATTGCGCCTCGGGACTCCATCCGCCGCCAAGTGCCTTATAGAGTTGAACGACCGATGCAAGCAGGAACCGACGGGTACTCGTCCACGCGAGCTCCGCCTCGAACAAGTTTCTTCGGGCCACGAGTACGTCAAGATAATTGGCAAGTCCTCCCCTATAGCGAAGTTCAGCGAGCTTCAGGGCCGACTGCAACGCCGCGACCTGTTGCTGCTGGGCGTCACTTTGAAGGCGTGCCGTCCGCACCGCCACGAGCGCGTCTTCCACTTCGCGAAAAGCCGTTAAGACGGCCTGTCGGTATTGAGCCAGTGCTTGTTTGCTTTGGGCTTCAATCGCCTCTTGCTGAAAACCTAGAATTTGAGCGTTAAACAATGGGGCAGCGAGGCCGGCGCCGAACACACCGAAGGAGGACGCTTCAGTGAAGATCAAGGACAATTCCGGATGGGCCAGGCCGGCCAATCCGGTCAACGTGATTCTGGGGAATCGTTCAGCCTTGGCCGCCCCGATACGGGCGGTGGCCGCCGCCAACTGTTGCTCGGCCACCAACAGATCAGGCCGGCGCTGCAACAACTCGGAGGGCAAACCGGCGGGAACATCGGGAGCAGTGATCTGCTGGTCTAAGGAACGCCCCCGCGCAACGGCAAACGGCTTGCGACCCAGTAAGATGCTCAAGTGATTCTCGGCTTGCACCATCTGCCGATGAAGTTCCGCCGTGCGTGCTGCGGCATTGGCACGTTCGGCTTCAAATTGATCAGCGTCCAGCTTCGACGTCATCCCTTGGCGCAACCGTGCTTGAGCAATTCGGACCGACTCCTCCCACGACTGGAGGGTGCGCTCCGCGATGTCGCGCTGAAGGTCGAATTGAAGAAGATTGAAATAGGCTTCAGCCACTGCGCTGACCAGCTGAATCGTCACAGCACGTCGGTTCTCTTCCCTGGACAACAGATCGGCGCGGGCCGCTTCATTGGTTCGTCGGACACGCCCCCACAGATCCACCTCCCACGACAAGTTACCCAACAAGTAATAGTTGAATGGACTGGCAAATCCCGGAAACAAGAAGACGGCACTGCGGCCGGCCGGTGCGTTGGCCGCAGCCGTGATCTGAGGCAAATAATCAGTTTGGGCGATCAAAGCCCTCGCTCGGAATTCATCGATGGTTGCGACGGCACGCTGAAGATCGTTATTTTCGGCGAGAGCCAACCGGATGAGCTGCTGGAGTTGTTCATCCTGCAAAAGATCCCACCATGACATGTTCGCCAAGGACGGAAGATCCGTCGGACCCTCCGCCATGCGAAAGCGATCGTCCGCATCGGTCTGAGACCGCGTGTAGTTCGGCCCCATGGCACAGGACAGCAGGAGTGACGACAGTACGATGACCAGAATCGCTTGCACGCTATGATTTCTCCTCCGAAACATTCTGGGCCCCCGCGGGATCGGATGCTGCCACGGACCGGGTACGATGCCCGGTCAATTTTCGAATCAACACATAAAACAACGGAACAAAAAATATTGCAAGGAATGTCGCCGCCAACATACCGCCCATTACGCCGGTGCCGATCGACTGGCGGCTTGCCGCACCTGCTCCCGTTGCAACGACCAATGGAACCATGCCAAAAATGAAGGCCATGGACGTCATGATGATCGGGCGGAAGCGCAATCGTGCCGCTTCAACCGTCGCCTCGATCAGCGGGCGCCCTGCTTCATACCGAGTATTGGCAAACTCAACGATCAGGATGGCATTCTTCGCCGACAGGCCGATCAACGTCACGAGTCCGATCTGGAAATAGATGTCGTTCTCGAACCCACGGAGCCACACCGCCGTCAGCGCACCGAACACCCCGAAGGGAACGGCCAGAATAACAGCAAACGGCACCACCCAGCTCTCGAACTGCGCCGCCAACACCAGAAAGACCATCAGCAACCCGATCACAAACACCTGACCGGACTGCCCGCCGACCCGCCGTTCTTGAAAGGAAATATTGCTCCAATCGAGCGCATAGCCCTGCGGCACCAACACGTCCTTCGCCGCCCGTTCCAAGGCTTCAAGCGCTTGTCCGGAACTGAAACCCGGTGCGGCCGCACCCAGCACGAGCGCCGTATTATACCCATTGAAGTGATTCACCGGGTCCGGCCCGCTCTGATATTCGGCCGTCACGACGGTATCCAGCGGGATCATGTTGACGCCTCGCGGGTTCTCCGCCCGCACATAGATTTTCGATAGGTCCTGAGGCGTCGACCGATATTCGGCATCAGCCTCGGTCTGCACGTGATACACGCGACCGAATTTAATAAAGTCATTGATGTAGAAGTTACCGAAGTAGGCCTGCAGCGTATCAAAAATGTCCGAAATCGGGATCCCCAAGGCCTTCGCCCGCTCGCGGTTCACATTGGCATAGAGTCTCGGCGACGAGACCCTGAAATTCGTCCCGACCCGCCCGATTGCCGGCTCCTTCTGGGCTCGCTCAATGAATTGTTGTGCCACCATGGCAAATTTCTTAAAGTCGCCGCTGGAGGGGTCTTGGATCTGCGCCGAGAACCCGCCGACCGCACCCACGCCCCGAATCGACGGGGCATTGAAGGCCAGGAGCATGGCTTCCGGAATCTTGGCAAACTCCGCATACGCTGCGCCGACCAAGGCCTTCGCATGATACTGCGGCTCTGGCCGTTCATCCCATAAAATCAGCGGGACAAACATCGTCGCAGAGTTCGGCCCCCTAGTGCCGAAGACGAAGTTCTGCCCGGTTAAGGCGTCGGTGGAATGAACCGCCGGGATTTTCTGGAAAAATCGCTCAACCTGCTCGAGCACCGCTACCGTCCGCTGCTTCGAGGCCCCATCCGGTAATTGGGCGATCACGATGAAGTAGCCTTGATCCTCCTCGGGCAGAAAACTTTTCGGCAACTTGTCGAAGAGGCCGACAGACACGACCAGGAGCAAGACAAAGACCGCCATCACGCGAAGCGGTCTGACAAGGATTGCGGCGGTTGTACGCGTATAGCCTTCCTGCGTCCGGCTGAAGATGCGATCGAAGAGCGTCCAAAACCCGCTTCGTCTTCCATGCTGCGGGGTGAGAACGACTCCGCAGAGTGCAGGGCTCAGGGTCAATGCCACAAACCCTGACACGGTGACGGAAATCGCAATCGTAGCGGCAAATTGTTTATAGAGCGCCCCGGTAATGCCGCCGATAAACCCGACGGGGGCAAAGACCGATACGAGAACCAACACGATCGCGATGATGGGCTCCGTCACCTCACTCATCGCTCTCTTGGCCGCTTCTTTGGCGGAAATCCGGTCCTCGCGCATATGTCGTTCAACATTTTCAACCACGACGATGGCATCATCCACCACGATCCCGATCGCCAACACCATGCCGAACAACGTAATCGTATTGATGGAGAAGCCGAGGGCATAGAGCCCGACAAAGGTCCCGATCAACGAGACCGGCACCGCGACGGTCGGGATAATGGTGGCGCGCCACGTCTGGAGGAACACATAGACGACGAGCACCACCAGCACCATCGCTTCCATCAGAGTCTTGACCACTTCCTTGATCGAAATTTCTATGAAGCGCGTGGTGTCATACGGGGTGTCATACGACACGCTGGGCGGGAAATTCTTCGCGAGCTCATCCATTTTTTCCCGCGTCCGGCGAACAGTATCGAGCGCATTCGCGCCGGGAGACAAGAAGGTGAGGATAAACGTCGTCGGGCTGCTGTTCCATCGACCTTCCAGACCATAGGCCTGGGCCCCGAGCTCGATGCGGGCCACATCTTTCAAGCGGACCAGTGAACCATCCGGAAGGGCGCGCACGATCAGCTCCTCAAAATCTTTTACCTCCGTCAGACGGCCTTTCGTGATAATCGGGATCGTCAGCTCGGTTCCCTCTGGGGCCGGCTCCCGCCCGATCGTCCCCGCAGGATAGTCACGATTCTGCTCACGGATGATCGCTGTAATGTCACTCGGTGTTAGGCTCAATTTGGCCATCAACAGCGGGTTGAGAATGATCCGCATGCTGTAGGTTTGCTGCCCGAACACCATCGCATCCCCCACGCCCTTGACCCGTTTCAGGTCGTCGACGATGCGAAGCGTGGCGTAGTTGGAAAGAAACACCGCGTCGTGCCGAGGATCGGTCGACTTAAGGGCGACGACCAACACCAGATCGGGGGACATCTTCTTGACCGAGATGCCCTGGCGAATGACCTCCGGGGGCAATTGAGGCTCGGCGAGCTTTTCACGATTCTGCGTTTGGACCTGTGCGATGTCCGGATTAGTGCCGATCTCGAACGTCAGTTTGATCGTGACGTGTCCGTCGTTGCTGCTGGTGGATTCGTAATATAGGAGATTATCGACGCCCGGCAGCATGACCTCAATCGGCCGAGCAACGGCTTCGGCTGCTACTTCGGCGCTGGCTCCCGGATAATCCGCGTCGATTTGCACAACCGGAGGGGTGATTTCCGGAAATTGCGCGATCGGGAGGAACTGCATGGCCAGCAGGCCCATCACGACCACGACAATCGAGACTACCGAGGCAAAAATCGGCCGATCGATAAACGTATGCGAGATCACAGATGGTCCTTACTGAGAATCGACAGGGGTGGACTCGGAGTTTGACGCACTCGCTGCTACCCATGGCACGGCTTTGACCGATGCGCCGGGGCCGATCCTCATCAGCCCGTTGACCACCACACGATCGCCGGTTTGGAGGCCGCTATCGATCAACCATTGATTTCCCTTCCAATCGGACGCCGCCACATCACGGATTTCGACCTTCTCCTCCTGATTCACCACGAAGACAAACGGCCCTTGAGGACCTTGCAATACCGCTCGTTGGGGAATAAGGACCGCATCCGTCTTGGTATCGCCGGTGAATCGAACCTTGACAAATTGCCCGGGCAGCAGGGATCGCGTCGGATTCGGAACCGTGATGCGTTGCACTCTGGCCCCGGTCTCACTGCGCAAACCTGGTTCGAGCAGATCCAACTTACCCTCCTGCGGAAACGCAGTCCCATCCATCAATGTCAACGACGCGCCCAATTGGTAATCGCCGGGATGGGCGATTCTCCGAGCTTCGATATCGCGGCGCCGTTTCAAGATGACCGTCTCAGGGACGCTCACGACCACGTACATGGGATCCACTCGATGGATCGTGGTCAGCAGATCCGTCTGAGCGGAGACCAACCGTCCCTCATAGTAGCGACTGCGTTCAATGATGCCGCTGATGGGAGCTGTGATGAGCGTGTTGTCCAGATCGAATTGGGCTTTGATCAGGTCGGCCTGCGCGCCTTGCACTGCAGCATGAGCCGCCAATTCTTCTGCCACGGCATCGTCCACATCTTTCTGACTGACCGCCTGCTCAACCAACAACGGCTTCACCCGAGCCAGATCCTGCTTGGCCTGCACGATACGGGCGTCAGCTTGCGCAATCTTGGCTTTGGCACTCGCAACCGCCGCCTTAAACGGAACAGGATCGATCTGATAGAGTCTGTCGCCTTTCTTGACGTCTCGACCTTCCTTATACAAGACGGCCTTGAGAAGGCCGGTCACCTGAGAACGGATCTCCACCGGACGGGAGGCTTCCGCTTGGCCGATAAATTCCGGTTCATCGGGAACCGTCTGGGTGTGGACGGTCACCACCTCAACCTGAGGGGTTTCCTGTGGAGGCATAGACCCAGCCTCTTGCTTACATCCAGTGGAGAGGGCCAGAGCTACGCTAAGAAACCCTAACGAAATATGTTGCGCGAGCCGACGATCCATCAACATGTCATCTATCCTTACTTTGGAACTCTCATCAACATTCCTTACAGACAAACGGGATATTCTACCGAGTCATAGAAGGTGGCGGCAAGCCCAAGCCAGCCAATACTTTTCCCCGGTTGTGTCGATATGCCGTAATCTCAGCTCGCCTTATGTGCAATTTTTCGAACCGGCTTCTTTGTGATTCCTGCACAATTCATCTGTCGGACTCCGGTGAGCTCTTCGACGAGACACCGAGTCAAACAACCCGATGCTCGCAACTCCGCTCCTTCACGCCAGAGACGAGCCAATAGGGTTCTCCTGTCGGCATCGATGAACGTCACGCCGGTCAAGTCGATCATCGTGCACCGACGTCGATTCTCCGACACCACCCTACAAAACGCTTCGAGTTCGGCTACCCATGGACCCGCCAGGCGTCCTTCGATGACCAGCGCAACTCCTCGCCCCTTATCCTCTTGCCCTGTGATTTTCAACATGAGTGGGGCCTCACCGCTGGCTCATGCCGGCGCATCAACTCAGCTCATTCCCAAGCTGCAATCGGCGATTCTGCAAGATAACCGGATCAATGACTTCACCGCATTGCACGCATCGTCGAATCGAGACCAGCGCCGGACCGGCACCGGTCAGTGAATCGAACCCCTGTTCGACGACCATGAGCCCCTGGCATCTCGAGCACGGGATGGATTTGGTGTGGCTTTCATGACCGATGAATTTATTGCGTGCTAACCCCGACGTCGCCATGATTGACCTCCCTGTTAGAGAGATTCAGTTATGAAGGTCTAGAGCAACCTTTGTTCCAAGAGCGATTGTGTGGGGCTAGCATTACCGAAGTTATTGGACTATCAGGAGAAGGGTCCTTTGTGTGTAAAGGGTGCTTGTCCTGATCAATCGCGAAGGTCTGCCGACCCCCCGGCACGCCGCCGACGGGTCGGCGCCATCTACCATGCTAGGAGCATTTCCATGCGCCAGCTTTACAGAAGAGAACAGGGGTGAGGAAGGCCGTCAACTCCCTGGGCGAGCGATCCCGAGTTTTTGCATCTTGGATTGGAGGGTTGTTCGCTTGAGGCCCAGCCGCGCCGCTGCACCCAAGGGACCGCCGATCACCCATTTGGCATCGCGGAGGGTGCGTAAGATTTGCTCGCGCTCGGCTTCTTCCAGTGTCGTTGTCATGGAACCGGTCGGGAAGTTCACGGTCTGGAGCTCGCTGATCGGCACCTGTAGGTCTCTCCCCTGCGTCAGAATGACAGACCGTTCGACAAGATTCTCTAGTTCTCGGATATTGCCGGGCCACGCGTAGCGCGACAGCACGTCAAGGGTCTTGGCCGGCACGGTTTGGATGTTCTTCTTCATGCGTAGGGCGTAGTGTTGGGTGAAATACCGGACGAGGGTTGGAATATCTTCGCGCCGATCGCGCAAAGGAAGCATCGTGACTGGAAACACATTGAGCCGATAGTAGAGGTCGCTGCGAAACTGCTTCGCCTCAACCATGCCTTTGAGGTCTCGGTTCGTGGCGGCAATCAGACGTACGTTGACTCGAATGGTCTTCGTACTGCCCAGTCGTTCGAATTCTTGTTCCTGCAGCACACGAAGCAGCTTGGACTGGAGCTCTAATGGGATTTCACCCACCTCGTCGAGAAAGATGGTGCCCTTATCGGCCAACTCGAAACGTCCGGCCTTCTGTGTGATGGCTCCGGTGAACGCGCCTCGTTCATGTCCGAAGAGCTCGCTCTCCAGTAGTCCGGTCGGAATAGCCGCACAGTTCAGCTTGACGAAGGTCCGCTCGCTGCGGCCACTCAGGCGATGGATCGCGCGGGCGATGAGTTCCTTGCCGGTGCCCGTATCTCCTTGAATCAGCACAGTGGAATCAGTCGGAGCCACGACTTCGACTTGTTTGAGCACCTGCTTGAGCGCATCACTATCACCGATGATGTCTTCAAACCCATGCTCGATACGAAGTTCCTCTTCGAGGTACAGCTTCTCCTTCGCCAGTTTGTCTTTCAGCTCTGCAATCTGCTGAAACGCCAGAGCATTTTCAACCGCAACAGCCACTTGTTTTGCAACCTGTTGAAGAAACTCTATGTCCTGGACGCTGTAGGCTTCCTTCTGGAGGCTTAAGAATCCCATGGCGCCCAGTCTGCCCCTCGCCGTCGTCAGAGGCACGAAGCAAAACGATTGAGTTCCATCCTCCGACATCGAGCCAAGCACGTTCGGCCAACGGCGCTCTTCCGGCAGATTTGGCACAATGAGCGGCTCCTGCCCTTGCCACACCAACCCAGCTGGACAGTCCTCTACCGAGACCTCGTGCCCTCCTATGAGATCCGCCGGCACGTTCGCCTGAATCGTGTGCAAACGCATGACTTTCTTCATCGGGTCGTGCAGGGAAAGATCCACGAAATTGACTTGGACAACCCGAGGAAGGCGCTGGGCAAGCTCCCGACAGAGCTCGTCGAGATCTCGATGCGCAGAAATGGCCTGCGCCACTTCCAGCAACGCTTGATACCGTTCAGCTAACGTTTCACAAGGAGAGACGGGCGATCGGTTCATACGTGAAGCAGTATGAACCATCGCCCCAGGGTGGCTCAAGAGGTCGGCTTGGCTCATGTACGAGGGAAGGACCGTTCGACGTCAGAGCGTTTGATGTGTCCCGTCGCAGAACGGCGGTGTCTTCGTGTGCTTACATTGGCACAACGCCACTTCTTTCGTTTCGTCAACCGTAAACTCAAGCGGCTCGAACCCAGTGCCTTCATGGGCACCGTCGCAAAACGGTTGATCTCTCGATCGTCCGCACGTACACCAATAATAAGTCCCGGCATCCAACATCAGCACTGAGGGCGCTTTCGCTGCGACGCGTGGTTGTCCCATGATCGTTCCTCCCTCTCGTTAGTTGAGATCGAACAAAGCGGATGAAGTATATCGTTTCGCCATCTGCTTCGCACCTCCTCCGGCTCGATTTCATTCTATCGCTTCCCTCGCGCCGGACTGTTCCATAGCCCGCACCCATTGATGCGCGAGATGACGGTATTCTTCACGTGGTCTATGGTATTTTCTTTCTCCGGCCCTGTAACCTCGCTGCCGATCAGTGACGGCGGGGCAATGTGCGAATGGAGTTCGCGTAAAAGGTGCTACGTGCAGCCACATCCCGTCTTTTTTGAAGACCTCGCTATCGTTTTTCTTGCCGCCGTCGCCGGAGGCTTACTCGCCCGGATTGCCGGACAGCCGTTGATTCTTGGCTACGTCCTGGGAGGAATTGCCATCGGTCCCTTTACCCCAGGGCCAACGATCTCGGAACCTCACGCCTTCGAGTTGTTCGCAGACATCGGCGTCATTCTTTTGATGTTCTCGATCGGGCTTGAGTTCTCGGTAAAGGATCTGATGCGTGTCAGATGGGTCGCCCTAGCAGGCGGTCTCTTCGGGATCCTCTTGTCGATCGGATCAGCTGTCGTGCTGGGAAGCCTGATCGGGTGGTCCACAACTCAAAGCATTGTGATCGGAGCCGTCACGTCCATCGCAAGCACCATGGTTCTCGTCCGTCTCCTTGTCGATCGAGGCGAGCTTCGTTCAATGCATGGACGGGTCATGATCGGCATCGTCCTGGTCGAAGACGTCGCCGTCGTGGCGATGACTGTGTTGATGCCTGCTCTCGGGGAGTTCGACACAGGACGATTGCTCCTGATCAGTGAGACCTTGATCAGAGCTCTCCTGATTCTGGTGCCATTCGGATACTTAGGCGCCAAAGTCATCCCGCCGATACTGACGCACGTTGCCAGAACCCAGGACCAAGAGCTCTTCCTGCTGGTCACCCTGGCCATTAGCCTTGGAACCGCTGCGGTCACGCAGATGGTCGGACTCTCTCTCGCCCTAGGAGCCTTCCTGGCCGGTCTGATCATCAGCGCGTCCGAGTACGCGCATGAAACCTTGGCTCGGTTGCTCTCACTCCGTGATGCCTTCGTCGCGCTGTTCTTCGTAACCATCGGTATTTTGATCGACCCAAGCGTTATCGTCGACAACCTGTCTTTGCTCATGACCATGATCGGCTTGATCGTCGTTGGGAAGTTTGTGACTCGGACAACCGTCGTGAGGCTGGTCGGATACCCATGGGCTAGCGCCATCCTGGTGGGGATCGGTCTCACCCAAATCGGCGAGTTCTCGTTCGTGTTAGTCCAGGCGGCAAGATCGGCCGGTCATATCGGTAGTGAAGTGTACAACGCGACACTTGCCGCCTCTCTCATTACTATCCTGATCAATGCGGCACTCGTCCGATATGTACCGAGCTGGATCGGTCGCCGGCGTGTGGCCCATGCCCAGTTCGATATGGTGCCCTGGCCACCGGAAGGTGAATCGATTCAGCAACACGTCGTCTTATGTGGATTTGGGCGAGTGGGTAACTCGCTTGGAAACGCCTTGGAAGCCTTTAATCTTCCTTATGTGGTCATCGATCGTAATCCAGATACTTTTCGCCGGCTACAGGTTCGGGGTACGCCGTGCCTCTATGGCGACGCCTCGCACCGCGAATTGCTTATGAAGGCCAGAGCGGCAGAAGCATCGCTGATTATCGTGGCCTTAGCAGAGATTGAATCCGCTGCTCTCGCAATCGGTCGCATACGCGATCTCAATCCCAAGGTTCCAATCTTGGCCCGTGCGCATGGATCAGCAGAAGCAGAACGACTCGGTGCTTTTGGGGTAACGGAGATCATACAGCCTGACGTGGAGACGTCGGCGACTCTCATCCGGCATGCCTTGGCTTGGTTCGGAATACCGAAGGACCGCATTATGGCCTATGTGGAGCAATACCGGCAGTCGATGGATAGGAGCCGGGAATCGTCTTAAACGAGTGTGCCCTATGAACAGCGGAATTACAGAAGCAACGGCTTGATCGGCGACACCACCGCCGCCGGATCGTTCCTCCAGATCGCCTCGTCCGCGTCGACGTAGAGTTCGACCTCATTCCCGTCCGGATCTTTGAGATAGAGACTCTGGCTGACGGTATGATCGCTCATGCCGTCGATTGCAATCCCCGCCTGCTCCAGCGCTTGCTTGGCCTCTCTCAACTCGTCCAGACTATCCCCAACCTTGATACCAATATGGTAAAGCCCTCGACGGCGTCCATTCGGCGGACCAGGCGCATCCCCGACTTGGATCAACAGTAATTCGTGGTGTGTGCGACCGGAGGTCAGCGCGGCGGCCGCGCCGTTGAAGATTCGGCCTACCTCCTTAAATCCTAGTAAGTCTCGGTAGAAGCCGAGCGATCGCGGAAGATCCTTCACATAGAACACGACATGCCCAAGGTAATGCGCTTTCATCTGATTCACTCCTTGTGAGCAACAGCCTGCGCAAAGCATGTTCGAACTGCCGCATGCGCCAATACGACCTCGGGGCTTTTCTGCAGGGCATCGTAATAGTTCCGGCCAAACCCTTCCCCCTCTTCCGTCGGCGTGAGGAGCGTCTGGACGGACTTCACCAGCGCCGGGATCGCCTCACAGCTTGATAGCTCATCCGACTCGCTGAGTTCATCAAGCTGAGCGATTGATTGAGACAGCGAACGCAACCAGGCAAACCAGGCATCGTTCAACGCAAGTTGCAAGAATGCGCCATTGGAGGAAATCCGACCGTGCACGCGCTCATAAGAGACTCGTTCATCGTCCAGCAACGCCTTATGCAGACGAAGCAAGGCCTGAAAAAGATGGTTGAGAACAACGTCCCTCTTGGTTTGCTCCAGCATAATGGTGCTTCCTTGTCAGAACCACACTCGTGTTACCCAGTCGGCTCAATATCAAGCTGATGCGCCTTGCGGCCGCCACGAGCAAGCAAGTGCTCAGGAACGTGTCCCTCGACCATGAGTCGTGCCATATCCGCGGCGCGGGTGACAAGTTCTTGCGCCCCTTCCCGCAGCTCTCGACTGTTCTGAACTTCGAGAACATTCCGTTCCATGTCCTCGGCACTCCACCCTCTCGAATGGGCGATGAATGGGAACTGAGGGAACTGGCAACCGACCTCTGCAAAAAACGTCATGAGTTGGCCTGCGACACCCTGCACGTTGTCCTGGCCGCCCATAATGATGAATGCCGCCACTTTATTCTTGAGTAAATGTCTGTTCGCGATCGTCTCCTGATTTTGAATGCAGTTTAACCGCTCAATCATCTTATAATACAGGCTACTGGCATTGCCCCAACGAATCGGCGTCGCGATCAGAATCACGTCCGCCCAATGCACGATAGCTTCGTAGACGCGGTCAAGCTGATCGGCTGGATCCATTTGCGTGATCGAGCAGGGCCATGTACACGCCTTTGCTGATTTCGAATAGAACCCTTCGCACGCTCGAAAATTGAGGTCCCGCAGCTTAATGCACTGGCTCTCTACGTGCAGTTCACGCTGCGCATATTCCAATGCCGCTTCGAGCAGCGCATCCGACCCGCTGTAGCGTGGATGGTCGATCGTCATCGCGGTGGTGGAGATCCCCACAACCCGGATCGGCCCTGGTTGGCGGCTCACGGCACGAGCTAAGGGGTGTGGTTTATGGGCCTGCTTCCTTCGTTTTGTGGCCGACGAGAGATCGACATACACCCGGCCATTTTCCACTTTTGTCGGATAGGCCGGAACCTGATCCTGCTCGTAGCCAGCTTCTCCCTGGCCGGTTCGATGATGGAACTTCCAGTAGTGCCACGGGCAGACGACAAAGTCGCCATCGAGCGTACCGGCACCCAATGGGCCACCGACGTGATTACAGACTCCGGAAATGGCGGCGAACATCCCATCTTTGTACGTCAGGGCGATCGCCGTCCTACCGCACATCACCTGCTGCAGGGGTTTGCCCTGCAGTTCTTCGGCACTTCCAATATCCGTCCATTGCGTAGCTGGCATGAGCCACTCCTCGGGAAATAGCGTGCGTGGCTTTACTGTTTTGCCCCTGCGTCATAGTAAAAGCGCTCATGGACGATCTTTCCGCCCTTCCACCGTGACACCACCACCTGTTCCATGTGAACCGCCTGGCCGCTGGTTGCCACAAAATCGAGGCTGCATTCATAGAACGTGACGTTCTCGCCCACGGCCGAGGCGGTCACATCGAACCCTTTCCACTCTTTCACGCCGCTCAGGAATTGTTTTTCCCGTTCAACGTTGGCCGCCTGCCCGACGGTCGGCGGGTTGCCATTCTCTTGCATCGTCACATCTTTATCATAAAACTCCGCCATCGCGTCCAAGATCTTACCCTGCCGGATGTAGCCGAAGAGGTCGTTCAACCGTTGCTGAAGATTTTCGGTACTCATCTCTGCTCCTTTCGTTTCGCTGTGGATGTGAACACGATTCCTGCCTTCTGCATCTCCTGATAGGGAAGCAGCCAGACCAACGACTCGTCGCTGAGATCCCCGACTTGAATGCGATTCCCCCACGGATCTCGAAAATCACACCGAAAGCCCGGGTGAAGCTTGAGTTTGTACTTCTTTGTCAGCTTCGCTCGCACCTCTTGAATCTGCTTCTTGTTTCGAACCATCAATCCAAAATGTTTCACGCGGTCCGGCTGCAATTCTTTGACCTCGAAAATGGCCATGAACTGATGTTCGCCGAGCTTGCACCAGGCGGCTCCTTCCCCGCCACGAAGCATCGTGAGGCCGAAGACATCCGAGTAGAACTTCACCGCCTTCTTCGCATCCGTCACTTCAATGGCCACATGGTTGCAGCCGTAGACCTGAACAGCCATTTAGGCACCAGCCTTTCTCACCGACAGACTCCGTTCGACCTCTCGGAAGGTTGCCACAAATTGTTCCGGCGGTTGAGCTCCGGAGAGCGCATCGGCTCCGTTGAAAACAAAATACGGGACGCCTCGAATACCCAGACGACGGCCGGCTGCTTCTTCCTCCTTCACCTCTTCCACCCCGTCAGGGCTTTGGAGGAATGTTTCGGTTGCAGCTCGATCAAGCCCTGCCTCAGCAGCGATTGACGCCAACGCGTTGATAATTCCGATCTCACCACCATCGAGGAAATAGCGACGGAAGACCAGCTCCACCGTGTCGTCCTGCTTCCCATGCCGCCCTGCCCACCAGATGAGTCGATGAGCGGCAAACGTATTGGGCGTGCGCTGGATTCGATCGAAGGCGAACGGAATCCGTTCGGCGACGCCTGCGGCGGTGATCTGGTCATAGATTGCTCGAGCCGCATCGGCCCCGCCAAATTTAGCCTCTAGGTATGTTCGTCGATCCATTCCATCCCCCGGCATCGTCGGATTCAACTGAAACGGCCGCCACTGAATCGTGACGGGCAAGGAACCGTTCCACGTCGCGAGCGCCCGCTCCAGTCGTCGCTTTCCCACATAGCACCAAGGACAGATGACATCCGAATACACATCGATGTGGACCGCTGCATCCTGGTCATTCATACGCTTCACGAATAACGAGCAACGAGATCATGACAGATGTCCCATCTTGCCGGCTTGATAGTCTTCCATCGCCTGCACCAACTCGGCCTTCGTATTCATGACGAAAGGGCCGTAGCGAGCGATCGGTTCGTTGATTGCCTCACCAGCCATCACTAACATCGTGGTGTCTTGCTCGGCGGCAATGGCGATAGGGCGCCCCGTTGAGACACCGACAGCAAGTTCAGCTTCCTGTAGCCTGTGCGAGCCTTCGATCGTTCCCTCACCACTGAGTACAAAGATCCCCACGTTATATCCGGTCGGAATACTGAGTGCGGTTGCATGACCCGCGCGGAGCCTTAGATCGTACAGCTCGATCGGCGTGAAGGTCTTGGCAGGTCCTTTCACGCTCCCTACCGATCCGGCGATCACACGAAGCGAACCGGCATCGTGTGCCAACTGCACGGTGGGAATCCGTTCATTCACGATCGTTTGATAGTCTGGTGCGGACATTTTTGCGGCTTTCGGCAGGTTCACCCACAGCTGAATCGCCTGCAGCGTCCCGCCCTGCTTTGCCCAGTCTGGTTCATGCAACTCTTCATGCACGACACCAGACGCTGCCGTCATCCATTGCACATCACCGGGACCGATCACGCCCGAGTGACCCGCTGAATCCCGATGCGCCACCCGGCCTTGGTAGACAATGGTGACGGTTTCAAACCCTCGGTGTGGATGCTCCCCGACACCCCGTGGAGTCTCCGTCGCCGGATACGACGTCGGGCCGGCGTAGTCCAGCAGGATGAATGGGCTTAACGCACGATCCAGATCGTTACTGGGAAAGAGGTTCCGGACATGAAACCCATCGCCCACCACATGTTGCGATCCTGGTTGATAGACCTTCAGCTCGGTCGCTCTGGTTGCTTCCATCGTGTCTTTCATGATGAACCTCGCGTCAACAGGCTCGTCATTATGATGCTTCCTTGCCGCAGTGCATCACCACGCATCAGCTATCCAGCCTTTGCCATATCGCTCAAGGCCTGCGCCAACGTCACCGTCCCTCGCACCAACGTATCGGGATGCTCATACCCAATCGCGCCTGTAGAGAAAGATGTATACATTTCCTCAAACAGGTTCGCCGCTTCATCCGAAAATCCAAACGACTTAAAGGTCGGCACCACGGCACTGAGTGCCGCATGCTGAGCCGTTACCGTTTTGCCAAGGATCTGACTGAGAGCGGCAGCCGCTTGCTCCGGACTGTACTCTTCGGGCCCAGCCATCTCCACGATCCGCCTCCCCTGCCCACCTGCGATCAGACGTTCCGCGCCGATCCTGCCGATATCCTTGGTTGAAATCATAGGAATCTTCGCCTGCGACGCAATGAACGTCGGCAAGACGCCCTGCGCCTTGGCCGCCCCGATCACCGGCGCCCAATTCTCCATGAAATAACAGGGACGCAGTATCGTCAGATTCTTCGCGACAGCTCCCAACGCACGCTCGCCATAACTCGCCGCACGAATCGGGCCCGTGGCCCCGTTGATGTGCCCACCGACCGACGACAGCAACACCACATGCTCAATCCCACTCTGCTTCACCGCTTCGGCAGCGCGATCCATCCGATCTCGCTGATCCGCCAACCAGGCCTCCGCGCCATAGTTGGGTGGCACCAGCAAATACACCCCCTTCGCTCCTTGGAACGCCTTGGTCAAGGCCGACACCTCGTCGAGCGAGGCGACCGCAACATCTGCGCCTTTGGCCTTCCATCCAGCCCCCTTGTCAGCCGAACGAACGACAACCCGCACCGCTTGTTTCTTGGCCAGCAATGTCTCCACCACCGACGAGCCTGTATTTCCTGTGGCACCGAGAACAACGAACATGGGAAGCCCTCCTTTTCTTCTCGATCCTTCAACCCCAGCACACCAACCGCCGACAACTTCCACATCTTCCATTGGCAACTTGTATTCCAGGGAACCCCCATCACGTTAGAGTACCGAATCCTGCCGTAAAGATGGAGGTTTCTGAATGTAGCCCCCTGAGTTGCGGGAAGGAAGCGCTTTCTCTGCTGTCGAATGAGCGGCACCGTGCCGAATAGTCGGCTCCTCTGCGCGAGGTGTATGTTACCTTTACCTGAAAGGGAACTGATGACCGTTTCGCCTATGCGCCTCATTCTTTCGACCTCACTGCTCACCCTTTCAGGAGGGATCTGTTTTCAGACTGCACTGGCATTTAACGAGCGTTCTCTCCCCTCACAGAGCAGTTCAGCACGGATTTCCGTCTCCTCGTACGAACGAATTCCGATCGCCACACTATTGGCGCATCCGGATCGGTATCAGATGAGAGATATCCGAATCACCGGAACCGTCATGGCGACTCACACAGAGACCGTCCTGAATCGGATGATCTGTGGAAGCCCCCACGAACGGACGGCGCTGACCTTGGAGGATGACAGTGGGCAGATCGAGGTGATTGATCAAGGCGCCTGCGGGAAGAATGTGGGGGCGTTGAAGGCGCCGAGACTAATCATAGGCCAGCAGATCGACCTGCTGGTGCAGATTATGATCCCTGCAAACACCGGCACTCCCGGTTCACCGGTGGAAGTCACCATCCGCTATATCGAGCCGGCTCGAGAGTAGCGGATAGGGCCGACCACTTGGCCTGACCGCACAGAAGTTGCCGACCTCTTCTTAACATCCACCCCTCATGCCTCTCATATGGCTGACGGAACAAAGTCTTTTAGTTTCACGATCCGACCAATCTTGTGGGCCTGTCGGTAGTACCGTTCATCAGCCGTCACTAATACCGCCTCTGATTCGCATAACGCCACGGCATGATAGAGCGTATCGAAGAGGTGCTGCGCCAATGAGGCAGATAGCTCACATGCTTTCAGATAGACCTCGACGTCTGCGGCGACCGGCAATTCAAGCGCGTACAGAAGAGAGACGGCTCGGCGTACCCGACCGGCATCCAAGCGGGAAATGACCGCAGCCGCTTCAGCCAGCCAGTGTGGTGGTTGTACCACCCCGAGTCGAGATTCTTGAATCAATTGGAGAATCTGAAGGGCCTGGAGTGAGTGAGATTCCTCGGCACGATCGGCGAACACCCACTTGATGATCACACTAGCATCGAGCACGACCGTCATCACGGTCTTCCGTGTCTCCTTGCGGCTCGAACGGTTTTGTCGGTAACCCGCCGCGTCCGTTTTCGCAACGCCAATAACTGCTCAACAACCTTGGCTCGCCGCTGACGCCGTCGTCGTTCTTCGACAGCTTGCCGCATCAAGTCCGTCAGCACGGCGCTCTTGTTCTGCCGGCGAAACGCCTTGTCAAACGCGTCCTTCACATCTGCGGGGACACTAAAGTTCACGGTTGCCATCGCAAGACTCCATTTGTTGAAGATTTCAACAACAGGATGGCATCCATAGGCCATACTGTCAAGCTTGACGCCAACGCAATTCCTACGCTTCACGCTGCACGAGCGACGCTTCACACGCCTTACTTCCCCCCCGGCACCCACTCCGGGACGCCGTACCGACGCCGCTCCTCGTCGGTCAGGTCCCGGCTGATGAGGTTCTGATGCCTCTCGTTATTGACAGCTTCATCGGTTCAGCAGTACCTTCCCGCTCAAGAACCTACGTGTACCCCGTATGATCCCGATCATCGCATGACCGACATGGATGGCATACTCATTGCTCGGCGGTTGATCGCCGAGGAGCGCGAGAAGAAAACCGGTTTTGTTGATCTCGGCAACCTGGGACTCACGGAAATCCCAGCCGAGCTGTTCGAACTCACCCATGTGCGCGAATTGAATCTTGGCACAGGATACATAGATGAACGCGGGGAGTATCACGTGTCTCGCAATGGCGATCGGAACAGCGCCAATGAGCTACAGACGTTACCAAGTACGGTCGCCAACTTGGTTCACCTGACAACGCTGTCCCTCACGCACAATCCCATCAGCGATCTCGGCCCGCTCCAGGCCTGCACCGCCTTGCAG
This sequence comes from Nitrospira sp., assembly GCA_050185705.1. Lineage (GTDB taxonomy): Bacteria > Nitrospirota > Nitrospiria > Nitrospirales > Nitrospiraceae > Nitrospira_D. The sequence goes on along the minus strand of JBFWZD010000002.1, from coordinate 82,624 downwards.
CGGCTGGTCTGCTGGGACACTCAGGTCAGCGATCTCAGCCCGCTCCAGGCCTGCACCGCCTTGCAGGAGCTGGGCTGCGAGTTCACCCCAGTCACCGATCTCAGCCCACTCATTGGGTGTAAGAGCCTGGAACAACTCAAGGCGAGCGGCTGTCGGCTCGACAACTTTCCACGTCAGTTACTCTTCCATCAACCCCTTCGTGACCTCATTCTTCACGAAGTGACCATTCCCGGGATACCGGCGGAAGTGTTGTCTGCCGATGACGACTCAAGTTGTCTCACCGATCTGCGCAACCACTTGTTTGACCTGGAGCGCGGCACAGAAGACGTGCGCGAAGCGAAGCTCATCGTACTGGGCAATGGCCGTGTGGGAAAGACCCAGATCTGCCGGCGCCTGCGTGGGCTGCCGTACGATGAGACGGTCTCGTCCACACACGGCATTACCGTCACCGCGGAACCTTGGGCCGGCTCAACGAATGGAGACATCTTGAACATCTGGGACTTCGGCGGACAGGATCTCTACCATGGTGCCCATACCCTGTTCATGAAGACCAGTGCGATTTTCTTGATCGTCTGGCATCCAGATTTTGAAACCCTCGGTGAACAATCGGCCGATGGGATCCTGTTCCGCAACTATCCGCTGCCCTACTGGCTGGATTATGTGCGAACCCTTGGGAGGAAGGATTGTCCGGTCATCGTCCTGCAGACTCGCTGCGACCGGCCAGAACAGGAAGTCCGTCGCCTACCTGCGGACGATACAGCCCTCACCTTTCCCTCGCTCAAGCCCTGCTGGTACAGCGCCAAGACCTTACGGGGGCAAGGCGCTCTGGACGATGCGTTACGGGATGCCCTGCAGTATCTACGGGAGCGAGACGGGATCGTCACAATCGGGGTCGGACGGGCGCAGGTCATCCGGCAACTTGAGACCTGGCGGAACGAAGACCAAGCCTGCGCGCCAGGAGAGCGACTTCACCGGACCCTGTCCCAAGAGGAATTCCGTCACCTCTGCGAACTCACGGGAGGAATCCGCTCGCCGAACAGTTTGCTGGCCTACTTGCATAACCTCGGTGTGGTCTTTCATCAGCCCCACCTCTTCAACGACCGGATCATCCTGGACCAATCGTGGGCGCTCGAAGCCGTGTATGCCGTGTTCGAGCGGCAGAAAGCCTATCCACTAATTCAGAGCCAACGTGGCAAATTCACCCAAACACACCTCGCGATGACGGTCTGGCGCAACTACTCCGACCAAGAGCAACGGCTCTTCCTCAGTCTCATGGAATCCTGTGGGATCACGTTCGTGCTTCGTGACGCAGAATCCAACCCAGAACTCCCGACTGAATACCTGGCGCCGGATCTGCTTCCCGGGCGAGAGACCGTAGCCGATCAGCTTACCGGTCGGTGGAGCGACCAGGAGGCGAGCCGCCGTCTCGTCTACGACTACCCATTTCTGCATCCAGGTCTGATGCGCACGCTGCTATGCGAGATTGGAAGCAGATCCAAGGAAGCCGGGGTCTATTGGAAGTACGGCGTCTGGCTCTATGAGCACTCGACAGGCTGTCGCGCCCTGCTCGAGCGGCAAATGTTGGATGAGCGTCGTGGCCGGATCGTCCTCAAGGTGCAAGGCCACCGATACCAGGAGCTGATCCGTTGGCTCCGCGATCGGATTGAGCAGCACAACCGACTGTTCGGCTACCCAGAGTTGAAGCCTGCAGTGGACGACTTCGGTCAGGACCTGCGTCCGGAGCACATTGCAGCACGGCAGAGGATGGGGGCTCAGTCCAACAAGGTACCAGATGGACTCTCCGCAGACCATGGATCAAGGTCGGGAGACGCGCGCACGGATCAGGGGCCGTTCTTCGACAAGCCGCCGGCGGAGCTCTTCCCGACACGAGAACCTCAGGTGTTCATTTCCTATGCCTGGGGCGACAACACACCGACCGGCCAACAGCGCGCCAAGCTGGTAGATGAGCTTTGCACAGCGCTTGGTGGGCAGGGCATCACGGTCCGCCGGGATCGTGATGACATGCGGCCAGGCGACTTGATCAGCGAGTTCATGGACCGATTGACCGACGGCGACTTCATCCTCCTCGTCATCAGTGATAAATATCTGCGATCCGAATACTGCATGTACGAACTGTTCTGCATCTATCGGAACTGCGCCGATAAGCCGGAACGCTTTCTGAAGAAGGTGATCCCCATCATCCTGCCTGATTCAAACATTGATCGCATGCCTGACCGCCTACAACGGGCGATTCACTGGATCAATCAGGAAAAGGAGCTGAAGCCACTCGTCGAGAGCAACCTCGACGCAGTCGGCAAAGAATTCTTTGGGAAATTCAAGATAATCGGCGAGTTTGCCCGCAACACCTCCAACATGCTGGAACATCTGGTCGACAAACTGCAGCCACGCGACTTCGACCGCCAGGCAACGGAAGGGTTCAAAGAAGTGTTAGAGCAGATTACGAGAAAGCGTTGAGTGCGTGGCCGATAGCGAATCTGGGCACGCGACCCTCCCAGGATACCCGTTAGGGTCGCAAACGTATCACTTGTGTTGGCCGGATGGGAAGTGGTGAGTGTACTCGACCGACGTAAGTCCGTGAGCTCTGTCCTTCCTCAAGACCGTTCGTGGAGTCCGTTAAGCAGAGACTTCGACGTATTCGACTTGGCTATTGGGTGGAGGAATGGGCAGGCTGTCGGCGCGCAGACCTTCCAAATGGAATTCGATGGCCTCGCGGATCATCATTTCAGTTTCCTCAATCGTCGCCCCGGTTGCCACACACCCAGGCAAGTCCGGCACATAGGCGGCATAATTCGATGGAGCTTTTTCGATCACGATCGCATAGCGCATACGAGTCTCTCTACTTCTTCCACCCAGCTTGTTTGAAGATACTGTTCAATGTCCCAGGGGGCAAATCCTCACTCGGTTTACCCGCGACTGTGACTCGACCAGGTTTTGTAGGGTGCTTAAATTGTCGATGACTTCCCTTTGTGGCAACCAGGTACCAACTGTCGTCCCGCAATCGATCAAGCACCTGGCTGACTTTCACAAACCCAGCATACCTCAGCAAACATTAGAATCCAAGCACAGAGGATATATGCCAAGACCTGCGCGGTAAAGACTTGTGAAGCACACAGCAAAAAAGTCTGTCGTGCAAACCCTTACTCCCACCCACTCACTTCATAGCCTTTTTCCTTTAAACAACTCTCAACGGCCTCGGCGTAGGGCGGTTCCGGCTCCAGCGGCTTGAACGTGCCTCCAAGTGACCCAATCACCAGCCCCAACGCGCTCCCGGCGGCGGCGCCGATGGTGATGCCCGGCAATCCCCCGATGATCCCAGCCGACGCGCCGACCGCACCACCGAGGGTCAGACCGAGGATCGCACCGGATGCCGCATTGGCACTTTGATGCACGCCAGGCCGCAACCCAGCCCTTTCAGCTTTTCTCTGGCAGGCGTCAATCTCCTGTTGAGCAACCTGCCTACCGTATAAATGAAGTTGTTTATTGGATCGTAAGATCGGCTGAGGACCTACGCAGGCGGTGACGGTGAGAAACAGCATGCCCGCAATCAGCCGCTGCCAGGATGGGTTGACCACAGAAGTCTCCGAGGGTGTTTTCCCTGTGTTTCTTCACTTCTCACCCTTTGGAGTAAATGTCGAGGGTTTTCCAATTGTAGACATCATCATCTTCTTCCTCTCCTTCGCAGAGGGGATGGGTAGACACTCACCTGCGCGCATTGTCCGAGCACATCTTCCTTCCTCAGCTCCCCACTCACATGGGGTACCGAGGTCATTTCCATTGCGCGCATCCAACGAGGGTCTTCTGAGGCCGCGCGTTGGGCGAGCACCGAAATGACCTCGGTGCCCCATTCCCCTCTTCACTGCCACCCCGTCACTTCATATCCCTTCTCCTGCAAACACCGATTGACGAACCCGGCATAGGCCTGGCTGGGTTGACGCGAAGAAGGGCCGGCGATCGCATGGAACGTTCCTGTCAGGAGCCCCCACACAGCACCACTGGCCGCTCCGACCATCGATCCTAAACCGGCTGAGGCACCGGTAATCAACGCTCCAATAGCTCCGCTCGCCGCGCCCGCACCGGCACCGACCGCCGTGCCAGTCGCCACACGCCCGACTTTGCCTCCACCGCTGCTTTCTTCTGCACCGGCAGATTCGGCAGCCTCTTTACAGGCTTTGATATCCTGCTCGGCGGTTTCTTTTCCAACCGATTGCATGTGGGCATTGGGGTAGAGCACTGGCCGAGCGCTGGAGCACGCCGACAGCATCAGCAACACCAGGGCAACAGTACCGATCTGTAGTCGATTCATACCTCCGCCTTTCCCTTTCACGCCTCTGGGAGTAATCGTGCCAACAGCTCTTGGGCCGAGATGCCTGCGACATGAAGTCGCTTACGCCGAGAGTCGGCCCCGGAATGGATGTGTACCTTCGCTCGCGGAACCGCACAGTGTTCCGCGACAAATCTGATCAATTCCTCATTCGCGGCGCCGTCGACCGGACGCGCCGCCAGTCGGATCTTGAGTGCATCTCCATGAATTCCGACACATTCCGTCCTCGACGCGTTCGGCTGAACATGGACCGTCAGCATCGCTCCATCTTCATTGTCGCGGACAATCACAGGAAGCGTCGCCACAGGAGAGGATGAATTCAAAAGATCGCCTTGACCAATTCATGAATCGCGCGTTGCATATCCACGTCGTCCGTGATCGGACGGGCAACCGCGACGTCGCAGGCCCGTTCCGGTGAGATGCCTTGCTTCATCAGCGTGCCGGCATAGATCAGGAGCCTGGTGCTGACGCCCTCTTCCAGTCCATGCGTTCGGAGGTTGCGGACTTTCCGGCCGAGCTTCACAAGATTCTCTGCCGTTCGGGGATCTACGCCGGCTTCACGTTGAACCACTCTCACCTCGATATCCGGGCTGGGGTAGTCGAACTCGATCGCCACAAATCGCTGTTTGGTACTTTGCTTGAGATCTTTGAGCACGCTTTGATAGCCGGGGTTGTAGGAGATCACCAGCATGAACTCGTCGGCAGCCTCCAGGATCTGGCCTTTCTTTTCAATCGGCAACACGCGCCGGTCGTCACTCAGCGGATGGATGATGACGGTGGTATCCTTCCGAGCTTCCACTACCTCGTCAAGATAGACGATCGCGCCATGCTTCACACCGAGGGTCAGCGGCCCATCCATCCACACCGTCTCCTGTCCTTTGAGCAAGTACCGTCCAACCAAGTCGGAGGCGGTGAGGTCCTCATGACAGGCGACTGTGATCAGCGGACGGCCAAGCCTGTAGGCCATATGTTGAACGAATCGGGTCTTCCCGCAACCGGTCGGTCCTTTGAGCATGACCGGTAGCTTCCGATCCGCAGCAATGGTAAAGAGTCCGACTTCTCCACCGACCTCCTCGTAGAACGGTTCCTGGAGAATGCGGTACTGGGCCAGATCGATTTCGCGAGCCGGTTGCATCAACGTGTGCCCTCTCTGAAATGTGACCGCGAGGTTGGCGATCAAAAATACCTTAGCACAATAAACGGAAGAATCGACGAAGATCAAGCGATCGCCGGTGGGAAGTCGCCCTAGACCGCCCGATGCCCATCGAGCACTTCCCGGACCTTCTGGGTCAGGACGTTCGGTGTGAAGGGTTTCTGCAGAAAGGCGGTATCGCGGTTGACCCCACCCTGTTCGAAGACCGGATGGTCGGGGTAGCCCGACATGTATAAGACCTTGATGTCCGGCCGCACGCCCGTCAGTTTTTCAGCGACCTCCGGCCCACTCATCTGGGGCATGGCCACATCAGTCAGGAGCAAATGTATGCGGCCCAGATGCTTGGCGCCGGTCACCAGTGCTTCGATGCCGTGACGGGCCACCAATACCTCATAGCCGCTGATCCGAAGCGCCTCTTGCACCAGGCCACGAACCGACGGATCGTCCTCGACCAGCAAAATCGTTTCCCGCCCCATCGCCCTTTCCGAGTTCCCATTGAGGACCGGCTCGACCTGGGCCGTCGCATCCACTTTCGGGAAAAAGATCTTGAAGGTGGTACCCCGTTCCACGGTGCTCTCGAACCCGATCGTGCCCCCGGATTGTTTGACGATTCCGTATACGGTGGAGAGGCCAAGCCCCGTCCCCTTTCCCTTCTCTTTTGTCGTGAAAAACGGTTCGAACAAATGCGTTTTGATGTCTTCGCTCATGCCCTGGCCCGTGTCCTTGACGGTCAAGAGGACATACGATCCCTCCTTGAGCATCACAACATCACGCCACGACCCTGCCTCGACCACGACGTTCCTCGTCTCAATCGTCAATTGCCCTCCCATCGGCATGGCATCCCGAGCGTTCACCGCCAGATTCATGATCACCTGTTCGATTTGGCCCGGATCGGCCTTGATCGAGGCCAAGCTCGGGGCGAGATCGAGACAAAGATCGACGATATCTTCACCCAACAACCGGCGCAGCATGCCGTCCATGTTCGTGATGATCGCGTTCAGGTCCACGATCTTGGCCGCCACGAACTGGCGCCGGCTGAAGGCGAGCAGCTGACTCGTGAGACCGGTGGCCCGATCAGCCGCTTTTTTGACCTCTTCCATCTCGCGTCGCGACGGATCGCCGACGGCCAAACGGCTGAGAGTCAACTCGCTGTACCCTCGGATAACCGTCAGCAGATTATTGAAATCATGCGCGACACCGCCGGCAAGCCGTCCCACGGCCTCCATTTTCTGGGCTTGGCGCAACTGCGCCTCGGTCTGTCGTAACGCCTCCTCCGCTCCAGCGCGTTCGCCGAATTGTCCGATTTTTAAAGCAATGTCGTCGATCATACTCAGCAGTTCACTGTCTGGTTCATGTGCCTGACGGCTCAGAAACTCGACGACCCCTTCAATTTCTCCATGAACACGTATCGGGAATCCAAACCAACCGTGAAGACCGGCTTGAGCGGCTGCCACAGGTCTGGTGAAATGGTCGTGCTGTATCACTCCGCTCACCCAAAACGGTCGTCCGCTTTTCAAAATCTGGCCCGGCAATCCTTCTCCTGGCTTGAAGGTCAAACGCTTATTCTCTGCGATAAAGGCATCAGCAGACAGTGTCGGCGCCTGCCAATGGTGGAGATGACGCAATGTTCCCGATTGCCTATCCAACTGCCAATACACGCCCAATTCCCATTCGAGACTTTCTCCGACTGCTTGAAGGATTTGGGGCACCGCTTCTTCGAAGGTAACCGCTTCTGATAGGACGCGTGTCACCGCATATTGCGCAGCCAACCGCCGTTCATCTCGGCGGCGCTCCGTGATATCGCGCACGAACGCGCTGAAAATGTACGTCTCGCCGATGCGAGCCGGCGAGACCGCGAGCTCCACCGGAAACTCATGCCCATCTCTGTGAAGGGCGGCAATCTCAATGCGACGATTCAGCACCGGGCCGACCCCAGACTGCAGATACTCTCGAATCCCCTGGGCATGCGCCTCCCGATCACGCTCAGGAATGATCGTCTCCGCCAGCAGTTTCCCCATCACCTCCTCACGAGTCCATCCGAAGATCGCCATGGCCTGGGCATTCCACTCGGTCACGATGCCCGCCGCGTCGATCGTGATCACACCATCCAACGCCGTATCGACAATCGCGCGGTTCCGCTCCTGACTTTGCAGCAACGCGGCCTCGGCGGCACGAGCCCATGCGCTTTCCTGTTGCGCCCGGCGATATTCGGCTCGCAACCGAGCCGTCGACCAGAGGACTAAGATCAAGAGCGGGAGCCACACCGCCGCCACAATGTTCCGCTCCACATGCGCGAGGAGAAATGTCCCCACCCCCAGAGCGAAGAGGGTGATCAGGACCATGACGAACGTCAGCCATTCGTACCGTAGCGCCTTGGACGCATGGCGCTCCTCTGGTTGGGTCATCGTTCCACCTTTGTGATTGTCCAGGTATCGAGCACCGCCGTCGGATGGTAGGCCAGTTTGGTCGCCCGCAATCCCGGAAGACCGGCATCTTCCATCGCATTGATAGAGACCGCTCCTCGCGCCATTGCGTTCCGGCAAGTCTCGCGGAACACCCACTGCGCGAGCCCAGAGATGGCACGATCGGCCACTTCCACCAAAACACACCACGTGTGGGGGGTCAGCCAGTAGCCAAAGGTATAGGCGGCGATGGCATGGTCGACTTTGACCACCGTCCCTGACACGCCGATCTGTTCGTACTCCTTAAGGAGACAGGAGTGGCCCACCTGCGAATCCTCCAACAGGAATGTTTCCATCGCATCGAGGCTGCCGCTACGTTTCTGCTGTGCCCAGCGCCGATAGATGTCCAGACAGTCGGCCTGGTGCGTGGCACGATAGGGTTCGCTCTCGACCCGATGCTCTCGTTCCACGCGATTGCAGAGCGCTCGCTGTGATTTAAAGCGGTCTCCCGCCAACGCGGCCAACGCCGCAGCCGAATACACATAGTCTCCCTCTTGCTGCAGCCATCGGTAACCGTCTCCGAGAAACTGTGTTCGTTGTGAACTCATCACACGCTCGATTCGGCTGACCGGCGACGGTCCGTTCCATTGACGCATGAGGGCGAAAGCATGGTCGACGGCCTGATCCAGAGGGCCGGGTCCCAGTGGCGGCAACGGCATGAACCACCCGTCCGGAGAGTGGGCGAAAAGAAAGAAGGTGTCGTTGAATTCCATCCACCAATAGGGGAGCAGCGAGGTCCAGATGTAATGATATGGAAAGGAAAACGCAGCCGGCATATCCGGAGAGCGCAGACAGGATCGCTCGATCGCCTGCTCGAAAGATGGTGCGTCAGAAGCCAGGAGGGGACGGAGCCGAGGATCGATGTGCGCTGGGATCAGCCGCGCCGTCAGCTGAGGCAGTGACATGAGCACGATGACATCATCCTGAAAGCGACCGATCAGGCGTGGATTCGCCACAATTTTGTCCACCAGGTCAGCACGTATCACGAGGCTTGCCACCTGATCGGCGTAGGCGCGAATCGAGCGAGGAGCCTCTTCCCGCATAAAGGGACACTTGGTATCCCAACCCAGGAGAACTTCGTCTTGCGATGCATTCCACATCAACGCCAATGGGTACAGTCGACAATCCAACGGGCGCACGTCGTACATCCCGCATCGGCCTGAGGTTGGATCAAACGCTGGGCAGAGATACCCCTCATCAGTCGGATTCTTGACGAGATTCACTTGTGATCCGGCCTTATCCGGAAACGAGGCCTCAGGCACGCCATGGGTTATGGCATCGGCGATTTCTTGTGCTGTAAAATAGGGACGAAGAAAACTATCCGCTTCCGGGAATCGGCAACAGACATCGCAGCGCGCACAGGTTGCCCCGGGCACAAGCTGAGGAAGATCCCTCGCCATTGGTTTGGAATCCATCGTAATGAGGCCCATCGGGTGCCCATCATACGACGCAAGGGGCAAGGTAGCAAGGAAGCCTCTGCTCCGTTCAAGACGCTGCTCACCCTCCCTCATCATTTCCAAACAACAGCCGAAATATTCGATCGATTCCGAAGGGTCTTGTTGCCCTGAGTTCTGCGTGCTAGCATTCTCTAGTTTGTGCGCTCTCACGCCGTTGTGCCCCCTGAGGCAACGAAGAAAAGGGATACCTCCCCGTGGAACAGGCTGAAATCGTCTGCTCGACACTTTCTAATGAAACGGCACGCAACCGCTGCGTGACTGTTCGGACGCGTTTAGAACAGGCCAATCTGTTTGGCTCGGCGACGTCCTGGCGCATCAGTCCCTGCCCGCTTCTCCTATCCTCTGACGAAATCCGTTTTTTTAGCGCGTTAGGTCCACACCTCCTCTCATTCTATCGAGGGCTCAATCGCCTCTACAACGAAAGCGTGAAAGGTCTCCAGCCTACGTGGGTTGCCGCCTACCTCGATCAAGGAAAACCGGAATCACTCATCCAGTACAGCCGGATGAAACGGTTTCGCGATGAAATCCCGGCCGTCATTAGACCCGATGTCATTCCAACGCAGGACGGCATGGTGATCACGGAGCTGGATTCAGTTCCCGGAGGCATCGGGCTGACGGCGTGCCTATCTCGGATCTACCATGACCTTGATGATGGGCATTCGCAGATCATCGGAGGGCGGGATGGGATGGTTCGGGGCTTTGCCCGCATGTTGCAGTCCTATCAAGCCCAACGTGCAGGCTGCGTGGCCATCTTGGTGTCGGAGGAATCCAAGGACTATCGACCGGAGATGTCATGGCTCGCCGAACAGCTCCGAAAGGAAGGGCTGTCTACCTGGTGCGTTGAGCCCCGTGCAGTGCGGTTTACGGAGGAAGGACTCCGGCTCGACGTGGAAGGGCGTGAGCAACCCATTGATGTCGTCTATCGCTTTTACGAATTGTTTGACTTGTTGAACATCCCCAAAGCCGAACTGGTGCAATATGCGGCGAAGAAAGGGTGGGTCTCCGTGACCCCTCCCTACAAACCGGCGCTTGAAGAAAAGTCGGCTTTCGCCCTGTTTCACCACCCCATACTGCACCCATTTTGGGAAAAGGAGCTTGGGACGGAGTGCATGTTCCAATTGAGTCGGATCATCCCGAAAACCTGGCTGCTCGACCCGGCACCGCTTCCGGCAATCGCCACGATTCCCGACCTTCACCTAAGCCATCGCGCTGTCGCGAGCTGGGCTGAACTTGAGAACGCCACACAGAAAGAGCGCCAGTTCGTCATCAAACCGTCGGGATTCTCAGAGTTGGCGTGGGGAAGCCGAGGCGTGTCTATAGGACATGACCTGCCGCAAGCTGGATGGGTCGACGCGTTGCGCAACGCGCTTGCGTCTTTTCCAGCTACTCCCTACATCCTGCAGGCATTTCACAAGGGCCGATTGTTCGAGATGGACTTTCTGGATGAGGGCCAGGCTGCTGTCATTCGGATGTCAGGCCGGGCTCGACTCTCTCCCTATTATTTTGTATCGAACGGAACGGTTGAACTCGCCGGCATTCTCGCAACCGTCTGCCCCGCAAACAAAAAAGTGATCCATGGCATGAAGGACGCGATTTTGGCGCCCTGTGCCGTTCGACCAGGCTGAAGACCGATCGGCAAACAAACTGCAAATTGGCCGTTTCACTTTCTTTGTTTTCCTGGTAGCCTTAGGTCACTGTGGCTTTGACTCTCTTCCACGTCGACTGGTGTCCAGACTGTCACGTGGTCCGACAAAAACTCGGCGCTCTGCAGCTCTCCTATCACGACATTGTCGTACCCGATAGTAGGCGAATGCGGACGCAAGTCTACGAGGTGTCGGGGCAATATTATGTCCCGGTCCTCAAGGACGACGAGCTCATTCTGACCGAGACCGAGGACATTCTCGAGTATCTCGAGACGCGATACGGAACGACCGGTGCAGGAGACGCAGCTGAGGCCCGATTCGAGTCTCAAGCCCGTGCGACACCGGACCAGCTGGACGAAGACGACGACCACCCTTCCTGTCGGCTCAACTAAACAACCAAGGACGATTCATGGAAGACTGGAAACAAGTCCTCGCACAGAGCATCGTCAAACCCAAAGACCTGGCGGAACGGTTCGGCCTCGATGAGAAAGAGGTGGAAGCGATCGTCGGTCCCTACCCCATGCGGATCACCCCGACCGTCCTGGAGACCATCAAGTCTCCAGGAGATGCGATTTGGAAACAGGTCGTTCCCGATACGGCGGAACTGGACGACTTCGCCGCCGATGACGATCCGCTGGAAGAAGACCTTATGAGCCCGGTGCCTCACCTCGTGCACCGCTATCCAGATCGAGCGCTGTTGATGGTGACCAATCAATGCCCGATCTACTGCCGTTTCTGCACGAGAAAACGACTGGTCGGTAAGCCTGGGTTCCTCAAGAAGGGTGAGTTGGATCGCGCAATCGAGTATCTTCGAGCACATCAGGAGGTACGTGATGTCATTCTTTCGGGAGGCGATCCACTACTCCTTCCTGATCACCTCCTCGAGCGGATTCTGAAGGCCCTTCGGACGATTCCACACCTCGAGCTGATTCGGATTGGTTCACGGGTCCCAGGAACTTTGCCCGAGCGCATCACGCCCAAGCTGTGTGAGATCGTGAAGCAGCATCACCCGATCTACATGAACCTACATTTCAACCATCCCGATGAACTGACTTCGGCAGTCAAAACGGCCTGCGGCATGCTGGCGGATGCGGGCGTTCCATTGGGTGCACAAACGGTGCTGCTCAAAGGTGTGAATGACGACCCTGAAATCATGAAGCGCCTGGTCCATCAGCTGCTCCTTGCCCGTGTGAAACCCTATTACCTGTACCAGGCCGACCTGACGAAGGGGACAAATCATTTTCGGACAACCGTCGAAACCGGGTTGAACATCATCAAAGCCCTCCAAGGACATACCAGTGGAATGGCCGTGCCCCATTTCGTCATCGATGCCCCCGGCGGCGGCGGCAAGATTCCCTTGTTGCCGGACGATTACTTGGTTCATCTGGACGAAGACGGCGCAGTCCTGCGCAACTACGAAAACAAATCGTTCCTCTATCCTCAGCCGAAGACTGGTTCAGGGCGCGAGCTTCCGATGGTCGGCGCCCGGTCCATGCATGCGTCTCAGGAGGGGGAAGAAGCCTATGCAGCCTGCAGTGACAGCTATCCCGATCGCGACGGCTTCGCCTCGTGGGGAAACAGCTGTGGCGGAGAGTCGGACGACCTGTGACGACGCCAGCGCGCCGTTCCGGCATTCTTCCGTATCAAGACATCAAGCGGCTGATTGCGAGCCGCGCCATCACGTCCTCGCCCGCCATCGAAGAACGACAAATTCAACCGGCCAGCCTTGATCTCCGCCTGGGGCGCAAAGCCTACCGGCTGATCAGCAGCTTCCTCCCCGAGTTGTCGGCCATTTCGTCTCGGCTCGATGTCCTGGACTTTTATCAATCAGACCTGGTCATGTATGAGATGGACCTGACGGACGGCGCCATTCTGGAAAAAGGCCATGTCTACCTGGTGCCCCTGCTCGAACAACTGGCGCTTCCGAAAACCATCCGTGCGCGCGCGAACCCCAAAAGCACGACCGGCCGCCTGGACGTCTTCACCCGCGTGGTCACGGACCTGACTGCCGGATTCGATGAAATTCGCCCCGGCTATCGAGGCCAGTTGTTCTTGGAGGTCGTGCCACGATCCTTTGCCATCAAAGTGCGCACCGGGCAGGCGCTCAACCAAATCCGGTTTGTCTCCGGAGACGCTGCGGTCTCCGACCATGCGCTCCGGTCCCTTCATCGGACGACCCCGCTGCTGTATCAAAATGCCGGGTTGAGCAAACCGGTCGTGAATGGGGATTTTCGCGCCGAACGAGGCCTCTTCCTTCGTATCGACCTCGCAGGATCTGAGCGAGGGGACTCCCATGTGATTGGATACCGGGCTAAAAAGAACAGCCACGTCATTGATCTCGCGAAAATCGGTCATTATGCCGCGTCAGATTTTTGGGAACCGCTTCGCCGTCACCGTCATGACAGCTTGCTCTTGGAGCCGGAAGAGTTCTATATCCTTGCCTCGAAGGAACGCATCCGCGTTCCAGCCGGCTATGCGGCTGAAATGGTGGCCTACGAAGCAGCCTGTGGCGAACTCCGAACCCATTACGCCGGGTTCTTCGACCCGGGGTTCGGCTATGGGGCAAAGGGGGAGATCAAAGGCACGCAAGTTGTACTGGAAGTTCGCCCCCATGACGTGCCATTCTTAATCCATGACGGACAGACCTTTTTTAAAGTCCTCTATGACAAGATGATGGGTGCCCCGGCGCAGCTCTACGGAGCGGGATTGGGATCCTCCTATCAACAACAAACACTAACACTGAGCAAACATTTCAAAGTGTAATTATGACTCCTTCCGACCTTCCGCCTTCTCACAATGAACCCGTACGCGCCACACCTCCGCCCGAATCTGGGGAGCACGGAGGTGGGAGTGAGCACCAAGTCCACGTCATCGGCTTGATGGTCGGTACCGCACTGATGTTCATCGGATTTTTGAATATCTTCCTCTCCATCAGCGGTGGGTTTGAAATCAATGAGGTGCCGTTTCTCATTTATTTCGGCGGGTTGACGATCTGGGCCAACGCCGCCATTGAAACCCCCAGCATCCGGTATGGAGTCATGGGGCTGGCCGTCACCTTGGCCTTGGTTCTTTTTCAGTATGGCGAAGTGTTGTTCTGGCACAAGCAGATGCTGTTTTGGGGCACCATCATCATCGTCATGTACTTTATGTTCGTCGAACCGAAGAAGCCCACGCCGTGACTTCCAAGATGATGATCTCCGTCATCATCCCCACCTTAAACGAAGAGAGCAGTCTGCCAAAGTGCCTGGCATGCCTATCGGCCTCTACCCCCACCGAGATCATCATCGTCGATGGAGGCAGCACCGACCGCACGCTCGACCTTGCACAGGAATTCTGCGCGCGCACGACGAACGCCCATGTCATCACAGCGCCACGAGGACGCGCATCACAAATGAACGAAGGGACAAAGGCCAGCCAGGGGGAGATCCTCCTCTTCCTGCATGCCGATACCCAGCTGCCGCCACAGAGCGAGCGGATCATACAATCGGCCTTGAGCAGCCCGTCCGTCGTGGGCGGACGGTTCGACGTTCGATTCGACAGCTCATCACCATGGAGTCAGGTCATCAGTGCGTTCATGAATCGCCGCTCCCGACTGACCGGGATTGCGACCGGCGATCAAGCTCTATTTGTCAGGCGAGAGGTATTCGAGGCCCTCGGCGGTTTCTCCGAGATTCCCCTAATGGAGGACATCGAATTCAGTAGGCGTCTCCAGCAAGCTGGTCGCATCATGGCCTTGCGATCGACCGTCGTGACCTCGTTTCGACGATGGGATACACAAGGCCCCCTGAGAACCATTCTCCTTATGTGGACCCTGCGCTTCCTCTACTGGGCAGGTGTCAGCCCGCATCAACTGGCGCGTGTCTACCACGCGGTGAGATAGCGCATGCCTGGCCTCAATCTCACCACTGCGTTAATCATCTTCGCGAAAGCTCCGATCGCCGGGCAGGTCAAGACGCGCCTCTGCCCACCGCTCACTCCCGACGAAGCAGCTACTCTTCACGGCAGCTTTGTCCTCGATACGCTGGAGCGCACGAAGATCGCCGTTGGAAAGCTGAAGTTCCAGATGGATCGCTACCTTGCCTGCGCGCCATCCTCTACCCACGTGTTCTTCAAGATCATGGAGGAACGGCAGGGAGTCAAGTTGGTGGATCAGGTTGGGAATGACCTCGGCGCACGGATATATCAGGCCGTAACAACGATGTTCGGGCGGGGCTATCGCCAAACCATCATCATCGGCACTGACATCCCGACGTTGCCGCTCGATCATTTTAAGCAGGCCCTCACCTCGCTGGAGCACCATGATCTTGTGCTTGGCCCAGCTCTAGACGGTGGCTATTATCTGATTGGGATGAACCAAGCGGTCCCAGAACTCTTCACTAACATTCCATGGTCGACTGACCAAGTTCTAAGACTCACACAAGAGAAAGCAGCCGTGCTCGGACTTAAGACGGCTTTGATCCAACCCTGGCGCGACGTCGATACGCTGGACGATCTAGAAGCACTGATCGAAGCCTGTGCAACCGACGGCAAGAAGCCCAAGAATGAGCGAGTCTTTTCAACCCGCACCGCCGGTGTCCTCCAGGCGCTCGCGAAACGACTTCGCTCAAGAACATGACAACTCAGTAACTGTTCGGAAGAGGAACCGTATGAACCAGCCTGTTGCATTGATTACCGGAGGAGCAAAAGGTATCGGACGTGGCATTGCTCTAGACCTAGCCGCTAAACAATGGAAAATTGCCATCTGCTATCGAGCCAGCGAAGCAGCTGCGCAACAGACTGCACAGGACATCACAAGCCGAGGGAGTGAGGCCCTCGTTATCCGGTGCGATGTCTCAGACCCGGTAGCCTCGAAAAACTTAGTGGCACAAGTCGAAGAAAGGTGGGGCCAGATCGACGTTTTGATCAATGGTGCCGGCCCCTACCACCGAGTCAACCTGTTCGACGAAACCGTTGAAGGCTGGAACGAAATGTTCGACGGCAACCTCCATCCCATTTTCTACCTTGCGCAGGCCGTTGCACCTGGGATGAAAGCGCGCAAGGCTGGCCGTATCATCAGCTTCAGCATGGCCAATGCCGATCAAATGGAAGCGCAGCCTGACGTCACCGCCCATTATATCGCCAAAGCAGGCGTCCTTATTCTCACTCGCACGTTGGCGAAGCTCCTAGCGCCCTATGGCATTACCGTCAACGCCATTTCCCCCGGCTTCATCGATTCCGGAAGCGCTCCACCTCAGGAACTTGCAGCCATGACGAAACGCATTCCTGCTGGGTACATCGGAACAGTTGATGATACGATTGCCGCAGTCCGGTATTTGCTCAGCGAGGAAGCTCGGTACGTCAATGGTGCAAACATTCAAATCAGCGGAGCATGGGGTATCTAATCGGGAGGAGTAGGATGTTAGCAGACCAAGAACGTGAAGCTCACAGGCGATTCGTCCAGGCTCTGCAGCATGAGCACCTGAACTGTACCAAGTCAGGATGCGGCGGACCTATGGATGTTGTGGATCACACGTTGCATACTGCTAAGGTCAAGACGTACGAAGCTACCTGCGAACGGTGTCACACCGTGGAGCACATCACGGGCAAAGAAACACCGCATCCCGCGTGGGATGTGGCCTCCATCACCTTGATGGCAGAATCACACCTTCTCCACGACCAACCAACCTGCCCTTTCGATGAGACCCCCATTACCTTTGTCTCTTTACCCAATCCACGCCGGAGGGGCCGCTATCGGCTCTTGTGTTACTACTGCGGCCGACACGCGGAAATGAACTGGCCGCCCCCGGAAGCCAAACGGTAGAGGACGGAACCTTATATTCTCTTGGGCTTGTGCAATGTTCAGCTCGATCCTCCCTTTGTTGGACACACACGTATGAATAAACGAAAACTCCTCGCGAAAGCCCTTACCGGCTCCAAGAACCTTCGATTCGCCGAAGCAGTACGTCTGGCCGAAGCCTTTGGATTCCAACTATCGCGAGTGAAGGGGAGCCACCATGTGTTTGCCCACCGAACCTTACGGGAGTTAGTGAATCTGCAGGAAGTCGGCGGCAAAGCCAAACCTTATCAAGTCAGACAGTTGCTTGATCTGGTGGAGAGGTATAATCTACGACTCGAAAGCGAGTAGGATCATGAAGGATTATCACATTAATATATTCTATAGCGAAGCAGACAAGGGCTATATCGCGGACATTCCGGACCTGGAGGCTTGCTCTGCCTTTGGGAAAACTCCAGCCGATGCCTTGAAGCAAGCGCAACTGGCCAAGAAAGTCTGGCTGAAAGCAGCTCGTGCGGCGGGCAAGCCCATCCCCAAACCTCGTTACCGACCTGTCATCTACCAAACCGGATCGTAACGTTGCTTCCGCAGTCATTCGCGTGCGGGACAGTGACGGGACCCCGCATTGTTCAGCGAGGGCTGATCGGCCGTCATGCCGCAAACGTATTCTTGATGAACTCCGCAAGCCGACGGAAGTAATCCCGCCCGCCGACGACATAGGTGTCGTTGTGATTGGCTCCTGGAATGCTGGACCACTCCTTGGGCGGTTTCGCTGCCTCGTAAACTTGGCGTCCCAGCTCAACCGGAATGATGTCATCTTGGTCACCATGAATGATCAGCTTGGGGAGTGACAGATATGGCATACGGTCGATCAATCGATACTCAGCGCCAAGGAACCAATGCATCGGGAGCCCACCATAATGCACCTTGGCCACCGCCTCGATGGAAGGAAACGACGACTCAAGAATCAGGGCTGAGGCAGGCCGTTGAGCGGCGAGCTCGCCTACCACAGAAGCCCCTAGCGATCGCCCGAACAGCACAATTCGTTCGGGGCGAATCTTCCTGATTCTGGTCAGGTAGTCATATGCTCCATAGGCATCACCATAGAGACCCTTCTCCGTGGGACGGCTATTCTGACTCTTCCCATAGGCTCGATAGTCAAACAAGAACACGGACAATCCCATCTGATAGAGAAGCCTCAGGTTATCCAGGCGATTGATGATGTTGCCCGCGTTGCCATGGCACCAGAGCAAGACGGGACGGTTGGCGGCTGCTTCAACATACCAGCCAAACAGTCGAGTCCCATCAGTGGACTGAAACCACACATCTTCGAGCGGCAGCCCAGTCAGCCTTGGCCAGTCGCGATCTTGCCATGGCTCGGGATAATAGACGAAGAATTGATCAAGGAGGCTCATTGCGCGAGGATACCGGAGTGGACTCAGAGAAGAAAGAGCCGACGGTCTACACGCAATGCGCCTGACTCACGAATCAGAAGTAGGCTTGCACACTAAAGAGGACATCGTTGTCATGACTTCGATGGTTGTACTCCAGTCTCACCGCCCAATTCTGGGCTATCGTGAAACGCGAGCCGACATACCAGCGGAAATCATCGGACTTATCACCCAATGGAAATCGTAAATATGATCCGGTCGCCATCATCTTCCACCGGTCGGTGATATCAGCCAACATCCCCACCGTTCCTCCTCCTCCGATGCGATGCATCTCGTCGTAGGCTCCGCTGACGTTGGCCTCCACTTCCGCGAACGCGAAGAGAACCTCACGCTTCAAGAAGCGTAACTCCCTTGCGCCACCAATCCCGCTGCTCACAAACCCGTTACTGCAGAGCTGACAGTCGCGATGCCGAATGGTGTTCATCCCGACGTTCAATTTCCACGATGGCGCGTGAAACACAGAATCGATGGGTGAGAGTGACAAAAGATTCAACAAGGTGGCTCGCTCGACCCTGGTTTGATCCGCTCGGTTGTAGTGCCGGACCGTGATGGAGGCCATCTCGATCTGCGCATCCGGTGTATAGCCGACCTCCGGATCGAGCAAATCATGGTATCCTCCTCGAAACGTCGCCTCTTCGAAGGTGTCGTCGTTGCGCCACCCTCCTCCAATCGCCACTCGGTGCATCTTATGGCCAAGTTCCGGCTGCTTCGCAAAGGGACGAACCGTGAACTCCTCGGAGGGGATCCGGAGTTGACTCCGAGCCTTGAGCACATCACGGTTGCGTTCTTTCCACTCGGGCTTGGGGGAATTGGTCGTGTCAATTCGGTAGCGAAGGTAGTCTGACGCAAGATCCAGAACAAACGCTTGTCGGGAAAGAGTCAACCGGGTGAACAATGGAGAGTCGAGCTCGGCCGGAGCTTGCGTCATTTGATGCGCCAAGTCCCGTTCCTCCGGAGAAAGAAATTCTCGCTTACGCTTGATGACCGTCCCGCGGGAAGGACGATAGGTAATCTGGGAAACCAGATCTGGCTTTGACACGATTAATCGGACAGTGTCCGCTGGAACAGTCCAAAACGTAAACTCATCAGTGAGCTGCAAGCTGGGATCGGCATAATCGAGTAATGCCAGGATGTGATAGGAGCAATTTTCCTTGAAGAAAAAATAGTCGAAGTACGCATTCCCCAACTCCCACGCATGCATGAGAAACCGCCGTAGTTGCGTGTCGGTGAGGTTAAGACGATATTCCCAAATATCGCGGTTTTCGATATCACGGTATTTCTGCACATTGAGGTAATAGGGAATCGTCGAGAAATAGCCCTTGTAGCTCCCGAAGATGCCCCGTATCGGGTAGGCCAGACCAGCACCGGGAGGAACATCAGCTGCAAAGTTGATGCTATAAGCCAGAATCCTAGTCTGTTCCGTCTGGCCCCTTTGGTCGACCCGAAACAACGTGTGACCAAACATCGAGGCCGGATTGTTCAGAAAGGCCGACGGGAAGATGAGAGAAATCGCTTCGACTTCAAAATCTTGATACCATCGGTCAAAGCGTTCACAGGTAAGCGGGGGTAAGCGGGTCGGATCAAATTGCAGTTGCTCCTTCAGCCAATGATACCGAGCAACGAAGGCACATTGAGCCGGCTGTTTCGACCGCCCGACCAAATCAGATGAGAAGAATTGTGTAAGCGTCGCTGCAAGTTCAGCTGCCGGATCCGTCTTTCCATGAGCGGACATGAAGAAACCAGGATCGTCCTGCTCGCTTTCATACCCTCCTAAGAGCCCCTTTCGGTAGTGCAGTAAGAGATGCCATTCACGTTGATCCGAGAGTTTCGCCTGCTCGGCTTGAGCGATCAGCTGCGTGAGGTAGGAGTCATGATCTGAGGGTTGCGCGTCGGAAAAGGATGGGACGAACAGCGAAACGAGTAGGACTGCGAAAAGGAGCACCACAGCATCAACGAGAGACAACAAGGGCCCTGACATATCTGCCAGGGCCCTTGGAATGACTTAGCGTACCGATGCGTGCGCGAGGACCGGGTGGCCCGCGATCGCATCATTGAGGGACTTCACCAAGGCGACCGGTGACGCTTCACCAGCCTGAACCAGTGAGGTATACCGCTCCTGGGTCATGGCAAAGAATTCACCATGGCGATCGGCCGGAATCCCCATCAATGTGGCCAGCGAGGTCAGGTGTTCGCCCTTCCCCTGGGCCATCTCCGCAGAGAGTGCGTCAAAGTTCAACGACGCAAACATCGTGGTCTTCTGCTCGCTCATGATCTTGCCATCGTTGGTGCACCCGGAGGTTCCAAAGCTGATGCCGAACGTCTGGCTGCCAAACGTGCCGTTCGTGGTGGCCTGCAACACTTGGGGAGCAATCTCCTTCTGGCCCTTGTACTCGCCCCAAGCCAACTTCCCTAAGCCACAGCCCGGACCCGTGTCTGGATTGGACGCCATTGCCAAACCCGCCTGAGCGCCGAACAAAACGGCGACAGCAAATACAAGCACTTTCTTCGACATAAGTCCTCCTCCGTTAGATTGAATATAAGTACCCACTATTAGTGACCAAAACAACGCGCAGTATAGCCGAATTCAACAGTAATGTTGACAAAAAGTTTCAGAACTGTGACCTGTTCAACCCGACCGAGTAAGGCCGTTGATTATAGAGAAATCACCGATGAGCGCAACAACATTTTTCTGAGTCCAGCTTCTTCGAATCATGCTAGCGAACCCAAAGTCAAGTCCTTCAGAGACCACTCACGGGGCTCGCTTGAATGGACCCGTTCATCGCTCAGTGCTGCGCGGACGCCATCGCGTGAAGCTGCCCCAGGCTCCACTGATTGATCAGTCGACCATTCCCATCTCGAAGCTGGACGCTTCCATCACTGTTGTACTCTGCCACTGATAACACATTGCCCTGCGCATCAACCAGCCGATAACCAACCGCACTGCTGACAATCTTGGCACGCCGCTGGATGACTCCATACTGCTCGTAACTCACGGTTGCGCCGTCATTCGAAGGAAGCCAGCGGATCGTTACGTCACCCACAGTGGTCACCTTCGTCCCGTCGACGCTTGTATCAGACGCTTTGATCGGGCTTTCACCGGTCCAAAAATGCATTGAGTTAAAAATAAACGTGTCCAGCAGTGCTGAGAACATGTAGGCGGGAACAATCAGCATGCCAAAAAAGACCAGCTCCTTCATCCACTTGTCATTCACTTGACCGCTGCCTTTGACATTGCTGTTCCACTGATAGACGTTTTTCGTGAGCGCAAACGGGCCATAGCAGGCGGTGCTCATCGTCACAAAACTGAACAATGCCGTCGCGGCAACAATTCGTTGACCGAATCTGCTCATTTTGGTCTCCTTTCATCGGAAGCAATCATGTAGTCCTAGATTCGTAGTAGGATCTTTTATCTAACACACTGTAAGATGTTACTCAATCTCGCCCAGCTGAGAACTTCGTGTCATGCTGTTCGGTCCCCCAACTTCAGATGCTTCACCGATAGGCGAGCCCCGATCGTAATCACTCCAACCATCCGAGGTAACCTGAACCGCTTTGGCCCCGCCAACCCAGGAGTGAACAAAAGGATGCCGAACAATCATTCGCTCTTTGGATGGTGCGTATGGTCGAAGTTACAGATGTTTGCTTGCGGGCTGGATCCAAAACGGCTGACCCTCCCTCCGTGAATTGACACTGCTCTTCCAGCGCACGGCCTGAGCGGCGAGTAGCCCTCAACTGTCGGTGGGATTTCGGGCCTCGCGTTCATCTAGCAACGCTTCCAGTTCCGCGACTGCGTCGAGGTCGCGTGGTCTTCCGGCGGCACGCTTGACTTCGATCAGACGCTTGAGCCCAAGACATCGACAGGTTGCGCCGAATACTGTGATGGTGATCGTATGAGGAATCAAATCCTCATAGCGACCTCCCTCCGGAATCTCGCCAAAGAGGTCAAGATCCCCGAGTTCTGTCGTGAGTGTGAAATTCAGGCCGCGCTGAATCGTCGCGGCATCCAACTGAAAGGGTAGCCCTGGCGGGGCTCCTCGAAGGTACGGTTTGTAGGGACCGAGACAGGCTGCTAGCCTGGCCATGTTCTCGGGAGTGCGACCATAGACGACATCAAGATCTTCGGTCAGCCGCGCAGACCCGTGCGTGGTAGCCGCCGCTCCTCCGATCATGATGAAGTCGATGTTGTGCTGAACGAGGAGTCGAATGAGTGTCGCGAAATCCGTCATGAAGCACGAACCGAGCCGGCCTTCCGTAGCTCGATCGCCAGCCGTTGGAGCTCACACAGCTTCAGGAATCGTTGCTCGACCGTGAGCTTCAAGTTTTCTCGGAGCAATGAACGGTCGATATCCCGTTTGTACGCTTCAATCACCGGGTCAGGCTGAAGCTCCGTCGTGCCGTTCTGCCCAGTCGTTTCTTTATGATCGGACATGTTCTTCTCACCAGGTAAAGTCTAGCACTTCCATTTGCGTAGCTTCAACGTAAGCATTTGGCGGCAGAGGCGAACTGCTTGTCCGGCGCATGAATTATCCTGCATGGTCGGCCAGGATGACATGGTAGACGCTGACGCTGTCTTTACCGATCGTGAGAAGCCCCAGCGCTCGCCGCAGCTTAAACCGCTTTGGCCCCGCCGACCCAGGGTTGAATAGCAACGTATCGCCAAGCCATTCGCTTTTAGGCTGATGGGTATGACCAAAGATGCAGATGTCTGCTCTGGTACGATCTAAAAACTCCCTCCCTTCTCTGGTCAATTTCCCACCTTCAAACACCACATGCCGAATCGCGATGCGGAAGCCTTTCAGATTGATGATGACCTCTCTTGGGAATCCGCTCGCTTCGTAATCGTCAACATTGCCCGAGACCGCGGTGACCGGAGCCATCGCCTCCAGCTGCTCGATCACTGATCGTGTACCGATATCGCCTGCGTGAACGATACGATCCACCGCACGAAAATGCCTGATGAGTGCCTGGTCGAACAGCCCATGCGTATCAGCCACGACACCAATACGGATTGCGCCAGAAGGGCTCACGGAGCCACTTCGGCTGACGCACCAAGTGCTACTCGAACCGTTGCCCACTCAAAGGTAAAGGGTTCGTGGCCTTGATGCGGCAACTCAGCCAATTGAGCTCGAAGGCGGTCGGCTCTGGTACTGCTCATCGGGTGGGTGGAGAGCCATTCGACTCGACTCCCATCTTTCTCTGCCAGCCGTTCGAAGAACGTGATCATCCCGTTGGGATCAATCTTGGCACGATGAAGGAGTTGGAGACCGGTCAGATCCGCTTCGGTTTCCTGTTCTCGGCCGAACTTCAGCGTCATCAATTCAATACCAAGCTGCTTCATGATTCCGCCCAAGCCTGGAGGGTTCCCCAGTGCGATCGACACGACGGCGACAAAACCCAACTGTTTGACGATTCGTTCGAGTCCATGCCGTTGCAGCACATGATTCAGCTCATGCGCGAGGACACCTGCCACTTCCTCGGCATTCTCAGCTTTTTTCATCAGCCCGGTGAAGACGACGATGTAGCCCCCAGGCAAGGCAAAGGCATTCACCACATCACTCCGTACGACTGTCACCTCGAAGGTGTAAGGATTGTCCGCAATCTGGCTGGTGAGGCGACGAGTCATCTCCTCGACGGCTGTGACCGCGGCGCCCTCCTTCACAATCTCCTGGCGCGCAAGGAAATCATGATAGGCCGACTCCCCTAGTTTCTGCTCCCACTCAATCGGGATTCGATCGACGGCGAGCTCAACCAAGAAGTCGCTGCCAAACCATAAGCCCAGCACCAGAGCCAGAAGACTCCCGCCGACGATCCCCCAAACCATCCGGTGTCGTCTCCGCACATGACGAACTTGTTCCACCGCTCGTTCAAGTGGCATCGTCAACTGCTCAGGCGCCGCTTGGCGGAATGCGCGAATCACATCAGGGTTCTTCAGGTACAGCGTTCGCGGCCCGGTCGCGCCTGCCCACTGGAGAACAAGCTGATCGTGATCGAGTCCTCCTGCCGAAACCGCCATGTTTGAAAACGGCACAAATTCGTCTCGGCTCTGGCTTGTATCAGGATCAAAGGTGAGGGTGAGCCCAGAAGCCTCGACATAGACAAGACATGGCCTGCCGCTCGCGGAAAATTCGTCGCCAAAGCAGAGGGCATTAGGCTGGAATTCGGTCATGGTGTGGTGTTCGATTGATGTATTGACGGCGGAATGACCTCAATCGGATGCACAAACCGGCCACCGACAAGGCCACCGCTACTCAGTAACAGGAATGAACTGTCTGACCCACGCCCCAAAACCTCTCGGGTTGCGACTCTGAATATAAACGACACCTGGCCCTCGGAATCGACAGACAAAGCCTTCGCCCGACGTAAAGCTGGCCACCCACCCAGACGTCGCCTTTTCGATGTTGTAGGTGGTCGTCGTAGACCAGGCCACCAAATGGCTGTTGTCCACGATATATTCCTGACCTGGTTTCAGCTCAACCTTGTGGACTGCGCCAAAACTGTTGAGCACTAGCATTCCCTTCCCGCTCATTTTGAGGATGAAGAACCCCTCGCCTCCCAGCAGCCCACGAGTCATGCTTTGCATTTGGCTGTCAATGGTAATGCCATCCGCACCGGCCAGGAAACCGTCCTTTTGCACCATATACTCATTCACACCGTCTAGCTCCAGCACGATGATTTCTCCTGGAACAGTAGGAGCCAGCAACGCCTCGCCGGCACCTCGACTGGCGCGCAGGGTCTGGAAGAAAAACTTTTCTCCGGTCAGAAACTTTCTCGACAGCGCTCCCAGAAATCCTCCCTCCATTTTGCTTTCGATGTCGATGGTCGGCGAGCAGGCCACCATCGCGCCGGATTCTGCCTTGATGTGTTCTCCCTCCGCCAATTCCACACGCACCATCGGAAATGCACCGGGATACAAGACCTCGCTTTTCATTCTGCCTCTCCTTTATTCTCTCACCCCGCCACCCATCCATACACTCGTCGGCTAGGATCCGGTCCTTCTTCCAGATAACTGAGTCTGAGCCGACCGAGCGCGTCGGCCGGCAGTACATTCCGCTTCGCCTCGACATCAATATCAAAAAGCTTGGCCGCATTCAGCCCAAACATTCGTTCTTTGGTTCGCCGGTCGAGGGGCTGATAGTGATGCGTTTCGGTCACATCATCCGGTATCTGGAAGCGCCGAAACGCTTCGATCTGCCACTGCGGAGTCCCATACCAGATGGAATCCGTTCCCCACAAGACATGGTCGACCCCGAACGCACGCATGATCTGCCCTAGCAGATGCGCACAGATCAGCGGGTAGGTCGTGACCAACTGGGCAAACGTCGATCCCAGCTCCATGTAGATGTTTGAAATCTCCGGCTCTCGTTCCTTCATTCTGCAGAACTCGGTCGTCCACGGGATTTCCCCGGTCTTGGCAAAGATCTGATCGATCGATGTCGCTCCCCGGAATCCAGCGTGATACACCAAAAAGTGAAGATCCGGAAAGTCTTTGGCTGCTTTAATCAGATCTCTCGGATGGTTGTAGTCCGCCACGGGGCCAAGCGGAAGGCCTTTATGGACACAGATCCGCTTCACACCGAGCTTTCGAGCCTGCTCCAACATGGGATAGGCAATCTGTTCGTCATCCATACGCCAGCCTCTATCAAATCCCTTCGGACAGGATCCTGTATAACACTTCCAGGCATCGACCTTGAGGGTTTCAGCCTGCATGGCCATGAATTCCAGGTCAGCCGAGCCAAGTTGAGGTGTCGCAAGGCCATGGGCCAACATACGCTGCGAACCGGCCAGCCGATTAATTTCATCACGAATATGGGCCATTTCATTCGGCGGAACCACGGCCTCTTGTGGATACGGCCCCGGCGGCGTACTGATCAAGCCGATGCTCGTTTCACTATCGAAGAATACTTCTTTCACAAAATTCTTCCATGACAAATCATCGAGGGTGCCGTGATCACCGATCAGCTTTGGGTTCAGTCCTGCCTCACGAATGTGTTGTCTGAGCGAGAGCAGCGCCTGCTTCGACACCGCTCCCTTGCGCTTGGCTTCGGCATCGGAGGGATCGTATCCCGAGCCGACATAGTGGGTCTGCACATCAAATATGAAATACGGCGCCCCCCGCTGTTCAGCAAAGGCCGCCGGCTCAAAGAGCTCCACCGCGTCGATGTCGAAGAACCGACCAAGCAATGCATTCATGGCCAGAAGTCCGGCCGCCATTGAACCAGTCGTACTGAGGAATTCTCGACGAGAGACCCCTCGCCGTGTCGCAGCTTTTTCCACTAGCGCCTCAGCCAATTGCTCAACAGCTTTCTGCCGACGTGTCTGACAAATCGGATCAAATTCTTCGTTGGAGACGATCTGGGTTGGAATGGCCGTCGGGAATATCTTACCCTGCTTCAGCAAAGGGTGACCATTGGACGGATTGGGGGAATATCCCATGACTCCTCGTTGGCTGATGATCGCGTGGTGATTGTGTGAAATACCGAGGGCGCTGTCAAGCTGAGTATGATGAGGAGACTTCAGCGAGGAGCAGGAAACGTCACGTACTATTTTGCCTTGAATGATCCAGCCACTGATTTGGTCGAGGCAGTACCGGCATGTCCGACAGGGATTGTTACCACAACATCCAACCCAGGATCGCCATCCTGGTCCTTTCCATCATGCCCGACACTATACAGGACACCTTTTTTCATATTGACCAACATCG
This sequence comes from Nitrospira sp., assembly GCA_050185705.1. Classification (GTDB taxonomy): domain Bacteria; phylum Nitrospirota; class Nitrospiria; order Nitrospirales; family Nitrospiraceae; genus Nitrospira_D. The sequence continues at coordinate 55,642 of JBFWZD010000002.1, read as the reverse complement.
GTAACCCCGTATACGGATCATAAAAACCCTGCCCCGCTTTGGCCAGACGGGCAAGAAGATCGCCATCGGCAGGACCACGCCGGAGCCAAGCCTGTAGACTCGCCAACCGAAGATGGGCATCAGTATCCACAACTCGTCCTTGGTATTCGTCCCAGCGCGGAAGTGGATCAAGACCAACAATATTCTCGATCGGATTCGTCAGATAGTCCATGAAAGTGGTTGCGGGAAACTGGATATAGTCCTTCCACTTGGGCAGTGAGCCGTATTGACCTTCGCCGGCAGCCTTGTAAGAGGCCTCATAGTACTTCGCGTACTCATTCAGACGGCGCTGTTTGGGCATCGGAAGCATCGATGCCACCGTTGTCGAGGCCTCGTCTGCTTGTGCTTTCGCAGCCTGCAATTGATCGTCGTACGTTTTTGAAGCAGTCACCAGCTCGCTTTGCATGGGCCAGCGAATTGACAGCTCTCCTTGATCGAGCGGGCGAAGTAACTTCGTCACTCGCCCCAGATGCGTTGCATCGAAGTCTGACCGGACCAGCAATCCCGAGGCTACGGCAATATCGTCGTTGATCGCCTGTAGAGCCAGCATTTTCATCGGAAGGGTTCTCGCCTGGCTCAATACGATGCGCCAGACTTCCATGTCCGTCTCCAACCGATCGACACCCTGGTCCACGCTCTGCACGAACCCATCGGCGACATGAAGTTGGTGTGCAAATGCCACCGTCGCACAGGGTGGGTTGGTAGGCTGCCCGTACCCCCAGTCTTCGAAGGGTAGTTTTTTCCACTGGCCATACCGATCAAGCCTGAGTTGATGCTCGTTTCCCCATCCCTTGATGGTGCTCTGTTGAGATTTGAACTGGCCAATGGGATCTGACCCGCGGAACCATTTTTTCATCACATCGGCCGAAGTACTCGATTGTTCGTCCGTGTTCGATCCAGTCCCCCCCCAGCACGTGAACGCGGCGTTCCTACTGCCGGTGTCGTAATTCCCCTCATTGCCCGCCTGTGCCGGATCTTGTCCTGCGGCTGCGTCCATCCCTAGCAACACCAGATATCCATTTTTCTTGGAATCCGAGAGGGTTCGCTGCGGAATCGTCGTGAGACTTTGAAAGACTTGGGATGGTTGCTCCTCCATTATCGTCCATATCAGTCCGATCCCCCCGATAACCGATACGGCACCCACTGCAGATAACACCATCAGCCCAATAACTGTCGCCACAATGGCACGGGTGGTTGAAAAGCAGGTACGGAGAAAGCCTGTCAGCGCAGTGAGGATTGAGCCGAAGATGAAACCAACATTTCGATCTGCAGGGATGTCAGATGCATGTTTTCTTGCCTCTTCCTTCCGGGGCTCATGGGACGATTCGAATACAGCCCCAACCGCATCGGCAGCAGTAGGCCGCGGTTGACTCATTTCTTGCGTCTTCGACATCGGAGACGACGCCTGCACAATGGGAACAGCGCGAGGTTCGTCCATAAATCGAATCGTTTCTTCAGCTTTACTCCAGGCTTCTTGGTGGGGCTCCGGTTCTGCAATTGAAGCCGGCGCCTGGCCAACCGCATCCGTCTCCGGTTCCTTTTCCCAAGATCGACTCTCTACGGCCTCCTCAGAAACAGATGGTAGGTCTTGAATACCTGGTTCTGGAGCTAGGATTTCCTGTGTCGAGACCGATGACGGAGGCGAAGAGGAAGAGGAAAAAGAGGAGATTTCGCCGATGGCCTCCTGGATCGCTTCGTCAGTGTGCGGAGAGCTTTGCCAAGCAGGTTCTACGATTTCTCGTTGATCAATAGACTCACGCTCTATTGAGGTGGGTTCGTCTTTTATCGCCAATGAACAGTCGGCGATCTGGAATTGAACGTCACCGTTATTTTCACGAGGCTGATCAGGGATAGGTTCTTCGGTCTGCTGTTGTTCAGACACGGTTGTGTTCTGAGCTTCCAGCACTGGCCGCTCTTCCATCATAGAAGAGCTTGAAAGGGCCCCTTGTTGCTCCGGCTCTTTCAAACCCAAGCTTTCCTCTATCGACGAAGACGCTGGCTCCCTATCGACATCAGCACATTCGAGCTCATGGGCGAGTGGCGGATCTTGTGGCTCAGGCGCTTGGGAGTCTCCGACGATAGCGAAGGAATCTTTCTCTTGGGAAACTGATTCAACCGCATCTGGGATGGCGATCTGATTTGCATTCACCTCATCCGCCGTCCGATCTATGTCGGGCAGAACCGAAGAGTCGGTCGATTGAGACGTCTCCGACTCTCGAACGATCCAAAGAGAATCCTCCTCTTGGGAGATCGTCTCAGGCTGAGCCGGCGTCGGGCTCTGTATTGAACCCATCTCAGAAGCCATACGATCGTGATCAGACAGAAGTGGCGGGTCGGCCGACAGGGAGACTTCAGAATCTTGACCAAGTGAGAAGGATTCCGCTTCGTCAGCAATCGAATCGGGCGACGGCGCTTGGCCTTCACCTTCTTTCGCTACTGAGAGCCCTTCTGAGCTTAATACATCATCTGATTGTTCGCCTGTGAGGCTCGTGATGTCCTCATGTGGAGCGTCTACTTGCGCCGGCAGGATTGAGATCTCCGATTCCTGAACCTGATCCCATGGCATTCTGGCAATCCGCATTCCGGTAGAAGTTGTATCCTCAGGCGCGAATCGTTCTTCCCTCTCGTCATGGTCTTCAGTTTGGCTTTCTAGAGACGGATCCTGAGAAACTACAGATGACGGTGTTTCAGGTACAAGCTCTTCACTTTGAACCGGTCCTGGTTCAGGCGGAACAACCTCCTCTGAATCTCGATTGCGAGCTTGACTTGCACTGTCAAACAGGGAGTCCCATGACGATCCTGAGGACGAACGGTCCTCAGCGGCTTCCTGGATAAGTGGACCAGCTGTTGACGGATCACTGGAATTCGAGAGGTCTGTTGGTGTTATTTCCTGAGGGTCATCCTCGACGGATTGCCAAGGGGATGGCCTCAATCTCCGCAATTCTGTTGTATCGGCGTTCACAGGCTCAGATCCCGATAACGTCAATTCTGAGTCTTCCTCCGTCTTTGAGGGAGCCGGGACAGGGGTGTCTAAAATGGACTCGACCGGATCACCTGTAGATGCTTGAACATTCGAGGTGTCGACAACGACCGACTCCGTTGGTCTATCAGGACTATCTATGGAAGCCTCGGCCTGAGCCTCTGCCTGCACCGCCTCTTGATCCTTGGCTGCTCCCGCCTCGCTTGGTGACGCCAATAGATCCGGTTCCGCTCGTGTGATAGAGACCTCTCCGACAGAGCCCGATTCCAGAGATTCTGATCGCAGACCCTTAGAAGCCACTTCCACGGAATGGCTGCTTGTAGCTGGTTCAGCGAGTGGTACGGCCACTTCTTGCGTATGAATCTCTACCGCGCCTTCATCACGAAGCTCACTACTCTTATCTCCAGTCTGCAATAAATCAGGAGAGACCGCTGGCCATGTCTGTTCCTGAGGAAGTCGGTTTTCCTGCCAAGGAACGTCCGAAGCCTCGACTGATGAAACAGCAGATGGCAGGCTGGGCGAGCTGAGGGCTTCGTGCGGATTCGGAAGATCCCACGGCATCGGACCACTGATCGGCTCAACATTATCCTGACGATCTGAACTTGTTGCAATCAAATCTGATGAGGACGGAGAGGTCAGTTCTGTCTCTTCATTGACCCGTGGAGCCAGTAGTTCGCCGGTCTGGGCGTCAAAGAATGACGCCAGCCGGAAGGCCACAGGACTGGCTGGCGCCAGATCTCGAATTTTCGTGTAGAGCTGAGAAACGCGTTGAGGATTGTCGCTATCAGGATCTTCAATCAGGATGTCGACGGCCTTGCCATATTCGGCGACAGCCTCGAGCGTATCCCCCTTCTCCTCATAGATCTGTCCAAGCTTTTCCAAGAAGGGAACACAGCGCGGAGCCGTCGTCAGATATTCACGGAGCAAGGACTCGGCAAGCCAGTAGTCTTGGCGCTGAAAGGCTTCGGCAATGAGTGAGTCGAACGCCTGTCGAGCAGGAAGGAGACTCCCAAGACGAAGATGGAGGGTGGCAAACAGCCTCCGCGCCTCCATATTATTGGGGTCGAGCGCAAGTAATTCCTTGAGCGCTGCTGATGATCGCCCGTACTTGCCCGTGTTCATCTGGGTGATGGCCTCTTCAAGAAGAGCGGTCTTCTTGCTGTAGCCCACCACGCCACGCTTCTGACTACGGACAGTCTGCGTTTTATCTGATTTTACAGGAGCTTTCTTATTCCAACGCACGGTACGACCTTATCAAATCCCTATGAAACCAAGACCTTGGGCAACCAACCGGTTGTCCATCTATGGTCCCACGAAAAATTGGATGCCCGCACAGGGGTAGAACTTGTGGGGAGCATGCAAACCAAGTGCCATACACGGACTTGTGACCTTGCCATGAAGCCATTACAAATCCATTGTTTATATGGCCTGTTCACCAGGAATTCCTGTCGCCCATCCATAATTGGACGATAACGACACCCGTGCCGGCCTACGGCTGGTGATGGACTGGATATTTGATCTACCGATCTCCCTATTTTCTGTAGAACCAATGGCGTGCGTACACTAATCACCAACTGGACTAGATCGAAACCAGGTCGTTAACCACAGACTCTATAGTTTTCAAACTGTTCGGAGGTTACACGCGAACCGACTTCAAACACATACCCTGGGAGGAGTGATTCCACAGGCGCTTGTAGCTGCTTAATCAAGATTTTCCCACAACGAAGACAGTGTTGCTCGCCCTCCCAGGATGAAGCTCCGACGAGATGCCGAATGGGAACGGGAAGCTCCCCCGCAGACTCAGGCAACAGAATACGCCGCACCTCAGTTACGAGGCGCCAGGAGTGATCAAGGGATAAGAGCTCTGGACCATCCAACACGAGGACGAGGAGTCCTAACGCCCGGAGGGGGTCCCCCTTCGCCTCAACGAGCAATTGTTGCGCAAAAACTCCAACCTTATCGTGGATGGCGTTGTGATCCATTCTTTAACCTCTCCCTCATATCCCCTTCTCTCTTATCGGTTTTTTCAAAAAAGTATTTAACGGCCATCGGGATTTGACAGGCAATTGGCCCCAATGCGTTGTAGGGGCTCTGAGAAGAGCGCTCCAAGGGTTCAGAATGACTAGCTGGAGTGTCTAGGGCATATTGGAAGCCCTCAAGTCGGCCGCCTATTCATCTCCTTTGAAGAGATTTATCCTGGTTGAGTCTCTCGATTGGCTTGTGATACCGTCAGAAGCTGATATCACGGTTAGCCGATACCCCGGAATTACAAGTCCATCGTGCAACACCCCATAAGCGTCAAACCGTCATCAGAAACTCACGGAAGACTTCGGCCTGGCGTGGCTTGGCTATTCTTCCTCATACTCGTCCTGTTCCCATTCTCTCATCATGGGATTCTGCAGGCCTGGGGGGCTCAACCGGTCAAAGTTGCACTTGATTTCAACGACGTCGAGATTCCCGTCTTTGTGCGATTTATTAGTGAGCTCACCGGCAAGAACTTCGTCTTGGATGAAACAATCAAGAAGCAAGGCGGGAAGATCTCGGTGTTCTCGCCCAGTAAGGTTTCATCGGAACAGGCGTTCAACATGTTCGTGGCTGCGCTGGAAGCAGCTCGGATAGGTGTCGTTCCAAAAGGAGACAATCTCTATCAAATCGTTCCCATGGGCGACTTGCCACCGGAGCGTGGTGTGTTTGTCTACAAACTCAAACACGCGAATGCGACCGATCTGGCCGCTGTGCTGACCAATCTGGTGGCGCGTTCACAAACCGTGGCCCAGATTACTCCCGGCACTCGCCCACCGATTAGACCCCTGACGGAATTTGAAGCCCCCGTCCAAGTGTTCGCCGATAAGGCAACTAACTCGGTCATCATCAGCTCGACCAAGGTCGCATGGAGCCATCTTCGGTCAGTGATTCGTGATTTGGATATCCGGCGCAAGCAGGTCTTTGTGGAGGCCGTCATTTTGGAGGTTCAGGTTGACCGGCTACGGCAAATCGGTACCGACCCGGTTCAGGTTCTTGGAGCAGGCAAGGATGGGTTTGTACAGGGGCTCGGTGGATTTAATCGATCCCCTGAAGATCTGGCAACTGTGGCTCAGGCCATTAGTGGTGTTGCCGCTGGTGGAGCTACGGGGGGCGCCACAACGATCTTAAACACGATCAACATTCGCGCCTTCATGAACTTGCTGATGAACCTCACGGACACGAATATCCTTTCAACACCCCAAGTTCTTGCAGCAGACAATCAAAAGGCCAAGATCGTTGTGGGGGAGAATCGACCTTTTCCGACCGGACAGGCTCAAGGTATTACCGGTGGAACCCTCGTGACAATCGAACGAAAAGACGTCGGCGTCACCTTGGAGTTGACCCCCCAGGTCCTTGAAGACGATCTGATTCGTCTTGAAATCAAGCAAGAGATTACCGCCATCGCAGAAAATGTGGCTCAAACCATTGGGTCTGGCACGGCGAGCATTCCGGTCGGTCCCACCACCACCAAGCGCTCGATGGAAACCACCACAGTGGCTCAGGATCAACAGACCCTCGTGGTTGGTGGACTGGTGCGCGACAATATCACCCTCAGTGAACGAAAAGTCCCTCTGTTGGGCGATATCCCCTGGTTGGGATGGCTTTTCAAATCTCAAAACCGCCAGGTTGAGAAGCTGAACCTTCTCGTGTTTCTCACTCCGCATCTGATTCGAGACGATGCTGACATGGTTGAGTTGAATGCGCGAAAGGCTAGAGATGTCAATTCGCTCCAGCGCGATAACCGTATTGAAGAACCCACAAAACTTAAACAGGATGTTCTTGAGCGATTAGAGCTCCCCTCAACCGTTATTCCTTCCCCACCTGACGAACCAATCGTCAGACCCTAAAGCCGTAGAATGTTTGGAATCGTCTAAGCAACAAGAGCCCTAGCGAGGGGCTGATCTAACCACCGTCCACAACACTCGATCCAGCGCCTAATGCATCAAACCGTCTGTTGGTATGCCACTGGCCCCTCCTCCGAGGAATAGTCCAATGCCAGCCGCCTCGATAGACTGCGGGGCTACGGAGGGCCTAGGAATGACAGACACCACGATGAATTGGCGAATCCATCAACGGCTTCCTGTGGCATTTCCTGTGATATTTGGGGGCGCCCCTTTTGTAGGAGAGGGGGTCGTTTCCAACCTATCCCTTTCAGGCTGTTCGGTAACTTGTGAACGGACGGTGCTCACGGGAAGCTATGTCAAACTGAGCGTTATCTTGCCCGATCCCACATCCTCGCTGTTCATCGAGCTAGGGAAAATCCGCTGGGTACAAGACAATACGTTCGGCGTTGAGTTTATCCGCCTACCGACGATCACCCGACATCGACTCGATCGTGTGATGTCTGAGCAGGTCCCTGTTGAAAGAAACCTAGTCCCTGCGTGAAACACGTTGTCGTTTTTAATCGTATCGGCTCTTCTTATGCGACAAGGGGTAGTACCGGAAGAAGAGATTGATCAGGCGGAAATTTGAGCTGGATTCACGAACAGTGTCTACACGTTGAACCGAAAGTACACGATGTCCGCTTCTTTGATGATGTAGTCTTTACCTTCCAAGCGAAATAATCCCTTCTCTTTCACCTTCGCCTCCGATCCACAGACCAGCAAATCATCGTAGTGATAGACTTCAGCTCGGATGAAGCCACGCTCCATATCAGAATGGATTTTCCCCGCTGCTTGTGGCGCCTTCATGCCTTGTGGGATCGGCCAGGCTCTAGATTCGGTCTCCCCTGCAGTGAAAAACGTGATCAGATCCAGCAACGTATAGGCTTCTCGTGTCAATCGTACGAGGCCGGACTCGGTCAGACCCATTTCCTTTAGAAAATCCGCTCGCTCGTCCTCTGGTAACGACGACAGCTCCGCTTCAAGTTGCCCGCAGATCGTGACGACCCTGGCCCCTCGTTTTGCCGCAAACTCGCGCACGGTTTGAACCATGGCTTCATCGGCATGCCTTCCTTCGGATACATTGGCGACAAACAGCACCGGCTTGGCCGAGAGCAACTGACATTCGTTGAGAATGACGCGTTCTTCAGGCGTGTATTCCCGATTGCCGAGCCACTCACCTTTATCGAGCATTCCGATGAGCTTGGCGAGAAATTCTACTTCAAAGGCGGCCTTTTTATCGCCGGCTCGAACTTTTTTCTCAGTTTTCTGCTTCCTCCTATCAAGCGTCTCCAGATCGGACAACATCAGCTCAGTTTCGATCACGCCGATGTCACGGAGTGGATCAATCCCCCCGCTGACATGGACGACATCGGTGCCTTGAAAACAACGAACCACGTGAAGTAACGCATCCACTTCACGGATGTGGCCGAGGAACTGGTTCCCGAGACCTTCTCCTTTACTGGCTCCTTCAACTAATCCGGCGATATCCCGAACCTCCAGCGTGCTGTAGGTCGTCTTCTTCGAGGCAAAGATTTGGGTCAGCTTGATGAGACGTGGATCAGGCACCAGCGCGATGCCGGTATTCGGATCAACCGTTGCAAACGGATAGTTGGCCGCCAGGGCGGCGCCGCCGGTCAACGCATTGAACACGGTCGTCTTCCCGACGTTCGGGAGGCCGATCATACCGCAACACAATCCCATCAGGTCTTTTCCTCTCTTTCGTCACGCACCTTGTCCCTGACATTAAACTGATTCATGGCTGCTTCTGCTCCTCGATGAATCAGACATTCCAGTGCATCAACGGCTCGCTCCAGGCAGGGGGCAATGACAGTCATCTCGTCTTTGGCCACAGATTCGAGGACATAGTCGGCGGAGTCTCGCCCTCCGGCGGGTCTTCCAATCCCGATCTTCAACCGCACGAACTGTAGGGTCCCGAGCGCTTCGATGATGGATTTGATACCGTTATGGCCGCCATGCCCGCCGGCGAGCTTGATACGCAACCGCCCTGGCTCCAAATCCAGATCATCATGTACGACAATGAGTTCGCTCGTGGACAGCGCGAATTCTCGCAGCAGGCCTTTCAGCGGGGGGCCAGTGACATTCATCCAGTCGAGCAAACCAGCCAGCTCGACCTGCTCTTTCCCCAGTCGCCCGGATCCGCGTTGAGCGGATCCGCGTGGTGAGAGCCGGATGGACCATCGAGCGGCTGCCCGTTCGATGACCCACATGCCGACATTGTGACGGGTCTGGGCATAGGCTTTTCCAGGATTGCCCAGTCCAACCAGAAGATGCAATATTACTTCTTCTTTTCAGCTTCTTTCTTATCCGCCTTGGGAGCCGCAGCCTCTTTCTTATCCCCGCCCTTCGCATCACCGGCAGCCGACGCTGCGCCACCTTTAGCCGCCGCTCCGGCTTTGGCTGGTTCAGCCCCTTCAGCCGCCTCCTTACCTTTCGCAAGGACTTCAGGTTCCCCTGTAGCGCCTGGGGTGCTCGAAAGCAAGGCTTCGAGTTTGGCATCCGTCATCGGCGCGGCCACGCTGACGACCATTTGATCTGGTTCGTCCAAGAATCGGACGCCTTCAACCGCAGCAAGTTCCTTCACATGGATACCCGCCCCAATGGTCAAGGCGGAGGCATCGACTTCAACCAGGTCAGGCAGAGCGGCGGGCAAACATTCGACATGCACATCCCGCATGTTATGGTGGAAGACACCGCCTTCCTTCACACCCGCTGGGGTAGTCCCGATTACCTTGATCGGAACCTTGACACGAATCGGCTTCGCCATGGAAATTTCGAAGAGATCCGCATGCAACACAGCGCCCGTCACCGGATCGACTTGATAGTCACGCAAGAGCGCGGTGCGATTTTTCCCTGAACTGGCGCCGTCCACCGTGAGCGAAATCAACGCGGTGCTTCCCGCATGAGACTTCAAAATTTTCGTTAATTCATCTGGGTTCATCGTCAGCGACAGACAATCCCCCTGACCATAGAGCACCGCCGGGATTTTTCCTGCCCGACGCATCGACCTCGCAGCCCCCTTCCCCGCTCGCTCTCTCAGTGCTACCGTCAGATCAAATTTCATGATATTCCTCCGTCTCCTCGACTGCTGACGAGATACGCTATTTGGATAGACCTACCTAGGCAAATAATGAACTTACCGACTCATCCTCATGAATGCGCCGGATGGCTTCGCCCAACAACGGCGCGACCGACAATTGATGCAATTTAGGACAGATTAACTCCTTCCCTCTCATCGGAATGGTGTTGGTAATCACCACTTGGGAAAGACACGACGCTTGCAAACGTTCCAACGCCGGGCCTGATAGCACCGCATGGGTACAGGCCGTTATCACGTCTCTCGCTCCATGATCGAGGCATGCTTGAGCGCCCTGAACAATGGTACCGGCCGTATCGATCATATCGTCCAGGAGCAACACTCGCTTCCCTTGCACGTCACCGATGATATTCATGATTTGCGCCTGGTTTGGACCTTCTCGCCGTTTATCAATGATCGCTAAGTTGGCTTGGAGACGCTTGGCGAACGCCCTTGCCCGCTCCACTCCGCCCGCATCAGGCGAGACCACCACCAGATCCGGAATTTTTTTCTTCACAATGTAGTCCAACAGAACCGGGAGCGCGTACAAGTGATCGACCGGCACATTAAAAAACCCTTGGATTTGTCCGGCGTGCAAGTCCATCGACAGCACACGATCCGCTCCGGCAGTCGTGATCAAATCGGCGACCAACTTCGCCGTAATCGGAACTCGAGGTTGATCCTTTCGATCCTGACGCGCGTATCCGAAGTAGGGAATCACCGCAGTGATCCGGTTGGCGGACGACCGTTTTAACGCATCGACGATGATCAGCAATTCCATCAGCGAATCATTCACGGGCTGACAACAGGACTGCACGACGAACACATCGGCCCCACGCACGTTTTCGTCGATCTTGACGCGAATTTCCCCGTCGCTGAATGAAGAGACGGTCGCCTCACCCAACTTTTGCCCCAGATAGGCACAAATCTCACGAGAAAGGGAAAGATTGGCGTTGCCGGAGAAAATTTTCAGCTCTCTGTTCATGACAACTTCCGTAAACTACACACCCATCCGTTCCATACCGTACTGGATTCTCAAGTGGTTCTTGTGCGGTGAGGGACCGTGGCCTTACTACGCCACACCTCTCGTTTGCTGCACACACTACTGGGGAAGCCAATCAAAGGGGAAAATGTATCGGAAATGCAGGGCTTATGTCAATAAACAGCCAGCTGGCACGAGGGTACCAATCAACTACGATTCCCGGTGGGTGTCCGCCACAATGACCTTGAATGTCCGATCATTCCGAAAGGATGCCTGAGCTGAACGAGCTCCGGCCTCATCATGAAAAATACCGAATACGGTCGCCCCACTGCCGGAGAGTAGTCCGACTTCAGCTCCCTGGGCTAGGAGTTGCTGTTTGATGTCACGCAGGAGCGGATAGGTCTTAAACACCGGTGTCTCGAAGTCGTTCTCAGCCACCTGCAGTACCTGTTTCCAGGTTAGCTGCTGCGCCTTCTCCAATGCCGTGTGGGAAGGGGAAACCAGGGCCACCCCTGCTCGCGTCTCAGCGAGCTGTTGATATGCCCATTTGGTTTCGACCGGGAAGCCAGGGTTGACCAACACCACCCATCGGCTTTCCAAAATTCGAACCGGCGTCACGGTTTCACCCCGTCCGGTCACCGTCGCGGCTGGAGCAAAAAAGAAGAACGGCACATCGCTTCCCAGCACTTGCCCGACTTGCGCCATTTTGCTCGGCGACCACCCCAGCTTCAAGATCCGATTCAACCCAATGATGGTGGCTGCGGCATCGCTGCTGCCTCCACCTAAACCAGCCCCCATTGGGATTCGTTTGGTAAGGTCGATATCCACTCCCACGGTTTTCCCACACTGCTCAAGAACCGCCGCTGCAGCACGATACACAAGGTTCGAACGGTCCGTCTTGAGGGACGGATCATCACAATGCAGGTGGATAGCCGCATGCTGTTGGTTGAGCGATATCGAGAGCTCGTCCTCCAACCGTACGGTCTGCATCAGAGACCACAGATTGTGATATCCGTCAGATCGACGGTCGAGAATACGGAGAACGAGATTGATCTTGGCGGGTGCGTAAACTGTGATGTGGGTCGGTTGAAGGCTCAGCTCAGAAGACGGGTTAGTCACGACCTCCTTTTATAGCATACTTCTCCAATCGATACCGAAACGATCTGGTGTTCAACCGAAGCATGCGGGCCGCTTTCTTCTTCACCCATTTCGATCGCTCCAGCGCCTTAAGTAACAGATCTTTTTCTATGCCGTTGATCAGACCTTCAAGGTCCAGGCCTTCATCGGTCAGATCCAGCGGCATGGCCGGCGGCTGCGCCTGCGCCGTGGGCCGATGGAGCCATCCGCGCACATCGGCGTCGGAGACCGGCCCTTCCGTAAAGAATGCGACCACCCGCTCGATCAGATTCTCCAGCTCTCGAACGTTGCCTCTCCATTCATGCTCCAAGAGCACGCGCATGCCCTCTGTGCTGATCACAGGCTTCGGCTTCCCGCTTTCCTTTGAAAATCGCTCCAGAAAGTGAGTGACCAGCAACGGGATATCACCGGTTCGCATGCGCAACGGGGGAAGCCGGATGGGAATCACGTCCAATCGATAGTACAGGTCTTCTCGAAATGAACCATCCGCGACCGCCTTTTCTAGATCCTTGTTGGTCGCCGCAACGATGCGCACATCAACCTTGATATCTTGACTGCCGCCCACTCGGCGAAATTCACGTTCTTGGATGACCCGCAGCAGTTTTACTTGAATGGTGGGAGTGGTATCACCGATTTCATCTAGAAAGATGGTGCCCCCGTTCGCGATCTCGAATAGCCCTGCCTTGTTGGAGATGGCTCCGGTGAACGATCCTTTCATATGGCCGAACAACTCGCTTTCCAGCAGCGTTTCCGGCACGGCGCTACAGTTGACGGCCACAAACGGAAGGCTGCTTCTCGCGCTGTTGTAGTGAATGGCGCGCGCGACCAATTCCTTTCCCGTTCCACTTTCGCCGCAGATGAGGACATTGCTCTTTGAGTCAGCGACTTTTCGCACAACGTCGAAGACTTTCTGCATCGCCTCGCTTTGGCCGACCAGCTGCGCGAATGACGACTGGCTCGCCATCTCACGCTTGAGCAACATGTTTTCGGTCGTGAGACGTCGCTTTTCCAACGCGTTTCGGATGATCAGCTGCACTTCGTCAACTTGGAACGGTTTCGTCAGATAATCATAAGCCCCGTGTTTCATCGCTTCGACGGCAGAATCGGCCGTCGCAAACGCCGTAATGATGAGTACGACGGTCTCCGGCGAGGCAGATTTTACGGCTTTAAGGAGCTCCATGCCGTCGATCTTGGGCATCCGCAGATCAGTAATCACGAGATCGAAAATTTCTTTATGGATGAGCTCGGTCGCCTCCTCTCCGTCATTCACGCTGGTGACCGCATAGCCTGCCCGTTTGAGCATAATGCTCAAGACCTCGCGCAGACTTTCTTCATCATCGACGACTAGAATCTTTTCCACGGCTCTCGACCCTCATGCCATAAGCGCACCCCAGCCTCTACCGTGCGGGGCAGGCAGACTCCGAATTTGGTCCCCTGACCTTCCTGACTTTCCACCTTGATCCACCCGCCGTGCTGATCCACGATACGATGGACCGCCGCTAAACCTAACCCTGATCCTCTTTGCTTGGTCGTAAAGAACGGAAGGAAGATCTTATCCAGATTTTTCTTCGGGATGCCTTCCCCACTGTCATGAAACGAGACTTCAATCACATCCGCCCTGCGTCCAGCGATATCGACGTGCCTGCTCCCCGTCGTGATCGTCAGTTCCCCTCCGGCAGGCATGGCATCGAACGCATTCACCGCCAGATTCCAGAAGACCTGCTTCATCTGATCTTGATCGACTTGTGCCCGCAACGTCTCAGCACAGGGGACGGCCCTAATAGAAATACCTCTTCGACTCCGTGCTTCATGTTGTACTAGATCCAGAGTCTCAGCAAGGACTTTGTTTAAATCGTACTCTGCCAGATTCAGGGCCGGAGGCCTCGCATATTGGAGAAACTCGGTAATGATTGCATCCAACCTCCTGGCTTCCCGAATCGCGATGTCCATGAGACGCTGACTCGTCTCATCGGCCTGGAGATCTTTCCGGAGCATTTGCATCGCGCCGGCCAGCGCACCCAAGGGATTGCGGATCTCATGAGCCATACCTGCCGACATTTCTCCAAGGCTGGCAAGCCATTGTTTGCGTTGCATTTCCTCTTCCAGATCCCGTATCTGGGTCAGATCCTTAAACACTCCAACCAAGCCTTTGTGCTCTCCCCCCGCATGCAACGGCGCCAGCGTCATCCCAAGAATCAATCGATTGCCGTCGGAGCGCTTGCACTCCACATCAAATCGGATGTTGGCGGAGACATCCTGCGTGCGCTCATTTTCGAGCGGGCTTGGATGCCAATCGAACACTTCCCGCCAAGGGCGTCCCCGGACCTGCTCGAAATCGTAACCTGTGGCTTCCTGCGCCGCAGGGTTGAACGACGTGATCCGACCATGTTCGTCTGTCGTAAACACTCCGCTGCTGATACTGTGGACAATGTTTTCGTGGAATGCCCGCAGTCGGCTTAATCCCTGTTCTTTTTCACGAAGCGAAAGATCAGCTTGGCCAAGTTGATCAGCAAGCGCTCCGCTCAGAAACCCAACGACCAGAAACGCCAAACCGTAGACACCGAATGCATGCAGCGTTTCAGCAGCGCTGAGTCGAGTGTGGGGCAACCATCCCCATCCTTCAACCAACCCATGGAGTTGAACATTCGTTAAGATCCCGAAAAGGATGATGCACAAGCTCGCGGTCAGCAAGCCCACCCGTCGACGTGGGACGAGGCTGGCCACTGTCACACTGATGACGTAGAGCACCGCAAACGGACTTTCGATTCCTCCTGTCCGTGCGATAAGAATCGTCTCGAGCAAGAAGTCAATCAGGATCTGCACCCAGGCAAATTGCACAAGCATGTCCGGGCTCGATAGTGTTCGGACCACGAGCGCATAGATAATCGTAACCGCGTAGGTGAAGACGATCAGGGCATAGAAGGTTTCAACAGGCTCACCTTTCGTAACCTGAAAGGCAAGGGACAACCCCAGCAAGAGTGTGACGATGACGACTCGCCATCCCATCAACCAGTAAATTCTGGTTTTGATATCGCCCATAGAGTGGAACTCCGGCTAGGAGACGGAAGTGTTGCGAGAATGCCTGTGCTTCATTCTGGATGGCCGAGGAGTCATCGGGAGGTGGACGACTTGGCTATCCCGGTTGAGAAAGCCAAGCGCCAGTTTAGGTCTGCATGGTCGATCGGCCTACCCGATCGCGGAGGCCATCGTAAAGATCGGTAGATACATGGCGACCACGATGAATCCGACCGTCGTGCCCAAGAACACCATCATCATAGGCTCCAGGAGCGCGGTGAGGTTGCCGACCGCCTCATCGACTTCGTCCTCATAGAAATCGGCAATCTTTCCCAGCATGGTGTCCAACGCGCCCGTCGACTCTCCGACGGAAATCATGTGCGTGACCATCTTAGGGAAAGTCCCGCTTTTCGCCAGAGGCTCGGCGATCGTTTTTCCGCCACTGATGCTGACTTTGGCGTCAAGCAGGGCCCCTTCCACCACCTTGTTGCCGGACGTTTTTGCACAGATCGTCAAGGCTTCCAACAGCGGGACACCGCTTGCCAGAAGGGTCCCCAATGTTCTGGTAAATTTGGCCACTGATGCTTTCCTGATCAGATCGCCGAACACCGGGAGCTTCAGCAACAGCTTATCGATCGCTAGCCTTCCCTGTGGTGTCCCATAGTATTTTTTGATCGCCACCACCGACCCTATAATGACCGCGAGAATGATGTACCAATTCCCTTGCACGAAGTTACTCATGTCGATGACCATCTGCGTCGGCGCGGGCAACGCCATCTTTCCCCCGGACATTTCCTTGAACATCTTTTCGAAGACCGGAATGACCCAGATCATCAGCACCGTAATCACGATCGCCGCGATGCCGACGATGGCCGCCGGATAGACCATGGCGCTCTTGATCTGTCCCTTGAGTTTCATCGCCTTTTCAATGTGCTTCGAGAGACGGCTCAGAATAGTATCGAGCAACCCGCCGACCTCACCAGCATGCACCATGTTGACGTACAAGTCGTCGAAGATCTTCGGATGTTTGCGGAGCGCATCGGAAAAGGTGGAGCCACCCTCGACCTGCACTCGAATCTCACCCACCGATTTTCTCAATGCTGCATTTTCAGATTGGGTAGAGAGAATTTCTAAACATTGAATCAGCGGCAATCCGGCATTGATCATGGTCCCGAATTGCCTCGTAAAAACCACCAGATCTTTTTCGCTCACACCGCTGCCGAAACTTAGACTGAATCCCCCCTTACCGGCTTTTTCCTCAAGGCTGGTCACCACCACGCTTTGCTTGCGCAGTTGCTCGACCGCTTCATCGCGCGACTTGGCGACAAGCTCGCCCTTCTTCACCGCACCCGATTTGCTCCGTCCAACATACGCAAACGTGGCCATAGCGTTTCTATCCTGTTGTGGCTCGTAGAGCCGTTTGTAGGAAATGCCTAGGACTACGAAGTGAGTCTACTGGGGGGTCGAAAACCTGTCAAAAACTATTGAATTATTTACCTACCCGACATTGATGGGCCGAGTGATGACTGGTGTCACTAGGCAGGCGGAGACGCCGCGTTGGTGTCGCGAAACCCTCGGTAGAGGTAATGGAGGCCTGAGGCAAGGGTAAACCCGACCATCATCATGAGCAGCGGCGTGAGCATGGCAAGATCAAGCCCTCGCCACGTTAAGAGAACAACCAGAAGCACATAGCTCAATTGCAGCAGGGTCGTCCCTTTCCCGAGGAAAGTCGGCTTGACGTTGATCGGAGTACTGGTCACATGGGCGACTGCCGTACCCAAGAGGAGAATCAAGTCTCTGCTGACCACAAGAATGACCAACCAGGATGGAATCAAATGCAAGACAGCCAGTGAGATGAAACTAGAGGTTAGGAGGACTTTGTCCGCCAATGGGTCAAGCAAGGTGCCCAATCTCGTGCGCTGATTGAGTTTACGGGCAAGATATCCATCGATCCCATCGGTCAACCCTGCGGTGAGGAGGGTCGCCAATGCGTATCCATAGGCTCCATAGGTCATAAACCCGATATAGACCGGAACAAGGAGAATGCGCAGAATCGTGAGGCTATTGGGGATATTCATACGGCGGGGCTAACACGTCTTCATTGTGATCTGGTTAAGGGGGGAGATCATAGTAATCGAAGCCAGTCTTGTCAACGAGTTGCAGCGATGAGCAATCACCTCTTATAATCAGCCTGCTCTCGACATTAACCGTTTCGGGGAGGACCAGCCAACCATGAGCACGCTGCCACTGATGTTCAAAAAGGAAGGATTGGTTGAGAAACATCAGGTCGAAGGGGTGGACCCGAGCGACCGATATTTCAACCGTGCCATCTTGGTGAATCGGACAACTGCGGGATACTCAGCCAAGGTGATGTATGAAGCCTTCATTGTGGAGAGCCAGGCGCACCAGACCATCGCCGCAACGGTGAAGGAGCTCGTGAAGAAACTTCAGGAGTCAGGGTTCAGCCGTTTACGGACCAGGGCTAATTTCAAGGGGACTCGCTACCTTGCGGAGAAGGAGACGTGGATCGACTACCCAGACCTTCCATGACCGTCGCCGACACACTCGCGATAGACCACATCGTGAATGATCGGACGAAACGCTCGGATGCCTTCGTTTTTTCGCGTCGGATGGACCCGATTCGAGAGAAGCACGACCTCAAGTTCCTGCTCCGGATCAATCCAGATTGATGTTCCCGTATAGCCCAGGTGGCCGAACGATCGAGCGGAAAAATACGTCCCCGCCGATGAAAGCCCTGACGGCGTGTCCCACCCAAGGGCCCAGCTGGAAGAGCCCACCTGATCCTGTCGCCTGGTGAATTCTCGCACAAGGTCCTGCTCAAGGAGGGAGGTTCGCCCACGATAGGCTTGCATCCAGATATCGGTGATTGCCAATACGGCCTCAGCAGTCCCGAATAACCCCGCATGACCGGCTTCGCCCCCCAATGCCGCGGCATTCTCATCATGCACTTCTCCACACAAAAACCTCCCTCGCCACGGATCTACTTCTGTCGGCGCAACGCCACCGCCCTGTTTCGTCTTCGCTTCCAGAAACTCCGATACCCGCTCCGGCAAAACAAATCCAAGGCTAGGTTCACCCAATGATGCCAGGATACGGTCCTGGAAGAACACGCTGAGCGACTCTCCCCCGCAGCGCTCGATGACGAAGCCAAGGAGCATGAACCCAAGGTCGCTATAGAGGCTGCGTGTGCCTCGTTCATAGATCAGCCCTTCGGACCGAATGCAATCGAGCATGGACTGTTTCGCAGCGGCCCGCTCTTGGTTCGACGCAGGAACTCGCCCACTCGCGTTCAGCCGCTCGTAGTAGCCTCGCCACCCTGGTAACCCGGATGCATGGGTCAGGAGGTGGCGTAGTGTAGCCGACCCGATCTGAGTATCGGCGCATTCCGGGAGATGGTCAACCACACAATCATCAAGCCGACAGCGCCCGTTCTGAATGAGAATCACGAGGGACGTTACGGTTGCCAGTGGCTTGGTCAATGAAGCCAGATCATAGGTCGTGGCTGGGGTGACGGGAAGTCCGGGAGGGTCTGTCGAGAGCCGGCCGGCAGAGTAGCGCGCTATCGGCCGGTCCCTGTGCCGTACAGCCAACACCGCCCCGGGGAATACACCATCCGCAACGGCTCGGTCGAGCGCTGCTTGCACAAGATCCAAATCAGGCATGGAGAGAAGGCCGCTCCGATAGGCGCCAGAAGCGCAATGGTGTGTCGACGGGCGGCTCTGCCATTAACGGTCGAGGTTACCGGGCAGGGGTCGACTCACCTTCCATCTTTTCCTCACGCACAGGGCTATGCCCTTGATAGGCCTCGCTGGCCTCCACATCCAACATCCGCTCAAAGGTGTTTAGCGTCGCGCGCATTCGCTCGACCATGAGCAACCGTTGCTTCTGCAGGACGGCAAGGTCTCGCTGCGTGTCTCCCAACTCAGCACGGGCTTGCCGAAACAGCTCCCCGGCTTTGAGCTCAGCTTCTTTGACGATCAAATCCGCATCACGCTGGGCGCTCCGCTTGACATCCTCGGCCAACGACTGAGCCGACACCAGGGTATTGGATAACGTCGTTTCGGTCCGCTTAAGGTCCGATACTTGCTGCTCAAGCGAATCGATACGATCGCGCAGCATGGCATTGTCACGATTCAAAAGTTCGACGGTTTGGGCGATGTCTTCGAGGAAACGGTTTACTTCCTCACGATCGTAGCCACGAAGCTTAACCCGAAAAACCATCTGCTGAATGTCGAGCGGTGTAATCTTCATGGCCTTCCCCCTTGATGAACTCAATTCATTCGTAACGCCGCATCCTTCATCGACTGGACGACGGCAATCTGCAGAAACCAGATGGCGGCGATGGCAATCAGCGGCGACAAGTCGATCCCCATGCCCATGCTGACCCGTCGCCGAATTGGATCAAGCACTGGTTCCGTCACGCGGGTCAAGAATTGAACGATGGGGTTCCAGGGATCCGGATTCACCCACGATATGAGCGCCCGCGCAATAATGATCCAGCTATAAAACGTCAATAAATAGTCTAACACCGTCGCTATTCCCAACAAGGTATTTCCCATTACAAACATCAGCCTCCAAGCTCCTGAGAACGCTTCGTCGCAGTTTCAATCGCATCGATGAGCACAGCCCGAATCCCCCCCTGCTCCAATCGGTGCAAACCGGCTATTGTGGTGCCACCGGGAGAGGCTACCTGATCCTTCAACCGTGCCGGGTGTTGCCCGGTCTCTAATACCATCCGCGCAGCCCCGAGCACTGTCTGTGCCGCGAGCAGACTGGCCGTCTCCCGTGAAAGGCCCATTTTTACCCCGCCGTCGGCCATCGCTTCAATCATGAGAAAGACGTAGGCAGGCCCGCTTCCGCTCAAGCCGGTGACGGCATCCATCAGCCGCTCCTCAATCGAGACGACTCGCCCGACCGACTCAAAGATCCGGCGTGCACAATCGACGGCACTCGCTTCCACATTCGGACCGATAGCCAACGCCGCGATTCCTTCTCCAACCATCGCCGGTGTATTGGGCATCGCGCGGACGACGCGGGTAGTCTGACCACACAGCTCCCTCAGTCGACGGATCGTGACGCCGGCTGCGACTGAGATCACCAGCTGGTCCTTCAACGTATCGCGAATCCCACCGAGGGCATCAGCCATCACCTGCGGTTTCACAGCCAACACGACAATATCGCTTACTCTAACGACCTCATGGTTCGTCGAGCAAACCTGAATTCCATAGCGTGTTTTGAGATGGTCTAACCGACCCGCATCGGGGTCGGCCACGTAGATCTGGTCGGAGCGGTAGTGTTGTGTCGAGAGCACACCAGTGATCAGTGCCTCGGCCATTCGCCCACCGCCGAGAAACCCCAACGTATTCATGCGCGTCGCATTAGACATGGCGCGCCCCAAAAATCGCGCTGCCGACTCGCACCAGCGTCGCCCCTTCCTCGATGGCAACCTCGTAGTCGTTCGACATACCCATCGACAGTTCTTCCATGCTTACAGATCGGATCGTGCATGCCACGATCTCCCGGGCCAGGTCATGAAGTTTTTTAAAATAGGGTCTGGCCGCTTCAGGATCATCAGTCTGCGGAGGAATGGCCATGAGGCCTCGAATATCGAGGTGAGGGAACTCTGCCATGGCCCTGACAGCCTCCACCACATTTCTTGGAGGAATGCCTGCCTTCGTCGGCTCCTCTCCGATATTGACCTCAATCAACATGCCCTGACGACAGCCGCTTTCACCAGCCCTCCGTTCGATTTCTTGGGCCAGATCCACACTGTCGACCGAATGGATCAGATCGAATTGGCCGATCACCGATCGCACCTTCCTTCGCTGCAGCTGCCCGAGGAAATGCCAGCGCACCGATGTCCCTGCAAGAGCCGCCAACTTCGGAAGCGCTTCCTGAACGCGATTTTCACCTAAAATCGTCAGACCGGCGCTGATCCCTTCCTGGATACGGTCGACCGCAACAGTCTTTGTCGCCGCCACGAGTCGCACGCTTCCGGAAGGGCGTCCGGCTTTTTCTTCAGCCGACCGAATCCTTGCCAGTACGGATTGGACACGTTGGGCGATTGTTTCTCCAATAAATGCTTCCATACCCCTCGCTCAGGCATCGTGTCCCCCTACGGGAACGACCCGTGTCTCTCCGAGCGGTCACAGACGATTCTGACACAGGTCAGTTTATCCTCGTTTCACCGGCAAGCCAATCGCGCTCACCATGGTTCCGTTGACTTTTCCCTCTCGACGATACGAAAAAAAGAGGTCGTCATGACAAATCGTACAGAGGTTGACGGTCGTCACACGTTGTGGCGCGGCGCCATGCGTCCGTACCTGCTGGTGGATCAGGGCTTTCAAATCCAAATGCGCACTCCCACCCTTTCTATGTCGAACTACTTTTTCCCAACTCGACAGACCTTGCCGAAGACCATCAAGCACCGGTTCGTCGACCTCATAGCAACAGACGCCAGCAGATGGACCAATACTGATACGCACCTGCTCCGGCCGTGATCCAAAACGCGACGCCAACAGGGCCATGGTCTTCGGGACGATCCCGGCTACGGCCCCTCGCCAACCGGCGTGCACCGCCGCGACCACTCGATGGACGGGATCATGCATCAACACAGGAACGCAATCCGCCGTCCGCACTGCAACCATCACCCCTGGCTGATCGGTGACCAAGGCGTCCCACCCTCCCACGAAGCGATCCGTTGGAGTCAGCGCACGATCCACCACGAGCGCGTCTGTTCCATGCACTTGCTTCACGGTCAGCGTCCAGGATGCGGTTCCCGCCCCAGCGACGCCTTGTTGAGGGACGCCGAGTTCGAGATCAAGCTCCATGGTATGTTGCCTTGTTCCAAAAAAGTGGCGGGCTCGATTTCTTGGATCCGAAAACGCCGGTACGGTTATGATTGATGGGCTCATCATCTCGCCTCTCACCCTGCCATCATCCGATGATGTAGAACAAGACTAGTCGGTTTGTTTGCGAAGAAACGTCGGGACATCCCACTCGTCCTCGGCCGTGAGCCCTGCTCGATCCGCTGACTCTCGTGCTTCACTCAGACGCCGTAAAAAGGTCGGGCGGTCGAGATCCTTCACTGGTCGCTCGGTGGAAAGCGAGGCGACCACACCGGCCAACACGGGCTGGATCGGCTTGGTCAGCCGATGTTGTGCTCGATCCGCATCCGTCCCGACCGCCGATGAGTTCTCACCTCGCTCAAACCCGGTTGCAATGACCGTGATGATCAGTTCTTCACGGATATCAGGATTAATCACCTGCCCGACGATGATGTTGGCTTCCGGATCCGCCGTCTGCTGAATGATGGAGGCCGCCTCCTCGATCTCATGCAAGGACATGCTGGGCCCACCGGTAATATTCAGGAGCACTCCGCGAGCTCCCTCAACGCTCCCCTCCTCGAGAAGCGGACTGCACATGGCTTTTTGCGCGGCTTCGATCGCGCGATTCGGCCCATGCGCAACACCCATTCCCATGACCGCGCGTCCGGTGTGCGACATCACGGTGCGAACGTCGGCAAAATCCACATTTACATGCCCGGTGGTCGTGATGACGTCGGCGATGCCTTGAATAGCCTGGCGAAGGACGTCGTCGGCCACTTTGAACGCTTCGAGCAGCGGGGTTGCCTTATCGACAATCCCCAGTAATCGCTGGTTGGGAATGACGAGCAACGTATCGACATGGCGACGGAGGTCTCGGATCCCCTCTTCGGCATGCTTGTGTCGACGTTGCCCTTCATACTGAAAAGGCTTGGTCACGACGCCGACCGTCAGGATCCCCATTTCGCGGGCAATGCTGGCCACAATCGGTGCCGCACCGGTTCCCGTTCCTCCACCCATCCCGGCGGTGACAAACACCATGTCTGCCCCGTCGATGCATTCACGGATATGTTCGCGGCTCTCGATCGCCGCCTCCCGTCCGATTTCCGGCTTGGCACCTGCGCCCAACCCACGGGTCCGATCGGGCCCGAGTTGGATCTTATAGGACGCGAGCGATCGATCAAGCGCCTGCAGATCGGTGTTGCTCGCGATAAAATCGACGCGGGCCAATCCGGAGGTGATCATGGTGTTAATGGCATTGCATCCGGCTCCACCGATTCCGATGACCTTGATACGGACCGGCGACAGCACATCTTCTTGAAATGAGAACATCGAGCCACCTCCTCTGATCACCCCGCAGGAGGACCGCCTGCTTCCTGCCGGTTCTCAATAGAGTTAAAAGGAATCCAGCACCTTCCTCGTCCACCCAAACATGCGAGCCCAAGCCCCTCCGTTGCGAAGTCCGACTGTTTCTAATTCCTCGACATGTTTCCTCGCATACAACAACAGGCCAACGCCTGTCGAATGGCTGGGGTGGCTGACCTGATCGCGAAACGCCCCGACCCCGGAGGGCATCCCTCTACGAGCCGGTAAGTTTAAGACCTTTTCGACTGCGTCCGGCATCCCGTCCAAGAGCGAGGTTCCACCCGTGATCACCACACCGGCACCCAAGATTCCCTCGTAGCCGGAGCGGGTAATTTCCCTCCGCACCAGCTCAAACATTTCGTCAACCCGTGGCTCCAAAATCTCAGCGACATCCCGTCGAGAAAATGTGCGGGCCGGTCGATCGCCGATGGACGGTGCTTCCACAATCTGATGGCTCAGCACCAACTCCGTTCGAGCGACTCCATATTGTGTCTTAATTCGCTCAGCCTCCGTTTGCGAGGTGTGAAGCCCGTACGCTAAATCTCTGGTTAAGTGTTGCCCGCCGATCGGAAGAACCGCAGAGTGCCGGATGCTGCCGTCCAAAAAGATGGCGAGATCGGTGGTCCCCCCACCCAAATCGACCATCGCTACGCCCAAGTCGCGCTCTTCCTCACTCAACACCGCCTCGCTCGAGGCGAGCGGCTGCAGGATGATATCGACGACGTCGAGCCCCGCTCGATTCACACACTTTACTATGTTTTGCGCGGAGGTCACAGCACCGGTGATAACGTGCACATTCACTTCCAGGCGATTCCCAGACAAACCGAGTGGCTCGCGAACCCCTTCCTGGCCATCCACCATGAATTCTCGCGGTAGGACATGCAGGATCTTCCGCTCGTGAGGAATCACGGCAAGCGTGCGCGCGCTTTCGATCACTCGGTGAATATCCTCCCGGGTCACCTCCGCCCGCTTGAGTGCCACCACGCCTTTACAGTTTTCGGCTGAAATGTGGCTACCGGCGATGCCGGTGTACACCGAGTTGATTTGAACTCCAGCCAGCAGCTCCGCTTCTTCGACCGCTTTCTTGATCGATTCAACGGTGCTCTCGATATCCACCACGACGCCCTTGCGCAAGCCTCGCGAGGGGCTTGACCCGACGCCGATGATATTGAGCTCCCCGCTATCGACGACTTCTGCGACGATCGCGCAGATCTTTGTCGTTCCGATATCGAGTCCGACTAGGATGTGATCTCGTTTCGGCACGGCCATCACCCCCCTTCCCGTACGATGATCCGATTCTCGTACCGGAGATCGACTTCACTCACGCCACGTCCTTGTCCATCAAGGTGTCGTGCCTTGAGCGTCGGTTTCACGCGACGAAACCGATCCCATTGCTCTTTGAGCGCTTCATCCCCGAATTGAAACCGCATGCCCTGAACAAGGGCCACGAGGTTTGAGGGATTGTCCGCGAGCACGTGCAACCGCCCCTCGAATGACTGCCCGATGACTCGAGCGAGTTCGACTCCTGATACCACTGCATGTCGGGCCGATTCGGTTCTCTGTAGCAACCTGTGTAGGTCGACGCCAGTGACCAGAGGCAACTGCTCATCGTCCATCTGACCAAGCTTGGTGAGCACATACCCGTCTTCATCGCACAGAAAGTTCTGGGCATCGCTACGAACGATCACGGCAGGTTTTCGCTCTTTCACGGAAATCCGTAACTCATGAAATGGAGCACGGGAGACCTCAGCCGCCTTGACCCACGGATGAGCTTCAATCCGGTCCTGAATGACGGTCGTGACGATGTGATGCAGCGGCGCCCCGGGTTTCACTTTTGCCAGATCGAGTACCTGCTGTTTATCGAGATGCTGGAGACCGTCCACGGTGATCGCCTTGATTTCCAGGAGTTGCTGGAGCGCGGGCCCTGAGTAGTCCACGCAGAGCACTGTGAACAATGCGCCCGATGCCGCACTCATCACCACGCCAGTCCAGTGCGCTAGAGAGCGTCGTTTTGCCGCTCTTCCCAGACTTGCTTGTTTCATCGCCTGCTCCCCCTGCGGGTCTTTCCATTGATTCAATCTCGGCCCCACAGGTTTGGCCTGGCGTTTCTTCAAGAAGAGACTCATCATGCCGACGCCCGTCTTACGGCTGGAGTAGATCGAGCAGCCCGATCCAATGCTGACTGCAAAATGTGTTCGACTAAGGCGTCATACCCGATCCCGACCTGAGCCGCCGCCATAGGCAAGAGACTCGTTTCCGTCATCCCGGGTACCGTATTGATCTCCAATACGTAGGGTCGCCCTCGCGGAGTGATTCGAAAATCCACGCGGGCAGCCCCCTCGCACCCCAACACAGTGTACGTCCGACGCGCCAATTCACTGACTTGTCGAACGACTTTGGGAGGAAATGGAGCCGGGCAAAGATACTGCGTCTTCCCTTTTTGGTACTTCGCCGAGAAATCGTAAAAACCTTCCGGCGCCACGATTTCAATGGCCGGAAGCACAGTGACCCCTTCTGCCGCTGATCCGATCAGAGACACGGCAGCTTCGTGTCCCGGTATGTAGCTCTCTACCATTGCCTCTGGGTCGAACCGATGAGCCAGAGCCAGCGCCTCTTTCCATTCTCCGGCACGACGTACGACCGTGACGCCGATGGTTGATCCCTGGGCCACCGGTTTCACGACGATCGGCAAGCCGAGATGGGCCTCTCTCAAAATTCTTGCAAGCGAAGGCCTGTCTCCTTCCCGTACGACGGTGCCGGCTGCCACCGGAACACCGTGCGCAGCAAGCAGCGTTTTGGTCACGGCCTTATGCATTCCCACCGCGCTCGCTCGCACGCCGGATCCGGTATAGGGAATCCCCAACGTTTCGAGGAACCCTTGTACCGCCCCGTCTTCACCTCCCGGCCCATGGAGCGAGAGAAAAGCAATCGCGACGTGTTGATTTTCTAAATCCTGATGCAATCGATTCGTGACATCGATCGCCACCGCATCGTATCCAAGCCGGATCAACGCCTGATAGACAGCCTGGCCCGTTTTGAGGGAGATGTCTCGCTCTGACGAGCGGCCTCCCATGAGCACGCCAATTCGTGCATCTGTCATACGAGCAGTCGGCACCGTGCTGTCCTTTCCCTACACCTGTCCTACCAGTTTCAATTCCAACTCCAATTTAATTCCAGTTTGTCGAGCGACCCGTGCCCGCACTTTCCTGATGAGGGAGAGCACGTCGCGCGCACTTGCGTGACCGTGATTCACGATGAAGTTGGCATGTTTCGTCGAGACGCAGGCATCACCGACCGCAGCCCCTTTGAGCCCGGCAGACTCGACCACACGTCCGGCTGAATCGTTCTTCGGGTTTTTGAATACGCAGCCCGCGCTCGGCAGGGATAGCGGCTGGGTATCACGACGATAGCGCAAGTAGTCCTTCACGATCTTTTCGATATCCGACCTCACGCCCGGCTTCAGTTGTAGCCACACCCCGACCACAATGCCCGGCGGGAGTGTCGCGCGGCGATAGGAAAAGTCGATATTCTTCGCCTCGCAGTCGATGAGTGTGCCATTCGGCGACACCATTCGAACAGCCTTGACGGAGCTTTGCATTTCGCCGAGCCTCGTCCCCGCATTCATGACCACACACCCCGCCACACTCCCAGGAATTCCGGCGGCCCACTCCAACCCAGCCAAAGACCTGCGAATGGCATAGCCGATAAGCGTCGGCATGCCGACCCCTCCCTCGACAAACAACACAGAGCCCGGCTCCTCTTTGATGGCCCGTAGCTTGGCCAAACTGACGACCACCCCTCGAATTCCCTTGTCGCGGACAAGGACGTTGGTGCCGCCCAGCACAAAGATGGGCACACGCTGCTCGGAGGTCTGCCTGCACAGGCGGACGACGTCCTCGACATCGGCCGGTTGCACCAGGGCATCGGCAGGGCCGCCGATATGGAAGGAGGTATAGTCTTTAAGTGACGCATGAAACTGAACGCTCCCCCGAATGCCGGCCACGGCGGATCGTAATCTGCGCTCTCGAGCAGTCGGTCGTAGCTTAGACCCATGCCGTACCCGTTGCCCCATCGTGCACCGTCACGTCGATTCAAGACGTGCAAGAATTCCGGTTCCCGCTTTCCAAATATCACCGGCCCCCATCGTCAGCACGAGGTCGCCCGACCTCAGGAAGGGAAGCACGTGATCCGGTAATGTTTCCTTACGCTCAACAAACGTGACTGCCGGATGACCGGCCGATTTGACCGTCTGGGCTAAGATAGCTCCCGACACACCAGGAATCGGTGCTTCACCAGCCGGATACACGTCCGTCATAAACACCGCATCGGCATCGTCGAAGGCATGAGTAAAGTCTTCCATGCAATCACGCGTTCTGGTGTATCGATGCGGTTGGAACAACACGACTAATCGGCGCTTCCACCCCTGTTTGGCTGCCGCAAGGGTGGCCTTCACCTCAGTGGGATGGTGACCATAGTCGTCCACCACCATGATCCCGCCGGCTTCTCCTCGCAGGTGAAACCGTCGTTCCACACCGCTAAAGGCCGCGAGTCCCTTCCGGATGAGGTCAATGGGAACCTCAAGCTCCACCCCGATCGCGATCGCTGCGAGCGCATTGGCCACATTATGAATGCCTGGTACTGCGAGCCGGAATGGGCCCAAATTCTTCCCTCGGAATGAGGCGCGAAATTCAGCCCCCCATTGCTCGAACACAATATCGGTCGCTTGGAAGTCCGGCGAGGCTCCATCGCAGTCTTGGAGACCATAGGTTTGATACCGCTTCACGAGACGGGGAAACACCGCCCGGAGACGCGCATCATCAGCACACAGCACCGCAAGCCCATAGAACGGAATCTTATTGATGAATTCTAAGAAACTGTCGCTGATACGCTCCATCGATCCATAATGATCAAGATGTTCACGGTCCAAGTTCGTCACGGCCACGATGGTAGGGGACAGCCGAAGAAACGAACCATCGCTCTCATCTGCCTCTGCCACCAGCAGATCACCCCGCCCAAGCCTTGCATGACTGCCTAAGGCGTTGACCTTGCCCCCGATGACCATCGTCGGATCCAGGCCGCCTTGCGCCAATACGTTGGCCACCATGGAGGTCGTGGTCGTTTTGCCGTGGGCACCGGCAATGGCAACACCGAATTTCAGCCGCATCAGCTCGGCCAGCATTTCTGCACGCGGAATGACAGGAATTTGCTGCGCCTTTGCGATCACCACTTCGGGATTGCTGGTTGCCACAGCGGATGACGTGACGACGACCTGCGCTTCCCCCACATTTGATTCCTCGTGACCGATGAAAATCTTCCCACCGAGTTCTTCCAGTCGCCGGGTCGTATCCGACGCATGCAGATCCGACCCGGTTACTTTATACCCCATGGTGAGCAGCACCTCTGCGATGCCGCTCATGCCGGCTCCGCCGATTCCGACGAGATGGATTCGTTGCGTCTTACGAAAGGGTGTCATGTGACCTACTTCGTGCAGTCCGATTGAACTTCATGTCTTCTGCGTTCCTACTCAACTCTGCGAGCCTCGTTTCACATCGCCCGTATCGATGGAGTGACTTCCTATCCGGCTCCCATCAGGGCGTAACACTCGTTGACGATCACTTCGCCGGCATCGATTCGCCTCATTGCGGCACTGCGCTTTTGCATGTCGCTCAAGCGTTCTGGATTCGACAAGATGCCGACGACCATGTCGACAAGCTTCGCTCCCGTTAAACCTGCTTGCGGAAGAACCACGGCTCCACCAGCGGCTTCCATTGCCCGCGCGTTTTTCATCTGGTGGTCATAGATCGCGGTCGGCAACGGGATCAGGATCGCAGCTTTGCCGCAGGCCGTCAGTTCCGCGATCGTCATCGCACCGGAGCGAGCGACGACCAAATCGGCAGTGCGGAGTTCCGTGGGCATGTCATAGAGAAAGGGAACGACCTTGGCCTGTATGCCTTGTTCTTGATACGCCGCACTCACTCGCGCAAAGTCCGCCTCCCCCGTCTGATGGGTGATCGTCAGTTCCGGAAGACGTTCATGCAGCAGCGCAATCCCCTCCAATACGCCACTATTCACGGCTTTGGCACCCTGGCTGCCACCGAAAATCAAGAGATGGCGGCCTCGTTGTTCTGTCGCATGACCGTTCCTGGATGATTGATCAAGGAACTCTTGTCGAATGGGTGTCCCAACGACACGCACCTTTTGTTGATCGAAGGAGACACCAGCTGACTCAAAGGAGAGGAAGATCCGCTGTGCAAACGGCGCCACCACTTTATTGGCGAGACCGGGATGAGCATTGGGTTCAAGAATCACCCGAGCAATACCTTTCAACGCCGCTGCCGTCAGTACGGTCGGACTCGTATAGCCTCCAACGCCGATGACCAGATTTGCCCGGCGCTGGTTGAGAATGTTCAACGACTGCCAGATCCCAATGGGCACCGACAGCACCCCCCGCACAACATCAACCAAACCCTTTCCCATGACGGGCTTGGCTGTGATCAATTCCAATTCGAACCCTTCATGGGACAGGACCCGCGACTCGATACCACGAGCCGTCCCGACGAAAAGAATCTTCGTGGAAGCATCTCGGCGGACAAACTCCCGAGCCAGCGCAATCGCCGGATAGAGGTGCCCCCCGGTCCCTCCTGCCGCGATGACGATCATCATCGTCGCGTTGTCCACCTCCGTCCACTTCGATGTCGCGCCTCCTCCCGCCCGGCCTGCCGATCTCTCGAAATGCTCAACAAGATCCCCACGGCAGTCAGACTGACCACTAACGACGATCCTCCGTAACTGACAAACGGTAATGTGAGCCCTTTGGTGGGCAACAAGCCTGTCACGACACAGGCATTGATCAACGCCTGAATCCCGATGAGGGTCGTGATGCCGACGCCAAGATAGCGTCCAAACGGAGTTCGTGCTCGAGTGGATATTTGGAATCCACGAATCACAAATACGGCAAAAAGAAGAATGATAATGGCGGTCCCTACAAACCCGATCTCCTCGCCGACGAGCGCCAAGACGAAATCCGTGTGCGGTTCTGGAAGGAAGAGCAGTTTTTGCTTCCCTTCTCCTAGCCCAACCCCAAACAGTCCACCGTTGCCGAACGCCAGGAACGATTGTGTGATTTGATGTCCAGCATTCAAGGGGTCTTTCGAAGGGTTCAGGAACGTCAGAAGACGCGGCAGCCGGTACTCTGACGTCAACACAAGGGCGAGCCCGATCAGGATCGAACAGAGTGCGAACATGAACAGGTGAGATAGGCGCGCGCCACCAACAAACAGCAAGGCCCCTACGACGAGCCCCATAACCACCACGGTGCCAAGATCTGGCTCCCGCAATATCAGGCCACTCAGCATCCCGATAATCAGCAGCGGCGGAAGCAGGCCGGAGGCAAAGTCCTGGAGTCGGTCTTCCTTGCGAGCCAGATACCCAGCAAGATAGATGACCACGCTGAGCTTCGCCATCTCCGCCGGTTGAACTGAAATGGGTCCAAGCGGTAACCAACGCCGAGCGCCGTTTATGAACCCACTTATCGATGGAACCAGCACCATCACCAGCAGCACCATAACAAGGCCGAGGAGCGGCCACGCCAAACGTTTCCACCAGATATAGTCGATACGAGACACCAGATGCAGGAGTGTCAATCCAAGCGTCAGCCAGATCAGCTGCCGTTTGAGGTAGTACCATGAATCGTCGAACCTTTTGCCTGCCATCACGGCACTGGCGCTGAACATCATCACCAGGCCAACGAGCGCTAACGTAATCGTCACAAACAAGAGGACCTGATCCATCCCTACTTGCTTTGGAGCGCGCGGTCTGGTGGTAGGCCATGGCAAGTCCAGGGTACCTGCAGATCGTCGTGACATCGTTCGGTTTCAATGCTCCTCGTTTGTCCCGTGTGTCATGACGGCAGCGATTGCACAAGAGCTTTAAACTGCCGTCCCCGATCCTGGTAATCAACAAACATGTCGAAACTCGCACAAGCCGGTGAGAGCAGCACCACATCCCCCCGCACTGCTCCCGATGCCGCCATGTCGACGGCTTCTTTCAAGCTTCCGACTCGCTCGATCGCCGGATGGTCTTTCATCGCACTCTCAATCAGCCCAGCGGCCTCCCCGATCAGAACGAGCCGCTTGACCCGCCGGCGGATCGCCTGGGTCAATCTGGAGAAATCCCCGCCTTTGTCGCGCCCACCGGCAATGAGCACAATGGGTTGTTCGATACTCTCCAAAGCCTTCAATGTTGCATCGACATTCGTCCCCTTCGAATCATTGATATACCGAACACCTCGTCGCTCTCGAACGATCTCACAGGCATGTTCCAGACCGGGAAAGTCCTTGAGCACCTGTCGGATGGAGAAAACTGGGCACCCGGCTAACCGCGCATAGACCGTCGCGACCATGGTATTGTCAATATTGTGATCGCCGATGATGTTGACCTCATCTCGACGACAGATCTCAGAAGTCTTCCCTGCGAGGCTGACCATGATGCGATCGTGATCAAGATAGGCCCCGCCCGCGACATCGGGCGGCAATGCCGACCCTCTTGTGAAACCTAGGACAGCCGCTTTTACAGTCTGACGCAGGGGCGCGACACGTGGATCGTCCAGATTCACCAGCGCGTAGTCGGATAGCGTGAGGTTTTCAAAAATGCGATTCTTGGCGGCCACATATTCATCGAGCGACGCATAGCGATCCTGATGATCGACGGTCACATTAAGAATGCCCGCGATCCAGGGATGAAAGTGCTCCACCGTTTCCAACTGAAAACTCGACACCTCGACGACCACAAGCTCGTAAGGGGAAGGGTAGCCCTGCTTCATCGCGTGCAGCGCCTGGAACGCCGCCTCGCTGAGCGCCGTTCCGAGATTCCCGCCGACAAAAACCCGTTTTCCACTATGCTCCAGCATCTTGCCGATGAGAGTAATCGTAGTACTCTTCCCGTTCGTTCCGGTCAGAGCGAGGATTGGAACCGACAGAAACCGCGACGCAAGATCGAGTTCGCTGATCACTTTCACGCCTCGACGACGCACACGTTCCAGCGCGTCCATTCGATAGGGAACACCCGGACTGATCACGACCAGATCGGCACCATCCAACGCAGATTCGTACCCGCTTCCCAACAGACACCGAACCCGTGATTGGCCTAACGATTCGAGTTGGCTCCGCACTTCTGCCGGCTCTTTTTTGTCTGCGACCGTCACCTGCGCCCCAGCCTCTTGGAGTAAACGGGACGCAGCGATGCCGCTTCGCGCGAGTCCGATCACCGTCACTCGCGCTCCTGCCAACTGGATAGGGTCATCCGCTACCATCGTCGTTACCTCAACTTGAGCGTACTCAGGCTCAGCAATGCGAGCAAAATAGCGATGATCCACAAGCGCACGACGACCTTCGGCTCCTCCCATCCCTTCATCTCAAAATGATGATGGATGGGCGCCATGAGGAAGATCCGCTTGCCTCGCGATTTGAACGACGCCACCTGAAAGATCACCGATACGGCCTCGATGACAAACACGCCACCGACCAACAACAAGAGCAACTCGTGTTTACTGATCACGGCGACGGTCCCCAGAGCCGCACCAAGCGGGAGCGATCCAACGTCGCCCATGAAGACCGACGCCGGATAGGTGTTAAACCAGAGAAACCCCAGGCTCGAACCGAGAATCGCCGCCGTGAAAACGGCCAACTCTCCAGCGCCATCGATGTGAGGGATGAGGAGATATTCGGACATCAGCCGATGACCGGTGACATAGGCGACGACGGTATAAGCCAATGCCGCGATCATCACTGGGCCGACGGCAAGCCCATCCAAGCCGTCGGTGAGGTTGACGGCATTGGAACTACCGACAATCACCAAGATGGCGAATACGACATAGAACCATCCGAGATCCGGCGTAAAATTTTTGAAAAACGGCAGGCTGAGCTTGGTGTTGTACCCGGGTAAGGCGTACAAGATCAGCGCGACCACCAAGGCGACCGCTATTTGCGCCGTGAACTTCTGTGACGCCGACAACCCTTTCGATTGCGCTTTAATGAATTTCAGGTAGTCATCCGCAAACCCGATGGCACAAAACCCCAGCGTGGACAAAAGAACCAACCAGACATGTGGCCGTGAAATGTCGGCCCACAACAGCGTCGAGAGCGTGACGGAGAAAATAATGAGAATCCCTCCCATGGTGGGCGTCCCGCTCTTTGCCAAATGTCGCTTCGGGCCGTCGTCTCGAACCTGTTGCCCTAACTTGATTTCTTGGAGCTTCCGGATCACCCACGGCGCAAGCACAAATGCGATCAAGAACGAAGTTACAGCGGCGTAAATGATGCGAAAGCTTTGATATCGAAAGACGTTCAGGAATGAGAACTCTGTATGAAACGGATAAAGCCAGACATACAACATAGAGAAAGTCTTCCTACGACGCTTTCTTCGCCGTGCGTTTGACGTTTTGGATCACGTCCACCACACGCTCCAACTGCATCCCACGCGACGCCTTGACGAGAACGACATCGCCTGGCCTCACGATCATCTTCGCGGCATCAGCGGCGGATTGTGCGTCTGCGACCTGAACGATGCGCGCGGGATCCATCCCCGCTTGCTTGGCCCCTCGCGCAAGACCGCGCCCGAGAGAGCCGCACGCCACCAGTTGATTGATGCCAAGGCGCGCCACCACTTCACCAACTTCTTCATGCATGTGGACGGCATTCGGTCCAAGTTCCAACATATCTCCTAGGACCGCAATGGTTCTCCGATTTTCACCGGCTTGCGCCAACAGCTCCACGGCCGCTTTCATAGAAGCCGGATTGGCGTTGTAACAATCGATGATCAGCTTGACCCCATGACTGATCACAATTTGAGACCGCATCGCAGCGGGCCGGAACTCAGAGAGTCCTTGGGCGATCAACGTCCCAGACAAACCCATCACCGTCCCAACCGCTCCTGCCGCCAGTGCATTCGAGACGTTGTGTGCTCCTTGGACTCGAATCTGAACCGCTGTGGAGCGAGCCTTTCCTGGAAGATGGAGACGGAAGGTCGTTCCATTTCGTCCGGTAGACTCCACGTGCGTTGCACGGACATCACCTTTGGTTGAGAACCCAAACGAGACCACTCGACATCGAGCCCTGGAGGCAAGATAGCCGTAGTACGGATCATCGGCGTTAAGAATCGCCGCTCCATCGTCCGGTAATCGATCAAGCAACTCGGCCTTTGCCTGGGCCGACACATCCATGCTTCCGAAAAACTCCAGATGGTCTGGCCCGATGTTCGTGATGATCCCGACCGTTGGACGCGCGATCTCACACAGGCTGGTCGTTTGACCGACGTTATCTACACCCATTTCAATGACGGCGCCTTGGTGTCGATGATGAAGACGGAACAGCGTTTGCGGCACCCCCAATCGATTGTTCAGATTACCTTCCGTCTTGAGAATCTTCCAGCGATTCGCAAGAACGCTGGCCACCATTTCTTTGGTCGTCGTCTTTCCATTGCTCCCCGTGACGGCGACGACGGGAATTCTGAACTTGTTTCGGTGGTAGGCAGCCAATCGCTGGTAAGTCGACAACGGATCCTGCACAGCAAGAATGAGCGGCACACGTCGTTTCGAGTTCCGAGTTCGTGACAGCTTCGTCACATCATAGGAATCGACGACCAGTGCCCCCGCTGCCCCGCGCGATAGTGCTAATCCGACGAACTGGTGGCCATCGAATCGATCTCCCCGTATCGCGACAAAGAGATCACCCGGCCGAATGGTTCTGGTATCGAGGCTCAGGTGCCGGATCTGCTGCCCGGAGCTTCCCGAGACATCGCCGGCCAGCACCTGCGCACCGATGACTTTCTGCAATTCTGCAACAGTAAAGAGCGCCACCTGATCGCTTCCCTGCATCACCTACTCTGACATCGTCCCTGGTGTTGTACCTATATTGAGTCGCTGAATCGCATGGCGTACCACCTCACGATCGTCAAAGTGGAGCTTCTCCGTGCCGACGATCTGATAGTCTTCGTGTCCCTTCCCTGCGATCAGAACCATGTCCGAACCTTGAGCCTCTCGGATTGCCTCCTCGATCGCCTGTCGCCGATCCGCTATTTTTCGATACTGCACATGTGGCCGCTGCCGCAGCCCTTCAACCACCCCAACTTCCACCTGCGCAAGAATGTCGTGAGGGTTCTCAGTCCGAGGGTTATCGGAGGTCAGGATGACGACATCGCTATGACGGACCGCCGCAGCTCCCATCTTCGGCCGCTTTCCACGATCGCGGTCTCCGCCGCATCCAAACACGGTGATAATACGACCTGTCTTCAAAACTTCCGCCGCGGTCAACAACCGGACTAAGGCATCCTCTGTATGCGCGTAGTCGACAACCACCGTAAACGGCTGCCCCGCCACCACACGCTCGAATCGACCAGGCACATTGAACACCTTATCCACCGCCTGCCGAATGTGGTCGGGCGATGCTCCTTCGTGAAGGGCAACCCCGATGGCAGCCAGTAAATTGTAGACATTGTGTTCGCCCACCAGATGACTCTCGATGGGAAACCTTCCGACGGGAGTGGCAGCCGTAAACGTCGTTCCCTGTATCGACAACCGCACGTTTTCGGCACGTAGATCCGCTTTGCTCTTGAGTGCATAGGTCCACACTGGGACAGGACTATGCTCAACGATTTGACTTCCATACGAGTCATCGACATTGATGATTGCCCGCTTGTTCTTCTTGTATCCTTCCGCCAATCCTGTGAACAGTCTCAATTTAGCCTGGAAGTAGTCCTCCATCGTCTTATGGAAGTCGAGATGGTCCTGCGTGAGGTTGGAAAACACCGCGACATCATACTCACACCCGCTCGTACGATCTTGCGCCAAGGCATGAGACGACACCTCCATGACCGCCGTCGTACACCCACTCGTGACCATTTCTGCGAGAAGCCGCTGTAATTCGAGCGCCCCGGGAGTGGTGTGCGCCGCCGGCAATGTGCTGGTACCTATCTGATAGCCCACGGTTCCAATCAATCCGACTTCGCCGCCCAGCCTTTCCAAGAGGGCTTTGCACACATAGGTCGTGGTCGTCTTGCCGTTTGTTCCGGTTATTCCAATCATTCGAATCCGGCTCGACGGATCGCCATACAACCGGCTCCCTAGAAGTCCGAGCGCCTTTCTGGAGTCTTCGACCCGCACACATGGAACAGAGACGCCACTCACGGCTTCTTGTGTGATCACAGCACTCGCCCCTCCCTTAAGTGCCGCTGAAATGAACCGATGTCCGTCGACACGTTCCCCTTGTACAGCCACAAAGAGACTCTGAGATGAAGCTGTCCGAGAGTCATCCGTGATGGATTTCACGGATACGTCGAGGTCTCCCTGTCGTTCCAACACCTTCACGCGCCCGTCGAGTGCATGAAGCAAAGTGGCCAGGGTCATCGCAAACTCCAAGCACGATCACGAACGGGGGAATGCCATCGCCAGCGTGACCGGTTCCTCTGAGGACACCCCTAAGTAACTCAACACTTGCTCACCGACACTGCTGAATACCGGAGCTGCCACGCTCCCACCCGAGGCTTGCTTATCGTGGGGTGTATCGATGATCACGATCATGGCAAGGCGTGGACGATCCGCCGGAACATACCCTGCGAAGGACATCACAAACCGGGAGTTTGAATAACGGTGCGTGTTTCGATCCATCTGTTGAGCGGTTCCGGTTTTGCCGGCGACCCGAAACCCAGGGATAGCCGCTTTTGTTCCAGTACCGTGCGTGACCACTCCTTCAAGAATCTTCGTGACGCTGCGTGCCGTGTCCAGGGAAATGACCCGTCTCCTCACTTGGGAAGGGACCCGCTTCAATAAATGGCCCTCGGCGTCTCGAATCTCCGACACTACATAGGGCTTCATAAGCACGCCCCCATTTGCCAAGGCCGCAACAGCCGACACCATCTGGATCGGCGTGACCCCTATTTCTTGTCCCATTGAAATCGACGCAACGGAACGCCGACTCCAGTCTTTCGGACTGCTCATCACCCCCGCGCCTTCTCCCGGAAGGTCTATTTCCGTTCGCCGACCAAAGCCGAATGCCTGGAGATACCGATAGAGTCGCTGTTCACCCAATACCATTCCTGTCTTGGCCGCCCCAATATTGCTGGACTTCTGAATGGCTTGCGCAAAGGACACCCACCCCAGCTTTTCATGATCGTGAATCACGGTGTTCGCAATGGACATGCGGCCATGCTCCCCGAAGAGCATCGTCGTCGGCTGCATCACCCCTTCTTCGATGGCTGCCGCCGCGATCATGGCTTTCATGGTCGAACCTGGCTCATAGGCATCCGTAATGGCCGTGTTTTGCAGGCGATCCCCCTTCTTCAGAGCTGAGAGCGCATTCGGATCGAATCGCGGGCTCACCGCCATAGCCAACACGGCCCCCGTCTCCGGCTCAAGAACAATAATAGTCCCTGACTTTGCGCGAGAACGGATCACAGCGTCTTCCAGCTCTCTCTCCGCGATAAATTGAATAACCTCATCAATCGTCAGCGTCAGGTGATGACCGGATGCCGGGTCCGTTTCCGCCAAACTCTTTGGGAACACCGTACGGCCCAACGCATCGAGCTGCAGCGCCACCATCCGCTTTTCCCCGCGCAAGTAGGCTTCATACCGATGTTCGACTCCTTCCAACCCATTCCCATCCATACCGGCAAAACCCAACACATGCGAGAGAAGCGGACCTTTTGGATAGAAACGTCGGCCTTCCATAACCACACCAATTCCCTCGAGTGACAACTGATCGAGGCGGCGACCTAGTTCCGGGTCCATCTTGCGGGCCACCCACACAAACTTCCGATGCTGCTGAAGTTTTTTCTCCAGCTCCGTGATCTTCACCGGCAAAACGGTCGACAGTTGGCGAGCCGTCTTTGCCGGACTCTTCAACGTCGTGGGGATTCCGAACACAGAAGGGACTTCCATGTTCATCGCAAGCACCTTCCCATGTCGGTCGACAATTGTCCCACGCGGCCCTTCCAGGGAGACGGTCTTCTGATGCTGTTGGCCAGCTTTTGCTGAGAGCTCTTCCGCCTGCAGCACTTGCAGGGTCACCAACCGAAACAGCACGAGACCGAATCCGCCCAGCAACACCACCAACAACACGTAACGACGAATAAGAGATCCAGACTCGGCCACTAGTCGCTCCTACTCGGAAGATAGTTCCTGGCCACGCGCAGGATTGTCGGAGCGCCATCGGATGAGGGCGGGGTGAGACTCGGCCTGGACTGAACCATGATGAGTTGTCCTTGCTGCGGGAGGTTCATCCCCAGTTTTTCCGTTGCCAATTTTGCAATCCGGTTCGAAGCGCTCAGTGACGAAAACTGAACCCGCAGCTCATCACGCTGGCGTTCCAGCGCCGTCTTTTCGTGCTTCAATCGTTCGATCTGATAGCCGACCCGCACCATATCGACGCGTTCCCACACAAACAGAAACACGAGCGCAAGCCCGAGGAGAACCGTAAAGATCTTCATGCACGCTCCAATCGTGGTTGACGTTCGGCGACTCGCAGTTTGGCACTTCGTGACCTTGGATTCGATTCAGACTCCTCTCCGGAGGGGAGAATCGGTTTCTT
The DNA here is from genome assembly GCA_050185705.1 of Nitrospira sp. Classification (GTDB taxonomy): domain Bacteria; phylum Nitrospirota; class Nitrospiria; order Nitrospirales; family Nitrospiraceae; genus Nitrospira_D. Next base: position 16,699 of record JBFWZD010000002.1, on the reverse strand, counting down.
GGTGAGCACCGCAAGCTGAGGGTCTGGCTGTTGGGCAAGAGACTTGAGTGTATGCTTGACGGTGCGATCCTCAAGGCTATGAAACGAGATCCCGCAAATCCGCCCGCCTTCCGACAACACGTCAACGGCATCTCGCAGGGAGGGTTCTAGGCTATCCAGTTCCTGATTGACCGCTATACGAAGCGCTTGAAAGGTCCGAGTCGCGCAATGAATCCGCCCATGACGGTACGGAGCCGGTACCGACCCAACAATGATGGAAACGAGTTGTCCGGTGGTTTCGATTCGACGGTGCTGCCTTTCCCTCACGATGGCTCGGGCAATTCGACGCGCATATCGCTCTTCGCCATACTGAAAAATGATGTCTGCAAGTTCGTATTCATCACCGCTGTTGACTAGGTCTGCAGCTGTCGTCCCGGTCGCTTGATCCATACGCATGTCCAGGGGGCCATCAAGCCGAAAACTAAACCCTCGCGTGGCATCATCGAGCTGAGGGGATGAGACACCAAGATCAAAAAGTATTCCCCCAACTGTTGAGACACCTACCTCGGCAAGGTGATGCTTCAAGTCTCGGTAGTTTCCCTGACGCAACACCGCCCGGCCTCCAAATCGAACCAACCGCCTTCGACTGAACTCAACTGCCTCGAGATCTCGATCCAGCCCGATTAGAGTCGTACCAGCTGGGCTGGCTTCAAGGAGTAACTCGGCATGCCCACCATACCCCACCGTACAATCGAGAATCGTAGTCGTTGGCTCATAAATGAGCCAATCACAAACTTCTTTACCGAAAACAGGGATATGTAGATGATCATTAGAAATCTTTATCTCCCACTAGCCTCCCCTTTTTCCCACACGATTCGAAGTATACTCTCGTACTTTGGGTTGTCAACTGCATTTTCAGTAACTCCGCTCAGATTATTTTTATCATCTAATGGTAGGGCCCTATGGGCTGACTATCAGCAATCAATGAGCTGTTTCACCATCAACGGTAGAGTATCCACCCCCTACCGCTAGAGGCCATTCCAGTTCCACATCCAACTCTTTGTGTTTGATTGACTAAAAGGTCGTTCAATCGGACAATGAGCATATGGATAAGACACCCGGATCCCTGACAGCCATAGGTCTCTCTCTGGGGGTTTCCTTCTTCTTCGGACAAGCCGAAGCAAAGAACTTCAACCCCGATAATCCCCTTAACCAGCCAGCGCCGATCTACTGGTGCGCTCACAAAACCCCTGACCAACAGATTTCGACGAAAAAGGTCTCTGGCTGTGAGCCACTCTATGACCAAGCCACGGTGGAACGATTCAGGGAAAATGCCCGCCGGAAGGGCTTTGATCTTCCCGACCGCGACCCAATCAAGATCGTGGAATTGCAGAATGCAGCCTCAAAGTTTTCGGACCGCTATCGAATATTCGTCTCGTGTTGTTTGACTGAGAGCGACGCCCCCGAGCGTGTCGTTGATCTGATCGATGAGGCGAACCATGTGCTCAAGGCCGTGCAACAGAAAGGCATCTACAACTCGACAGGGTTCGGTATCGGCAGCAAGGAGGACGGCAGCCCTGGCACTGGACCAGGCGATGGAAGAGGGGATGGGGGGTTAGGCGGAGGCCCCGGGGCAGCCCCAAAGCTCGGTACATTTGCCCGTCAATATACCCTCAGCGAAATTGTTGGGACCGTCGCACGTGCACGTGAAGACCTCCATCGACTCCAGGAGCGGTTGGACAAGCTCAATGAAGCGCAGAAACAGCTGGACGAAGTCGACTATGAACGCAGCGGCCTGGTGAGGACACAAATCCAAGATGAGGAAGAAGCGATTCAAAAGGAATTCAAGGCGAAGAAGCCGCCGTCATCAGCTCCGACAGGAATGGATATTCAAGACACAACGCTGCGCACACGAATCGGCGGGGATATTGAAGACACCAGACTCAATGCCAACTTCGGTGCTGATATCGGGGCTTCCGTGTCTCCCTACAGCAATGTCAACGAATCGCTCCGTCCACGCAGAGGAGAGAATGCCGGCGACAGCCAAATCCCGCATCGGCCGGGAACGGATATCCAGGATACCTCCATGCCCAGCAGCACAGGCTTTGAAGTCGACAACGCGCAAAACCGTGAAGGGACCTCGACCGTTCAACGACGCGGAGTGGGCGCCGCCATCGGTGATTCAGGCCTGAATAGCCAGCGACGCTAGCTCCCTTCATTTCGCTTCGCGTATCGGCAACAGCGGTTCCCAAATTTCCCCAAAATTATGACTGCGATAGAGACCGCTCCCGTTCGTGCCGGCATAGAAGACGCTCGGATCTATCACACTCTGTGCGATGGCCCTGACATTGGTCGTCACAAACCCGCTATTGATCAGCTTCCACGTTGCACCACCATCTTCGCTCCTATGGACCCCGTCTCTCCCCGTGATGTAGATCACCCCTGGACGGGATCGATCGAGCACCATGGTGACAATCATCTGATCAGTAAGTGAGTTTCCGATTCGCGTCCACGCCTGCGCTGCATCGGTGGTCTTGTACAACCCGCTCAGCGTTGCAGCATACACGGTGTCCGGCTCGTATGGATCGACTGCGATTGAGGTCACATTCAAGGCCCGCGATGTTTTCAACATGTCCGGTGGCACCAACCCATTGTTCACCTTCTCCCAATGGGCAGCCTGATCGGTCGACTTGTAGACACCGCCACTAGTTCCCGCATAGAGAATGGAAGGCCTGGTCGGGTCCATGGCGAGGGTCACAACCATCAGCACCTCCTTCATACCCTCCATCCTTTTCGTCCATTGCTCACCCCCATTTTTCGTTTCAAACACACCCATGGTCGTCGCTAGAAAAATGTGCTGCCCGTCGGCAGGATCGAAGAGGAACTGATTCACTACGGATGTGATCGTCGTGTCATCAAGCCCGGACCGCATCGATGCCCACCGTTGCCCTCCATCATGACTCTTGTACACAGCGTCGCCTTTTGTTCCTGCATAGACCGTCGCAGGATAGGCGGGATCGATGGCCATGGCAATGACACGGGAATGACTCATCCCCTGCGAAAGGTTGGCCCAACTCTGTCCTCCGTTACGAGTCTTATAAATGTAATCATTCGTCGCGACGTAGATAATATCGGGATTCGTGGGGTGGAGCTGGATGAGGACAATCGGATCGCTACGATTACAGCCTACAAAAGATGCTGCAAGGAAGAACAGAGGGAGCAGAATCTTCATGAGATTGACACATGCGAGAGGCTTCTCACCGATAGTTCGTGAACTGCAGATCGATTGCGAAATCCTTGCCTCTCAAAAAAGCGATCGCCGACTGCAAATCATCCTTGCTTTTGCTCAACACCCGCACCTGCTCTCCCTGAATTTGAGCCTGGACTTTCAACTTTGAATCCTTGATCGACTTCGTAATCTCCTTCGCCTTGTCGGAAGCGAGCCCACTCTGAATCTTCGCCACTTGCCGCACCGTTCCGCTCAACGCCGGTTCCACGGTACCGTAATCGAAGGCCTTCAACGACACACCGCGCTTCACACACTTCGCTTTAATGATCTCCTGCACTGCCTTGAGCTTATAGTCGTCATCAGACACCACGACCAGTTCCTTCTCCTTTTCCTTCAGCGTGATCTCCGTCTTCGTATCCTTGAAATCAAAACGTTGCTTGATTTCCTTCGTCGCCTGATCCAGCGCATTCTTCAGCTCCTGCATATCTACTTCCGACACCACATCGAATGAAAATTGATCAGCCACGGCTTCCTCCTTCCTTTTTCTCTATCTCTATGGAGTGGCCTGGTTGATCCTCGACTGCGCGCATTGAACGAGCACATCGTTCACAACCAGTGCTTTTTGTATCAATAGATGTGCGCGTTCAGCGAGCAAGAGAACGACCAGGCCGCTCCTTCCCCTTCAACAACACCCTGTCCCATGCGGCAGTCTGAAGCACCTATGTTCGTCATCGCGTTGACACATTGCTGTCTGCATCCGCCCTGCAGTCCCTCCGCCTGCCATCACGACCACTTCACTCGACCGGAACGGCTTTTTCAACACCACATACCCATACCATTGCCGCACACTGTCGCTCAAGACAATCAAGCCCAGCACAGCCACTAATCCAACCAGCACTGCATCCAAATAGAGAGCGAAGGCTTGGCCTGCTGCCAAAGTTCCAGCTTTCTTTAGGAACATCCAAAACATCTCATAACAACCCGTGAGAGTGATCACGCCCACGAACAGCATCGGCAAGGCTGTCACCCAGAGATAGGGCGATTTCCACATTTTGATCAAAACTGTCGTTCCGATGCAGAGCGCAAGGGTCCCCAATAGTTGGTTCGCCGCGCCGAACATCGGCCAAATCGTCGAAATGCTTCCGGTCCCGATCAGATAAGCCCAGCCTCCCACGACCAAGCCGCTACTCACAAACACCCCAGGGAGCCAATTCATTTGGCGAAACGGCGCATAGACTCGTCCGGCCATTTCTTGGATGAGATATCGCGCCACACGTGTCCCCGTATCAATCGTCGTCAAGATGAACAGCGCTTCAAATACGAGGGCAAATTGATACCAATAGGCCATGAGACCGGACATCCCAGGCAAGGCAGAAAAGATCGAAGCCATCCCGACCGCAAGAGATACCGCCCCGCCTGGGCGACCTGACACATCTACTTCGACCATCTGCGACAGTTCAGTGATTCGTGATGGAGCGAAACCCATTGCACTCAAGGTCTCGATACCCAACGTCGTACTGATCGCGAGATAATCCCCGGGAATCAACACGGAGGCCGCAATCAACGCCATCACGCCGACGAAACTCTCTAATAGCATCGCTGCATAGCCCACCACTGCCTGCGACTCTTTCTCGATCATCTTAGGTGTCGTACCGGACGAAACCAGTGAGTGGAATCCTGAAATGGCCCCGCAGGCGATCGTAATGAAGAGAAATGGGAAGAGCGTACCGGGAATGATCGGTCCGCCGCCGTTCGCAAAGCGCGTCACCCGCGGCATCTCGATCGTCGGCGCCATGAGAATCACGCCGAGTCCTAGCAGGAACACCACCCCAAGCTTCATGAAGGTCGAGAGATAGCCACGCGGCACCAATAACATCCAGCCCGGCAACACCGATGCAAGGAACCCATAACCGGCCAGGAGCCAGATAAGCGCCGGCTTGTCGAACTCGAAGAGCCAGGCGTAGGATGACTGCGCCACCACACGCCCAAACAATACCGCGGCGATCAGCAGCACGACGCCAAGGATCGACACTTCTGCTACCGCCCCTGGACGAAACTTCTGGAGATAGAACCCCATGATCAATCCGATGGGAATCGTCATGGCGATGGTAAACGTGCCCCACGCATTATGATAAAGCGCATTCACAACGGCAAAACCCAAACCCGCCAGCGCGACAACGACTATGAACAGCACCGCCACCGCCGTCGCTGTCCCCGTGATCGTACCGAGCTCATCCTGGGCAATTTCTGGGAGCGATCGACCGTTGCGCCTCATCGAGGCTACCAGAATGATAAAGTCCTGGACCGCCCCGGCTAATACGGCCCCGATCACGAGCCAGAGAAAACCTGGCACGAATCCGAACTGTGCTGCCAGCACCGGACCAAGCAGGGGTCCGGCTCCTGCAATCGCGGCGAAGTGATGACCAAAGAGCACGACCTTGTTCGTGGGATGAAAATTGACGCCGTCGTTCAACCGCACGGCCGGCGTCACGTGCTGATTGTTGAGTCCGACGACCTGCCGAGCCAGCCAACGGCCATAGAACCGATAGGCCAGCACATAGATGCAAGCCGCTGCGACGACCAGCCAGAGCCCATTCACCTTTTCGTCTGGATTGACGACACCAACCACGTGGGCGAGCGCAAGTGCACCAAGGATGGAGAGCATCACCCAGAGCAGATTCACAGCCATTTTCATGCGCGGCATTCTAACACAGAAGGGTTGAATCACCTCCCGTCATTGATTCCGAAAGAAGTGTATCTCTCCTAAGCAGCAACAAGGCCTAGCCTAATAGCCGATTGACTTCGTGATCGTGGAAGAATAGGATCAGGCGGATACTAGCTAGGGGAGCTTGAAGCTGAGAGTCCGAATGATCGGACGACCCTCACAACCTGACCTGGATAATACCAGCGTAGGGAAGCCGGACGACAGCGGACCCTCTAAAGAGTTAGCCGCGTTCCCGGCTTATGGGAAGGCGGCTTTTTTATTGCAAGAAGCCGGAATCGAGAGTCTCTCTGCCACATATGAAAGGATCTCACAATGAGCATCCAGACACATACAAACGGGTCCGGCAATGGGAATAAGATAGCGAGCGCGTCTGCTCCACTGACCACAACCCCTTTCCCCGCATCACGGAAAATTTATGTGGATGGTACGCGTCCCGGTGTCCATGTTCCCATGCGGGAAATCAGCCTCACCCACACCAAGGGAACTAACGGTGCGGGAGTCCCGAACAATCCCGTCATCGTCTACGATACGTCAGGCCCCTATACAGATCCTTCAACGACGATCGACGTCCGTAAGGGCCTCCAGCCATTACGCCGCGCCTGGGTGATCGACCGACAAGACGTCGAGGAACTCTCGGAAATCAGTTCGACTTACGGTCGTATGCGGGCCGCAGACCCTCAGCTGGCCGATCTTCGGTTTCGGCACATTCGCAAGCCTTTGAAGGCGAAGCCGGGCATGAACGTCACTCAACTGCACTATGCTCGGAAAGGCATCATCACACCGGAAATGGAATTTATCGCGATCCGTGAAAACCAGTCGCGCGAGGTGGCCCGTGAACAGGCTGACCGCAATGGTACGGGCGGCGGTGTAGCCCAGCACACTGGCCACTCGTGGGGAGCCAGCATCCCGGCCGTCATCACCCCGGAGTTCGTCCGTGATGAAGTAGCACGTGGCCGCGCAATAATTCCCTCAAACATTAATCATCCGGAAAGCGAACCGATGATCATCGGTCGAAACTTCCTAGTCAAGATCAACTCGAACATTGGGAACTCGGCGGTCGCCTCGTCTATCGAAGAGGAAGTCGAGAAAATGATCTGGTCGATACGCTGGGGCGCTGATACCGTGATGGATCTCTCAACCGGAAAAAACATTCATGAAACGCGTGAATGGATCATCCGTAACTCGCCGGTGCCGATCGGCACGGTGCCGATTTATCAGGCCCTCGAAAAAGTGAACGGCAAGGCAGAAGACCTCACGTGGGAGATTTTCCGTGACACCCTGATCGAACAGGCTGAGCAGGGCGTCGACTATTTCACGATTCACGCCGGCGTACGCCTGGCCTATGTGCCGATGACTGCCAAGCGAATGACCGGGATTGTGTCGCGCGGCGGATCGATCCATGCAAAATGGTGCCTGGCCCACCATCAAGAAAACTTTGCCTACACACACTTTGAAGAGATTTGCGAGATCATGAAGGCCTACGACGTGGCGTTCAGCCTGGGCGACGGGCTGCGGCCAGGTTCCATCGCCGATGCCAATGATGAAGGCCAATTTGCTGAACTGGAAACGTTGGGTGAACTGACCAAGATCGCCTGGAAGCATGACGTGCAGGTTATGATTGAAGGACCTGGCCACGTGCCGATGCATATGATCCAGGTAAATATGGAAAAACAGCTCAAGGAATGCCAGGAAGCGCCCTTCTATACACTCGGGCCTCTGACGACTGATATCGCGCCAGGCTATGACCACATCACCTCCGGCATCGGTGCCGCCATGATCGGGTGGTATGGCTGCGCGATGCTCTGTTATGTAACACCGAAAGAACACCTCGGTCTCCCAGATCGCGACGATGTGAAGACAGGCGTGGTTACGTATAAAATCGCCGCCCATGCCGCCGACCTGGCGAAAGGACACCCCGGCGCGCAGGTCCGAGACAACGCGCTGTCGAAAGCCCGGTTCGAGTTCCGTTGGGAAGACCAGTTCAATCTGTCGCTCGACCCGGAGACCGCACAGCAGTTCCACGACGAGACCCTCCCGGACAATGCTGCGAAGGTTTCACACTTCTGTTCGATGTGCGGGCCCCATTTCTGCTCCATGAAAATCACGCAAGACGTCCGGGACTATGCCGCACAGCTCCAGATCGACGAACAGCAAGCCATCCAGATCGGCATGAAGGAGAAAGCCGAGGAGTTCAAACACACCGGGTCTGAAATTTACCGGTAGGAGAGCCGTAATGGGAAAACCCAAACCAGCGCCGTTACGCGAACGGGATATCACTAGGCAAATCGCCAGGGAATACTATAAAGAGTTCGATCAGCTGATCGAGAGCGATGTCATTATCGTCGGGGCAGGACCATCGGGGCTTATTTGCGCACATGATCTGGCGGCCATGGGATTTCGAACGCTGCTCATCGAACAGAGCCTGGCGCTCGGTGGTGGGTTCTGGTCGGGCGGATACCTCATGAACAAAGCTACGATCTGCGAACCGGCGAATGAAATTCTTGATGAAATCGGTGTTCCCTGCAAAAACATTCAAGAGTGCGAGGGCATGTTCATGGTCGATCCCCCGCATGCCACTGGTGCGCTCATCGCCGCCGCTTACAATGCCGGTGCGAAGGTCATGAACTTGACACGAGTGTTGGACCTGATCATCCGCCACGACGGCCTCTTGGAAGGGGTAGTCGTCAACAACACTACCGCCGAAATGGCAGGCCATGATCTGATCCACGTTGACCCCATCGCGCTCGAGAGCAAGATCGTGGTCGATGCCACCGGCCACGATGCCGTTGTGATTGAGCTTCTTCATAAACGGAATCTATATAATAAGATCCCAGGCAACGGGGCCATGTGGGTAGCACGATCCGAAGAAGAGATCATGGAGCGGACCGGAGAGGTCTATCCAAATTGTTTCGTGATCGGACTGGCGGTGGCAGCCGTCTACGGGACTCCACGAATGGGTCCCGCGTTCGGGTCCATGTTGCTCTCCGGACGGTACGGAGCGGAGTTGATCAAGAAGAAACTGAAACAGGAGTAAGGGTCATCGGTCAATAGTCACTGGTCATTAGTGCATGATTGCTTGTAATGACCGTTGACCAATGACCTGTTCACAGACAGCCATGGATGTGCAAGATTTTTTGCTACAAGGCGAAGGGCGGGAGGAAGATAAGCGCCAGGCATGGGCCCTGTTCCAACTGGCCTTAGAACGACAGATGAAAAGAGAATTTGAAGAGGCGGTCACCCTCTACAAGGAATCGATTGCCACACATCCGACCGCCGAAGCCTATACATTCTTGGGCTGGACGTATAGCTTCATGGGACGACTTGACGACGCGATCGAAGAATGTCACAAAGCGATCGCGCAGGACCCAGACTTCGGCAACCCCTATAACGATATCGGCGCCTATTTGATCGAAAAGGGCGAATTGGACGAAGCCATTGCATGGTTTCAGAAAGCGATTCAGGCCAAGCGGTATGAAAGCCCTGCCTATCCGCACCTCAATCTTGGCCGGGTGTACGAACGCAAAGGCAACTGGACTGAAGCGATCGAGTCATACAAGAAAGCGCTGACTCTGGACCCGAAATATGCGGTCGCCAGAAAGGCCCTCGGACGACTCGTCAGCTCATTAAACTGAGGACACACGTTCATGCCAAAGACGATCCTCGCCGCCATCACCGACCTGTTTTTCTACACGAAGGTCCGAGATGCGCTTCGTCAACCTGAATACCAACTAGAAAAAGCACGCGCGCAACAGGAGATTCTCGACAATGCTGTTTCCTCGAACCCGGGTGTGATCATTCTCAATATGAACGATCTCACCCTGGACGCATTCCAGGCCTTGGAAGTATTGAGGGCTGACCCACGGACAACCGCTATCCCGACATTGGCCTTTGCGAACCATGAAGAAGTCGATACCTGGAACCGTGCAAAGGCACTCGGCGTGACCAAGATCGTTTCTCGCAATGAGTTTTCAGCTCGGATGAAAGATCTTGTGGAAGAAGTCATCAACAACCATGTCATCAAGCCATAAGGTCCGAACGTCATCAAATCCGAGGGCGTTGGACTTTCAAACATTCACACTTTTGCGCTGAACATGAAAGAATCACGCCTGCATCCACTCCATACTCAGCTCGGAGCAATCGTTGAAGAGGTGACCGGCTGGGAGATGCCAGCCCACTATGGCGATATGGCTGCAGAACATCGTGCCGTCAGGCAGGCGGTGGGAATCGCGGATCTTTCTCATCGAGGCAAGCTCAGGATAACCGGTGAAGATCGCGTGAAGTGGCTGCAGAGCGTCATCAGCAACGACATCCTTCCCCTCCAGCCTGGCCAGGGTCGCTACTCCAGTCTTTTGACTCATAAAGGCAAGATACTGACCTACTTCCGCCTGTATATGCAGAGCGAAGCAGTTATGATGGAAGATGTCGGCGAAATTGGAGAGACCACGTTTCAGGTCCTGCGAAAATTCCTGCTGTACGGGACGAAGGCGAAGCTGGACAACTGTGCCGAGAGCTGGGGGCTGCTATTGCTCAGCGGACCGAAATGCACTCAAGTGGTGCAGTCCGCCTTTGGCGTCGATGTGGCAGATTTGAGCCCGGTCGATTTCGTCACAGCCCAGATTAAGGGACATCAGGCACTGATCTTACGCACCGAGGAAACGGGGGAAATCGATATTGAAGTGCTGCTTCCCACGGACAGCCTCGTGGCTGCCTGGACGGCGGCCATGGAAGCAGGAGCCAAGTATGGAATCAAGGCCATCGGCAGCCACGCACGAGAGGCCTTGCGCGTGGAGGCTGGCATCCCGAAGGCCGGACCGGATCTGAATGAAGAAATTGTTCCGCCCGAGGCGAATCTTGAGGGCAAGGCGTTCAGCTTGAACAAAGGATGCTATCCCGGGCAAGAAGTCGTCGCACGCATGGATACCTACGGCAACGTACGCCGCAAGCTGGTCGGGCTCGTCCTGAACGATTCGTTCGTCCCGCCGCATGGAGCCAAGCTCTATAGCGGTGATCGTGAAGTAGGGTGGATCAGCAGCGCTTGCCATTCCCCGCATTTCAATAAGACTATTGCCTTTGGATTTCCCTTGCGTGACTTCAGTGCCCCTGGCACGGAGCTGACCGTCGAATTCGATAGCAGTAGACACCAGGCGACCACCCAAGCCCTACCCTTCTACACCAAACAGTAACGGCATCTTCCCCAAAGACCCATGTCCACTGAAGAACGGCAAGATAGCGATCAGACCACGCCCTATCAAGCAGCGGGTGAGCTCGACGGTATCACCAAGTTAGTGGATCAGTTCTATGTCAACATGGACACCTTGCCTGAAGCTGAAACCATCAGAAACATGCACCCGCCTGACCTCACCGAATCCCGCAGAAAATTGACCTATTTTCTCTGTGGTTGGCTTGGAGGCCCCAGACTCTTTCAGCAACATTACGGGCCAATCAGCATTCCCGGCGCTCATAAGCGGTTCCCCATCAGGTATGAAGAGCGCGATGCATGGCTCCTCTGTATGCAGCGTGCGCTCGCCGTCCAGCCGTACAGCGACGAATTTAAAAACTATCTCCTTGCGGCCCTCAGCATCCCCGCAGAACGCGTCCGACAAGTGAATATGGGAGAGATCTAGCCTCCCGACGCGCCGCTCATGGTTCCTGTAGGATCCGCTGTGAACATTTCAGGTACATCCCCGCAACAGTCCAAATACAGCAGGTGGACTTCAGACTGATCTGGAGGTCAGACCACTTTCCTTCACAATCAATACGATCAATCCAGAGCCTTCATCCGCTCCGCCACAGATCCCCTGTGGCATCTCCCTTGCTGGGGTAAGGAACAGACACTCTAGCAAGGCTGAGGAGCAGCCACGATTCGTCGGCGCAACAGCAGAGTCTGCGGATTACTAAAATCGCCATGGGACCTACTATCGGGGAATAGGCGAAAGCGAGGTGTCACTGTAAGGTTGCCAGTAGAGACTGGAGACATCACACGATGAGCTTCTCGTTCTACAACCACCCCAAACAGAAAGTGTCCAGCGCGCTCCGCACAGAGTCAATCTCGATCGGCTGTGAAGCTTGGATCGACGTGAGCCGGTTCTGCACTGCCGAAAAGGTTTTGTCTCAGCCCACCCGGATTCACCACAGCCCTGAGGACCACCTTCTACTCAACACCCTCACAGGACTCGCTAGGAAGATCATTCGCTGACAGTCGCAGGAGGTTTTAGGGCGGCGCTTCAACAAGTTTCGACCACCCCGCAACGATAATTCCATCCTTCTCTCCTAGACCATTCGTTGATATAGTGGAGAAAGTTTGCGCGCCACTTGGTGCAGAGATTCCATTTGGCCGGACCATTTAGGCAAACGCGGTGATGGCGCGTGCATCTTAATGCACCACACACAGTACTCATTTATGCAACTTATACAGCAGAGAGGTCACAATGAAAGCCCTACGCGCTAGTTCAACCCTCTTCTCCGCCGTATGCGCACTCCTTCTGGCTCCTTCCTTGACTTACGCGATGTCAGGCATGGACATGCCGCTTAGCGGACAGAAGGAAGCAACTGCCTCCCTTTCAAAGAATATGGACGGGCCGATCAACTCCTCGGAGGCTGAGATCGAGATCACCTATAGCGCTGATGGGAAAACCGCTATCTTCGTTTCCGGTCGCCAAGGGAGCATCCCCTCACCAGCAGTTCCCTACAACTTCGATATCTGGATGGCGCACAAGGTGAATGGTGCGTGGCAAGCTCCGATTAACTTGGGACCAGGCATCGATCCGACCGTGGGACCGAACATTAATACGTCCGCCTGGGAACTGGAACCAAGCTTCTCAGACGACGGCAACGTTATTTATTTCACAAGATATGAACCCGGCAATCTCTCCACCGGCGATCTCTATGTGACCCAGAAAATCAATGGCGTCTGGCAACCGGCAAGAAATTGGAACGATGTCCCTGAACTCCCTCACATCAACACACCGACTGGGGAGGAACATTGCCCCATCATCGCCTCTGACAACCTGATTTACTTTAATTATCAGCAGCCGGGAGTCACGCAGGACAGTGACATCTGGAAAGTGGAGAAGAAAGATGGGGTCTGGCAGAAACCTGAAAGTCTGGGTCCACGCATTAACTCACCCTACCGTGACCACATGCACTGGACAGGCTTGTCGAAGGACGGACAGAGTCTGATTATTACCAGCACCCGTCCAGACATGGGCTCACGAGGCGGACATGATATGTGGATCTCTTACAAAAATCAGAATGGTGAATGGCAGGAGCCGCTCAACCTTGGCGATACCGTCAACACAAGCGGCGAAGACATGTGTTGGACCTTTACGCCGGACGGCAAGATGTTCACGGGTGGTTCAGGCCCTCGTGATTCGTACAATCACGATATCCTGTGGGTGCACACAGAAAAGGTTCCGCTGTTAAAAACATTCGAGCCGATCGGGCCACCACCAAATTTGCTTGCGCCCGGGAATGCATGGTCCAACGCTGAACAATGATTTCATCGCTGGAATGTACGGGCATGACCGCCCTCATGGCTTATACCAAAGCGATCTGGAGCGTGCGACGGTCAACCTGCGCAGTGCCTGTCTCTATTCACTCTTTATCGTTCCGGATTGCGCGCCGCCGTGACCGAAGACGCGAATTTCAGCAGACTCGCCCGTTCATCGTCATCTAACGCCAATAACAGATGCGCCTCTTCACCGTGCATCAAGCGCAAGCTCAAGAAGGGCTCCTCTCGCCGCTTTTCCTTGTTGTCCCACATCGCATCGATCAACTGCACTTTATCCAACTGCACGACCGACACCACATCGTACCGAAAGTACGAATCGCCGATTACGATGTCGAACACCACATTCCCGGCAGTCAACAACACAAGATTGAACCGGCCCTGGTCCTCATACCCTTCGGGCAGAAACTTATTGACGTGGCAGAGCGCGATCTTCCGGTCACCCAATGCGCTGCGGAATTTTTCCTTTAGTGCATCGTAATCGATCTGCAGGGCCTTTTCATCCGGCCCGGTGGCTGCGACGGCTGCCCCTTCCGCTTTGGCAAAAACATCATCAGCGGACATCAATCCTGGCATAGCTACATCCTCTCGTTATCGTTGAGAAAATAATGATGAAACTGCATGAGGGCTGTACCGTAACCGGCCATTACGCACTATTGCAAGGGGGCAGATGCGATGACGTTATTCTATCGAGCCTCGATATGATGGAAAAATCGTGTCTCACCCGCTTCATCAATCACAGTCACCTCGAATGAACGGTGAGTCACGCGGACCAGCCCGAAGTTCTGATATCCAGACTCATTCATCAATCGGATTGGATGGAGGCTTTCACTAGCCGGAGTCAGCCGTCCTGGCCTAGCCGAGAGAGGTCCGACCATATACTCATGAAAGTCGATGTTCCCATCCTGATCAGGGTCATAGGCACTCGCCTGGACCCAATGCACGTCACCAGCCAGAAAGACGACATTCTTAATTTTTTGTCCAAGAATAGTATCGACGATCACCTGTCGTTCGTGCTCAAAGCCGATACCCTTTGAGTCGGCTCCCCATCCATCGTTTCCTACTCCACCCTTCGCGACCGACAATGGGACCGACGTCGCAATGACTTTCCAGGTCGCCATCGATGTGCGAAGGCCATCGAGCAGCCATGGTAATTGCGCTGATCCCAACATCGTCTTGTCCGGACCATCCTGATCTTCGTTTCGACTTCGATACTGCCTGGTATCCAGAATGAAGAGTTCCAGATCGGAACCATAGCGGATGCTCCGATACATTCGATGAGGATCCTCTTTCGAAGACGCAATCGGCCAGTACTCGCGCAAGGCCCGCCGTCCATCCGGCATCTGTGCCTCATATGGTCCTGAGAAATTATCACGCACTTCATGATCATCCCAGATCACATACACTGGAACCGCCTGCAAGAATCGTCGAAGAGCCTCGGCGCCGCGCTGATAGCGATGGCGCTCCCGATAGGTCTGTAGCGTCGTCGCACGAAAATCCGCTCCCGACTCGTTCGGTGGCGAGGGACAGGGATTGTCCGCATAGATCGTATCGCCGAGAAAGAGAAAAAAGTCGATTTCTTGGCGGTGAATCAGATCGAAGACCGGGTACCCTCCCACCCCTTGACGACATCGGCCTTGCCCACCCAGATCTCCGCTCCACGCAAACGTCACCGGAGCGGAGGTCTTCTCATCCGGCAATGTGAGAAATTCTCCCTTGGCTGCGAGCTTCATTGACGGCTGGCTTCCACCCTGATCGCTTGCACCGAGCACGATATGGTAGCGGTACCTGGTCCAAGGCGTGAGATCCTCAAGAGGAATCGTGAGGGTGTAATCTGTTTCCGCCGATGTCCTCATCACTGCCGTTTTCGATACCGGAGCCAGCGCCGTGGCGAGTCTTGATGCCCGTTCCCACAGCGAACGCGGAGCCCACTCAACCTGTACCGATGCCGGTCCATCGGTACGAAGCCAAAGCAAGGCACGCTTTGAACTGATCTCACCCACAGCCACACCTTGCGGCAAGAAGTCGGAATCTAGGTAGGACTGTCCTTCCACCGACTCGCCCGTACGAGTGCCCTCATCAGAAAAAGCGACACAGCCTGTGCTCATGACGACAAAGGCTAATGACGTGGCTAGCACCCACTGTTGCATCATGCACTCCTACCCTACTGAGATGGAGAGGTCAACAACCGGCTGAGGAGCTTGCAAATCGACAAGACCGACCGTCATACTGAATGGCCAAGTGGAGGGATGCGGATGCAGGACCTACATTGCTGTGTGCCAAACTGCCAAGCAAGAACCTATGCCCCTGCCGGCACCCGTTCCGTCTGTAAAGATCATTTCCTCAGTTTTCTCACCTGGCGTCGCCGCCGTGGACCTCAAATGTTCCACGCCTATGCCGGTATGCCCATGACCGAACGTGATAGCATCGCCGCTGAATGGATGAAAACCCTTCGCCTGGATGAAGTGCCTACCCCTGCCCCTAAACTCTAACTGCACGGATACAGCGAGCACATTACTCTGCTCCTTCTCCCTCAAGCGGGCGGTGGTATGGTTTTCTACTGCGCGCATTGAGCGAGCACAGGAGACTACCAGGCGGCCCGCACCTCCTTCACCCCATCACCGGCGACCCATGGTGATGTATCATCAACCATTCATCGCCGATCAGTTCGAAGAGGTTGGTGGCAAGGACCTTAGCTTGTTGCGGTTCGTCGGACTGTTGGGTGGTGAGATTTTCAACACAAATGACCCAGGCCATGTCGCCGGCCACCTGTACCATCACATCGGTCAACTCGAATTTCATCGAGAACGTATTGTTAAAGATCAACACCCAAGAGTCTCGCACGGCCGGCCACCCGGAACGAATCGTCCAGCCCGGGTGAATGCACGTGACATAGTCCTGATGCATCCAGACTTGATCCATCTTGGCGATATCAAGACTCTCAAACGCTTCATAGAATGTTCGATTAGCCTGTGTGACGGCTTCGATGCGTTGTTGTAACACGTCGTCCCTCTTCTTCAGCGAGGCTGTATCATACTGCAATCGAACAAAGCGCGGCGAGGGCATTTCTCAATGGATGGGCCCTTTGATAGGTCTCGAAGGTGTTTTGTGGATGGAGAGTGCCGTATCTCTCCTACACCGTGAGGTGCTGGCGGACCATATCGGCATTGAGCTCAGTACTTTTGCCCTGGGCCATGACGGCGCCGCGGGCCATGACCACATACTTCTCGGCCAAGCGGGCGGCGAAGTGGAGGCCCTG
>JBFWZD010000001.1:0-412354 GCA_050185705.1 Nitrospira sp. | reverse complement strand
TGAACGCGATCGCACATCGCCTGAATACGCGTCCGAGAAAATGTCTCGATTTTGCGACGCCCCTGGAAGTTTATGCGCACCTGCGCCATCATTCACCCGTTGCACTTGGAACTTGAAACCGCCCCTTGTTTCATTTACAGAAATCAAGGACCCCAACACTTGGGCTGTACGACCCGAACCACTCGTACTTCTTGTTATCGCAGGAACATTTATTCTCGCGACAACTTCAGGCATTGCATATCTGACCAAAGAAAAACCAAAGAAGCAACTTCCTGACATACGTGGTTATTGGCACTACCATGTAACGGATTCTGTCAATCGACCATCGCATACTGGCAAATGTACCATCACTGTAAGTAATGCCTTGGCCAAATTTGATGGCATTCGACGCTATGTTGGAGAGGAACGAAATGGAAAGCGGGGAGTAACTATTAAGAACTGGCCCTGGGAGACAACGTGGACTGATTACGGATCAGATGGTTGGCTTCGGTGTGAGTATAAGTTCAAATCATTCAACGGATATTTCAAGCTTCGCTTTGCGGATGACAAAGCCACTCTAAGCGAACTGGAGGGCACGTATTATCTTTTGCCAGATTCCTTTGAAGCTGATAAACCTCTACCAAATGCAACGTACGGAACGGTCAGGTTCGTACGCGTCGAAAGAGACCAATACGATCGTATTCCCCCACCTGAGGGTTTGGAAGTGTGGTCAGACCAAGCCAAAATAGGCTAGATCCCAACAAAAATCCCACGTACGAGATAGATGTCTAGTTAGGGCCTCGGTCAATCAATTTCGGCCCGTTCCAGTTCCACTCCCGACTCCTTGGCACTCTCGAATTACCGGTTGCGCAGTGGTTCCATCTGACCCTGAGCCCTGGCCAAATTGACGCGCGACGCATGCACTCGGAAGAGAGCATCAATCATGTTATCTTTCGCCCGCACGAGCGAAAACAAGGCATTCGACAATTCTAACGTATTCGAGCTCAACGTTCGGATGCGCTCGCGAGCCAACCCGACTTCGGTCATCGACGCCCTGAGGCCGTCTTTGGCGATCCGCTGTTGCTCCAACGCCGCTTTGAGCGTGACCAGCCCGTCCCGGACTTCCATCCCAATCTGGTTCTTCACCAGATCGAGCTTGTACGTCTCCTGATTGTATTCGCTCAGACTCTGCCCAACGCGGCCTTCGCGTTGACCCCCATCGAAAATAGGGATAGATAGCTGAACCCCGATATTATAGGTGGCAGTATTGTTATCGAATTGTCGGCCGATCAGCCCGTAGTTTCCCTCAGCCGAGAGCGACGGAAGCCGCTCCCCTTTGATCGAACGCAGACCCAATTCCGCCGTCCTAATCCGTTGAACCTGGGCCTTGAGCTCCGGCCGATCAGTCCCGGCGGCCTCCAAAGCACCAGCAAGTGAGGGAAGCGCCCCGTCGTAGGCCTTCAGTGGGTCCGTGAGCTGGAGCGCCAGGTCGTACCCAATCCCGAGGGAGTTCAGCAGCGTGAACTTGGCTCGCTCGACCTCACCCTTGGCCAATTCAAGACGCTGCCGTTCATTCTCGAGTTGTGATTCCAATCGTGCGGCATCGAGGCCGGTCGCCATCCCTCCCGCCTGCCGATTTTTGACGAATGCCACAAGGTCCTCATAGAGCGCCACATTCGCCGTGCGCGCGTCGAGCGTTTCTTGGTTGCGCAACACCTCGAAATAGGAGAGTGCCACCTTAGCCACTGTGTCGTTCTCAGTCGTGGCAGCGTCCAGTTCGGCAACCTGTAAGGCGGACCGTGAGGCCCGCCACCGTTCGAGCAAGCTCAAACTGAAGAGAGACTGCGTGAAAGAAGCGCGGCCGTCGACGATATCAAAGGGATCGGTCCGCACGGGTCTGCCGCCGATCTGGCCAAGGAAAAACGTTTGGTGGTTGTACTTGCCGCCGGCGGAAAGGTTCGGAAGGAGGGCACCCAACTGCGTGCGGGTCGCCGCGCGCGCAGCCTCAATTTTTTCACGATACAATCGTACGTTTGGGCTCTTGCCGAGCGCCACGTCGATGGCCTCTGCTAAGGACATCTTCAGGACCGGTAGATTCTCCGGCGGCAGCGGAAGTGCAATACTCGCTTGGCCCCACGCATCAAAGCCGGTTGCACACAGCCAAGCCAAAACAACGACACCCACGAGGGCTCGCCCAGACGTGACAGGCCCACACGTTCGTCCGCGTGAGGTTTCCACCCCTCGGCCCCTCAGCGGAGATGGCGCTTTGCCGCTCATCAAGTCCCTCCTATTTCGCCGTCTGAAACTTCACGGTGCAAGCCAACCCAGCCGGTAAGGCGTTATTGGGGTTCGGCATTTCAAGACGGACACCAAATGTCCCGCTCGCGCTGTCAACGACGCGATTCACAACGGTCACGTGCGCGTGATAGGCGGTCGAGCCACCCCCTTCGGGATGCACCTCGGCCTTCATGCCCTGCGTCACCTTGCCCAGCAGGCTTAACGGCGCGAAGACTTCGATGCGTAATGGGTTGATCTGAGCCAGTTTGAGGATCGGCGTCTTGCCTGCCAACTCACCGGGAGACAAGAGCCGGTCGACCACGACGCCGTTCAGCGGGCTCGAGATAGTACGGAGATTCAGCGCCGCCGTGGCCCGTTGCCACTCTAGCCCATCGATGTGTTTCTTTTCCGTCGCTTCGAGGTATGCGATATCCGCAAGATTCCGTTCAGTCTCGGCCTCGTCGAATTCATGCTTCGCGATTGAGTTCGATTTAAACAAGTCCGTCGCCCGCTCGAGCTTTCTCGCACTGAAGGCCATTTTGGCCTGCGTACTCTTGATCGTCGCCTCTGCTTCTGCCTTGGCCTTGGCCAGCGCAACCGTGGATTTTTCCACACTGGCTTCCAGCGCGACGATGGCCTGTCCTTTCGTCACCCAATCGCCGCGCTCCACATGCACGGTCTGGATGATGCCTTCCACCGGAGACCCGATGGACACTTCCATATACGGTTTCATAATGCAGGCCAGATTATCTGAGGCGTCACTCGACGTGACCCCAGCACACCAGCTGACGGTCAGATAAACTGAAGCCCCTGCGACAGCGCCATAACGTCGCAACCCATTACGAACAGAGCGAAGGAACGACTCTACATCCATCCTCACCATTGTGTCTTCGCCCCCATCATTCCACCCGTCCCGAAAACGCGAGCGTCGATTCCAGGTGATCTTCATGCTTGAGCAACTCACGTCGTACACGGGCATGCACCCGTTCCGCCGACCGCTGGGCCCGACGCACCAGAACCTGCGCGGGCCATCCTTCCAGCGGCGTACTGGATTGCAAGAGCACCGTGGCGAGCCACCGGATAAACTTCCCTTGGGACGTCACCAGCAACTCATCATCCAAAGATGTCAGCGTTTCGTAACTACCGAGATCTCCTTGACGGCCGGTCCGCCCATGGAGCTGCCGGTCGATGCGTTGGGCATCGTGCCGCTCGGTCGCGATCACATGCAGCCCGCCGGCCTGGGCCACGGACCGAAGCAGTTTGATATCGGTGCCACGACCCGCCATGTTGGTTGCGATCGTGACTCGCCCAGGTTCACCGGCTGCCGCCACGACTGTCGCCTCTTCCTGGTCTTGCCTCGCATTGAGCACCACATGTTCAATGTTCGCCCGGGAGAGTTGCTGACTCAGGATCTCGGAGGCTTCAACAGACCTGGTCCCGACAAGAATGGGACGCCCTTGTTCCCGCAGCGCTCGGATCCGATCCACGACGGCCTTCCACTTCTGTTCAGCGGTGGCAAAACACCGTTCCCCCATCCATCGGCGCCGCAGCGGGCGATTCGTCGGAATGGTGACGGTCGCGAGACGATAGACGTTCCATAATTCACCGGCCACCTCCTGCGCCGTACCGGTCATCCCGGAGAGCCACAGGTACCGTCGAAAGAAGCGTTGGTAGGTGATCCGCGCCAGCGGTTTGTTCATCGGCGTCACCGGACAGCCTTCCTTCAACTCAATCATTTGATGCAGACCATGTTCCCAGGACCGATCTCCCATGACGCGTCCCGTATATTCGTCGATGATCTGCACTTTCTCGCCACGCACAAGGTAGTGCACATCGCGTTGAAACAGATGAAGTGCGGTGAGCGCCTGACGGACCAGCTCTTCCCTCCGTCTCGGCCCTGACCAGATGCCGTTCAGCCCAGCCGCACGATCCGTAAGCATGGTCCGGCCGTTCTGAGTGAGCCTGATACTTCGCTCCCGGCCGTCCAACGAGAAATCCTGCCCACGCACCAAGCCACGAGCCAACGCGAGAGCCGTCTCATAGATACCCTTTTCCGGCACCTCGCCCCCTCCCCCGGAGATGATCAAGGGCACCCGCGCTTCATCGACCAAGACACTGTCGGCTTCATCGACAATCCCAAAGCATAAGCCCCGCAAGACCAACTGCCGTACCCGCCCCGCATCACCATAGAGCTGTTCCAGTTGGAGTTGAATCCGATTCGGCTGCCGTCCGACCGCTAACCGGTCTCGCAAGTAGTCGAACGCCAGTTCCTTGTTACAGCAGTAGGTGATGTCACAGCGGTAGGCACTGCGCCTCGCAACGGGATCCAACTCATGCGTGACGGTCCCGACCGAGAGCCCGAGCATCTCGTAGAGGGGTGTCATTTCACCGGCATCACGGGCTGTGAGATAGTCGTTGACCGTGATGACATGGACCGGTACTCCCGCCATAGCGACGGTCGCCGCCGCGAGCGTGGCTGTGAGCGTCTTGCCTTCACCGGTCGCCATTTCTGCGATGCACCCGTTTAGCAAGACCCAGCCACCGAGAATCTGCACATCATAGTGCCGTTGGGCCAGCGTCCGGTGCGCGACTTCCCGGATCAGGGCGAAGGACCGGCACACCCGTTCCTGCGAAAGCCCATCCCGGCGCAAAGCCTCGCGCAGCTGTGTCGCTCGCTGGGTGAGTTGCCCATCGGAAAGCTGCGCGATGTCTTGGCCGTATGTCGCCACCTGTTCGACGATCGTCGCGTTCCGACACTGCCGCACCCGGTGCCGACGCAGCAGCGGACTGACCAGTCGAGCCCCTTGCCGGTCGAACCACCCCTCGTTCGGCACATGCCGTTCCGGGTAGGCACTGTGTAACGCCGTGCGTTCGCGTGCCAGATCAAACATTGAATCGCGCCAGGAAGAGCTGACGTCCCTGTCGATACCATTGAGCCGCGAGGGTCTCACGCCCGTGATCGAATCGGACATAGACCCGTCCCCCGACGTTGAGAAGGCCATGTTGCAGCGGCAACTCCAAATCGATCTGGAACAGTTTCTTCATCGCTGTCGCACCCTTAGCATCACGTGGATCGAGCGGCACCTGTCCCCCACCCTCACTGCCTAAAGCCGGGCTCGGGAGCTCTTCGCTGGCCGCCGGCACCAGGCGTGTGATCGACGCCGGCATCGTAGCGGCCAACCGCTCCGACAGTCGGACTTCAACAGAGTGGGTCTGATGCCGAATCAGGTCGATCTCACCTTGGTCGACAATCGTGCGGACGATGATCGTCTTGAGGTTCACCACATGGGCCAGCAGTTCACCCCGCTTCACAAAGCGCCCAGGTAGATCCTCTGCCTTCGGAAGGATGAACGTCCCCCCCACCCGACTTCTGATTTCAAGCTCCGACTGTCGTTCTTTCGCTCGGGCTAACCGCTCTTCGATATATCGCTGCTCCTCTTCCAGCATTTTTGCCTTGACCAGGTTGTCGACGAGTTGCTCTCGGACCCGCGCTTTGATTTCTTGTAACTGGGCTTCAAGCACTTTCACATCCGTTTCAAGGGTGAAGTCCGAACAAACCACGAGCAGATCGCCAGGATGGACCGTTGCACCAGGCGCTGCCACCACCCGTTCAAGGAATCCATCGACGTCAGCTCGAACCAACGCCTCGTCGGGAATCCACACAATGCCCTCCGCCTTCGTTCGGTAGGGTACAGGCACCAGTGTCAGCACCGCAGCAAGTCCGACAACCATCGCCAGACTCACCGCGATGGCCCGCCCACGTACGCGTCTGATCCTGGGACTGGCGAACAAATAGTGGACGCCCTTTCCCAGCGGCAGCACAAACCAGGTGCCGGCCGTCAGCACCGCAAAGATGACACCCAGGACAAACAGCTGGTCCGTGAGATAGAGCAGAATGGCGACGACGACCACCACCCGATAGATGAATGAGGAGGCGGCGTAGGCAACGAACCACGCGCGCTCGCCTTCAGTCGCATGGGGCACGGGTGCGTCGTCGCGTCCGAACAGATATCGTTCACAGAGATACCCCAGATAGGTGTTGGCCCGTTGGCGAAGATTCGGGATTTCCAGAACATCGGCCAGCATGTAATACCCGTCGAATCGAAGCAGCGGATTGGCATTGAACACGACCGTGGAGATGCCGGCGATAAAAATGGTGTTGTAGGCGAGGGTCCTCACCGTGCCAGGCTCGACGCTGACCCAGACGTAGACAGCGATCGCCGCCAGCACCAATTCCACGATCATGCCCGCCGCTCCCACAATGGCTCGTTGCCATTTATTGGCGAACGCGGACGAAGCCGAGGCATCCACATAGGGAACGGGTGAAAGGACCAGGAGCATGATCCCCATGTCATGCACTTCACCACCGAATACTTTCACGGCGAAAGCATGGCCGAATTCATGCAGGGCCTTGATCACGGGAAAGAGCAGCCATAACAGCACGAGATTCTGAGGAGCCGTCACACGATCGATCAGATTCGTGGTGAGATCGGACCAATGGGCGGCACCGACCAAGACGGCCGGACCGACAATGAGGCACCAGAGAACCGCGCCCCACCAGGAAAAGAAGGGACGGACAAGCGGAGCGAACTGCTGCAGAAACCGTTCAGGATCAACAACGGGAAACTGCCAGGCGAACACGCTCATCAACCGCTTCTGCCATTTGCGCTGTCGCTGTTTGTCGTGGCGGGCCAGCAGTTCCGAGGTGTCCGGTGGGATCTCGCACTGCAACACGTCCGCGGCATGCAGCTGACTCAGCAGTTGGACGACGTCCGGTTGTGTCGGCGCGTTGTCACCGAGCCGAGTCGAGACAAGCTCCCATAGGTCCTGAACGGAGCGCGTGCCGTCCATTAAGCCGATGAACGAAAATGCGGCTGGAGAAAAACGGTGGAATCGCTCATTCGACCGGTCTTGTAACACGTACCAGATCTGTCCTCGGTATTGATGGCGGTGCAGCGCGGCATGGCTACGAAGCCGAGGAGTGAGAGACGCCACGCGATACCAGGAGGGACTGAACAGAGCTTCGCTCATGGAGTTTCAAGTTTCAGGTGATACGTTTCGCGTTGCCGACTCACTCAACAACCTGAAACTCCCAACATGAAACCTCTCTGTGAGACAGGCGTCACGGTAACCAGGTCCATATGGTCAATCGAATCCAATCCACGACTTGATGCGTCCAGATCCAGATCCACGAACGCCGATCGATCTCGATCTTGCCAGCGCCTTCCATCGCCGGACGCAACCGGTCATGCCGCTGATCGAGAGCGGCTTCCACACGGAAGAAGTTGCGTCCATCTTTGGCTGTCGATACAGGCGTCATCTTGGCAACCGTGACCGCCACCGGCTCCGACGGAAAGGCTGAGAGCAACAGCTGTCCGTGCTGGCCCACCTGCACGTCGGCAATGTCACGTTCATCGACTTCCAGCACCACCCGGTAACTGTCGAGCGGCGCAATCTCGAACAGCACCTTGCCCTTTTCAACCGGCGATCCCAGCGATTGGCTCAGATCGCCGCTGACGACAATCCCGTCGAACGGCGCCAGTACGCGTGTATGCCCCAGCTGGTCATCAAGGAGGGCGATCTCTGACTCGACCTGATGCATCTGTGCCGTCGCAATCTCGACCTTGGCGGCCTCCCGTTCGGCCATCGCCTTGTGATATTCCTTGCGATACTCTTCGAGCTTACTGAGAGACTTCACCCGTTCGAGTCGCAACTCGCGATCATCAAGCGTACACAAGACATCACCCGAGCGCACCACGTCTCCGGCTCGAAGGGGTGCCTCTCGGATGTAGCCATTAAATGGAGCCGCAGCCGTTCGTTGGACGATCGGCTCCACAACCGTCTTGGCCGATACTCGATAGTCGCCCTCGGCCAAGATGCAGAAGGCGAGCAAGCCTGCGATCGACACCGTCGCCACTTTCAATCCGACGTGGCTGGGGCCGAGCAGATCACGAACATATCCTGTGAAGGCATCCCAGACTTTCACACCAATCCACCGATCATCACGACGATGGATCTGCAGCATCGGACCGATGAGCGCTGCCACCGACCGACATAACACCACACTCTTGTCGTCAAAGGGCCGTTCCGCCGGCCGTTCTAAGAGTAGAGCACCCACGGCCTGTCCACTCGCTTCCAACGGCACACACAGCAGGGCGCCGCTCCCATGTTCCTTGGCAAACGCCGCATGGGCCTGCATGACAGCCGTCGCTCCTTCCGCCGGCGAGGGGTAGACAATCGACTCGCGTTGGTCGATGGCCTCATCCATCGCTTCGCCCAACGCACGCATCACATTGGTCTGTGCTTTAAATTCAGCGCTATGGGACACCGCTGTCACGCGTGCGTGGCCCCGTTTTATGAACCCGAGGCTCACCCGGTCGCAGGTGAGGCTTGTCGCCAGCGCATTCACCAATGCCATGGCCGACGCATAGAATCGCTCATGTCCAACGGATGTGGCGACAAGGTCCAACGCCTGCTGAATCCGCTCACGCGTCGCTTGTTCGACCGCAACCGCTTCACGAGAAAACAGCAGCTCCAACCAGGCTGCGCCCCAGTGCAGTTGGCGCATCATACCTTGGAGTTTCACCCCAGTGGTCGGAACCACTTCCAGCACCGCGGCGCCGTGCAACGCCCCACGCACCTCAACGGGATAGCCGATCTCGTAGGCCCCGTTCTGTATCTCGCCGTCATGCGGCTCTCCACGCGAGAGGAGACCCCTTCGCTCAGCCAGTGTCCGTTCGGCAGTTTTCGTGAGGTGTTTCAGCTGGCGGAAACCTTCCGGCCAGATGGCCACCGGACGAAACGGGCCACGGTCAGGCGATCCGAGGAGCACCATGCCGGCTCGTACCCCACCCATCATGCGGCATTGCAGCGCCAGCCAGTTTTGGCAAAAGGCTTCGACCGTCCCGGCTTCGGCAAAAGCAGCCCACAGGGAGTCGTCGGGAATCCCATCGGTATCCGCCTTGGCGGAAACAAGCTCCTCTTCTTGCAGACTGGTACGCTGCGAACTGACCTGTTCGTCCATGTCGGTTTTAGTATTGGCGTGAGCAGAATTATTTGGCGAGAGGCCTCTCGACAGCTGCTTGCACGACGCCCACATCCATCGTGCCGAAGCGCGATTCATATTGCTTGATCACATTCTCCAACAGCAGCGACAACCGTTTCGCGGCAAAGGGACTCAGGATCACGCGGCTATTGAGTTTCACCCGCACCTCAGAGGCATCACGTTCCCAGGCATTGTTCATTCCAAAGACCAGCACCACTTCTTCGCGCGAGCTCGACACGTTGCAGACGTTCGCATACGTATTACTAATATCGGTGTCGTCGAACTTCACGGTCGGACCGGTTGACAGGTTCGACATCTCCATCTTGGTTTCTGTCTCTTTTGTCGCCATTACCTTCCTCCTGCAGTTATGAGTTCTTGTGCTGTCTCCACTGGGCCCTTTCTCGAGTCAATCAGGTACAAGCCTGAGATCTCTGTGCAAACTCTACCCTCGGCAACTTGCTTGATCACGAGCGGCTCACCGAGCCAGATTCGTCGACATCGCCGGACTAACCAACGCACCGATTGCACAAAACCGGTCCAATTGACCACCGATAGGATTCCGAGGTCTGACCGATTCGAGCACAAGCATGGCATTTCTATCCCACAAACTGGCGGAGCCATGCAGGCTGACCAGAGAGCAATTGCGTTTGCGTACGCATGGCGAGCGCCTCTTTGCCCAACGTGAGAATACGGTCGTTCCCCGGTCCACCATCGGCCACTGAATCCTTGATGTCCCGAATCAGCACGTCATTCCCCTTCCCGCCATACAACTGGTCGCGGCCCGGTCCTCCAAGCAACGCATCACTCCCATCGTTCCCTTCCAGCTTATCGTTGCCCAATCCACCGATCAAAAGATCTTTCCCGTTACCGCCAAGCAACCTGTCATTCCCTTTGTTCCCGACGAGAATATCTTCGCCGTTTCCGCCTTCCAAACGATCATTACTTAATCCTCCGACCAGCAAATCGCCACCGGTTCCGCCGCGAAGCACCAGCGACGCCCGGGAAGAAGTGACGCGCGAGGCATCGATGATATCGTGACCGGCTCCACCATCGGCCAACACCGTGTGCTTCAATCCATCAAGCACGATGCGGTCATTACCACCCAAACCAAGCACTTGAATGGCTTGGCCCCTTTGGAGGTGGACGTGCGACGTCTTGTGATTAACCGTCACTGACAGCCGATCGTTAACGCCTTCCTTCACAACAATCCGGTCATTGTTCTGCGTGCCCTTGATGACAAATGGGGTTGAGCCGCCTCCCTTCACATCTGTCACCGTCACCGCGATGGATTTACTCTCGGAGAGGGATCCATCACTAACAGTCACCGTCAGGTTGTACACATTGTTCCGGCCCGTATCGGTAGGACGTTCGAAGTCGGGAGCGTTCACGAAGCGAAGGGTCCTACTATTTCCGGTTCCGTCGAGTCGGAACTTCGCCGCATCGACTCCGCTGAGATTAAAGCTCAATGTCCTCCCGGCGTCCGGGTCATTGGCGGTAACCGTTGCGACTGTAGTGGTATTTTCAGGAATCGCCTTCGTCGACGGCACAGTAATCTTGGGCGGTTCATTCACATCAAGAAGCTGGATATCGAACGTGCTCGAAGCACTCAAGGCCGGTACGCCATTGTCCAACGCCTGTACCGTCAGGGTAAAGTGCGCGGTCGTTTCAAAGTCCAGCCCAGCCGAATTTGCCACGGTAACGCGCCCCGAACTGCTATCAATCGCAAAGGTTCCACTCTCATTCCCGCCAAGGATGCTGAAAGTCAGCGTCTGCCCCGGATCAGGATCCGTCGCGGGAATGACCCCGACCTCCGTGCCTGCGGTACTATTTTCCTCCAGAATCGTGCCAAAAGAACTGACGATCGGTGCGGTATTGCTCACCACAAACGTCACCCCGTTGTCCGGCCCCGTCGAAGCGCTGTTCAGGTGGCCTGTGGCATCCGTCGCTCCCCCCGCCAGCACGCTCGCCACCACGATTCCGCTGGAGGTCATCCCGCTTACGAGCACCAGATAGGTACTACCGCTGCCGAGGACCTCCGCTGTCAGCTGTCCACTCACCGTGCTGCCCGCAAAACTAATGTCCTCCGGTCCAAACCCCGTCACCGGTTCACTGAACGTGACATCGAACCAAATTGGACTCTGGGATGTGGGATCTTCCTGAGCACCCCCCTGCTCCATCCTCACCGTCGGGGCCTCGTCATGAGGATCAATGCCCGTAAACGTCACACTGTTGTCCGTACTCGTTGACGCCGCATTCGTATTGCCACCCGCATCCGTTCCCGCGCCTGCCACAATACTCGCGACCACGTCACCATTGGAGGTCATCCCGCTCACGGCCACTTCGTAGATCGAGCCGTTGCCTGTTATCGTTGCCACCAATGGCCCGTTCACCGTGCTGCCCGCAAAACTGATGTCCGTCGCATCAAAGCCCGTCACCGCTTCGCTGAAGACAACGTCAAAGAGAATCGGACTCGTATTCGTCGGATCTGCTTGCCCAATCATTTGATTGACCGTCACCGTCGGCGCAGCATCGACCGGCTCCACCGTGATCGTCACCGTACCCGTATCGGTACCGCCCACAAGATCACCCACCGTGTAGCTGTAGCTGGTGGTGCCGGTAAAGCCGGCGGTTGGTGTAAAGATGAAGCTCCCGTCAGTGACCTGCAACACCTCTCCCTGCAGTCCGGTGACATCGGTGGCGACGATTGATAGCTCGTCGCCATCGGCATCGGTATCACCTTCGAGCACACCTGGTGCAGCAATGTTCAGCACTTGGTCTTGGCCGATCGTATAACTGTCGTCATCAGCAACCGGATTGCGATTTGGGATCGGCGTCACATTGATTGTGATGGTTTCACTGTTGCCCAACTGTGGGCTCCCATCGTCTTGCACAGCAAAAGTCATCTCAGCGTCACCCACCTGGCCCGCCGTCGGTGTCCAGCTGAACTGCCCCGTCGCCGCATCAAACGTGGCGCCCGTTGGCAAGCTCGTCGCGCTAAACGTCAAAGCATTCGCCGGCACATCGGCATCCGTCGCATTGATTGTGAACGTCAACGGCTGTCCGACCTGCACCGTCTTGTTCCCGATTGCCCCCAGCACCGGAGCGTCATTGACCGGCGCCACAGTGAGATTGACCGTTGCCGATGCTGTTCCACCGCGGCCGTCACTGACTTGGTACGTAAAGCTGTCATTGCCGTTGAAGTTCTCAGACGGTTGATAGGTAAAGCCTCCGTCGCTCTCCAAGGTCACCACGCCATGCGCCGCTTGCGTCAGCAGGGTTGCACTCAGCGCATCGGTATTCGGGTCACTATCATTCGCCAACACCCCCTGCGCCGCTGCCACCGTGAGGAGTTGATCCTCGGTAGCAGCATACACGCCATCGTTCACCGCCACCGGATTCGCATTCGGCTCGGCTCTCACCGTAATGGTAACCGGCTCACTATCGCTCAGCGGTGGCGTTCCATTATCCTGTACGGTGAAGATAAGATTCGTCTGACCCAGCTGGCCCGACACCGGGGTCCAGCTAAACTGCCCCGTCGTTGCATCAAAGCTCGCGCCCGCCGGCAAGGTAGTCGAGCTGAACGTGAGTACGTTCGCCGGGAGGTCTGTATCGGTCGCCGTCACGGTAAAGGTGAGCGGCTGCCCCACCGTTACGGTCTTATTTCCGATCGTGCCCAGCACTGGCGCCTGATTCACTTCGTTGACAGTGATGCTGATGGTTTCGCTGTCTGTCCCACCCTGTCCATCTTCCACCGTGAAGGTGATGCCGGTGAACGTGTTCGGCCCCTGAGCCTCAGTCGGCGTCCAACTAAATGTGCGTGTGGTCGGATCAAACGTCGCACCCGTTGGCAGTCCGCTCGCACTGAACGTCAGCGGCTGCGCCGGGATATCCGCGTCTGTCGCATTCACCGTAAACGTCAGTGGCTCCCCTTCACTCACCGTCTTGTTCCCAATCGGGCCTAACACTGGCGCTTGATTATCTGCATTCACCGTGAGCTGATAGTTCCCCGTGATCACAAAATTCCGATCCGAGACCTTCAGCACATAGGTCCCGGCCGTTGCCAACGCGAACTCCTGTTGCCCCACGAGATTACTCTGCACCAGCGTCCCCGTCGGCCCAAACAGACTCGCCACCGCGTTAAACGGCGTGTTCGGGGTCCCCGCCAGCGTGATCGCCACCACATCCCCTGCCTGCGCCGTAAACGTATAGAGATCCGTCTCACCCATCTGGGCAATGTTCGTGTTCTGTGTTTCGCCCCTCGTGAGCGTCACGGCGTTTGCACTCGGCGGGGTGATTCCCTCGACTTCCAACCCATAGTCCCCTGTGAAGATGAAGTTCCGATCCGAGACCTTGAGCACATAGGTCCCGGCCGTTGCCAACGCGAACTCCTGTTGCCCCACGAGATTACTCTGCACCAGCGTCCCCGTCGGCCCAAACAGACTCGCCACCGCGTTAAACGGCGTGTTCGGGGTCCCCGCCAGCGTGATCGCCACCACATCCCCTGCGGCACCTGTAAACGTATAGAGATCCGTCTCACCAGTTGCGCTCACTGTCCCTGTCGCAGTCACACCTCTGGTCAATGCAACTGGGCCGGTCGTGGTGTTTTCCAATGTGATATCGGCCGAGGTCGCGTTCAGCGCGCGGCCGACTGGGCGCGAGGAGGTCGTGAAGTTCACCGCCGTGCTGGTGAAGTCTGCTGTCGTCGTCCAGTTAGAGATCAGCAGTTCAGCCGGACCTTTGGGAAACGCACCAGTAAAGTCAGTCCATGCCACGAGAATGAATCGATCGGTCGAGGCATCACCGTCGAAGTTCCCGCTGTCCGCCTGATCTTGAATGCCCTGGACGATGGTGCTTGGCCCTGCGCTGATCAGGTTCGTCACACTCGCCACGTCGTCCGATGTGCCGAACTGGCCGTCAGATCCAGCTTCGCCGGGGCGCAGTTGATGCGAATTGTAGTGGATGCGCAAGCCTAGTCCCGTGGTGCCGGTTCCGCTTCCCGTGTCTTGATAATCCAGCTGAACACTCACCGTTTGGTTCGGGGATGCCGCTTGCGTAATGGGATTGGGCTCAAGATTGGTGGCGTTGGTAATGATACTTGAAAGATCCGGTGCAACCGGTGTCGCACTAAGCAGAAGCCGTGGCTCCAGTGACTCCATCATGAAATGGCTAGCCCTTGGGGACGATGGTTTCTGTCTGTACGTCCGACGAGCCCGACGGCGAAGCGATTCCTTCAAGTAAAACAGCTGCGCGAGCGACATGAGTGACCTCCGGAGAAATTGTTTGATCTCACCATGAACAGTTCTGTGGTCATCACAATCTATTTATTGGGCAGCGTAATCACCAATTGCTCATCCTCTGCTCCAGCCTCAACCGACTTCCCTGACACGAAATCCTGAACCCAGGATGGTTGAGCGTAGGCTAAGCTGGGGCTCAACGCAGGATCAGAACTGGCTGATGGGTCATCCACGGTAAACTTGTTGGGCACAGCATCAAGTAACAAAGAGGATGCGTCTGAGAGAGCGGCGGTTCTCGATAGAGTTGATGGGATCGTTATCCGATAGAGCAGCCCTTGAGTCGAGGCGACCCAGAGAGCCCCGTCAGGAGCAAAGCTCAGCCCACTGATCTCGTTCTGGTTGAGCCCCTGCGTGCTCGTATCCAGCCGTCGGAGTTCGGTCAGTGTCCCATTGCCTCCAATCTGATACTCCACCAGTTGCGGCCCGCCATTGGCTGATCCAAGCCACAGATGCCCCGTCGCTGGATCGATCGCCAACCCGCTCCAGGTCTGCACGTCGAACGGCGACGGGGTCGTCCCGAGTTCCGCCCCCGTCGTGGCGCTCACGGCCACTATCGTGTTGCTCGTGTTCGAGGTCAGGTAGATCCGGTTGCTCGCCGCATCGTAGGCGGCCCCCGTCAGATCGTCATTGGCGGCAAGATCCAGGGTGCCGAGCACGGCCCCCGTGGCCGGATTCACCGCAATGACCCGGTCCGGGTTCGGGTTGCCGTTGAATACCAGCAGACTACCCGCCGGCACCGCCGTACTTCCCAGCGTCATGGGAGCGCTCAGGATCTGCAGGCCCACGGCATTGAACGTATGCGGTTGCCCAAAGTCATCTGTCAGGGTGATCGTCTGCAACAGTTGGCCCGTCGCCGGATCCACCCGAAGCAGGTGTCCCGGACTCGTAGAATCGCTGACCCACAGCTGCCCTGCCGCATTGACCGCTACATCCCCCAGACTCGTGCCCTCGACATTCACTCGAACGGCATTGAGGGACAAGGCAGTACTCGTGCCCCCTTCCGTCGTCACGGTCACCGTGCCCAGGCCATGGGTCGGCAACACGGATGGCGCAAGATCGACGCGGCCATTTTCGGCGGTAAAGGTCTGGTTGAACCCGACATCGACGGTGCTATTCACATCCTCCGGGTTGTCCGTCACCACCACCCCGCCAACCCGATAGGTGGACGCCCCTTCGACAAACCCCGATCCAAAGAGGGTCGTGACCCCACTGAGGTCAAACCCGGTCAGGGTCGGCACGATCTGCAACACCGGTTGGCTCGTTGAGCCAAAGAGCTGGAGGGTGGACACCCCGTTCGCAGCGTTCGGGACGATCAACGTCGCACTCGTCCCATCGGCTGCCGCGCTGGTCGGGGAGACCGACACCACAACCGGAGTCCCATTATTATCCACATACTGCACGAGCACATCGGTGTCGGTGGTCAACCCCCGGCCTGTCAGGGTAATCGCCTGACCCGCATTGGCCGACGCGACCGCTGCGTTGGCTGGGGTCCCGCTGACGGCTGTGCTCGTGATCCCGCTCAGATCCACGCTGTACGTGGCACTCGTGCCGCCCGCCGTCTTGACGGTGATTGGCCCAAACGCGCCCGCCGTCACGGGCACGTCGAGCGTCACGCTTCCGTTCGGAATAAAGTTCCCGGCCCCATCGAATCGCGCTCCCACCTGCGGCCCGGTGTTCACCCCCGCGTCCAGGATACGTTCACTGCCAAATCCATATTCGCTGTTGTGCCCCTCCACAAACCCCAGGCCCGTCAGCACCACCTGCGCCGTCGTCCCAAACACAAACTGCACCTGCACGTCACTCACCACCGGCACAATCTGGAGAGGTACCTCCGCGCCATTCACATCTCCCACGACACGCACTGTGCCAGTCACGGCATTCAACGGGACGATCACCTGCGCTTGCGTACCGGTGCTGTTGACGTTAGTGGGCTTGACGATGAGGTCGCTCTGAACACCGTTCGCATCGACAACATGGAACACGACATCGCTTGTAGCATCCAGCCCGCTGCCGTTGAGTCGAATCACCTGGCCTGGGTTAGCCGAAGCCTGCGTGGTATTGGCTGCCGTCCCATTTGTGGCATTGGCTGTGATACTGGTGATCGCCAGACCAAAGGCCGCGCTGGTCCCTCCAATGGTGCTCACCCGGATCGGCCCGCTGGGCATTCCATTGGGCAGAGTCAGAAACAAACTGTTACCGGACACATGAAGACCATGCTGGCGGCTAATGTCCTCAATTCGCTGATCACCAGCCAATACCGTGATCGCCCCTTCGGCAAATCCGCTGCCCGTCAGCGTGAGACCGCCTCCCGTAAAGGTCGTGCCACCGCTCATTTCGACATTCGTGAGCGTCGGCACAATCTGGAGCAGTAACCCCGAAGGGTCGCGCGCCAAGCGCACATAGCCTGTGACAGCCCCTCCTGGCACCACAACGGTGAGCGAACCATTGGGGAGGTCAAGGCTCCTGGGAGTAACAGACAACTCTTGAACAGTACCGGAGAAATTGATGCTGCTAAAGACCACCACCTCTCCCGCTACAAAATTTCCACGTAAGGTGATCAACTGGCCAGTATTGGCTGACGCGATGGCGCTATTGGCGGCCGTGCCGCTGCTCGCACTGGCGGTCATACCAGTCAGGCGAGTCGTGCCGACATTGAGACGTTCAACATTCAGTTGATAGGCGCCACTGGTACCAAACGCACCACTCCCCGCTACGGTCGGGTTGTAGAAGGCATTACTCGACCCGCTGATCCCAATGTAGTACGAGCCGCTTGTCGGGGCCGTGACGGTCAATGCCGCCGTGGTGCTGCTCATAGACCTCGTGGTCAGCTCAATACCCGCTGCATCGAAGACCCGTACCCTGGTTGTGATCGCCGATCCGGTCATGGCAATCGTCACAACATCGCCGGCGGTGAGATCGATGCGGTAGAGATCCACGTCGTCACTGAACCCCGTACCGGTACCCACCACGCTGATGACTTCCTGACGCCGGTCACTCGCCAGAGCCAAATCGGTGGCCGTGGCTAACGTCTCGCCGACATCAGTCGCTGGCGTCAGCGTTGGGTTAGCCGCGATCACGGCACCAGTTCGCAGCGTAGAGCTACCGCCGGCGGTAGAGACCGTGACCACGCCGTTGGCGGCGCCGGGAGGCACCACGACTTGCAGAAGTTGCTGGTCAGCGCTTGTACTCGTCCTGTCCATGAGTGTGCGGACATTAAAACTACCGACAGGGCGTCCATCGACGAGAACGAGTAGATCGTTGCGAGTCAACCCGCTACCAGTGAGGAGTAGCGTGTTACCGGCGGCCACAGTCCCACCCAGCGAGCGTAACGTCGGAACGATCTGCAGCTCAATCGTGTTGTTGCTTCCCAATACCGTCACGGCTCCAGTACGTGCAAGCGCAGGAACGACTACACTCAATGTCGTACCGTTGGCGCCGGCGTTCCCTGTCACCGTGATCTTCCCCAACAGGCCTGAGTCATCTACGCCCTCAAATTGAACCAGCGTGTCGCTCGTGAATCCCTGTCCATGCAGCACGATGGTCTGTCCAGTCACAGCCGAAGGCTTGCTCAGATCGGCCGGCACCCCTATGCTAGCACTGGCTGTGATCGACGTGAATGAGGTCGGAGTTGGTGCCGAAAACACCGGACCGGGTTTCTCATCGTAGCCGCCTTCGGTCGCGATCCGAATGGGCCCATCAAGCGTGCGGGGTGCCACCACCGTCATGGTGTCGTTACGCACCCCACTGACATCAAACGGATTCAGGTTGGTGGCGCGATCGACGACGGCCCTCCCACCGATGGTGATCGTCGTGGCACCTTCAGCAAAGCCAGATCCCTGGAGAATAAATTGGTCTTCGCTCCCAGGGCGACCGCTCAGTCCGCTGAGAGTAGGAACGATCTGTAGTCTGATGCCGGGACTGGCTCCAAAGGTCTGCACATTCGTGGCAGTAGCAAACGGGCTACTGTTCGCCAACGTCTCACGGAGAAGACTAATCCCGTCGACCGTCACATCGATCTGATCGGGGCCACTGAAGGGATCACTACCTTCCCAGCTATCAAGTACATACAGATCAAAACTCAGCGTATAGCGTTGACCAGCTGTTAACCCAGTCAACGTGAGCGTCTGGCTAGCGCTGCTGAAGCGACCTGAGAAACGGCTGAACGCCGCGATTGCGTTGCCGTCGACCGTGCGGTTACTCCACGCAGCCTTGGCTCCGTTCTCAAAGCTGTCCGTAAAGACCGTGGTTCCACCCTGTCGCACGCTGACATTGTCGAGACCCCAGCTCTCGTCAGTGAGGCCTTGCAACCCACCATCACTGAAGCGAATCACTGCGGTATCACTCCCGGCGTCAAAGTTCAGGGTCACGCTGCGGTACGCCGCATCCGGCAGACCGTTCACGGTCAGATCCTGAAACCCTTGGTTCACCACTCGTACATCACCAGTGGTAGCCAGATCTGGCACCCTGACCTGTAGCCGCGTGCCGGCCGCATTAATCGCCAACGGTATGATCGATGCGAAGCTGGTTTTGCCCTCGTTGTCTCGCGTCGCAAAGAGCACGCGCGTGCCGGCACCAAAGTTGGTCCCGGCCAATTCGATGACTTGTCCGACGTTGGCCGCCGCCTGTCCTCCATTCGCCGGCACACCATTCTGAGCGCTCGCAATCACTTGGCTCAACGTGGCAGGCCGCATGCTCGCTGGATCAACTGCGGTATTCAGTTTATACAGCAGGCCCTGGATAGAGGCGGCCCATAGGGCACCGTCGGGCCCGAAGCTCAGCCCACTGATCTCGTTTTGGTTGAGCCCTTGTGTGCTGGTATCCAGTCGCCGCAGTTCCGTGAGGGCCCCACCTGCGCCAATCTGATACTCCACCAGCTGCGGCCCACCATTGGCCGCCCCAAGCCACAGGTGCCCGGTGCCTGGATCAATCGCCAACCCACTCCACGTCTGCACGTCGAACGGTGGCGTGGTAGTCCCTAACTCCGCCCCTGTCGTCGGACTGACCGCCACGATCCGGTTGCTGCTGTTGGCCGTCAAGTAGATCCGGTTGCTCGCCGCATCGTAGGCGGCCCCTGTCAGGCCGTAACTGGTCGCAAGGTCCAGAGTCCCAAGCACTGCCCCCGTGGCTGGGTTGACTGCAATGATTCGGTCCGGATTCGGCGTACCATTGAACACCAGCAGACTCCCCGCCGGCACCGCCGTACTCCCGAGCGTCATGGGAGCGCTCAGGATCTGCAGGCCCACTGCATTGAACGTATGCGGTTGCCCAAAGTCATCTGTCAGGGTGATCGTCTGCAAGACTTGGCCGGCTGCCGGATCTACTCGTAGGAGATGCCCTGGGCTGGCGGAATCGCTGACCCACACCTGCCCCGCCGCATTGACCGCCACATCCCCCAGATTGATGCCCTCGACCGTCACTCTGACGGCGTTGAGGGGCAATGGAGTGCTCGTGCCCCCTGCCGTCGTCACGGTCACATTGCCCAAGCCATGGGTCGGCAAGGCTGTCGGATACAGATCAACCCGGCCGTTGTCTGCGGTAAAAAACCCGACATCGATGGTGCTATTCACATCGGCCGGGCTGTCGGTCACCTCCGCACCCGTGAAGCGGTAGGTCGAGGCCCCTTCTACCAACCCGGATCCGAACAGCGTGGTGGCCACTGCGAAGCCACCGATGTCAAACCCGGTCAAGGTCGGCACGATCTGGAGCAGCGGCTGGGTAGCCGAGCCAAATACCTGAAGTAGAGTCACCCCGTTAGCGGCATTCGGCACGATCAGTGTCGCGCTCGTCCCATCGGCTGCCGCGCTGGTCGGGGAGACCGACACCACCACCGGAGTCCCATTACTATCCACGTACTGCACGAGCACATCGGTGTCGGTGGTCAACCCCCGGCCGGTCAGGGTGATCGCCTGGCCTGCATTGGCCGACGCGACCGCTGCGTTGGCTGGGGACCCGCTCACCGCCGTGCTCGTGACCCCGCTCAGACCCACACTGTAAGTTGCACTCGTCCCACCGCCGGTCTTGACGGTGATCGGCCCAAACGCCCCCGCCGTCACGGGCACATCGATAGTCACACTCCCGTTGGGAATAAAGTTCCCGACCCCATCAAACCGCGCTCCCACCTGCGGCCCCGTGTTCACGCCCGCGTCCAGGATGGTCTCACTTCCAAACTGATACGCGCTGTTCTGTCCTTCAACAAAGCCTAGCCCCATCAGCACCACATGCGCCGTCGTTCCTGACACAAACTGCACCTGCACGTCCGTCACCACCGGCACAATCTGCAACGGGAATGTCCCGTCAGGAAAATCGGTTCGCGTGTTCCCAACCTGCGAATACACCACGACATCACCGGTCACGGCATCGAACGGCACGGTAAAGTAGGCGAGGCCACGGGCAGGATCGGTTCTGGCAGCCGTGACAGTCCTGGTTGTGACAGTCCCACCGAAGTCAACCACCGTAAACTCCGCGCGAGCTGTCGTAGGATCGAAGGGAACGGCAATGCCGATCTGCTGTCCGGGATTGGCCGACGGAGCTGTGGGAATTTCCGGCAAGCCGCTGACGGCCTTCACATCGCTCGCCGGGCGAATGTTGAAGTTACGCACAATCGGGGCTGCGAGCGCATTGCCCGCACGGTCTGCCACCACCGCGGCATCGAGCGTGAAGCGGTAGTTGCCGGGAGACAAGAATCCGTCGACGACCACACTCAGCGACTGGCCAAAATTGCGGGTATCGAGCCGTACTGGTATGGCCACATCGTCGCTGGTACCAAACTGGCCGTCGGTGCCGGAACGCACCAGATGCACTCCGCTGGCGTTCAGTCGCGCGATATCGAGCGGCTCGTCAAACACAATGTCGATGCTACGGACGAAGAAACGCTGTACGCCTTCCTCGACACTGATCGAAGTGACCTGAGGAGCAAAGGTATCAGGCACGATGTTGAGTGTGACAATGTTCGACAGGCCGACATTGCCGCCGGTATCAGTGGCGCGCACCTGCACCGTCATAGTGGTACCGCCCGAGGCAATGGTTGGCGCCTGTGCGAAAAGTTCCCACGGGAACGATACATCGGTTAAAACGACCTGCCCGTTGACCAGTAACTCTACATTACGCACCTGCACATCATCGGCCACCGTCGGCACCACACGAACAGCCCGCCCCTCAAGCACCTGAACGCCTGGCGTCGCGGGATCAGCGTCGATTGCATCTGCGACGATTGAGACCGTCGGGGCGACGCCCTGGGTGTCGAATCCCCTGTAGTTGACGATCTGCAGACCACCAGTGCCATCGGCGACGAAAGCGAGGCCGTTGGCCAGCGCCATATCCTTAGGCGCGGCAGGCAGATTGATCTGCGTAATAAATCGATCGGTGCGCGTTGGGTCCGAGGTATCGACTACATGCAGGACGGAACCAATCCCAGGCAGGCTGCCTATGGCGACCCCCAAACCAGATCCATTCGCAGCAATGGCACCACCTGCGATGTTCGCCGCATCGGGGTTGCTGAGCAACAGCAGATTGGCTGGGTCCCGCGCATCAACGGTGCTGAACCCTTGCTGGAATCCATTGCCGGCACCGATATAGACCGTCCCCCCGCCGGCGAAGATCTTGCCGCCGGCATTAGCAACTGTCAGTGCGTCGCGTGGCGTCAACAGATCACCGGTGATCGAGATCGTACGCAGAGTACCGTTGCTGTCCTTCGTGTAGAGAGTGCTGCCGTCGATGGCGATGTCAGTCAGGGTGCTGCCACCGGTGCTGGCGAAGTCGATTGTCTGACGAATGTCGCCGGTGTTGAGATCGACCGCCGAGATGCGCGTACCGTGAATCGCGTAGCCGATCCCATCACGCACAACCACACCGGTGACCGAACCATCTACAGTGACCGTTTGCAGCAAACGAGGCGTAGAGAGATTTGAAATATCGACGAGGTGCAGACCAGCATCGCTCGCAGCAACAGCAGCGATGCCACGTACGACATCGGCTGCCACATCAACATTGGTACCAGGAAGATCGAGTTCGGCAAGCACCTGAGGCTTGGTGAAGGAAGAGGCATTAACAATCGTCAGTCCGGTCGTGCCTGTTGCGACGAGTGCTGTCGCAGCTCCCGTCCCATCTGTCGCTCCGATCGTCGTAACCGATTCGGCGGAACCTTGTAGCTCTGAGGAAGCGACGACGCCGGCAGGAATGTTTAGGCCACCGAGCGGATCGAGTCCTTGCTGCACTTCAGACTCGTCACTTAAGCCATCCCCATCTGTATCCCGCTTATTCGAGTTGGAACCAACAATTACCTCAGCTACATCAGAGAGGCCATCTCCATCAGCATCGGCACTTTCTCTATACTGAAGGAAGCCTGGTAGCGTGACTGCAACTCCACTGGATGGTGAACGCCCGTACGCCGCACCAATCAGGTTAGTACTCGGATCAAAGGTCAACACCGTAAACTCAGTGTTAGCAGCTACAAAAAAATCAAGCTTCCCTTCAGAGGATAGTCGTCCCCTAAACTCATTGTTGTCGACTCTGACGATATAATAACCGTTTTCAGGCAAGCCATTGAGGGATGTTGACAGTCTCGCACTTGGCGCAAATAGCTTGTCAGTCGAGTGGGTGGTTTCACCCACTGTACGAGTCAGATCACTATTCAATACAACAAATTCTGCATTCCCTGCATCCAAATCAGTATGTAGTGCTCTCAGTTGTTGAACTAGAGGCTCAAAGTCGGCAACCGTTACTAATGTTGCAATATCAGTAGCCGAGGTGTTGAGCAACGCACCATTCTGATCCAGCGCAACGGAAGTTGCCGGCACAGGAGTAGGCGTCGGACCTGGTGGCGTATTTTGCCTTATTTGAGCAATGTAGTTGTCAAGCAGTTCGATGGTATTCTCCGTGACGAAACACGCAGCCTTTAGTGATACAAATGACTTGAGATCACCCTTAAATCGATCATAGGCTAGCTGAGCCGCATCAAACCCACGTTTTGCAGTATCTACAGCCGCACAGGCAAAGGCACCAAAAGTACTGATCTCCTCGCAGGGATCGCTCGCGAGATCATCACAAACCCTATCGGCGATCGCCAAGGCTGGCCCCATACACTCGACAATCTTGAGCCAGATACCCGCTGTATTATCGACCGCTTCAGTCGCTAATTCGACGATGGTGACAAGCCTATCCTTGTATGTCTGAGCAACCTTTGCCAGGCCAAGTACAACTTCTGCTGACGCATTATTTTCAACAGCTCTCTTAGCTGTCTGAATGAAGTCAATAATCTCGGAAACAAGCCCTAACGAGTCGTTAATGATTGTGTAGACAATGTTGAAGGTGTTTAGTACCGAAGAAAATTGCTTTGCACAGGCCAGGATGTCACTAAGGGTGTCGCTCCAGAAGGTAAATTTATCGAGTGGATTGCCGTCCGTATCCTCTTCACAGGGAGGTTCCTGTGGATCTTCTGGACCTTGAATAGGCGCCCCTGGCGGCGTCACCCCATACCAACCCGGGAAGGTAATGCCCGAGTCTGGATCTGTCACCGCGAATTGTCCGTCCGGCGACACCGTCGCCGTTCCTGTGATGACGAGTCGGCCGGTGGTGTGATCGAACGAATAGACGGACAGCTTCGACCCTGGCTCCGCACCATACAAGTTTGGGAACGAGAGTACTAATGGTTCAGTAAAGCGGGCGACCCCTGGCGCTTGGATCGTCAGTGTTGCGGAGAGCTGCGTCAGCCCCGGCGGGAGCATGTCACGCACCAGCTCCGGCGGAACGGTACTAAATCCAATCTGAGGATTGGCGATCAGGTTGCCCTGTTCATCCACCGCACTTCCGGGGGACACAGTTATCGAGAGTGCTTGCCGTTGTTCGTCCGTGAGGTCAGGAGCGGAAAGATTGCTCGCCGTAAGTATCGTCGGCTGTGTATTGCTGATAGTTTGTAGAATAGCGCTCTGTAATCGAGGCAGGTAAACTTCTTGGCGTTCGAGATTCGCGAGCTGCTCCGCCGTTGAACCCATCCCACCCATGACCGTGTTCGTCACGCCCGGACGTAGTTTCACATCTATGACCATCTCAGGGAAGAACACACCACTCGGCGCGTTTGTCGCGGTGCGTCCGTCGACCGCGACCTTGACTGTGCCAACCGGAACATTCGTCAGCTCGAAGTTGCCGTTGGCATCCGTAAAGACGAACCGGTCCTCTTGTCCAAGGATGTAGACCTTGGCATGGGCGATTGGAAGTTGGAACACATCATCTGGAGTGTGGATGACGCCGTCCGGCCCACGACGGATATCGTCGAAGGTCATTGGCTCCAAATCCGGCCCTGGATCGACGACTTTTCCGACGAGTGTGGTTCCCGGAATCGATGTGCGGCTCACCGTGGTGAACCGTTGGGTCAGCGTGCCGCCCGACGAACCGTTGCCATCTGCATCGAGGAAGCCACCGTCGGTTGCACCACGAATCTTCGAGCCGTCAACGTTGAGCGTGATTTGCGATCCACCCGGCATGGGATTCGTGAAGAATAGCCAGGCATAGGTGCCATCCTTCGACGGCACAATGGTGGCGGCCAGCTTGCTCCCATCTGGCCCTGTGGCATAGAACGAGTCAGCCGTCAGGGTTGCAACATTCACCGCACGCGAGAAACGAATCTCTGGCCGTACGGTCACCCCGACATCGCCGGATCCATCCGTCGGTGTCAGTGCGGTGATCGTGAGTGGTGCCAGCGCGTCAACCGTGACGGTACGTGTCAGCGTGGCCAGATTGCCGGCTGCATCGGTGGCCATCAGCACGAGAGTATGGTTCCCGACATCAAGGTGGCCGAAGGGCAACGGTTCATCAAAGGCACCAGTCGTGGTGTTGAAGACCAGGCTGCGGCTGACTCCGCCGTCGATACGGTAGCTGAGCTGCGTCAGAGTGGTCCCTGTGGCATCAGCCGTTCCGGTGAGTCGGCTGGCGGCAGTGAGCCTGTCGCCATTGGCGAAGCTCGTCAGAGAGAGAGTCGGCGCCTTGGTATCAAGCGTGACGCTCCGTGTGACACCGGTGCTGATGTTACCTGCCGCGTCACTGGCGATGATGGTGATCGTGTGGACTCCATCAGCCGTGCCATCGGTCGTGAACGTCGTAGTGAGGGTGAAGCTGCCGTCCGTGCCAAGTGCCAGCGTCTGCAGTGCACCGCTGTCAATCTTATACTGAACCGAGGCGACGCCGGACAAATTGTCGAGCACCTGTCCGTTCACGGTGATATTGGCGTTCGTCGCCGCCGGCATCTCGGTGAGCACAATCGTTGGCGCCTGCGTGTCACTCGTCAGTGCGAAACGCGCGAGCACGGCACCGGCCACTTGTGCCCCCAGCGTTTGCCCGACCTGATTCGTAAACTCGTAATGGATGCCGCCATAGACTCGACTTCGCCCTGCCTCTTGGGCGGCCTGCGTGAAGCTGGTGAAACTTCTGGTCACATCGGGCAGGGTCACGGCGGTGGTGTTAAACGCCGTGCTGTTTCCAAACGTGTCTGCCAGGATCGCCGCGGCGGCGGCACTGTAGGTCGAGTGACCGGAGACATACTCCGGATGGGATGGGGTGATGAGCAACGGCGTCCAGGCGTTGTCTTCAGTCGTCGCGGCATTATTGTCCAGCTCCGCGTCATGGATGGCGTCGATAGGCCTCCAGAGCCCGTAGGTGTACTTCGCATCCCACGCGGCGATACCAGAATCAGCAAGCGCCACATTGAGCTTCGCAAAGAGTCTGACGTTGGCTGAGAGACTGTTCCCCTCGCTGCGCGCCACATCTTGCGCAATCAAGTTCCAGTGGCCTGCGGGCGTGTAACTGCCTGCGCCGTCGGCCCAGAATTGTGCCTGCTGGGTTTGATCGGTGGTTCTTGTGGTACTGGTCGCACTGCCCAAGTTTTTGACTTCTTTAACTGACGTCGCATAAGCCGCCGAATCCAATGTCGGCGGGGCGGCAGGACGAAATTGATTTCCACTGTTCAGTGCGAAGGGCGTGACAGCACCCCACTGGGGCTCATCAGCCACCTCAAATGTCGGAGCAGTCGGACGCCAGGATCCGACGGCGGTACTCCCTGGATAGTCGACAAACTCGCTGGAGCCGTCGTTGGCGCGAATAGCTAACACGGCCTGACCGACGCTGAGCCCGAGCGCGAGCGCGTTGGTCTTCCCTACCCCATCAGCCACACTGGCTAAGAGCGCATTCAATGCCGCATCGAAGCTGGCTCGTTGTGCCGGAAACAGCTCGCTCAAGACCGTATGGGCTGCTTTGGCGAGTGCGATTTCGAGTGAGACCGGACCATTGACGGTCTGCTGCACCAGATAGGCTGCCGTATTCTCGATGGCCGCCAACGTGTCGTATTGTGCCAGACTCACCATCGCGAGAATCCGACTGGCAATCGGCGGGTCGCTCACACTCAAGCGGATGGCATCCAACGCAAGTTGGTTCCACGTGAGCGCCACATCAGAGGTGGCAACCCCAGTTCGAGTCACCGTCAGCGACATCTGGCTGCTGTTGCCGGCCAGGTCGGTGGCCGTGAGCGACAACGTGTTGGCTCCGGAGGCCAAGGCCACATCGGGAATCTGGAACGCACCTGTCCCTGACGCCACGACAGTCGTCGTTCCGAAGGTGACCGTCGCGCCAACCTGAGTCAACCCGGTGATCACGACCCTGGACGCACTGGTGATCAAGTCTCCCACCGTCCCCGTGTCGGAACCAGCCGACAGACCGAGGCCCGTCAAGCCAGGGACTTGCCGATCGAGGGTAAACGTGCGATCCAGCGTCGTGACATTGCCCTGCGCATCGGATGCGCGCAGATGCAGCGTATGAGCTCCATCGGCTAACGTCCCGCCCGCGAGTTGATTCATGACGGTGGTGGACAGTGCAAAGGTTCCATCGGGCTGCCGGGTAAAGAGCACATCGGTGTAGTTAGCCACCGGCGTGCTATCGAGTCCCGCGGTGAACGACACGATGGCATTGAGATCTGTGATCGTTCCCGTGATAGTCGGATTGTTCGTGATCGTATCGGTCGCACTAGCCCCGGTGTCCTGTTGTAACGCCGCCGTGACGACGGGAGGAGTGGTATCGCGGTCAGCCATCAACGTATCGAGATAGGTGGCGATCGCCGCCGGATCAGTCCGCTGGCCGGCTGGATCCAC
The DNA here is from genome assembly GCA_050185705.1 of Nitrospira sp. GTDB lineage: Bacteria > Nitrospirota > Nitrospiria > Nitrospirales > Nitrospiraceae > Nitrospira_D. The sequence continues at coordinate 384,629 of JBFWZD010000001.1, read as the reverse complement.
TGCTCCGGCAGTCAGCGTTGTGCCGGTGAACCCGAACAGATGCCGGGTGATGAGGACGCCGTCGGTGAGCGCGTCGGCTTGGCCATTCAGATCGACATCGAGACTGGGCCGAATCGAATCGAGATACGACACGATGGCCGCCGGGTCCGTGCGCTGGCCCGCCGGATCGACGGCGCCAGTCGTCAACGTCGTCCCAGTGAAGCCAAAGAGATACCGGGTGATGAGGGTGCTATCGGACAAGGCATCCGTCTGGCCGTTGAGATCAATATCCAGCGTGGCTTGCGGGGTGGCTAGGGCCGTGACCGACCCAGCCGCGAGCGCCACCGGTCCCGTTGTCAGGTTCGTCTCGATCGGCGTGGAGGAGAGCAGGAGGCGGGGCTCCAAGGCTTCCAGCGTGAAGAGCTGTCCTTCGACGGTACTCAGGGCCGGCGTCCTGCGTGCTGAGGATTGCGCTCGCCGCCAAAGACAGGCGTGGCGCCAGCGACGGACATGCTCCCGAAACGTCTCCTTCAGGTAGAACAGTTGGGCCAGACTCATCGATCAGCTCCTCGCAGCTCGTTCAAGTCATCCAAGAACACACCTTGTCACTCAACACTCGAAACATGAAACGCGTCCGGTTTCTACCCTGGCAACGCAATGGACAGGTCCTCTTCATTTTCTCTACCATTAGTTGATTTTCCAGACACGAAGTCCTGAACCCACGCACCCTGACGGTGCAGCAAGTCACCGGTCGGCTCGGAACCGAATGAACTGGCGTTCGCCAAATCTGCCGAAGCGAGAGTCGTCGTCACATTCGACGTTGCGGCCACCGTGACCAGTTCGAGAAAAGCCGGATCGGTCTGATCCACCTGGAAAGCCAATCCGCCGCCGAGAGTGAGACCGTTGGTGATGGCAAAGGAACCAGTGCGGGAAGTATCCGTGAAAAAGCGGAAGCGGTTGCCGAGCGTCGGCGTGAATCCATTCGCCAGCACGACATTCAAGGTACCGTTCAATGCCGCACTGCCAGTCACGGTCATACGCCCAAACTGGCCTGTTGCCGTCCCAGCGACATCAATGCCAAGACTGGCCGCTGATGTCTGCGTATAGTTTCCGCTCACATCGACTACTGCACCAGGCTTGATCAGTATGGCTCCGCCATTGGTGAAGCCACTCGTAGCTCCCAATCGCACCGTGCCCGTCTCCACGCGTACGGTCCCACTGTTCAGCACCGGCACATCGAGCCCCGTCGTCCCCGTCCCCACGGTCTTCTTGAGCACCCCCGCATTGACAAACTGTCCCGCGCCCGCAAACCAGTGCCCCATCAGCCCCTCGGTCTGCACGTCGAACACGCCCGTCCCCGTCGTCTCCAGCCGCCCCCCATTGCCCGCACTGTCAAATCGGTTGAACCAGATCCGCTGATTCGTGTTCCCCGTCCACGCCGTCGTCCCCACAATCCGCACCACTCGGTCATCATCCAAATTCAACGAACTGATCGTCCCACTCCCCTGCAGCACTGTCGTCCCGCTACCCCGCATGTTGGCCGACGTGAGCGTGTGTGTCCCCGTCACCGTCAAGGTGCCGCTGCCCTCGAGAATGCCGTTGTTGACCATCGTCAACGTCCCCGTCGTCCCCGTGCTGTTAAACACGACTTCGGCGTTCTGGCCCACGGTCGTATCGGTGGCCGCATAGCTCCCGCCCACCGTGATCACATCGGTCACGCCGTTTTGAGCAGACCCGGTGAACAGCACGTTGCCCGTCACTGCACTGGCCGCCTCAAGCGTGTGCACGCCGCGCCCAAAGTGCACCACGCCATTGCCCGTCGTCTCAAACCGCCCCGTGTGCGTCCCGCCGGCTCCCAATCGCACCGTGCCCGTCTCCACGCGTACGGTCCCACTGTTCAGCACCGGCACATCGAGCCCCGTCGTCCCCGTCCCCACGGTCTTCTTGAGCACCCCCGCATTGACAAACTGTCCCGCGCCCGCAAACCAGTGCCCCATCAGCCCCTCGGTCTGCACGTCGAACACGCCCGTCCCCGTCGTCTCCAGCCGCCCCCCATTGCCCGCACTGTCAAATCGGTTGAACCAGATCCGCTGATTCGTGTTCCCCGTCCACGCCGTCGTCCCCACAATCCGCACCACTCGGTCATCATCCAAATTCAACGAACTGATCGTCCCACTCCCCTGCAGCACTGTCGTCCCGGTCCCGATCATATTCGCCGCAGTAAGAGCATAGGGTCCAGCAAGCGTCAGGTTGCCCGATCCGGTCAGAGTTCCACCGGACTGCGTGAACACCCCATTGATCTGCGAGTCACCATTGATCGCGAAGGTGCCACCAGAGAGAGTCACCGCGCCGTTCGCAATCAACGTCTGAACCGTTACCGCCCCGCTTGAAATGACGACGGGACTCGAGAGTAAAGGAATAAAGACATCGTCCGTCGCGACCGGCACCACTCCGGTGCTCCAGTTGGACGCGGTATTCCAGTCACCACCGGAGGCGCCGATCCATTCGACCGTGAATTGCTGAATCGTGAAATGAGTATCCAGCGGCGTGGTCCCCATGACATTCCCGGCTCGATCGCTCACCTGCGCTTGATCGATCCGCAACGTATAGGCACCAGCCGGTTGCTGCGCAAATGTCAGCCGGACTTGGTTACCATTTCCGTTAAATTGAATATTGCCGGGGCCTACGGCAACTCCACTACTATTGATGATCTGCACAGCTGTAGACGAAAACTTCGCTTGTTCGACCGCTTCAGAGAAGGTCAACGTGACCGTACGGAAGCTCCGGCCAAAGATCGATCCTTCCGTGACATTGCTGGCCACGAATGTCGGTCCAAAACGATCCGGCACTAGTTGCACGTTCATCAGATCGGTCAGGCCAACGTTGCCGCCGGTGTCAGTCGCCCGCACTTGGAGCGTCACCTGATTCGAGCCATTCGCCGCGATCGTGGGTAAGGCCGTGCTCAGCTGAAATGGAAAGGCCACATCGTTGCGCACCACTTGGCCATTCATCAGCAGTTCGACATTGCGCACTTGGACATCGTCGGTCACCGTCGGTCGAAGCGCGACCGTGCTACCTTCTAGCACCTGAATCCCAGGCGTCGCAGCATCAAGATCCACCGCATCCAGCGTGGCTGTCACAGTCGGCGCCAAGCCTCGATTGTCGAACGGCAAATAGTTAACCACCTTCAGCCCCTGAGTGCCTTGGGCGATAAATGCGATGCCCGCTCCCAATGCAATGTGCGGCGAATCACCTGGAATGGGAATCGTTGTGATGAAACGGGTCACGTCAGTGGGATTCGATACGTCATACAATGAGACGGCAAATGAGGAAGTTCCGGCAAAACTGGTCGTGGCAATGGCCAGGCCAGACCCATTCACGGCCATGTCGTGCACGGCCAGCTGTGTGGTGGGCGGAGTCCCTCTGACGACCGGCGCTGTGGGATTACTCACATCAACAATGGTGTAGCCTGTAAAATATCCCACGTAGGCAAGGCCATCTCCCACAAAGAGCGACCGGCCACGCTCAAGAGGAGAGGTTGCTCCGGAAACAGCCACGCTGCCCAACTCACTCAATGCAGTAGACTGAACATCCAAGATATGCAAACGCGTACCGGTGAGCGCATATAGACGATTGTTGACCAGCGATAGTTCCTGCACAGCATCCGGGACAGCGGCCTGAAAGAGTGACTCACCGGTCAGCAAATCGTAGGCAAGAATCCGCGCCCCTGCCGCCACATACGCCACCCCCTCCGAGACCTCGACGGAAGAACCTTGCACAGCGATTGTTTGAAGGAGTTGCGGCTGTTGTGGATTCGACACATCCACCAAATGAACGCCGCCCTCGTTACTCGTTACTGCGGCAATCCCAAGGGATGTGTCCACTGCTACATCGGTGGCAGTGCCAGGCAAATCAAGTTGGCTCAGCACAACCGGCTTCTGAAATTCTGAGGCATCGACCATGGCGAGGCCATATGAGCCCGTAGCCACATAAGCCGTTTGAGTTTCCGCATTGGTGGTGGAGCCTTCAAGAACAACCGCCTTAGCTTCGCCCAGCAACGGAGTGGAACTTACTATGCCTGTGGGAAGCGCACGCCCACCGAGAGGATCAGTCCCCGAACGAAGCTCAGCAAGATCAAAAATACCATCGCCATCAGAGTCCTTGCTTAGCCTCGACGTACCTACAACCCATTCACCTATGTCGCCAATACTGTCCCCATCGGAATCTAGCGGGTCTTCCGTTGTAACACTTATGGCACCTAAACCAACTGATGTTCCAGGCAAACCAGTATGGAAGAGCGATTGACCAACTAGATTCGTCATAGGATTGAAAAGAAAAACCGAGCCCGTGGAGTTCGACGGCAAGACGAATGATAGATTACCTGAGTCGTCTGAAATGCCCGTTAGCTCTCTCGAAATTGACAGACTATCAATTCCGCCGCTGGCAAAAACGACGCGGTAGTTAAACCGAGTGGGTGCTTTGGGATCAGGGGCGTTTGAAACTGGAAGTCGATTGAACAACTCGCTCTTAAAATCTACATTCGCGCCCTTTGCAGATAACGTCTTTCCGATGCCATCAACGAAATTGCGCCAAAGCAAGTCTTGCGGCAGCCCCCCCAAGATCCAACCAATAAGTGGCTCCCCGTTATCGATCCACCAGTTTTTAGTTCGAGAAACTCCCTTTGTAAAAAATTGGAGCTCCCCGTCAACTTCTCGGAAACCAAAATCACGTGAGCCATAGACCACGTGATCGCCATTTCTAAAAATGCTATTATTCTTGATTGTCGTGAAAGTGTAGGTTAAATCCGACTTTTTGGAGAGCACAACGCTTGCGTTATCAGGGCCGTAAATATCTATATCAAATATTTGTCCAGGACTCAGAGGCTCACCGGGTGTACGTCTTGTAAAGATCGCCAACTTATCAAAATCCGCGCTATTTACCGTCTTATTAATTGAGCTAAGGAGCTCGTTGATAAATTCACTCTTTGAGAAGCCACTAGGGAGACTATCAATCCTGATGGAGTAGTCATCATATATGTAGTCACCATATCCGTCCGAGAGCTTTTGTGCTACAGCATCATGCCTCTTGAGTTCAGAGAGAACAGCTGGGTCTAAATTATGATCAGGATCGACAGCAAGCTTCAGAAGATCGCTGTATAGTGTCTTCGGATCAAATGCGTACGGATCGTTGGACCCGGTCCCACCGACAGTAGCAGATCGACTCGTCACCCAATGCCACCCAGGCTTGGTAATGCCTTGGCCAGGATCGGTCGTGACGGAGAGGCCATCCGCAGACACCGTCGCGGTGCCTTCGATAGTCAAGCGCCCAGTTGTGTGATCGAATGAATAGAAATTGAGTTTTGTCCCGGGCGCTGCGTTGTACACATTCGGAAGCGTGAGTTGAAGTGGATTGGCAAACCGATCCACGATCTCGCCGTTCGGCCCCCGTGCCTGAATCGTTATGGTATTCGGAGTCTGCGTCAGCCCCGCTGGCAGCATATCCCGAATCAATTCCGGAGGTACGGTACTGATCCCGATCTGCACGTCACTGATCGGCTGCCCATTTGTGCCCACCGCGCTGTTGGGTGGGACCGTTAGAAACAGATGCTGGGCTTCTTCCGCCGTGAGATCAGGAGCGGAATTTCCGGTGACTCCCACGACAGTATTTTGTGTACTGCTCACCGTTTGAAGGATAGAGGCCTGTAACCGCGGCAGATAGACCTCGGGCCGCGTGAGATTGGCAGCTCGCTCGGCATGTGAGCCCATCGTCCCCATGACGGTATTGGCCTGGCCCACTTCGATCTGCAGATCCATGACCATTTCTGGGAAAAAGACGCCGGCGGGCGCGTTCGTCGCCGTGCGGCCATCGATGGCGAGCTTGATAGTTCCACTCGGCACTGCGCTGAATGAGAAGCGCCCCTGCGCATCGGTGAAGACCGCTTGGTTTTCGAGCCCGAGAATATAGATCTTCGCACCAGCGATCGGATTCAGATAGACATCATCGTCCGTATGCAGAATCCCATCCGCTCCAGCACGAGTGTCGTCGAGCGTGCCCATCTTCAGGTCCGGCCCGGGATCCAGCACAATACCGCTCAGCGTGGTCCCTTGCAGGGGCACAAGACTCACCGTTGAGAAGGTGCTCGTGAGGACTCCACCCGGGGTCCCATTGCCATCCGCATCTAAGGCATGCCCATCGCCTGCCGCAAGAATGGTTGAACCATCCACATGCAGCGTGATCGTCGAAGCACCGGGCATCGGATTCGTGAAAAAGAGCCAGGCAAAGGTGCCGTCCTGCGCCGGCACGATCGTGGCCGCGAGCTTGGTGCCGGTGCTATCCGTCGCGTAGAAATTGTTGCTATTGAGCGTGGTCGTATTCACAGGCCGGGAGAAAAAGACCTGGGGCTTGAAGGTACTCCCGACGTCACTGGCGCCCGTTTGCGGCGTCCCCCCTATAATGGTGAATGGAATGGCGGTCGGAAGGGTGACGCTTTTCGTCACCGTGGTGAGATTCCCTGCTTGATCCTGCGCCGTGAGCTTGAGGGTATGTGCGCCGGTGCTGAGCTTGCTCAGATCGAGCGCCTGATCCACATTGCCCGTCGTGGTATCGAAACTGATTGGGATGACGGTCCCATTGTCGAACTGATAGGTCAGGGTGACCAGCTTCGAGCCTGTCCCACCAGCTGTGCCGGTCAGTCGCGTCGTGGCCGTGAGCGCAGCATTGTTCGCCGGACTTGTGAGTGTGATCGTCGGCGCCTTCGTATCGAGCGTAAAGGTGAACGTCAGCGTGCTCTGATTGTTCTGGTGATCGATAGCCTGGAAGGTGAAGGTGTGGGTGCCGTCCGCCGTCCCATTGATCGCGAGCGCCGTCGTGAAGGTAAAATTCCCGGTGCTGGTGAACGAGACCGGCGCGAAGCTTCCATCGTCGAGCTTGGCTTGAAGCGACGCCACACCCGAGAGATTGTCTAGTACTTGCCCCGTCAGGGTCAGATTGGTCTTGGTCACGCCCCCACTTTGCTGAGTCAGAAGAATCTTGGGGCCCTGCGTATCGGTCGTGACGCTGAAACGGTCCTGGACGAAGTCCGCCACAGATTTTCCAGCCATCAGTCCATCTTGATTCGAAAACGCGAAGTGAATCCCGCCGTAGATCCGACTCTTGCCCGCCTCCTGTGCCGCCTGCTCAAAGCTCGTGAAGTTTCTGGTCACCCCCGGCAAACCCTGGCTCGTGGTGCTGAACGCCACGTTCGCGCCAAAGATGCCGGTCAGAATCTCGGCAGCGGCGCCACTATAGGTACTGTGCCCCGAGATGTATTCGGGGAACGGTGGGGTAATCAGCAGTGGGGTCCAATTCTGATCAGCAGTCGTACTCGCATTGCCATCTGTTGCCGCCTGCTGAATCGCCGTGATCGGGCGCCAGAAATTGGACTGGTACTTGGTATTCCAGGCGGTGATGCCCGCATCCGCCAAGGCCACGTTCAGTTGGGCAAACAACCGCGCGTTGGTCGAGAGGCTGTTGCCCTGTTGGAGTGCCAGCTGCTCGGCAATGGAGTTCCAGTGCCCAGGCGGGGTGGCGGTGCCCGCCCCATCAGCCCAGAACCGGGCAATCTCGGTCTGCTCCGCTGTTCTCGTGCTGCCGGTTGCCGCGCCCATGGCTTTCACCTCGTTATAGGCCGCCGTATAGGCCACACTGTCGAGGGCCGGAGGCCCGGCTGGTCGGTACTGTTCAGGACTCGTCAGCGCAAAGGGGATGAGGTCCGCCCATTGCGGGAGCAAGGCCACGTCAAACATCGGGCCGGTGGGTTGCCACTGGCCTGGCTGGGTACTGGATGAATGGTCGACGAAATCGTTCCAGCCGTCGGTCGATCGAATGGCAATAATTGCATTGGCGATGTTCTGCCCGAGAGTCAGCCCATTGGTCTTGCCCGCACCCTCAGGAATGGCCGCGAGGGAGGCCGCGAGCTGGGCATCAAACGTCGCTTGTTGGCCCGGATACAAGTAGCTGAGCATGCGATGCGCGGCTGCAGCCGCAGCAGCATCGGGATCGGTCCCCGCTTGTGCCGGGAGACTTACATAGTAGCCGGGCGTACCATCGATGGCGCTGATCGCGTCGTACATCGCCAAACTCACCATAGCCAGGCCACGGGAAGCCACGGGGGGCGCGGTCGCATCCCGTTGGATTGCATCCAACATGACCTGATTCCATGTGAGCACGGTATCCGCTTGCTGCGTCACGGTCAGACGCGTGAGCACGCGCGTGAACTCGCTCAGATTGCCCGCCACATCGCTCACCCGCATCGTGAAGCTATTCGCTCCTACGGCCAACGTCAGGTTGGTGAACTGGAACGCCCCGGTCCCATTCGAGACCGTGGTCGCGCTGGGACTCACGAGCTGAACCTGGGCCGTGGGATCTGTCTGGCCTTTCAACGTGACGACAGCAGCGGTGGTTTGCTGATCACCCACCGTTCCGGTATCGCTGGTGAGTGCGAGATCGAAGGTGGGCGTTAGAGGTGCTTGGGTGTCGAGCGTGAACGTTCGGTCCAGGGTGGTGGTGTTGCCCTGTGCATCGGAGGCACGCAGGTGCAGGGTATGGGTCCCATCCGCCAACGTCCCGCCGGCGAGTTGCGCCAATTGTGCGGTGGAGAGGGTAAAGGTTCCGTCGGGCTGCCTGGTACTGAGCACGTCGCTGTAACTGGCCACCGGCGTGCTATCGAGTCCGGCGGTGAACGACACAATGGCATTGAGATCAGTGATGGACCCGGTGATGGTCGGATTGTTCGTGATGGTATCGGTGGCACTGGCCCCCGTGTCCTGTTGCAGGCCTGCCGTGATGACCGGGGGAACGGTATCGCGGTCAGCAATCAGCGTATCGAGATAGGTCTCGATTGCCGCCGGATCGGTCCGCTGGCCCGCGGGATCGACAGCACCGTCAGTGAGGGTTGTTCCAGTAAAACCAAACAGATGGCGGGTAATCAGCACACCGTCCGTCAGTGCATCGGCTTGGCCATTCAGATCCACGTCTAGACTTGACCGAATCGAGTCGAGATAACTGGTGATGGCGGCTGGATCAGTTCGCTGGCCCGCGGGATCGACAGCACCGTCAGTGAGGGTTGTTCCAGTGAACCCAAAGAGATACCGTGTGATGAGCACCCCGTCGGTCAGGGCATCGGCAGTGCCGCTCAGGTCAATATCGAGCGTCGCCTGTGGATCGGCCAGCGCTGTGACCGATGCCGCGGCAAGGTCTTGAGTGGCAAGGATTTCTGCCGGAGCTGCGGAGAGCAGGAACCGTGGTTCGAGCGGCTCTAAGGTGAAGTTCTGAGTGCTGAGGACTGAGGACTGAGTCGTACGTGCTGCATGGTGAGCCTGCTGCCGGAAACAGGCCAACCGCCATTGGCGCACGTGCTCTCGGAACGTCTCTCTGAGATAGAACAGCTGCGCAAGACTCATGAAGATCGCTCCCTCTTTTGCAGGTGGCAATCGGCCGCATAGAATCACCTACGATACTATATGCGGTTCTACTGATAGTAAGACAGGGCCGAATGTACCTAACGGCAGCTCATTTGGTCTCATTTCCATCACATGTCACAGAATCTTGAACATCTTGTTACATCAGTTCACGTGTGGCCTGGAGGAAAAGACGCCCCTCGGCACGTTCGTCACGATCACGACAAGGTGCCGAGCGCCGCCGTTCACTCGACTTTTTGTCGGGAGATGGCAGTCTCGTCGATGAATTTAGGAGTGAGGTAGAGACCTATGCGATGGATTATCGAAGTTTGGGAGTTTTGCGCTCAGCAGCCTTCACGATCCGACCATTTCATGCGCCTTCTGCACAACGGTTCGGGCATTGGGTGCAACCGTTCGACATTGCGCTGACCTAAATCTGTGTCAGCGCCCCCTCCAGCGGGCACCGCACTTCCTCCATATCACTCTCCGGTGTCACATCGTGCTTGTACCGCATCACCCTCTGCACTCGTATCAGATTCCATCATTGAGGATCCGCAACGGTGGGGGCGAGCTATTGTCCTTGCCATTATTTTGCTCCTTTGTACATGACAGACAACCTCATCGTTCACGACCATTCCCTCGTTCCCTCTGAGCCTCAGGAGTCCGTCCTCGTCCTCCCAGATAGCGGACAAGATCCGCTGCCAGCTGTCGATCCTCGCCTCGCTCGGATCGGGCCAGCGTCTTCATGACCTGCTCGTAATGGTGAATCACCTCCCGCTGTTTCCTCGGCAGACGTGTCAGACGTTGCTGGCGATCGAGCACCTTCGCCTGCGTCGTCCGATCATGGAGGTGCTGAACCTTCCACCGTTCGTGCGTGGTGCGATGAATTCGACTCGTGGTCGTGGCCTCAATCCCATGCTCCCGTAAGGCCTCCGCGAACCTCTCCCGCCAACGCTGGAGATCCGGCTTTCTCGGATTCAAACGGACTCCATCGAGCCCAGCGGCCTTCACCGTGAGGTGAACATGCGGATGCCGGGATGGGTGCGGGTCCGGATCGGTCTCGAACGTGTGGAGCACCATCGCATACTGAAACCCTGTGAACTCCTGCCTTGCGAAGTCTCGGACCGCCCGTTGGACCGACAAGGGATCAGTCCGTTGCGGCATGGAGAGGACGAGATGAAAGGCATCGCGCATGGTCGAGTCCGCCGCGATCGGCATGCCCCCATCCCGCCATTCGGTCTTCAAATCCGCCACCGCCTCTTTCCCCTTGATGACCTGGCCATCTTGATCCTCGATTTCCAGAAGGCCATCGCGCGAAATGTAGGTGAGGTTATTCGAGATGCCCTTCATCCCTTTCGGCGCCCGCACGAGTTTCACCATGACTTGCGGCGTACGCCTGACCATCGCCTGTAGGGTCTGCCGAACATAGGTCGTTCGAGCCTGCGGAGTGCTGAGCCGCCCACTGGCACTTACAGGCTTTGGGGAACCAAGCGGAGTTCGCTTACTGCGACGCGGTCGTGGTAGAGTTTCCGTTGATACATTAAAGAGCCGACTCCCCCACTCGTCCAATCGCGCATCCAAACTGACGCGTCCGGTACTCATCGAAGCTGCCAGCGCTCCACGGTCCCGCGCAAGACATCCGAGACCTTGTCCGTGTGGGCGCGGATCACGCGGGAGAGTTCGGTGATGACCTCCACCCGGAAGGCATTCCGATTCTCAGGGGACGTATTCAACACTTTCGCAATCTGGTTCAGGTTCCTCCCCAAGGCGAGCAGTTGTTGGTTCGAGCGGATCAATCGTTCCAGTTCAGGCTGTCCCACATGCGGCTGTCCGGTCAATTTGGTACGGATCATGGCCACGACCCATTTCGTCGGGAGATAGCCTTCGTGCCCGGCCATCTTCTTCAAAGCGGCGAGCTCTGAGGTCGTTAGATTGAGGTCCATCCGGGCCGTGGCTCGTTCTTTCCGTGGGGTGACACGGATCCGAGGAGGAGCCTGTGTCGCCTTCCCGTCCATGGCTTGCCGAAGGGCGTTCCGGAGGGCATGGCTCGGCGTGATTCCGTGGTCCTGACACCAGACCTGCCAGGGCGCTTTCAGTTCCCCCAGATCCACCGTGACCGTGGTCGTCCGTTTCGCCCGCTGCCGCATCAGCTCACCCCCGCCAGCCCTAGTTGAACCACCCTGGCCCCCTCACCGACCGGTGCCTGAGTACGGTCATTAGGATGGTCCAAGAACATGCGCACAAGGATACGATAAACCCATAATGTAAGACAACTACGGGCAATAGCCATATCCTGCAACCTCTCAAAATTGGTCTTACATTATGCCCATGCTGATACAGATCCAAGCCCCCCAGATCTGCCGTTCACGCTGCACACAGGACGCCAGAAATGGGCCCCAAATCGGCCGGTCGGTGGGGCCTCCGGCAAGTGGAACAAGCTGGCATGAGGAGTCGGCTGGTCCAGTTTCTAGCCCTTCAGGTTCCCCCATTTGAAGGAGATGCTCTTCTTGTTATCCTGGGACACAGGGCACCGCCTGTGCGTTATTGAGGCGACAACCATGCGCATGACCGGGACGAACAGTCTTCGATGCCTTTTGGCCATCTGCTTGATGAGCGGGCTCGTGGCCTGTGGCAGCTTTGCCAACTGTTTCAATAGTGGGTTCGCTCCCGCCGCCTGTGGCGGCGGGTATAGCGAGAGCAGCGTGGCTTCCCTGCCAGAGCCAATGGCCACATCGGCGGAAGGTCGCTGGACAGGTATGACTCCCACAGGTCGCACCGTCGCTGGACTGGTCCTCGATGACGGCTCGTATTGGCTGTTCTATACGGCAAGAGACAATCTCACCGTCCTGGCTGGACTGGTTCAAGGAGCTGGCACGTCGCACTCTGGCTCTTTCGGTTCCTCGAATACCCGGGATTTCAATGTGGACGGCGCGGGCATTCGTGCGGCAACGATGCGTGGCACCTATGTGCCGAACAAGAGCTTTTACGGGACGATCGCGTACTTCAATGGAGACACTGAGAGCTTTACGAGTACGTACGATGGGGACTCTGAGTCGGCCCCGAACCTGACTCAGGTGGCCGGAACCTATGCTTGGCTCCGTACCGATAACCACACGGTCACGGTGACCGTGGATTCGACCGGGACACTTTCCGGTCATGCAACCGATGGATGCACCGTTGCGGGGACCTTGTCTCCTCGGGCGAAGGGAAATGCGTTTCATACCTCGATGACATTCGGAGGTGAAAACTGTCGCCAGGGAACCGAGACGGTCACGGGGGTGGCTTTGTACGATGCCGCGACACACCGACTGTACAGCGCGGCCCTCAACAGTGACAGGACCACCAGCTTTCTCTTTCTCGGCATGAAGCGGTAGCCATCACTGGTTCAATGTGCTGCAAGGCTGTCCTCTTTGACGGGGACATGACCTGGTCAGATCATGCCCCCTAAATGGATCGATGCGATTACGGCGACAGGATCTCTCGAACCGCGGTAGAGGCAGAGAATCCCTGATCCTTCAGATTGGCAAACCAGCTCTCGGCAAACTTCGCCAAGTCCTGTTTCAGCGTGGGCAGGATATGCGTGAGTCTGCCCGCCTCGTCATACCGATAGACGTCTTGAACGATCCCCAGGTAGTCGTTCCGGAAAGACACCGGTTCGGCTGCCGCGCCATCGGGTAAATTGTGAAACAGAAATACGATGTCGGGATCGCGCATGAGGTCGCCGTTCTGTTCGCCGTAATGGCACAAGGACACAACCCGGTGTCCGTCTCCACTCGGTCCAATCTCCTCGACCGAGAGCGGCATGTAGCCGGGCACCGTGATGCGGACAGCATGGACACCGCCACGCAGCTGATCGAGATGCGTCGCAAATTCCTGATAGCTCTTCATCGTCTTCTTTCCTTTCTTCAGATGCATGAAGCCCCCGGCGCGAGGGCCGGAGGCTTCCCGTGACGGTCAGCGGTCTGACCGCTCCGCGATCCAGCGTGTAGCCTGTTGAGCGACAACGATGAGCGCGTCAAGGTCTGCGACTCCGAAGGAGTCGGAATTCTTCCAGACTCCATCCCGATCCTTGTACGAGCGGGCGACGGTGACGTTGTAGAACGAACCGTTCATGCCCTCGTTCTTCCAGATGCTTGCCTTGATGCGGCTGCATCGCAGCGTGGTGACCGGCTGGGGTTTCTTGTCTTGAGGTGCCATAGTGTTGTCTCCTTTAGTTAGAGTTGGTGTGTTGGCCTCTCACGAAGCGTGGAGGCCACACAGCGACGACAAAGGAGACAGAGAGGCCGTCGGCACCTGGCGGGCCGGGGGGCGCGATGCGGAGGAATGCCCGCGGAAGACGACGCAGGTTTCTGCGGCGCGCGGGCATGATCGACGCAGCCCGCTGGTGGAAAGCCAGGGCGACGACCGGATGCGCACAGGCACCGGACCAGAAACCACAAGCTGGCCCCCGCTCATCACCAGCACAGCATGGCAGAGCAGATTCAACGGGTGAGGCGAGAAGGTCCGCTTCAGATAGACTGAAAAGACTAAGCCCGTTCGCCAAGATGGAAGAGAGTCAACGAGTCGGCTTCGAGACGTTGTTGACCTTGAGGCAACTGTCGGCCAGCAGGCGATGATGCACCCATCCAGATTGTCGCTGAACGTGGTGGAAGACCGAACGGCCCGGGTGAAGCCGAGGGGAACATGTCATGTGATGGGAGGCATGAGATCGTTGAGGTGCGCGACAGGCTCTGTCCGTTGGAGGATGAGGAACGTGGCTTCAACTCTGTAGATGCGAAGCCAGTCTGGTTGGAATCTGAAGCAAGGCTTACCTGACCGTGTGGCTTCTAAGGGCACGAAAGTTCTTGAACGAGGGAAGCTTCTCAAGATGCTTCGCTTCTTTAAAAGCGTCCCGCGTGTGCGCGTTTGGGATCATGAGCGGAAAGGGGATACCCTGCTGGAGGTCAACCTGGGCATAAAAGAGACGGATGGCTTCGGCTTCGGTAATACCAAGGCGGTCGAAGACTTTCATGGCCTTCTTCTTCAGCCCAGCATCTATACGAGTATTAATGCGGTCAGACATAGCTACCTGTCCAGCTTTTCTCATGTTCCCAGTACGCCAGTTGTCGTGCTCATGAACGATGATTCGCGATAGTACTCATGTATCACTCTGCCCTCAATCCTCCCTGAAGAGCTTTCGCGATCCTACACGGACTCAGACACCAAACTTGCGTACCGACCTCTTCCCACTACCGTGTTGCGCCGCTCACCGACGCTGGGGTGCAGCACAACTCCTGAATCTGTGGCAGGGTGTCCTGCTAATAGTATCCAGGCTGGCTCCGGCTATACGGATCACGTTGTGAAGCCGGCGGAGGTTCATCGTAACGATGCTGTTGACCAGGCTGCGACGATCCCATATTCACGTTGTCATAGCCAGGCGCGGGTCGTGGCCGACCCGACAAAGAATCATCGGCACAGCCAGCGATCATGACACCCGCCAGAAGGGCAAAGGGCAGCGCGCATAGCATACGAATCATACGAAACCTCCTTCGTCATTCGGAATGATTTCTATTCAGTTCTCATCCAACCAGTCTACCGTACATACCTGATACCGGCACCTTGCAAGCCTTCCTCACCCTGCGAAGAGTCACGCGATCATATGAACTCAGCCAGCTGGGGAAGTACAGGGGAGTACCCCTCTTTGTTGCCACACCTCGTCTTGTCAATCTTGCCATGTATCCCATCCGCTGCGCAAAGGTCGATGTGCGAACTCATTTTCGGGAAGGGTAAATGGGACGAGAATTGGCCATTCATTACTTCTCACAAGGACATCCCCGTAAGCATCCAGCACCGCCTTCTTTCTCACGTGGCACGGAGTTGCAGGACCACGCGACACGCTCCGTTCCTCGCCCCAGCGATGCTGTCCCTCACGCTGTTCCTGAATCACCCTCGAAGAGCCAAACCAATCCTGAACGGCCTCAAACAGCGGATTTGCGCACCGACCACTTCTCAATACATTGTTGCGCCCTCACCCACCTCATGGCGCAACATAATATCCTAGTCTGTGGCCACGAACGGCTGCAAGCGTGACACCGTCCGCGGTGGCGCGGTTGCCACGGGCGTGCCACACCCCTTGATGGGCGACGGATGTGCTTTCTTGGCACGGTCGAGTCGCGTTGCGCGACACGACGGTGCCGGGCTCCACGTGGCACGGCGTCTCCGGACGCGGTGCCTCAGAGACCTGAGTGGCAAAGTCTCCGCCCAGAGAGTCCTACAGTGCAATTCCTACAGCGTGGATGGTCAAGCATGCAGAGCAGACCTCTTCGTTGGAAATCCCGTGCCGTTGCAACTCGACGAGGAAGAGGGCGGGTCGTGGGTCTATGGGAATAACACAGGATATACCTCTCGGTTGCAATCTGCCTTCGCCTACCGTACGTTTGGTGGCCTCCTTTTACACCGGCAGAGTGATCGCACCCCATCAGACGATGATTCTTGCCATTATTACAATCTTGTCATATCATTGATAAGTACCGGCAGGGAGAAAAAGACGTGTCGAAAGATAGTGTGCTCCGACCTGTGGTCTGGATGGGCGATAGCAAGAAGCAATTGAAGAAGATGCCGGAGGACGTGCAAAAGCAGATGGGCGGCGAGCTGTATCTCGCTCAGCGAGGCGAAGACCCGCCACACAGCAAGATGTTAAAGGGACTCGGCGGTGGCGTTTTTGAAATCAGGGACGACTTTGACAGCAACACCTATCGGTTGGTGTATGCCGTCCAGATTGGCAAGCGGCTCTATGTGCTGCATGCGTTTCAGAAGAAAAGCAAAAAGGGCATCGCGACACCCCCGAGAGACGTAGAGTTGATTACGCGGCGGTATAAGGAAGCAGTCGTCATGGAAAAGGAGTGGCCGTCATGAAGAAAAGGAACACCATAGACCATGAAGTCAGTTCCGGGAATGTCTTTGCGGATTTAGGCTTGAAGGACTCCGAGAGCCTGCTCATGCGGGCTGAGCTAGGCCATCAAATCTTCAAAATCCTCAAAAGCCGAGGACTCAAGAAACAAAAAGAGGTGCAGGATGTGCTGGATATTGGACAGGCGGAAGTCTCCCACCTGATGAATGCCCGGTATCACCGGTTTTCCGAAGCCCGGTTGATGGCCTTCCTCAACAAGCTGGACCGTAAAGTGACGGTACAAGTCTCACGACGCAGGAAAAACGAACCGTTTCAGGAAGTGGTTCTGGCGTAAGGCGGACTTCGCACTCGCCAAGAGCGTCCCTTCAAGACGAAGGCAGGAAGTTCAGGCGACAATCCTACGTGCGTCTTTCAGAAGCAGGAAGAGATGCAACGGGTCGCTTGGCGAAGGAAGGAAATCCAAATGCGCGTAAAAGCTTCTTGCCGCCTCGTCTTTGGCATGGACCACCAGAGCACGAATTCCGGCAATATCGGCCGCCTGGAGAGTTCGAAGCACCGCATCCTTCACCAGTGCAGCGCCAATTCCCTGATTCTGCCAGTGATGGTCTACCGCTAGCCTTGCCAGCAGCATGATGGAAATGGAATGCTTGGCTAGTCCCTTCTTCACTCGCTCCGGAGCCTGTTCCTGCTCCACGGAGCCGACAGCCAACGCGTAATAGCCGACGACGGTGTGATTTACCAAACCCACGTAGGTTTGCGCTCCCCCACTCTGCTGGCTCTGTAGTGCGTATTGTGTGAGAAAGCGATTGAGTTCGTCCCGGCCACAATCGAACGCCTCAACAGCGTGATGCCGCTGAAGTTTTTCGATCGTCCTGGTCAACGCTTCTCTGATGCTGGGGAAGAGGAATTAGCGTCAAAGAATCCCGGCTCGGTCAAGAGACGCTGCATACGAGGGGTGCTGCGAGTTGGAGCATCCAGAGCGGCTTGAAACTCAGCCCACTTTGCCTTACTCAAGATAAAGGTGCGACGATCAGCCAGCATTTCATCAGCACGAGACAACGCACTGTCCCGGACAAAATCACTCAAGGAGCGGCTACTAGCAGATGCAGCGGCTTCCAGTCTCCGCTTATCTGCAGAGCTCAATCGAAGATCCAGCTTTTTACTACGAACCGACCTGGCCAGCATCTTTTTGCCTCCTGATGGTAGTGAGACTAACCCAGCGAATTTTATTTGTCAAGACATTGTCATGACACAACAGCCATTGAAAAATGTAGGTGCCAGTAGTGGCACCTGCTCCTGTAACTCGTTGATTTTACATGACATGAAATGTCACTTTTTGCACTGCGTTTTAGTCGTATCTATTTGATCTTGCTGATTTTCTTCCAATCCTGAAAAGGCTGGTGTCGACAGTTCGATTCTGTCCCTCGGCACCATTTTTCTCATCCGTTCATCCCAATAATTTCCCAGACGCATGGCTTTCGCCACATCTCGCTATTTGCTTAACGTCCGTATATACGACAACACCGCTCGGCTGTCCTCTTCTGACAGCCGAAGGTTCCACGACGGCATGTTGGATTTTCCCTCATGGATAGTGTTTAGCAGCGCCCCGTCGGACTGTTCAGTCGTCGACGGACCTGTGAGGTTTGCTGGATCAGGACCCAGCATCCTATAGCCATCGCCCTTCCCTTCCGGTCCATGACAACCTGCGCAATGCCTGGTAAAAATCACTTGCCCACGAGCAGCATCACCACTTCGTGAGTCAGCCTGACTCTGAGCCCAGACCTGACAGGGAATTATCATAGAGACCAGAGATGCGCTCAGAAGAACTCCTATGATCACATTCCGAATGCTCATTCTTTCGTCCTCGTCTAGCCTCGTTCCATCATCACGTCGACGGTAGGCTGCCCGGATGGTGGAAGAGTCGTGGCTCACCGTTGCCATGAAGCATATTGATCTCTGAATCTTGCTGCTCATGCGTTGTTCCTGGTTGCGGGTTGCCGACAGGCGCTGATCCCTGCGAGCTTCCTTCCAGCCAACGATAGAGCACCGGTAACATGATCAACGTCAGCAACGTGGAACTCACCAGTCCGCCGATCACGACGATCGCCAGCGGCCGCTGCACTTCGGACCCGATCCCTTGGGCAAACGCAAGTGGAACCAGTCCCAACAGCGCGACTAGTGCGGTCATGAGGACTGGACGCAATCGCAGTAAGGCCCCCGACGTCACCGCTTCATCCAGGGTATGGCCATCATCACGCAGTTTGTTCATGTAGGAGACCAGCACAATCCCGTTCAATACCGCTACGCCGAAGAGATTGATGAACCCAACTGAGGCGGGGACACTGAGATATTCTTTCGTCAGCCAGAGCGCTACCACTCCACCGATCAAGGCAAACGGCAGATTCAAGATGATCAAGGTCGCCTGACGAAGCGAATTGAAGGTCGAATAGAGCAAGAGGAAGATCAAGGCAATTGTGATTGGGACAATAATTCGCAATTTCGCCATGGCCCGTTCCATATTTTCGAACGAGCCACCCCAGGTCACGCGATACCCGATGGGAAGATCCACTCGTTGCTCGATTTTCTGCTGGGCCTCCGCGACCAGGCTACCGATGTCCCGACCTGAGGTGTTGAACCCAATGGATACATAACGCTCAAGCTGTTCTCGACTGATCCGACCAGGCCCCTCTTCCAACTGCACAGTGCCCAGATCCTCTAGAGGAATCAGTGCGCCGGCTTGATCACTGACACGAATATTGCCGATCCGCTCCACGCTGTCCCGATATTGCTCTGGGAACCGCACGACGAGATCGAACCGCTGTTGTCCTTCATAGACGCGCGTGGCAACTTCACCGCCGATCGCAGTCGTAATAATTTCACGGATATCAGAAACATTGATCCCATGCCTGGCTATTTTGCCTCGATCGATATCGATCGTCAGATACGGCTGTCCGAACAACTGTTCTACCTTGATGTCTCGCACGCCTCGGACGGTTTCCAATACTTCGGCGATTTCCTGTGCCTTGTCCCGCAGGAGTTCCAAATTTTCGCCGAATAGTTTGACGGTGGCTTCCGTCCGTACGCCGGAAATCAACTCGTCGACGCGTTGTTGGATCGGTTGGCTGATGAGAAACGTCGCGCCTGCCACACTGGTCAATCGTTCGCGGAATTTTTGGACCAACTCAGGCCTGGTCTTCGCCGTCGTCCATTGATCAAGCGGCCGAAGCCGAACGACCGGATCGCTCTCATTCGGCTCCTGGGGATCGTTCCCCAGCTCCGTTCGGCCGATCTTCGAGACGACCATCTCCACTTCCGGAAACTCCATAATCGCCTGCTGCATGCGTTTTTCGATCTCGATCGAAGCCGGAAGCGACACACTCGGGAGCCGAATAGTTTGCGGCGCCAGCGATCCTTCATTCAGAATCGGGATAAATTCCGTTCCCAGCGACGGGATCAATGCCAACGCGCCGACCAGAGCTCCGACGGCAAGAGCCAGCACGATGTTCCGGTGTCCGAGCGCCCATCGAAGAGCCGGCGCATACATACGCTTCGCCTGCCTGACGACCCAAGGGTCTTGCTCACTCCCCTGTCTGAGCGCCAATGAGCACAACACGGGCGACAGGGTAAGCGACAAGACGAGCGACACCAGCAGCGCGATCATGATGGTATAAGCCAGCGGCTTGAACATCTTGCCTTCCATCCCCGTAAGGGATAGCAGAGGAAAGAACACCAAAATAATAATCAGAATCCCAAAGACGACCGGCTGTCCGACCTCCGTCACCGCTTGCGTGATGAGCTGAAGCCTCGGGATTGCAGCGGCTGAGTGATGCGACAAATGACGATACACATTTTCAACGACAACGACCGACCCATCGACGATCATGCCGATCGCGATAGCTAACCCACCCAGAGACATTAGATTGGCCGTCAATCCCGTCTGCCCCATGACGATAAAGGTGGCAAGCGGGGCCAGCACTAAGGTCCCCACGACGATCAGCGCACTGCGCAAATTTCCAAGAAAGAGGAACAACACGACGACGACAAGCGCCACCCCTTCTGCCAGCGACTTGTAGACGGTATTCAGCGCCGCGGTGATCAGTTCAATGCGGTCGTAGAACGGCACGATCCGCAATCCGTTCGGCAGCAAGTTCTTGGCATGGATGTCGTTGACCCGAGCTTTGAGGCCTTCGACGACATCCCGGGCATTCCCTCCACGCAACATCAGCACGATCCCGCTGACGACCTCGCGATCTCCATTTATAACCGTCGCCCCATGCCTCACTGCATGATCGATCACCACGTGAGCCACGTCGGAAACGTAGACTGGAGTTCCACCGGTTTCCTTCACGACAATGCGCTCAATGTCTTCCAGTGAACGGATCAGACCGATCCCTCGCACAATATATTTCTCGGCGTGCTTTTCGAGAATGTTGCCGCCGGCGTTGGCATTGTTCCTCGCCACCGCGTCGAAGACATCACGGAGCGTAAGACCGTATTTCCGAAGCAAACCCGGCTCGACCAGTACCTGATACTGTTTGACGTAGCCCCCCATCGAATTCACGTCGATGACTTCCGGGGTGCCCTTCAGAATGGGACGAATGACCCAGTCCTGAATCGTTCGCTGTTCGATCAGCCTCTGGTGCTCGTCTTCCTGGTTTGCAGCCGTTCCCCGTCCATCTTCCAAATAGTACTGAAACACCTCGCCCAGCCCCGTACTATTCGGTACCAGCATGGGTTCTGCCCCGAGGGGAAGTTGTTCTTCAACTTCAAGCAGTCGTTCGAGCACCAATTGTCGGGCCAGATTGATGTCCATCGCGTCATCGAAGACGAGCGTAATCAGCGACAGACCGACCTTCGTCAGGGAGCGCATTTCCGTAAGAGCGGGCACGCCTGCCAGCTGAAGTTCAATCGGATAGGTGACCAACCGTTCGACTTCACCCGGCGAAAGGCCTGGAGCCTTGGTCACAACCTGCACCAAGACACTGGTCACATCAGGAAAGGCATCGATCGGAATGGTTCGAAAGGCATAGATCCCTCCCGCTCCGATCACCAACGCACAGATGATGACCATCATCCGCTGCCGCAGAGAAATGTCGAGGAGACGAGCAACCATCAGACAGGGTTCTTCAACAACTCGGACTTTAGGACAAAGGCGCCGTGCGTCACGACCGGCTCGCCTTCGGTGAGACCGCCGAGGATAGAGGTAAACGTCCCATTGGATTCCCCGATGTGGACTTCGCGCAATTCGTATTCACTTGGACTGCGTTGCACAAAGACAAAGGTTCGGCCTTGGTCGCGTTGCAAGGCCACCTCAGGCACGGCCAATCGATCGGGCTGAGCCTCTGAAAACAGTCGAATCGTCGCGAACATTTCGGGTTTCAGCCGCCCGTCCGGATTCGGCAATGCAAGCCTGAGCTGCATGGTGCGCGTCACAGGATCCAGGACGTCTCCCACATAGGTAATCGTGCCCACGAACGTTTCTTTGGGATAGGCGTTGATCCGAACTTCAACCTGGGTGCCCCCGGATGCATGGATGGAATGAACGAATGGAATGTCCTTTTCCGGAATATTGGCGACAACCCAGACTTCCGAGAGGTCCGCGATTACAAACAGATTTTCCGTGGTCTCGACGACTTCGCCTCGCGTCAGATTACGCCCGATGATGCGACCGGCAAACGGCGCGACGATCGGGACAACGGATCGAATTTCCCGACTTCGGTCAAGACGACGCAGTTCCTCGGCGCTCATGCCGAGCAGCTTTAAGCGATCCCTGGACTCATTGGCCTCGGCTTGGGTGCTCAACAGTTCCGCATGTCGACGTTGCGCTTCGGCCTCCCCAATTACCTTTTCCTCTAGCAGGAATTTCGCTCTACCGTAGGCTTGCTCCGCGACATGCAGTTTGGCCTGGGCCTTGAGGTGGGCCGACTGCGCAAGACCCAATTCGCTGCTGTATAAAATCGCCAACGGAGCATTCGCCTTCACTTGTTGGCCGAGGTCACCGTACACGTCGACGACTCGACCTCGTACCAAGGTCGTAATCTCCGCCATATTGTGTTGATTGGGCTGAACGATCGCGGGGAAATCCCGATGGGTTCGAAAATCACTACGCGTTGCCGGCTCAACGACCAGCCCGACTCGCGACGATTCTTCAACCGAGAGCGAAATAAGCCCCGGTGTCGTGTTCACAGGCGGTGACTTACTGGCTACCACATCGGTCGGCGTCCCATCACACCCGGCGCCCATCGCCATCAGACCAAGGACCAGCCCGCACAATCCTCGGTTACTGCATGGCGACGTTCGCATGAACTCAAGCAGACTCATCACAAGGTACCTCCTACGGCCTGCTCAAGACGCGCCAGTGAGACGGAAAGGGCGTGCCTAGCCTCGGCATAATCCAGCAAGATTTGCCGTTGTACGCGTTGCGCATCGAGCACCTCCAGTAAGCTCGATGCCCCCTGTTGGAAGCTGAACTGCGCAAGCCGCAGCGCCTCCTGAGCTTGTTTGAGCAATCCCTTATCGAAGACCTCAATCAACTCCGATGTGGTACGGACGTCTTGAAAATGCTGATACACCGCCCGCCCCAGTTCATTACGCGTTCTCAGCAGCTCCGCCTCCTCACGACGCTTCGCCCCTAACGATGCCGCGATTTCTCCCTGACGCCGGTACCAGAGGGGCATGGGAACGGAAAGTCCCCCTTGAAACGCCTCTCGTCCCAACTCCCGCCAATAGCTGCCGTTGACCGTCACAGTCGGCACCCGCGCCTGCCGTTCAAACTCGATCTTCCACTCCGATTGCTCCACAGATCGTAGGAGACGTTGGATGCTCGGATGCTGTTCCATCATACGGGCCATCAACCCCTCAATACTCAGACCTCGTGGGACCATTCTGAATTCGCCCTGGACCGCATAGGTCGCCCCGAGCGAACCGCCCGTGAGCGTATCGACGACGACACGGCTGATACGAACCACATTGTCTGCGCGGGCCAGTTGTTGTCGCGCCTTGAGCACCTCCACTTCCGCCTTGATGGATTCGAACTGAGGCGCTTCGCCTGATGTGACCCTCGCCTTCACGATCCGCGCTACCCCTTCGACCGTATCAAGGTTCTGTCGCGCGAGGTCGGCTTCCTGCTGCGCCAGTAACAAGTCGTAAAACGCGGCCTTCACCTGGGACGCCAAATTTAAGCGCGTCTCCAGCAACCCGACGTTGGCCCTCGCAAACCCGAGATCCGCAACCTGTTGACGCGCAGCACGCAGCGCGGGCCATTCAACCGGTTGTCCGACAGACACGTTGTATTCAGACAGTGACTGAGGGGCAAGACCCGTCCCTCCACCCGTTCCGCTGGTATCCCGCAGCATCCCATGGCCGCCGGATCCGGTAACGACAGGGTTGGGATAGGCCCCGGCTGCCGTCTGCTGCCCCTTTTGCTGTTCGATGTTTCCTTCTGCCGACGACACTGATGGATTCTTGGCCAACGCCAAGTCGACGATCATGTCCAGACTATACACCTGTGCCGCAGGTTCAGCGGAAACCGTGATCACGCCAATCCCTAGGCTGAGCCCCCACACAAGAGCGAATACGAATGCCATCGCTGTTTCCTACCCCTCTCACTCAATAGAGATCCAGTCATACTAGGCCTATTACAACCTCTTTTCAAATGTCTCTGCACCCTGTTGAGCTTTCTCCACCCTCCACCATGGAATCAAACGGCAGTCCGCTAAAATAAAAGGTCGAGATCGCCGCCGTTGCGGCGACATTCAGAGACTCCATCCCATCCGCGAGCGGAATACAAAATTTGACGTGGGATGCCGTGACGACGTCCGGCGCCAGCCCTGTCCCCTCGTTACCAAGAGCGATCATGAGGCGGCCCGGAATCTGTTGAATGGTCCTGATTGAGACTATACCAGCCGACGGAAGGACCGCCGAGTAAATTTCGCATCCATACGAGGAAAACGTCAGGAACTCCCGCCCCTCAAAAACTGGAAGGTTCAAAAGGGAACCGGCCGAGGCACGGACCACTTTCGGGTTGAAGGGATCTGCACATTCGGCACTCAACCACACTCCGGAAAGATTCAGGGCCGCGGCTGTCCGAATAATCGCTCCCACATTCGCGGGATCTTGAAGACGATCCGCATAGATTCCGAGGACCTTCGCCCGATTGAAAATCTGCGCTTCATCCCATCGCGGCTGCCGAACGACCGCAAGCATCCCTTGTGGGGTGCCAACATCGGATAATTTGTCGAACACACTATCCGGGCATATGAATTGGCTAGCAGACAATTGCGATCGCACGTGCCGATCGGCATCGGTCTCGGTGCGGAGATAGTGTGGGGAGAGAACCAGGCTGCGAATAGAGCGTGCGTGTCGGGTAATCAGGTCCAGGCAGGACTTGGCTCCCTCAACGACAAAAGCTTGCTCTTGTGATCTGACGGTCTTCTCACGAAGAAGCCGCCTGATGAGAGTACCCTGTGAGCGAGTGAGGGCCCTGAGATGCGTCGCTGCATCCACTAGAGCCCCAACATCGCTCCCAGAGGAATAGGACGGAGAAGAAGACGGCCGCCGATCACCGGCGCCTTCGTTCGGAAGCGGCTTCCGCGGCACGAATTCGCTGGGCCCGAGCCTTCGCGCGCTTGAGCGCCGTCAGCTTGCCTCGCGTGCGGGTTTGCTCGAATTGCAACTGCTCCAACTGCGACTTCAAATGGGCTTTTTCTCGCTTGTGCAGGCTTGCGCATTCCGCCTTCGACAGTTGAGTCCAATCCCCGCTGTTCCTGGCGCGCTTGATCCGTTCATCCAACGACTCCCGAAGTTGCTTGGCTCGCATCGTCACGAGAGATTTGAGTGCGTCTTGACGCCGTTGAACCTCTTCCTCTTCAGCCATAATGCCTCGAATATCTGTTCCCAACATAACGCTCCACCTCCTTCACCACTGATACAACTTGCGCGCATTATACTTGATTTGGCATCCAATCGAAAACAGTCTGTAACTAATTGAAAAATATTAAGAAAGTGTGATTCTTATCGCCTTTTATTGAAGCTCTACCTCCCATTGTGTATCATCTGATCAATGTCAATCGGCGAACACATTCAGAGCTGGAGACGCTCGAAAAACCAGTCTGTGGAGTTCTTATCGGGCTTAGCAGGTGTTCCACCGATCCTTCTTGAGCAAATCGAATCAGGCCAAACAGATCCTACAGTAGAGACAATCAAAGCGCTCGCCGGGGCGCTTCGCATCCCTCCATCGTGGCTGTTTGACACCCCCCAGTCCTTCACGCACCTGTTTGCCGAGGCTGATGAGAGTGAGGAAGTCGACCCAGCACATATCGACCCGGTGACCGAGCGCATCCTCGCTGGTTCTCGAACGGATCGATCGCTGTACGTACTACTGACCACATTGATGCAGGCCGGTGACCCCAAACTCTTACGTGCGGCTGAAATGAGCTTGCGAAGTTTAGTCAAACAATCTCGGCAGGCCACCGTTCCCTGGCAACAACGCCCCTCCGGCCATTTCGAGCCGCCGAGCGATTAAACATGTTGCGTCTCGACATCTCCTCACTATTCACCCCTAACACCTCACCAGGTTTTCATTGCCAACTCGCCGCCAAGACAGCTTGGACATCCTGTGGTCGCTGATCAATCGCCTGATCCCAGGTTAAACCGGTTTGTTCTGTGAATGCCGCCATGGCATGAATCAGTTGATCGACCTGCGTATTGAAGAGGACCTGCCCATTCCCGGTCTGGATCGTCTCAACCTGGTGGGCTTCGCCCAGATACCAGTTCTCGATCGCCACTTGATCGCTCGTGCCATAGATCGCCACTCTCAGATCGTTCGCCTGCCGGCTGAGGATCAGATCCAACGAATTGACTGTCGGGTCGAAACCTAACCGGTCGCGATTGCCCGTGGTTGTATCGTCTTCTGAAATCGTGTCGGCCCCGTCTCCTCGATTACACACGTACAGATCATCCCCGGCTCCTCCGACCAGATAATCATTCCCAACCCCACCAACCAGTGTATCGTGTCCTGCTTGGCCGACCAGCGTATCGTTGCCATCATCGCCGCTGATGACATCCTCTCCGTCTCCACCATACAGATAGTCACCACCGCTCCCACCGGAAATCGCATCGTCTCCGTCCTCTCCACTCACGGAATCCTCGCCGTCTCCGCCACTGATCCAATCGTGACCATTACCACCATAGACGGTATCGTTCCCCAACTCTCCACTGAGATGATCGTCTCCATCGCCGCCGTTGAGAATGTCGTTACCGACTCCACCGATCAGCCTATCCATGCCTGCCTGCCCCACCAGCACATCGTTGCCGGCCCCACCGGTCAGGTGATCGTCGCCCTCGGCACCGTAGAACGTCACATTCGTGGTGCTGCCGACGGCAGTAAAGACGTCGTTCCCACTGCTTCCCGCAACAAACTCGACTTCGGCAGCAGTGGCATCAAAGATGACGGCCTCAGTCCCCACTACCGACACGACGTCGTACCCTGCGCCACCACTGATGTTGGTATCTGCCGCATCGATGTACAGGGTGTCGTCCCCTTCTCCGCCGAAAAGTTGATCGGCACCCGGACCGCCATTCAGTGTGTCGTTGCCGGCACCACCTGACAGGATGTCATTTCCCATTTCGCCTACAACGACATCGTTGCCCTCCTCGCCATTGATCACGTCATCTCCCTCACCACCATAGAGATAGTCGGTGCCACTCCCCCCGAAGATGGTATCAGTCCCTTCATCACCGCTGATCGAATCGTTCCCTTCGCCGCCACTGATGTGATCGTTGCCCACCCCCGCATACAGGGTGTCGTCGCCAACTTCTCCGCTGAGGTGATCGTCTCCATCGCCGCCGTTGAGAATGTCGTTGCCGACTCCACCGATCAGCCTATCCATGCCTGCCTGCCCCACCAACACATCGTTGCCGGCCCCACCGGTCAGGTGGTCGTCACCCTCGGCACCGTAGAACGTCACGCTGGTCTCACTACCTGCCGCAGTGAACACATCATTCCCACCGCTCCCGGCAACAAATTCGACTTCGGCGACGGTGGCATCAAAGATGACGGCCTCAATCCCCACCACGGTTACCGTGTCATAGCCGCCCCCACCATCGATACTGGTATCCTCCCAATCAATGTACAGCGTATCATCGCCCTCACCGCCGGAGAGTTGATCCGCACCTACACCACCGTTCAGCGTGTCATGGCCCGTCTCACCAAAGAGGACATCGTTCCCCACATCGCCCACCACTACATCGTTGCCCTCTTCGCCGTTGATGAGATCATCCCCATCTCCACCATAGAGATAATCCGTCTCGTTCCCTCCAAAGAGACGGTCATCTCCTTCATCACCCGTGATTGAGTCCACGCCGGCCCCGGCTAGAATCAGGTCATTCCCGGCATTTCCATAGACGGTATCATCCCCACTCCCGGCATCGATGCCATCATCGCTGTTGGTACCCACCGCGATATCATCGTGATCAGTTCCGTAGATAGTGATTTTTGGTCCTAGCAGATTTGCAAGAGTCGCTTCGCTCCCGTCGGCAAAAGCCAGAGTCTCAGCGACATGCGAACCATTGGTATCTGAGAGATCAAAATTGACGAGCACCAGCTGATCGGTTCCGCTATCGCCGATCTGAACGGTGAGCGTTCGTTCATGCTCATCATGGATAAACCTGAGATCCGCCTGCGTGATGCCTACACCGAATTGAATCCGGTTCTCTTCCCCAACACTCGCCACATCCTCGATGCGGTCGATCCCGTCGCCGATGTTGAAAACGTACGTATCGTGGCCGATGCCGCCGAGGAGCGTATCGGAACCACGGCCACCCGCGAGCGTATCGCGACCTGCAAGACCGGAAAGCACGTTGGCGCCTTGCGAACCGATCAGCAAGTTGTCCGACTCATTGCCGGTTCCGTTGAGCGGTGGCGTAGGGATGAGATTGTCGTCATCGTCATAGCGTTCGGGTGGCGAGACCAGCATGAGGTTTTCAAGATGGACCCCCAGGATATAGCTCACTGTGGACCTGACCGTATCGATGCCCTCTTTTTCGAACTCCACAATCGTCTGTTGCTGACCGTGCACAACATACGTGTCGTTGCCGGTCCCTCCTATGAAAACATCGTCGGCGAGGCGAGGCACGTCGTCCCGAACCTCTGCGCCTCCATCAAGGAACAGCCCTGTACCGTTACCCCCATCCAACGAGAAGACGATATCACCTCCATCCGCCATCAAGACATCATCACCCGCGCCGCCGAGGAGAATATCGCTCCCGGTTCCCAACACGAAGAAGTCCTCAATCGATCTAAAAATACCCCCTACTAACACGTCATCGCCGGCTCCTCCGTCGAGAATATTATCCGCGGAGTTTCCGACAAGAAGATTGTCCAATTCATTACCAGTCCCCTGTGTCGCTCCCGCACCTTCCACGAGAACGAGATTCTCAACCTGCGGATTCAGCACGTAGTCGAAAAGACTCTGTACGGTATCAATCCCCTCTCCCTCTCTTTCAATGACCGCGTACGTTCCCGCAACACCCGAGCTGCCGAGGAGATAGGTATCGTCCCCGCCAAACCCGGCCAGGGTGGCCGGAAACGAGGCGCTGAGCACATCATCGCTAGACGTGGCGGCAGGAACCCCAACATTGGAGGACGACCAGGCCAAGCTCCATTCCGTACCGTCGGCAAAGCGTACGACGGCCTGTGTGGTTTCCGGGCCCACCGCAAGCCAATGCATCGAGAGCTTTAGCGTCAGCTGGTCTCCGCTGTCGGAAATACGAACATCCGCAACGGAAGGTGATTCCCACGACAGCACGACATCCGCAGGCGCGATGTCGGCAGCCATATGAACGACATCGATATCGCTTCCGCCGTTATCGAGACTCACTCGATCTAGACCGGATCCTCGACCGAACAGGACCGTATCAATGCCAGTGCCGAGAACCAGCGTATCGTCGCCGGCCCCTCCATCGAACAGATTGGTCCCACGGAAATCAAACAGGCTATCGTTCCCAGCCCCGCCGATCAGCGTATCATCACCAATGACTTGCGGGCCGAACAAAGATTGGAACGTATTATCTCCGTACAGAGTGTCCTTACCACGCCCTCCCATTAGCACGTCGTTGCCTGCCGATCCGATCAACAGATCATGGCCGTCGGTTCCGGAAATGGTTTCGCTGTCCGACATTCCTGTGATCGTCGTGCCGACGACCACCCGGGCGCTCAAGTCGGCACTGTCCCACAGGGTGCCGTCGGCAAATCGAACTTGCTTGTGTTCATATCCATTTGCACCAAAGAATGAAACTAAGGTCAATTCATCTGCCGTGCTGCGGATGACTAGCTCGAGATCGAGCCCATTACGGTAAACATCGAGATCTTCATCCGTCACCGTTGAATCGAACTGAATGGTATCGATCTCACCGGTAGTCCCTGAATCGAACAGCGTATCGCGGCCAGAACCCCGGCCAAAGAGATAGGTATCGGCCCCACCAAGTCCTAAGAGTGTATCGTTCCCGGTTCCACCGTCGAGCACGTTCGACGTTTCATTACCCCTCACGTTATTGTCCAGAGCGTTGCCGATTCCATTGATTGACGCTGAACCGATCAGCATAAGATTTTCGACATTGGCCGATAGTTGATAGCTCACAGCACTCTGCACCGTGTCCGCACCCTCATCCGTTTGCTCGATCACCAGATCGCCGCCATCATCCACGATATAGACATCGTCGCCGGCTCCACCGACCAGCGTATCTGCACCAAAACCGCCGTCCAGCACGTTATTCGCCCGACCACCGATGAGCGTATTCTTTAGCTCATTCCCGTATCCTGTTATCGGTGACTCCGACAGACGGTAGGGGGCAAGTGAGAAGTTTGAGAAATCAGGAATCCGCGGATCGAGGAGTGTCAGGTTTTCAATATTTGTGGGCAACCGATAGTCGTGAGCCGCAATCACTGTATCGACACCGCCGGTGAGGGTTTCGATCAGGATATCGTCATCGCCGTTCGGCCCAATGAGGTAGGTATCGTTGCCATCACCACCAACCAGCACGCTGATTGACCCATCGGCGTTCAGCACGTTGTCGAGATTGTTCCCGGTTCCGCGAAGAGACGCACTGCCGGTCAGAGACAGGTTTTCCACGTTGGGACCAAGCGTGGCATTGCTACCCGTGTGAACTGTATCCGTTCCCTCCTCGGATGCCTCGACTACAGTATCGACTGAATCCGCAAAATACGAATCATCCCCAGACCCACCGCTCAGCACGTTGGCCGCGCTGTTACCCACCAGAACATTATCCAGCTCATTGCCGGTGCCGTTGATTGCTGAGCTCCCGACTAACGTCAGGTGCTCCACATTCGATTCAAGTGTACGAGTCACGCTGCTCCGAACCGAATCAACTCCTTCGTTCGACAGCTCGATGATCGAATCTCCCAGATCATCAACAAGGTATTGGTCATTGCCCGGCCCGCCGACCAGCTGATCAGCCCCGCCGCTACCATCCAACTCATCGTGGCCGGCGAGACCTACGAGCTGATCGTTTCCGCTCAATCCGAGCAAGCGGTCGTCCTCTGCCGTCCCGACCAGCGTATCGTCATCCGCCGTCCCGGTGATGGTCGAGCGCAACCGTTCCTGAATCACTGCGGCATTCCACACCGTCCCATCGTCGAACTGGATCTGCTCGATTTGCAACGGCAAGCCTAGAAAATATCGGGAGACAGTCAACTGATCTGCGCCGCCGTTGAGGCTTACAACCAGGTCATGGTGCTGCCGAGTCACGACGACATCGGAGGGAGACACGCCCGGTGCCATGCGGATCACATCCTGGCTGCCGTGTACCTCCACGATCGTGTCCTGACCGGACCCGGGACCGAAGACATAGGTGTCGTTCCCCTGACCACCCAACAGGCGATCGTTCCCAACCCCTCCATCGAGCTGATCGTCTCCGGCGCCACCTTGCAACACATCGACTCCGTCCAATCCTACGATGCGATCTGTCACGGATGTCCCCGTGATTTCATCGTCACCGAGAGTTCCGGTGAGATCGAATCCCCGTGCCAGTAACTCCCCATAGGTCAGCTCACTACCGTCGGCAAAGCGGAAGACCCCGACTGTACGAGGCCCGGATAGGTTGGTTCGATCGAATGTGTCGAGTTGGAGTGCGTCGCCGGTTGTACCAATCCGAAGGAGCAGATCGCTTGATGCCATGTCAGACTGATCGGATGCCAGGTCGAGATGGAGATCGGAGGCCGCGATGCCGGAACGGAAGACGACTTCATTCTCGGCACCGGCTGACGCAGTATCGACGATCGTGTCAACACCATCACCCACGTTGAAAACATAGACGTCGTTCCCCTCGCCACCCTCCAACCAATCATTGCCCAGACCACCATGGAAACGGTCGTTCAGGTCGGTGCCGAAGAGGAAATCATCGAACTCAGTCCCATCGATCTCAAACCCACGCGCTACCAGATCGGCATAGGCGAGTGTGCTGCCATCAGCAAATTGGAATTGCTCGATTGTCTGTGAGCCGAAGACATCGAACGTCGAACCCGACAAAATGCCATCTGGCCCCGCTCCCACTTTGATGAGGATTTGACCGAATTGCGAAGAAAGCGAGACGGAATCGGACATAATCCCACTGCCGAACAGCACCGTATCCGTATCAACGCTGGATCCCGAATCGAACAGGGAATCCAATCCATCTCCGAGATTGAAGCGATAGACATCGCTGCCTTCGCCGCCGTACAGCTGGTCATCGCCAGTGCCACCGACCAACACATCGTCACCGGCTTCGCCCTCAAGGCTGTCGTTTCCGACATCACCGTTCAGTTCATCATTTCCATCACCCCCGCGCAGAATATCGTCACCGGTCCCACCGGAAATCCGATCCTGTCCCCCGTTGCCGAAAAGCACATCGCGTCCATCGTCCCCGTCGATCACATTATCGATCGCCCCGCCGGTCAGGTGATCATCGCCTGCCAACCCTCGAATGCGGGGGTAGATGTCTTGGCCATTCAGCGTGTCGAATCCAGTCGTGCCGACTAATTCTAATCCATCCGCCAGTAGTTGAGACGGGGTGAGGAAAGATCCATCCGCAAACACGAACTGATCGATTCCGAGCGACGCCAACTGATTCCCAGGATCGAACCATTGAATCTCGACCGCATCACCAGGCCCTCCGGTGCGCAAGACCAAGTAGTTCAGAATCGTGCCGGGGTCTCCCTCTCCTTCTTCCCCGCCTCCCCCGGAGATGGTCGTTTGCCGAAACCCGAGGGTGAGATTCGCTTGCGAAATGCCCGTCCCAAAGACTAGTCGATTCCCTTCACCCGCTGTATCCTGAATCTGATCAATGCCCCAACCAGACCGGAAGGTATAGGTATCCAACCCAGCCCCACCAATCAGAAGATCGTCACCGCTGCCGCCAGAGAGCGTATCATTGCCATCCCCACCGTCGAGCCGATCAGCCCCATCCTCACCGAACAATCGATCGGCTCCGTCCAGGCCAAGAATTGTGTCGTTCCCGGCTCCTCCAAAAATTCGTTCGCCAGCCCCACTTCCTGACAAGGTATCGTCGCCAAACCCACCCGAAATCCCTAGCCCACCTGCAATCAGTTGCGCATAGGTCAGGATCGTTCCGTCTGAAAACTCAAACGTGTCGATGGGGTGAAAGCCCGTAGGAGTCGTAGTACCAAAATTCAGAACCTCCACCGCATCACCGCCATTCCCCGTCCGAATCACCAGCGAATCGTTCGACGTCGCCGCGACGATGAGCGAGCCCGCGCTGATACCTGCCCCGAAGATAAGCCGATTGCCCTCACCGGCACCTTCGACAATGAGATCGAAACCATCTCCCTTCTCAACAAGATAGGTATCTTGCCCACCACCTCCTATCAACGTATCGTCTCCAGCACCCCCAGCAAGGATATCGCTTCCTCCACTGCCTCCGATCTGATCGTCCGCGTCGCCGACAAGCAAGTCGTCGCCTGCGCCACCGTCGATCAGATCGTCGCCGTCGTCTCCACGCAACGCATCCTCTCCATCGCCGCCGAAGAGTTCGTCATCGCCTTCTTGCCCAAAGATTCGGTCAGCCCCGGCATCTCCCACCAGTAGATCGTTTCCCGTGTTCCCTTGCAATTCGTCATTCCCACCACGCCCAAATAGGGAATCATCGTCGGCACCACCTATCAACAGATCATCGTCTTCCCCACCGTCCAGTTCATCGACTCCGTCACCGCCGACGAGGAGATCATCCCCTTCGTCACCAAACAGGACGTCATCGCCTGCTTCTCCATCGAACTGATCGGCCCCCGCCCCGGCCATGATGTCATCACTCCCTGCACCACCAAATCCGATATCGTCACCTGATCCGCCGATCAGAGTGTCATCGCCTGTTCCAGCATGCAGAATGTCCGAGCCATCACCACCGACTAACGTGTCCTCTCCACCCAACCCTGTGAGGAAGTCGTCCCCGTCTCCTCCATCGAGCCAATCATCGCCCTCCTGCGAGGGTTCGACTCCTGGGTCGTCTCCAAATAGACGATCATCTCCTGCTCCTCCGAGCAATACATCATGCCCAGCATTCCCTTGGAGCTCGTCATTGCCGTCGCCGCCGGTGAGGAAGTCATCTCCGGACGCCATCGACGTCAGTACCACCACACCCTGTTGCGTGTCGCCAACCAACAGGTCGTTCCCTGCTCCTCCATCGAGGATGTCACTACCACCATCGCCGCTGAGATAATCATTCCCATCGCCACCTTCCAGAACATCATCACCGGGAACCAATACCCCTGTTAGTGTGACAAAGGATCGGCTGCCGTCTGGATTCTCGATTTCAGCACCACGAGTAAGAGCATCGCCCCAGATCTGGTCATCCCCTGCTCCGCCGATCAGCCGATCATCATTCCCGCCGCCGCCGATCCGATCGTTCCCCTCGCCCCCATCGGCATAGTCTTTCCCGTCCAACGTGGGAGGTGGTAACAAGGGTCCTGGCGTAGGGATGGGATCAGGATACACGTCATAAGGATCCGCCAGCAGCCGATCATTGCCATCACCACCGTACAGGCGATCATGCCCGTACCCACCCAAAATCCAATCATCTCCCCCATTGCCATACAGCGTGTCATCACCATACCCGGCCCAGAAATTCAGGTCATCCGGCCCAGCCCCTCCGCGAAGCGTCTGGTGATAGAAGCCTCCCACTCCCAGCGGAAGACTGATGGTGGGATCAGTGACATGAGAGTAGTCTTCAACCCATGGTTCATAACCATCCTCTGTATTGCCGACAAATGCCTTCACACTGATCGTGCTTTCGAGTTGCGTCGCATGGGTCGCTTCGCCCGTCTCATCCAGCAGCGTGGCTGAAAGTGTCACGATCGCATCGTTCGAGATACCATCACTGGCAATCAGAGTAAAACGCACCTGATCAGCACCCTCCGGAACGGTCAATTCAAAGATCCCTTCGGTGCCGATCGTCTGCGCGCCCTCGTCGGTCGCAACACTGAGCTGGTGAGCCTGCGGCCCCTGCAATCGCAACGACACCCGCTGTCCGCCGGGCCCCGCCGCAAACGGCAAGGAGAGGCGAAACAGCTCCCCTAATCGTTCCTCAACCGTGGCACTGGACGCCCTGCCCGGTACAAACCCCGTCGTATGGAACGGATTCGGGCCCACATCTTTCTGAATGATTACGGTCTGGCCAGCCCGCTGGACAATCTGCTGTGCCTCTTCGAGAGCCGTCCGAAGAGCTGAGTCCAGCCTTGGGTCTTCCAGGGCCTGAGCATAGGCGCTGGTGAATGGGTTGAGATCGATGAAACTGAGCGTGCGACCGAGATCAAAGATGGTGCCTGGGATGTCGTGGAGGAATTCCGAGACCCTATTGCTGATCCCGTTGGCCGTGTCGGTGATCCACGGAACGAGCGTTCCGGTGATAAAACCATCTACTGCTCCGAGAGTGTCGCCAATGCTCTTTCCTACCGTGATCAATGCCGAGCTCACGAGCCCCTGTAGCTGCACCACATCCTGGCCAGCAGCATCTGCTGCGCGGGCGATCATGTCTAATGCTTGATTGATCCCAACGCCCGGCAACGCCAACGTGTTCGCAAACACATCACGGTCGAACCGTAACCCTACCAATTGCGTCGCAGCTTCGGCCTGTTTCGCCAGTTGCCCAACGGACAGCGCGACGCCTAGGGAAGAGGCATACAGGGTCAACCGGAAAATCGCTTCCGTATTGCCCTCCACCGTACCATCGGTATTGCCGAGCTGCGAATAATGACGAGCGAACGACTGCGCGAGGGCGAGATCCAGTTGGAGGGGCGTATAGGGAACCACAGAGGCGGTCCAATATTCCGGAATGCGGATGGTATGTGAAAACAGCCCCCCGCCCACACTGGAAAAGTCGACTTGATGGCCGATTAACTGCGTCCCGGCTCCTCCGACGTGTAGTCCACCGAGCAAATGGATCGGGTCCCCCTGCACGAGCGGTGGCTGACCTATCACTACATGATGCTCCCCGGCAATAATGGAGGTACGATCAGTGAGCGGAGTGGAACCTCCGAGCACATGCGTGATCCCCGGGGCATTGAAGGTGGTGAAGTGGAGCTGGTTGGGGTCGATTTGGAAATTGCTATTGGGAAGGCCGTCCGGGTCATTGGGATCGGGCAACTGCCGCGCAAGCTCAAGGATGGAAGAGAACTCTGGATCAGTTGTATCCTGCATATTCGTATCACTGATCGCCCACTGCACCAGCGCTCCGCCGAGACTATGTCCGACGAGCTCCACATTTCTTCCTACCACCAATTGCTGGGCAAGCCACTGATTGACACCATTCGGTCCACCACGCAACTGACCGAATTGCGTCTTTCCAATATCGGTCACATCGGCAAAGAGATCTTTCATGTTCGTGAGCGTCGCCTCGGTCCCACGGAAAACCAGCATACGTCGACCGTCGTCTATACCGCTTGGCTTGAGCGCATAAACATATCCTCCGCTCGGGCCTTCACGTTCCCCGCTATCCCCAAACGTCGCGTCAATCTGCCAACCCGATGGAACGGAAGATATCCCGTCATAGACCTTTTCTGCTGCTTCGCGAGCTTCTGTTAAACCGACGAATGAAGTCATGACTTTCCTCCCTGCGACCGCACAAAGGTTCGTTGCCCTTTGTCTACATAGCTAATGGTTTGACCATCTGGCGTAAGCCACACCACTCCTATTTCTTGACTAAGCTGCCCGGTAGGGAGTTGCTCGACCCTTGCACGCCGTGCGATATAGCGCCAAATAGTGGGGCTTGTGCGATTGGCTCGACGGATCACCACTACATCGCCTTGATCATTCACATCAAAGTCATAGAGAGACGCTTGTTCATTAGGCTCCTTTTGCAGACTGAAGACTTCGTCCCACTGCTGTTGCGTTCCACCCAGCTTCAGGCGACAAATCCGCCCATAGAATGTCCTGTGTGGGTTGTAGTCCCCCTCTTTCGAGCATGTTGCATACAGATAACTACCTCCGGGATTAGCCTTTATCTCATCAATTCGATAAGTCCCTTGTTTGGTCAGGATTTCCTGCACAATCCGATTCTCCAAATCCCGCAGAAGATAGCCTTGCTTGAGTTCGGTCCCATCAGGGAGTTTGAGGGGCGGCTCTGGATTCGGCACCCATGTATAGGCCCCTTCTTGCCCCACACGAATCGTCTCATCCCAAATATATTTGGTAAGAAATGTGTTGTTCACCAGCCAGGTTTGTTTTGTCCCGCGGTCATGACGCAGGCAGACGACCCGATATGGAGGCCGAATATATGTGAATGGGCAATCGGTCTTGGCGGCCTCGGGCGTTGCCGAGCTCTCCAAGCCACGCTCTTTCAAAGTGCTCGAGAACCCGAGCACATACTGGTTTTTGACATTCACGGCTCTTGGTATGACAAAGCCCTTGGGTTTTTCTGCTAATAGAAGCGGTGGACGTCCAAGCTTCAGCGTGTAGAGCTGATTTCTGGTTCGATCAGCAGTCAGGATATGGAAGAGGATCGTCTCCTCCTGGCACGTCACATCACGAATGTGCTTCTGGAGACTGGGTTCAAGAGGGGACAGATCGATACGATTAAGGTCTTTCGGCTTGGCAGGATCAACATAATAGAGCCCCTCCATCTCAAATTCTTGTCCCGGCGCTGGCTGCTGCCCTTTGACAATGATGAAATGGCTGTCGTCATACCAGCACCCACCGCCCTTGATGCCGGTGTTGATGACTTCATAGTTGCTCTTGGCTTGGGCTGTGAGTCCGAAGCAGAGTAGATTCCCTACCAGGACCAGTAGAAACATGACGACGCGTCGCTGGTCATACAGACCAGGCATTGATCGGTAAAGCACTCGACCATGCATCCCTTGTCTCCTTTCCTTACACTTATCGATTCGGCTTCCCAGGCTTCGCCGATCGCAAGCTGCCCATTACCTGTTGAATCTGCTGCTGCAATCGCGCTAGGGAGCCGATGTCCATCGCTACACGGGTGACGAGATGGCCGTCCAATCCTTTCGGGGCCGCTTGACTATCCTTCGCCGTCCTGGCAATCGCGGCCAAAAGTCCTGGCTCAATGAAACCGAAATCGAGATAGGCGATGCCTTGTGCAATGCCGACGTTCGTGTAGTTCGCTGCGCGCGGGTGCGCTGATGAATCGGATGACTTAAGCCGGACGTTCAACGCAATGGTGGTGTCTTTGGGTTCACTCATAGACTCATGCTCCTTTATAGTGAGTGGTAGAAGGACGTGGTGACAACGGCACGGGGGAAACCCGATGCATTTGCATTCCTAATGAGAATGGTGCGTGAGTCTAAGAGGCTGCCTACACGCTGTCAAGGAGCCGTCCTCCGCTAGCAGCGTTCACAAACAGCGGTTGGAGAATGCACGAAACTATCGAGATGTTGTCACTGGTCCAAAGAGGGGGCATGCCCCACGAGTGGCGCGGCTCCATGCCGTCGGAACCACGGTGGCTGGCCCAAGCTCTTTGCCCTCGGTGAGTGCGCCGAGCTCAACCGCGATACAGATCACACGCCGAGAGGTAGTCATCATTTAAGCGAAGGAGATCAAGCTCGATATCCTCAAGACCGATTTTTCAATATTCGTAGACACGACATCCGAAAACTTTGCTTATGAAGCCGCTGGTTTGGCTAAGCTGGCCGCCTACGGAAGGGGGTTGTTTTTTTCATCTCAGGCGTTACAATATCCCGAATTAGTCAGCACGAATCTCATCATCCACCATCATTCATATAGAGAGGCATAATCGTGACTTTTCGAACTATTGTACAACTCGTTGTCGCAGTCAGTGCGTGTGGTGTGTTCAGTAATGCAGGAGCATACGAAGCCAGTCCCGACGCAAGCAGTACGGATCCTTGCACCAATGTGATCTTCTCAGCCTTCACACCTGCGCCATTCTCCGTCGAGAAGAACAATGTGGAAGTGGCGCCGAAGTCTGAATTTTCGTTTCTCGTATCTAAAGAGGCTCCACCGTCGAGCATCACGGTGAAAATCAAGGAAGAAAAGGTCCCCGTCACGGTGAAAGCGATCCACAACGGGAACCTGGTCAAAGGCAAACTCCCCGAGAGCGCGACGGGTCGTTATATTCGACTCGATATTTTCGCTAAAGGCCCCGGTGGCTGTGATAAGGCCGATGGCTGGCTGCTCAAAGTGGGAAAATGACTGACGAGGAATCGATGTAGGCAGGAGTCGTTCCTGCCTACATCGGAACCCTCCTCCCCGATTCCATTCTCAGAGCTCTTCTTTAACCGACCCGAGCCACCTCCGAAGCTCCCCACTAAGAATCCTGGGCTGAGCCAGGTAACCGTTTCTCAATCGTCTTCCCCATCGCACACGCCATGCTTGCTCAGCGAGGGCAATGAAAAGCTCTCACACGATTGCTCGTCGAAACGTCCCCTTCTGGATAGGAATAGAGAGCAGAGGTTTTATGCGGAGCAGTCAGGCTGGATATTTATTTAAAATGGAACGCGAATGCCGACCTGGACTTCATTTGGAATCATCTGTCCAGCCAAGCTTCGGAGCCCGACATCGGTAGGGCTGGAAAACGATAACGGAGCAGACAGCGCCGTATTGAGCGAGCGATCAAACTCGGTGGCATACCCTCCCCGGAACCCCGCGCCGATATAGGGAACCAGGGTCGTCCTTCCCACAGAAATCTGCTTTGAGACATTCGGGAGGGTCCGAAGGAACACCTTGCCATCTCCCAGTGCCGAGGCCGAAGACATCCACCGCTTGTCGGGCTCTGTGACAATGGCAGTGGGCGCCATCACATGAGAACCCGAAGGCCCACTCACAGACGCTCTGTCTCCGCTCCCACCGGCATATGAAAGGGGCACGCACAAACTGAACCCGATCGTCAGGACGACTCTCAGAGGCATTCGATCACACCTGTTTGTGCTGGAACGCTGACGCATACTCGTCTAACCATACAACCTGTCCAGTCCCTATGCAACAGCCTACCACCGGCTCACGTTATTGTCCCCGTTTGCCTCGGGCTGGATGTCTATCTTGACGGACGGTCTTGCCTGGGCCAACTTCACACATCCGCTATTTTCTTGGCGAGTGGGAGACTCCACGCTATCGTACGGACAACACATTGGAGGAAGAAACAGTGGAGAGACGTCGTGCAATCGTATGACATGGTGGTGATCGGTAGTGGACCAGCCGGCCAAAAAGCCGCTGTGCAAGCGGCGAAACTCTCCAAACGCGTGGCGCTCATCGAGAAGGCACCACAACTAGGCGGCACCTCGCTCAACACCGGTACGCTACCCAGCAAGACTCTCAAGGACACCATCGAATACCTGCAAGGCCTAGGACGGCGAGGGTTACCGCAACTGGGAGCGGAGCTTACAAAACGGCTGATGCTCCCCGACCTAATGGCACGCAAGGACCAAGTCATTGAAACAGAAATCAGCGTGGTCAACCAGCAATTGCAGCGGAACAAGATTGAGATTCTCCAAGGTACTGCGCGGTTTGTCGATCCCCATACGGTGAGTGTGACACGATGGGATGGTGCGGTCGATCAGGTCCGCGCTTCAGTCATCGTGCTCGCCACTGGGTCCCGACCACGCCGCCCCCCGGAGATTCCGTTCGATGACGTTATTGTTTGCGATTCCGACTCGTTTCTCCACACAACGAAGCACCCCACGAGTATCATCGTCATCGGAGGCGGTGTCATCGGAACGGAATATGCTTCTATGTTAGGCGCGTTCGGGATCACCGTCACGCTCATGGACCGCCGCGCTCAGATGTTGCGGTTC
Organism: Nitrospira sp.; assembly: GCA_050185705.1. Lineage (GTDB taxonomy): Bacteria > Nitrospirota > Nitrospiria > Nitrospirales > Nitrospiraceae > Nitrospira_D. Next base: position 344,059 of record JBFWZD010000001.1, on the reverse strand, counting down.
CTCGACCGAGAGATTGGGGAGGCGCTCACGACCCAGCTGCAAGAGCATGGCGTCGATATCCGACTCGGCCAAGAACACATCGACATTCTCCTGGATGGATCGCGACGTCCAACTGTTCGACTCGACAACGGCGAGACCTTGACGGCCGAGATGTTGCTCTACACGATGGGACGGATCGGCAACACAGAGGCCTTAAACCTCTCGGCCATCGGCCTGGCGACCGACCAGCAGGGGCAACTCCCAGTCAATGCGCACTACCAAACCGCGATCCCGCACATCTATGCCGCAGGCGATGTCATCGGCTTTCCCGCACTCGCCGCCACCTCGATGGAGCAGGGCCGCCTCGCCACCTGTCATGCCTTTCAGGTACCAGATGTCCACGAGATTAAAGTGATTCCATACGGGATCTACAGTATTCCAGAAGTCTCTATGGTCGGACAAACGGAAGAAGACCTCATGACCGCCTGCATCCCACACGCCACTGGACGGGCGCTGTTCCGAGAAATGGCACGTGGCCACATCAGCGGTGAGCTCCATGGCCTCTTAAAGGTGATCTTTCACCGAGACACCCATGCACTGCTTGGGGTTCACATTATCGGCCAAGGGGCGACTGAACTGATCCATATCGGCCAAGCGGTCCTGACGTATGGAGGCACGGTTGAGTACTTTGTTCACAATGTCTTCAACTACCCCACCCTGGCTGAATGCTATCGCACCGCAGCACTGGACGGGCTCAATCGCCTGCATCATCCTCAATCTCAACCTGCCGCCGCCGCATAAGGCTCCCTTCCGTACACCTCTTCTCCGTACGATGATCTTCACTGACAGGCGATCTGTCGGATTTGTAGAAACAAGGTTGCATAACTGTTTAAAGTCGATATAATCCCAATAGGTTTCAGGACGTCATGCACTACGGAGTATCGTAGTCATGCGCACCATCCTCGCATCCCACGCTCATCCTCAATCCAGTCACGGGCTTGCTCGCCCACCAACGATCTCCCTTTGGAAGTCTACTCCTACAGGAGGTGTCCCATGTCCATTCCATCTACCGTGAAGTCTCGCCTCGATCGTGAACATATTCATTACGACATCGTCCCACATTCTCCGACATTCAGCGCTCTGCGTGTGGCCCACACACTCCACGTCTCGGAACAGCAAGTGGCCAAAGTCGTGATCGTGAAGGTGAAGAGTCAGTTCATCACCACCGTCCTCCCTGCACGGTGGAGTGTCGATCTTCACTCCCTTCGAAAGATGTTCGGGACCCACCGGGTTCGACTCGCGACCGAACAAGAAATCAGAAAACTGTTTCCCGACTGCGAGGTCGGTGCGATTCCCCCATTCGGCACCCTCTATGGGCTGCCGGTCTATGTTGATCGGTCGTTGGCTGGGGATCGGCAGATCTTTTTTGAATGTGGGACCCACTCAGAAGCGATTCGTATGCGCTACTGGGATTTCGCGGCGCTCGTATTTCCCATCGTGGCAGAGTTCCACGGCGCGCCCGTCGCACGGGTTGTAGGAGAGGGAACCGTGGCTGCACAAGCTCAGCGATCCATCCACATCCAGAGAGAGGGGGTGAGCACATAGGCTGCCGCAGAGACAAGAACGCCAACGATCACACCAAGGAGCCCCGCCACATAGAGGCCGGCAAAGGGGGCTGCGAACACCACGAGGATCATGAACAGGGCCAGCGAACGATGACCTTCGTAAAACTTCCTCCGGGCGTCAGCTGAAAAGCACGTAATGGAATCAGAGCGATCACTCATGGGCGCAGTATAAAGAAAACCATCCGTCCTGTCTGCCCTGGCATCCCAGCGACTTCCTCTCAACGCATGCTCCCGCCTCACACGATTCCTACTGTCTATTCTCCTGGTGCTTGCGGTCTGTGCAGGACTACCCCATCACCCGGGTCAACGTATTCTCATCCGTATGGTGAAAGAGGTCCGATCGACTCGGCATGCAAAGTTGTGTGTCTTCCCTGTAGTGAAACCGGTTGCTGTCGAGAATTGTCACCGTCAATTCGTACCGCACCGCCTTAAACTCCTTCTCGAGGAATCGATTCGAACAAATTCCGTACGTGCCCGATCCCGCTTCAGCAACCAGCGAAAAGGCCGTAGAAGTCGGCTCGGCCGTGCCACCGGCAATCAATGCTACCCCCCGGGGCACGATGAAGCAGCGCAGCACCTGTCGCTCACCAGGATCCCAAAGCCAATAGCCGACCTCTTCATGGAACGGATCGGCCTCTCCAATCCGCCGCGCCACCGTCGCATAGCGCAAACCATACAATACTTGTTCATGATTCCGTACCGGCCCGATCGGCTCAAACGTGATTCGTTCGCGAAACTTGTTCAGTTCCGTTCCCCGATCATCTGATGGGGCCACATCCGCACCCTTGTCGCCCTCCCATACACCCGCCAGCACAGCCAACGGTCCAAGCTGCACCACCAAATCTGAATCCATGAAGCCTCCTCACATAGCTGAGAAAAACTGACATGACGCACACGACCTGTTCATGAAGAAAAAGGCTGATAACTCGGAGGGCCATTGTAGGAGAATCACACGGTACGGTGCAAACCAAAGCCGACAGAAACGCGCAAGGATGAGAATCTGTCCCACGCATCTATCTGCCGGAATGGGTGACGAATGTCGGGTTTTCAAAGTCCGAAGCTGCTAATATGCATCAGTACCTATCAGGACGTTATCTTGTCGTGAAAGGAAACCTCATGCTGAAACGTTCACATCTCATTTCGATCTGCCTCATCGTCTCGCTTATCGGAGCACCGACGCTGTCATTTGCCAAAGCTCGTGGAGGGGGTGGCGGCTTTTCCCGCGGCTCACAAAGCGGAGGGTACGGAAGCATGGGCAGCCGTGGTTCCCGCACCTATCAGAATAACGGAGCCAAGCCCATCGAGCAGTCCACCACTGCTAAGCCGTCGACAACGCCGCCACCTACAGCGATCAACAAGCCGATGGGACAACCAGCTCCAGCCACGTCGCCGTCATGGTGGCAACGCAACCCGCTCCTCGCGGGAATCGCGGGTGGTCTGGCCGGGACATGGATCGGCCATATGCTCTTCGGCGCGACAGAAAGCACGGCCAAAACAACCGACACGGAGTCGGGATCGGGAGCATCATCTACTTCGGGGAACTCCTTTGGACTTATTCTTCTCCTGATGGCCATCGGAGCCGGCGCACTGTATTTCTTCAGAAGGTCCAGGCAGACACCAGCACCGGTTTTCACAGGACTGTCGCACGACACCGCCGCAAGGGGGAGCCTCCTGGACGTGTCAGCCAATCACACGACGGATGAGCAAGACACAAAAGCCTACACCCTGACATCGGAAGACAAAGCCACCTTTCAAGAGCGACTCACCGATATTCAATCTGCCTGGAGCACCCAAGATGTCGCGGCGTTGCGACAGTTTGTGACACCGGAAATGCTGAGTTATTTCAGCACCGCCTTGACCGAAGACCATAGCCGAGGCGTGCAGAATCACGTGGAAGGAGTGGCGTTGCTCAAGGGAGACGTGCGTGAGGCCTGGTCCGAAGGCGATACGACCTATGCCACCGTGGACCTACGATGGAACGCGCGTGATTATACCGTCTCGACAACAATCCCACGTGGAGAACCAGGCTTCCTCATCGAAGGTAGTGACGAAACACCGACCGAATCCTGTGAAGTTTGGACCTTCATGCGCGTACAGGATGGACGGTGGCTGCTCTCTGCCATTCAACAACAATAATCCCCAGAGTGGGAGGCTGGCTCAATGAGCCGTCGACCTAGCCCGAAAGGAACGTCGTGGGATCCTGTCATCACTGGGCGTGATCGGTATGAGCAACTATAGGCCGCAAGATAATACGCCGCGGTGCAAACGGAGGACGGAGCGCCTCATTCGCCGCGCCTGCATCGCAACGCTGTTCTTGGTAATGACCGCCATCCTGATTCAGACGGTGTACGCCGCAGCCGGAAGCCAGACAAAGTTCAAGCGGATCCCGACTCAGTACATCGCGGCCTTGGGCGATCCGGGTGCAACCTCCGGAACCGGCGCGCAATTGTGGGGTCTGTGGCCAGTGGACCCAGGCCCTCGCGGCGTCAAGCTGAACCGTTATCAATCGCTACAAGAGTCCGGTGGCGTTGCTCCGGCGCGCTGGACATTCGACGAGGCGGACTGGTGGCTGGAAGAACACGGCTTGATCATGGAACAACCGACCTTCCCACTCCCGCCCGGCAAATATATCGTCACGGGTGCCCGCAAGATGACGGCCGTGTTGACCATTCATCCCACCGACAGCCATGGCGACAGGCGTTGGGAACTTGATCAGCATGCGACACTCTACGACGTAACCCATCTCGCTTGCCGTTCCGCGCGCTACACACCAACCAAGGTGGGCGGTTCATGCTCACCAGCCAATGCCAAACAGGCGGCGTTTCCAGTGGCACCAGGAGGAACAATGCCTCCTGTCGAAGGTTGCACGAAGCAGGACTATGCGGTGCTCATCGTGATCGGCATGGGAGACTGAACTGCGGTGGTGCACAAACGGATTGAGCGGCAAGTTCAATAGGTGGCTCTGGGTACCTTTTCTATGCCTATAGGAACTACAGCAGTCGAAGAAACTCTTCCACCGTCAGATCTGCCTGACGAATAATGGCACGGAGTGTTCCACGATCGAGTTCCTTATGATCTGGGACTACCAGTTGCGCAAAGGGCTGCGTACGCCGAAGAATCACATGGCTACCTTCCTGCCGTTTCACCACAAAGCCTGCTCGTTCAAGCGCTTTCATGCAGGCTCGGCCAGAAAGACTCGGCAACTTGCTCATACAGCCATCAATACAGCATCGAAGCGTTCTTCAGGTACGGCGAGTTTGTCTTCTTCCAAAGCGGCAATGTAGCCCCGAATGGCTTCTCGGATATTGGTCACCGCCTCTTCTTTCGTCTTCCCCTGACTCAGACAACCCGGCAGGCTTGGACATTCCGCCACCCAATACCCGTCCTCTCCTCGAAAAATAATTACCTGTCTCACGATTCACCTCCCTGCTGCAAACCGGCTTTCTTGTTACGAATAGTATAGCTGCCTCTCACCGAGAAATAGTACCACAGACTTGGTTTGTAGCTAGCAGATCATCGGTCTAGTTTGGGATGCGCCCGCAAGGTGACGGCCCTGCTGACGATTCATCCAGCCGACAGTCAGGGCGACAGCCGTTGGGAACTCGATGCAGGTGCGACGCTCTACGACGTAACCCACCTAGCCTGCCGTTCTGCACGCTATACACCGGCGACAGTGGGTGGATTCGTGCTCGTCGGCCAATGCGAAGCAGTCGGCGTTTCCCGTTGTGCCAGGCGGCGCCATGCCCCCGGTCGAGGGCTGCACAAAGCAGGACTATGCGGTACTCATCGTGATCGGTGTGGGTGTGGAAGACTGAACTGCGGTGACGCACGAACAGCGTGTGTATCGTGCACAATAAAAGACTCTGGGCAACCTTTGCTGCTTGGTCTGCTCGTTTTACCAGAGGATGGACCTATCCATCTTCGCCGCGACAGCGCCGCAAACCGTTCTCACATGCTGCAATGATTCTGGGGTCTTCGACCTCCCGGCCAATCGCCAGCGCCTGCTCATAGTACTCGATGGCGCGGCGCGGCTCCCCCAGACGGTGGTAGGCGAGACCGACCGTTCCGAGCAGCCACCCAACTCGATCCCGACCCATGCCCTGTTGCACACTCCCTGATAAGAACGGCAACAGGGTTTGCAACCCTTCTCGAACCATGCCACGCTCTTGCAGCCAGTTCGATGCAGCACCCAACAACTCCCAGGCCCGGTCATACTCATTCGCCTCGAACAGGTGATGGCCGGCCTCAAGATCAATGGTAAGGTCGGGCGATGTTTCGGCTTCTTTCTCCAGGTAGGTGCCGATACGGTGATGGCTGTCGCGAGCAAGCTCCTCCATATTGGAGAACCGGCTTTGCACAAACGCAGCGGTTGCCGCATGCACCGTGTAGTGGCGGCGGCGCACTAACCCCTGCCGAGTCCTCACCGTGCGATCGATCTGCTCAAGCAGCGACGTGCTAGCCAACGCCTCGGCGGTGCGATGGGCCAGGTCCGGTCCTTCTTCTGGCTCACCCAGATGCGCGATGAGGCCATCCTCCCAGGGACGGCGCAGCAGCGTCATGCGAAAGAGCATCCGCCTGGCCCGCTCTTCGAGCACCCGTTCCCAGATCCCTACCAGCAATAGATCACTCCAGATCCGGTCCTCGACCCGCGGCAGGATCGGGACAATGAGCTGCTCCCACTCACGCTCCATCCCCGGCCTATCACCCGGCGCAGGCATCGACCATTCGCCCTGGGTCTCTTCCCATTTTCGAATTGCGGTGGAAACAAGGTCCTCCATGAACTCCACGCCCCGTGGGTGGCCTGCCAGCCTCCCGGCGAGACGCACACGCGTGCCTGCCGACAACCGGCGCAGCGCGGGAAACCAGGCCATCAGTCGGAACAAATCCCCATCAGCCAGCGGTGTGACCGGCTGGAGCCCAACCGCCAAATCATCATTACGGTACCGGCAACTGGCTACCACGTAGAGGTTCCCGACTGCGCCACTCAGGTGAACGAGCATCCGCCAGAGATCGCGCAGCACGTCCGATCGCCACTCGCCGAAGGCTTCGGAATCTGGCGCATCAGTGACCGAGACATGATCCGGCCCCTGCAGCAGCGACTCGAGATTGTCGAGGTAGACGACGAGCGGTGTGTCCTTTTCCTGAGCCAAGATAACCTGAAGGAAGGTGGCGAAGCGCCGGACCGAGTCTTCGCCCGCTTCCCGATCCACATGACTCACGACCTGTTCAAAGCCACTGTCAAAGCGGGCCCGCGCATAGACAAGAAGCTGGCCGACCAATGCCTCAGCCTGGTCCTGCTCTCCTTCAGTGCGGCGGCACCAGAGAGTCACCGTATGGCCCTCGTCAGCGAGCATGGGGAGCAATTGCCCGGCGAGCGTGGTCTTGCCCAGCCCGCCGAGGCCCTGGAGCACAACGACCCGATCCCCACGCTTGCGGCGACGGCGGAGTTGGTGCAACTCACGTCGGCGGCCGATAAAACCTGTTTCGAGAAACGTCCGATCAAGAAGGTTGCGGTACGTACGTGAGAGCGAGGCCTCGTGGCGGCGCAGTTTCTCGCGCGAGGCTGGCGTGCTCAGCGGATGCTCGGGCCCACGCCGATATAGCACCAGCTGCGCCCAGGCGAAGGGGTGTGCGACATTGACAGAGGCGCCAGGGTCGCGTGCCAAATCTGGGCGATACACCGACTCCTCATCCGCGAAGGTACGAAGCAGGGCCGCGCGTGCCTTGCCGATGGCCAGCCTGGTGGGGTCACCGGCTGCGATCGCGCCATAAAGCGCTTCTTCCGCTCTAGTAGACAGTTCATCGGCGATCGGCCCGTAGTAACCGACGACTTCCGTCACCCCCGCCCGATGCAACTGAGCGGCTGAGCTGGCCGAACCTCCTTGCCCCTTTGCCGGTTGAGGCGGGGTGTTGCCGTGGCAGCAGGCCAGGTAGAAAAATGGTGGCAGCGCCCCGTCACCACGCTGGCGCAGCTCGGTCACCAGCCGATCAATCTCGACCCGATCCTCAAACCCCTCGTCGTTCTCGAAGACGAGCGCTCCCGGTGTGCCGTGACCTGAGAAGTGGATGCCGCATGGCCGTTCTCTTGCTACCGTCGCCACGAGATCCTCCAGCGTTCCGAGCTCGGTCGGAGTCTCGGGGCACTGTTCCGTGAGCGCGTGGGTGATGCGATAGCTCTCCGCCTCGTAGCTAAGACCGCTGCCCTCCGGCGCCGACACGTTGGTGACAAGGGTAAAGGCCTCCTTCGGCGGGGCAAGCTGAGTCTCGAACTGCACCGCCCCGGTCGTGCTGCGCACCACATCCAGCATGCCGTCACGCACGAGAAAGTGCCCATCGCGATAGAGTAGTTCCCAGGGAAGCGCAAGCAGGGCGTCCTCTTCGCTTCGCACCGTGAGCACCGCCCGCGATCCAACGGCCGTGGCGCGATCGAAGGCTGCGCGAAGATCTTCATCGGAGACCAGGAGTGCGAGAAGCCCAGTTCCCACCGTCTGTGCAGCCTTTGTCAGACTGGTCCGCGCCGCAGCATCAAGAATGGCCTCACGTGTCATCTTCTCGAAATCCCTGAGTGCAATGCCGAATACATTGCCATTCCTCCACGGTGGCGTGACCGTGCGGCGCACACCGTCAGCTGGGATGACTGCCACTTCCTTACTGCTCTCAATCGAGACCAGCGTGAAAATCAACGACTGTCCCGTGTAGCGCTCAGCGAAAGCGATGTGTTGCCCCTTGCCAAGGGCGCGAACAATACGCGCAACAACAGCCGAGGCGTCACGATCAATCGCGTGGATCACTTGGTAAGGTCGAAGAAATGGCGGGAGCTGGACGTCGTCGAGGAGTACTGGAATGATGCGGCTGTGTGGGCCATGGGTCGCCAGAAAACTCGTCCACTCGTGCTCGACCCAGGGCCGAGCCATCGTCCCATGGCTGACCACAATGACGAATGTGTCGGTGCGGCCGATACCGTTGCTTAAGTTGCAGACGAAGTTGTCGCCTGCCTCGATGGCGACTTCGTCAAGGTAGGACTTCACTCCGGCCGCCGTCAGGTGCTGGTAGAGCGTACGCACCCAAGGCTTGTCTGGTGAGCCATGGGACAGGAACAGATCGCAGCGCTGAGGCTCGGCTGGTGGGCGCACAGGTATCTCCGAGACTGCGTAAGGCGGTCATCGTACTATACCCTATGTGGCCACAGTCAACTTTTCAGGGCCTCGTTGTTTGCTAGAGACCGCACACTGCCCAGCGAAGAAGCGCTGCCCCTTAGCATATACTCAAAGCAACCATTGCGAGCGCAAGCTTTACTACAACACTTGCACAATAAAACACTTCAGATACCGCGTCTCCGGCATGCTGGCGAGGATGGGATGGTCGGCGCTTTGGCCTCGTTGTTCAATGAGGCGGATATCTCGCTTAGCATCACGAGCCGCGAGGCGAATGCTCTTCCAGAGATCTGACTCAGAGACGGGATGGGAGCAGGAACTCGTGACCAGAAATCCTTCCGGCCTGAGCAGCTTCAGACCCAACAGATTGACATCCTTATACCCAGTCAGTGCGCCAGCCAAGGCCTGTTGGCTGCGAGCGAAGGCCGGGGGATCGAGGATCACCAAGTCATAGTGCCGCCCCGCCTTCACCAGCTTGCGCATCTCCTCGAACGCATCGGCTTGGCGATAAATGCAGCGATCCTCGACCTTATTCATCGAGGCATGTGTTCTAGCCATGGCCAATGTGTCTTGACTGACATCGAGGCCTTCCACTGAAACGGCTCCTGCCAGCGCGGCATGAATGCCGAACGCACCGGTGTGGCAAAAGACTTCCAACACCTCAGCTCCTGCTGCGAGCTTGGCCGCCGCTAGGCGATTCTCCCGTTGGTCGCAAAACCAGCCGGTCTTCTGCCCCCGTTCCACATCCACGAGAAACTTCGCGGATCCTTCGTGAATCTCAACTTGAGTCTGGCCACCGCCGGAGAGAAACCTCCGTTCGAGCGGCAGTCCTTCGAGTTGCCGACTCTTGGCCTCGTTCCGCAGATACACGCTTGTCAGATTCAACTCCTTCATCAGCACATCAGCCAAGAGCTCCTTCCGGCTGTCCATGCCGAACGACAAACACTGCATGACCAGCAGCTGATCGTAGCGATCCACGATCAATCCCGGCAATCGATCACCTTCGGCGTAGATCAGCCGGTACGCATTCGACTGTGTGACCACTCGTCGCCGAAGCCGAATCGCCTGTTGAATTCTCCCCCGCCAAAATGTCTCATCGATGGGTTCATCCTCGAAGGTCAACAGGCGGACTCGGATCTTCGACGCCGGGTTATAGAAACCTCGCCCATAGAACTGTCCGTCGGCGGTCAGAAGATCGACCAAGTCCCCGGCCGCTGCTGGTCCGGTGACCGGCCCGACATGACCGGCAAAAAACCAAAGATGCCGTCCTTCAGGGATGCGTAGTGACGTAAGGCGAACCTGGGCCGTCGGCGTCATCCTCTTTTCTCCTGTATCATAGCGTGTGTCCGTATGACTGTGTGCGCGAGCGGTCACATACCGGCTGTCGTCAACTCGATGATCTCACGCTCATCGCTTGACGAACCCTGACCAGTATGTTTTCCTGATGATGGGTCGTGTTAACCATCCCTGTGAGGATAAAGAAGAATGGGCGACAAAGCTACCATTGGATCAGCCGTGCTGGATCGCTTGCACCGTCTGGGCGTTCGACATATTTTCGGCATCCCCGGCGACTATGTCCTCTCACTGTATCAACTGATCGAGGACTCGCCGATCAAACACATCGGCACTACGAGGGAAGACTGCGCTGGCTTCGCCGCAGACGCCTATGCAAGGATCAACGGCATCGGTGCAATTTGCGTCACCTACTGTGTGGGTGGACTCAACACCGTCAATGCTATCGCCTGCGCCTACGCTGAACGGTCGCCCGTTGTTCTACTCACCGGTTCGCCCGGCCTTTCTGAGCGAACCAGGACTCCCTATTTGCATCATATGGTCAGAGATTTTGCGACCCAACGAGAAGTCTTTGAACGGATGACCGTGGCAGCCGTGACGCTGGATGATCCCTTGACGGCCGAACGCGAGATGGACCAAGCCTTCGCCGCCCTCCTGCGCTACCGCCGCCCCATCTACATCGAAATCCCCAGAGACATGGTGCACTGCCCGCTGACGGGAGGGATCAAGCCGATCTGCCTTGAAGATACCCCGAGTGATCCAGCGGCTCTGGACGAAGCCATCGGTGAAGTGCGAATCATGTTGGCCTCCGCAAAGAAACCGGCCATGCTGGTCGGAGCGGAGGTCGGTCGATTCGGTCTCCAGGACGATTTGGCCCGCCTCGTTGAACGCCTCAACATTCCCATCGCCTCAACGCTCCTCGGAAAATCCATTATCCGGGAAGACCATCCGCTCTATGTCGGAGTCTATGGAGGGCTCATCGCCCGGGAAGATGTGCAGCAGTTCATCAACGATTCCGACTGCCTTCTGATCCTCGGATCGATCCTGTCCGATGTAGAAGATCTGGATGCGAGCTCGCCCTTGCTGTCGGAAGGCCGGACGATCCATGCCACTGCCGACCGTGTTGCCATTAAGCACCATCGGTATGAGTCGATCAAGTTCCAAGACTTTGTCCAAGGCCTCGTCCGAGCCCCGCTTCCATCATTTTCGCATTCTCAGCGGCAGCTCCCGGCCAAAACGGCCACCACCTCCCCGACGCCCGACTTAGATGCACCGATTACACTCGAAGGGCTTTTTCGCCATCTGGATACGGTCCTCACTGAAAAGACCGTCGTCATTGCCGATGTCGGTGAATCGCTCTTTGCCGCGGCTGATCTGCACGTGCGCCATCGATTTGAATTTCTATCGCCGGCTTACTACACATCAATGGGGTTCGCCGTTCCCGCTGCCTTAGGCGCGTCATTCGCCGACCCCAGCCTCCGACCGATCGTCCTGGTCGGAGACGGAGCGTTCCAGATGACCGGAACCGAATTGGCCAGCTGCGTGCGCTATGGGCAAGCCCCTATTGTCATCCTCCTCAATAACCGAGGCTATTCGACGGAGCGAGAAATCTTAGAAGGCCCTTTCAATGATATCCATGAATGGCAGTATGAACGGGTGTGCGATTTGATCGGCGGTGGGAAGGGCTCACGGGTGACGACGCAACGAGAATTCGAGCAGCGTCTTGCCACAGCCTTTGCGGATCAGAGCCAGCTTCACTTTCTCAACGTCCTCCTCAGCCCGAGCGACCGGTCCCCCGGCATGATGCGGTTGGCTCGGCGTCTCGGGAAAAAACTGTCCACAGACAAGCCATAGGGGAAATCCTTCACCTCTGCATACTTTTTCCTACACCTTACTAGGGGGCCGTGAACCGACCCCTCGAATCTCCCAATAAAATCATCGAAGTTTCGGCGATTGTTTCAGCCTGCTAATGGCATGCCCCCTGCACTATGCTGCCAGACTGTTGTTGGATAGGTAGAATTCTTCTCTGTTCACACATTCAGACTTTACGCACAGTCGATTTTCAGCAATAATGCAAGCTCTGTAGACGAACCACCGTGAATGTCTTGGTTATCCCCTTATTCCATACAGGACTAGAAGATCCGACGTTGAGCGGACGATGCAGAGCAAAGGAGTGCGTAGAGCGAGGTCTGGGCGGACGATCCAGATCCCAGATCACCGTCGCTGTATCAAGTCATTAACCGGTATGCCACGCTATCTTCTGTTCACAGATCTTGACGGCTCACTCTTAGACAACGACACCTACTCGTTCGACGAGGCGAAGCCGGCGCTCCATACGCTCCAGTCTCAGGATATTCCAGTTATTCTGGTTTCGGGAAAAACTCGCGCCGAGATTGAACCGCTTCGTGAACGGTTGGATCACCAGGCACCCTTTATCGTCGAGAACGGAGCGGCAGTATATGTCCCGATCGAAACCTTCGACTTCACACCGGAACGGTCTCGCCGCCGTTCGTCATATCATGTCATCGAATTAGGCACACCCTATGCCCTGCTCCGCGATGTCCTTCGGCAGATCGAAACTGCGGTGGGAACGAGACTGCGAGGGTTCGGCGATTTATCGGTTGATGAGGTCATGGCAACAACAGGACTGTCGCGCGAAGACGCGCTCCGAGCCATGTTACGCGAGTTCGATGAACCATTTCTCGTCAACGGCCCCCCGCGATTAATCGAAGAAATCTGTCGCCAGATTGTGGCCCGCGACTTGAGTTGGACGAAAGGTGGGCGGTTCTTCCACTTGACGGGAAAGAACGACAAGGGACGAGCCGCCGATATTCTTCTCCGTTGCTACAGGAGACAAGGCCGGGACCACGAAGAGGACAATCTCGAAACGATCGGCATCGGTGATAGCCTCAACGATCTCCCCCTCTTACTCATGGTCGATCATCCGATATTGGTTCAGAAACCGGACGGAACCTATGATCCGGATATCAATCTCCCCAACCTCATTCGAGCTCGAGGGATCGGTCCAACCGGATGGAACCGTGCCGTAATCGAGCTGCTTCAACAGGTCACGGAACAGATGCCTGACGGGCGACCGTTACGTATCTAACCCAGCTGATCGTGACTTCGCCTGCCAGCCTCCGGGCCCCTAGTCTTCCGCCGGATTGATGATATGGAGCCCCGCTGTTTTTGAAGCGGCAAGAAGCTGGGTATCGGCGCTGACCACGGTCAACCGCAACGGTTTCAGCTCCAACGCTAGGGCCAAATGCATCACTTGCGGTGATCGAAGAAACGGATATTCCAACGCCAACTCCTTGGTCGCCAGATAGGTCTCTGTTCTTGGCGCAATAAACTGATAGAGCCCCTGTTTGGACTCAATCTCAAATTTATGCAGTACCGAGTAGCAATCGTCTCGCGTGATTTGTCCTTCCTGGGCACGCGCGCAGAGGATCGCATAGAAATCCGTTACGGACCACGTCGGCACAATGGCCACCTTCCCACGCTTCACCATCAACTTATTGACGATCCGTGTGCCCCGCTCCATGCTGTAACGCTTAACCAATGCGGTTGAATCAAAATAGTAGTACGGCATCTCCCTACACCCTCCCCTTCAGAATGATTTCGGCCAACGGCCCCTGGAGCTTGGAGAGCCGATCTTGTAATTCATCGAGCGGAACTTCTTCGTACCCCTCCTTGCGGAAGGTGTCGGCTAAGTTACCTTGATTAAATGATGCGGTGTCCTCTTTGAGGCGGTCATTCAAGCGGCGCTTCGCCAACCGGCTTGAAATCTTTTGCCCTGACTTGGTTAAGCCTCTCCCTCTGCTGCGTGGGGCACGACTGACGGACGGTTCATCTGATTTCTTCATGCGTATGGCCTCCTTCTGTTTAGACATTCACTCACGGACTCACCGTTGATCCCTCACGCGGACACCCAGTCGGCATCGCCGTCACCACAGGCATGGCATCATCACCAAAAATATGTGCCGCGATGGTCTTCGCTACATCGGACGACAGGACTTGCTGCATCACTCGCAGCGCCTTCCTGGTCGCTTCATTCTCCGTCACATGCCCTTCTTTGCCGCCTCGGGCAACCGCCCCGACTACTTGCCCAGTCACTGCCTGTATGACCTCAAAGTCGCTGCACCATCGCACATATTTGAAGTGTGGATCGCCGACCGTAATGGGGAACAACCGCACCGTGCCTCGAACGGACAATTCGGGAGCTTCGGCTTGACCTGCCCTCGTCGCCACAGACAGACCTTCCCGAAGGAGCCCTTCGACCAGCGCATGCTGGGCCAGCTTCCCTTGCTCGCCGGACACCTGTACGGAAAGCACCAGATGTGTCGCGAGAACCTGCTCCAACTCCCTGAACAATTCGTTCGGTCGATAGGCAGGAGAGGTCCCGTGCCCACTGTGACGAATCACGCGCAAATCCATGTTATAGGCCTCTCGCAGAACCGCGCTTTGACCGGCCTTGAAGAGCGCACGGACCTTCACAAGCTTGTCTGACGCCTGCCTGGCCTCTGCGACCTCCGCGGTGATCGTCTGATCCAATTCCCCGAGCTTCTCCATCAACGACGCTTCCGCCTGAGATCGATTCATGACGGCCAGGGCATGGTGCACCTTGTTGTCCGAGTCATACCAGTTGTCCATGATCCTGACATTCTCAAGCACCTTGTCGGTCGAGACATTCGTCACACTGTCGATCGTCAGTCGTCTTTCGGTATTCACAAGGCCTTGGTTCTCCACGATCGAATAGGACTCGCGGTCTTTGGCTTGCGAAGCCACTTCCGCCTTAAAGATGCGCGCCACCGCCGCATAGGCCTGGTCCTCTGCGCCGCTCCGATTCTCCGCCTGTCCGACTCCTGTCAGGTATTGCCCGGGAGGATAGTCCGTGGCTTGACCATCAACCCATAGCGGCTTCCCCTTTCCTATCGTCCAGGCGCATCCACCCGCGACAGACAGGATGGCACTCAGGCAAAAACCAATCGCCATCCCGTGCCAGCAAGACGATGCGCGTAGACCGTTCATTGCAGCACACGCTGAAGAATGAATATGGTTTGACCGGCACTCAGCGAGATCGGTTGTCCATCCTTCCCGATCATCCCCTGTCCAGAGGGTCGAATCGACACCTGATATTGACCGGGCGAGACCCATGCTCGGGCGACGTGAATTTCGTCGGGCAAGGTCTGCCAGCTTCGCTTGTCGGCCTCTTCCGTAGCCACCGCGATACCCTTGGTGAGTAATTCCACAAGAAGCCCGACCCACGGAGCGGCATCTCTGCCTGCTGCCTGTTGAGCCCCTCGCGTCATGCCTTCTGCAATCGCAAATTTGGTAGCAGCTCGAGCGAGGGCCTTCACCGTCATCGCCGGCAGTCGTTCCGAGAGACTCTTTTCCGCTAGCGCCGTCACGTGTTGAGCCAGCTCCGATTGCACGTTTACGGAGCGACTGCGTGAATCGGTCAACGTCATGGTCTCAGACGGAACTCGCGTCTTTTGCCGAACCAATTGCGGAAGCGCCACTCGCACCACCCGCCCGTTAAGCCCGTAGAGCACGCTGTCCATCACGCGATCCCGCCCATAGGGCTGATGAAAAACTCCTCTATTTAGCAAAACTAACTGTACGGCATCAAGACTGATCGGCAAATCGAGCAACAAATCTTCTTTTCGTGGGGCCCGCCCATTATAGCTGATCAGCACAACTTGAGCGCGTGGCTCATCGGAAGCTGTTGACTCCCAGGCCACATCCGGGAACGCTTGTCGGTAGGATTCAAACTCCGTCGCTAATCCCAGCGCCTTGCTCGTCCGAAGCAGGTCCGCGCGCAAGGAGGGTGGATGGGCGAGCTTCGACCATCCGCGCATAGCACCATAGGCTTCATACGCATTCCGATACGCGATGAACGCATTATTCAGGTCTCCGGTGGCTTCGTACAAAATACCGCTCAGATAACGGGCAAAGCCGTCGTTTCGATATTTGGCCTTGTCCTTCACCCGATCACCAAGAATATTCAGGCGATGGTCGACACGACGAACTTCTACCAGTGCTTCCTGCAACTGCCCCTGTGCCGCATAGTTCAGCGCCTTGACCACGTTGACCATGACATGCTCGTAGGCATCCCCTTCATAGGGGAGCGCATTGTCGTTGGTCAGAAAAGCGGCCGTTTCAGAGCGGATACTCCTCGTATAGAGTCGCTCCACTTCTTCGACCGCCCGCTCAAGTGCCACATTGCTTTCCTCATACTGGCCGGCCAACTGCAGGAGCATCCCGCGATCCATGGCATAGAGCAATCGACTCTTCGCCCCATACTCGCTCTCGTTTTGTTCAACGATGGCGGCAGCCTGCCGTGGGTCTCCGGCTTGCAAGCTTTGCTCGATCAGGAGATAGTGGTTGGCGGAGAGACCGCACCCGCTCACAAGAAATAGAAAAACAGCAAGAATGGGCAGTGCAGAAGCGATGGGAGTGGCAACGCCCAGCCACACAGAACCTCTAGAGGCAAGCCGTGGGAGGAAGGATCTCAACAGAGTCCGCGGAACCTAAAAGACCGTTCGTTTCTTTTCGACCACCTTCTTGATCTTTTTTTGCCCATACCAGACCTTGGCATTACTCTCCAGGTCGATCATCTGCAGATCAACCTGGTAGAACACCGCTTTAGTTCCGTCGGCTTCGTCGAGAATGGTGGCAATCGTGCCCTTCATCATAAAATCGGCTCCGGTCTCTTTCCCTGGAGCCTTCTGAGTCTCTTCACGCGCGTAGATCGCTTGCTCTTTCCGTTCGGTTCGAATCTCGTCGCGCTCGCCTTTCCCCGCGACAAACGTGACCTTCTGGGAATTGGTGAGTTCCTTTTCCAAATCCGTAATGAACGTCTGGACACTGATATGTTCATGACTGCTGTTCAGCACGGTTCCCACCACCACGACGGGCTGACGCTGGTTGGCTTTTTCAAAGTTTCCGAGCCACGGATATTGCAAGGCATCCTTGACCATCGCTTCCGCCACGATCTTGGAATCCGTATCGTTCCACCGACCACTTAAGTCGGTGACGACCCCGGTGTCGACTCGGGTGACTTTGGTTTCGTGCCCGCACCCGGACAAGACGAACACGACACCCGCAGCAGCAACAAACGAACGACTGAACCTCTGGATCACAGTACGCCTCCCAAAAGAAGGGACCATCTTCTAACTATCACCACCGTTTACTGAACGCCTCGCCGTTCCTCTTCCTTCTCCAACCGCTCAAAGAGACGATCGGCGTTCTTTCTCACGTAGTCTCGAACCTGAGCATTCAGCTCTTTGGCCTGTTCCAAGTTGTTCTTCATATCCTCCAGACTCAGCTTGGTCAAGACGTAATAGGTGTTGGTCTTGGAATCCAAATACTGATCGATCTTCCGGACTCCACTGAGCGTGGTGGTCGTGATGGTCTTGATTGCGCGCTCGACATTTTGCTCTTCCGTATTTCGGGAGAAATCCCCCGCCGTCGTCGAGGCCGCATAGTCTCTCATCAAATATCCGGTGTAGGTTTCAAAGGTCTTGGCAATCTCTGCTCGACCCCGGTTCTCTGCCGTGTCCCAAGCCAAAGGAATATTGCGCACTCCGCTGACGGCCCCCACGCCATAAAAGGCTTTGCTGTCTTTTTCATTGAACGCTCCGGATCCTTTCTGAACCCACTTGGGAGGACCCCCACAAGCCACAAGCGTCACCATCAGCAGGACCGTAAGACAGAGGCCGACCAGCCTTGAGTGAGTCAGTTGCGACCTGATCATAACCATCCTCCTCCAGATGAATAAGAAGTGTTCCGTACGGAGAGTCTATCGGTAAAAACCGTGAAATCATGCTAACATGTGATGTTTAATCCGTCAACGCAACTTCGCTTCACGCTTCACCGTCGATCACGAACAAGGAGGATCTGTGGCAGACATTCACATTGAAAACGGCATTCTTCGCATTCAGCAGCTTGATATCCAAGACCCTACGGCAGCAGCCATCCTCTCGGCCTACCCACAAACACGTTGGGCAGAAATCACCCGTCGAGCCGTGAAGATCGGGCTGGGGTATCTGAAAGGGGGAGAAAAGGACTAAGGCTTAGGGCCGGGATCTGCATCGTTCACCGCTGCACGAGCTCGATCATGGGTGCCGCCTAGCTCTATGTACCGGCGAAACGCCTCAACCGACTTGTGCGGCTCATTGAGTCGATCAGCATAGAGTTCCCCTAGCGCAAAGTAAGCATCCTGATAGGCGTTATTCACCTGTACGGCCTGCAGAAACGCGGCCTCCGCATCCTTAAACGTGCCGCGCTTTTCGTAGATCATGCCCAGCACATAAAAGGAATCAGGATTTTCCGGAGCATATTTTGCAGCTAGAAGGCCCGCACTCAAGGCCTCATCAAGATCTGGACGGACCTCCGTTCGAACATAACTCTTGAGGACATAGGCGTCGCCATAGGTGGGGTCGTATTCGATCGCACGATCCAGCCGTTCGAGCGCTTCTTCCACCGCCTTCCCTTCCTGGAGCAACGCAAAGGCCCGTTGGTATTGAGCCTTGGCCTGTTGTAGTCGTTCGGCAGGCGTCTGAGGCTCCACACCAAGCGTCAAAGCCGACGTGCGTCCTTCGATAAGTACCGTGTCGCCATCTCCCTCGATGCGTAGAGTCGTGGGAATTTGCTTGCCGCTGGAAGCCGCTCCGACGTGCTGGGCCAAATAAGTGCCTAACTCGGAAGCCATAAGCCAGCCGTTCCTGTCGAGATCCGCCGATCCAGACAGGCCTGTTAAAAACGCATGGACAAAGCGACTCTGGTTATCCGGTCGTTCAGAAACTTCGCCTTGACGAGCCGCACTAATCACTTGAACCGCGCGGCGTTCTGTCTCCGATTCCGGACTCAGCCACCCTTCCTGCGTAGGCTCTTGCGGCTTGGTCAGTTCCCATCCAGAAAACGGAGCATCCAGAATCAACAGTGTGTGCTTTGAAGCGGACCGTCGGGTAAATTCCTTGAGCTCTTCAACCGTGACCGATTTAGTGGCGTTGTTGACTGGAGCATCAAACGGCACAAGATATCCCCGGTCCTGCCCTTCCGCATCTTGTATCGAACCGGTATGGCCCGCATAGAAGATCACCAGTCGATCCATGCGCCCGACTTTTCTCGGCAACACGTCGTTTAAAATCTGATGCAAGCGCCGCGATCCGGCATCCTTGTCATAAAGCTCAACCACCTCATCGAATCCCAAATGCCGAAATGCTTCGGCGACTTTCTGCGCATCAGCGATCGCGCCTGGGATCGGTGGCGCCACCAGATACTGTTCAATCCCAATCACGATCGCCCAAGATTTGTAATAGAGTCCTTCGGGCTTTCCTAATTGGGCCTGTACAGTGGACACGGAAGATGATGAGAATGCACCAAGCACATAGGCGGTCAGTAGACCCACAGCCAGCATAGTAATCCACGGTTTTTTCATCACACATCTTGGCATCGGTGATGCGGCCAGCCTAGCTTCCGCCTTGGCCAGAGTCAAGAAACCAGGTAAGGGGCTGGCGCCGTCACCATCGCGCTCCGGATGAAATGGATGGTTGCAGCTCCTTTCAGCTTTCTCCATAATTGCGCCCACACGATGGATCGACCTCGTAAAGGAGACCCTCCCCTATGAGTGACAAGATTGAGACGCTCTTGAAGGAAAGTCGAACCTATCACCCGACGGCTAAGACCAAAGCCGCCGCCTACATCAAGGATTACGAGGCAGAGTACAAGAAATCCATTGCCGATCCTGAAGCATTTTGGAGCACTGAAGCGAAACAGCTTGAGTGGTTCACTCCTTGGGACAAGGTATTGGACTGGGACTATCCTTGGGCGAAATGGTTTGTCGGGGCACGCTGCAACATCACTTATAACTGTCTCGATCGTCACATCAAGACCTGGCGCAGGAACAAAGTCGCCCTGATCTGGGTGGGTGAAGACAATCAGGAGCGCATCTTCACCTATGGCGAACTCTCTCGACAGGTCAACCGCTGCGCCAATGCCCTCAAAAAGTTGGGCCTTCAGACGGGAGATCGCGTCACGATCTATCTGCCGAAAATTCCTGAACAGGTCATTGCCATGTTGGCCTGCGCCAGGATCGGTCTCATTCATAGCGTCGTCTATTCAGGGTTCAGTGCCCCGGCGCTTGCGAGCCGGGTCAACGATGCGGAAGCTAAGGTGGTGATCACTGCTGATGTCGGATTCGACCGTGGAAAGGCCCTTCACGTAAAAACCGTCGTTGACGAGGCGATGAAGACCTGCCCAACGGTCAACCATGTGATTGTCGTGCAACGCCAGACCCACTCGGCTCCCCTGACCGCTCCAAAAGAAATTGGCTGGAAAGAGTGGATCGAGCGTGAGCGACCAGTATGCGACGCTGAACCGCTGGACGCAGAGACGCCGCTCTACATCCTCTACACCTCCGGCACGACTGGCCGGCCGAAGGGTGTGGTCCACGTCCATGGCGGCTACATGGTCGGCACCTATACAACCACGAAGTATGTCTTCGACCTCAAAGACGACGACGTCTACTTCTGCGTCGCCGACCCAGGTTGGGTCACCGGCCACAGCTACATCGTCTATGGCCCCCTTCTTAACGGCGCCACGATTCTGGCCGCAGAAGGCAAACCGGACTATCCGACTCCCGGTCGCTGGTGGGACCTGATCGAACGGTACGGCGTTTCGATCTTTTATACGACTCCGACAGCCATCCGCCTCCTCATGCGGTACGGCGAAGACTGGCCCAAAAAATTTGACCTCTCGACCCTCCGCATTCTCGGTAGCGTGGGAGAACCGATCAATCCAGAAGCCTGGGAGTGGTTTCACCGTGCGGCAGGGGAAGACAAGCCTATCATGGACACCTGGTGGCAGACTGAAACGGGATCTATCCTGATTACGCCCCTCCCCACTGTGCCGTTGAAGCCAGGCTCAGCCACCCGCCCATTCCTTGGGATTGAGGCTGATGTCGTCGATCGTGAAGGAAACAGCTTGCCGGCGAACGCAGGCGGGTTTGCCGTGATCAAAAAACCTTGGCCTTCGATGATGCGCACGATTTACAAGGACCCTGAGCGGTACAAGACCTACTGGAACACCATCCCCAACTGCTATACAGCCGGCGACGTCTGCCATAAAGACGCGGACGGCTACATGTGGTTTATGGGCCGGGCAGATGACGTGATCAAAGTCGCCGGCAATCGACTTGGAACGGCTGAAGTGGAAAGCGCTTTGGTCAGCCATCCTGCCGTTGCCGAAGCCGCCGTGATCGGCAAACCGCACAAGACGGTCGGGGAATCGATCAAGGCCTTCATCATCTTGAAGCAGGGAGAGCAAGACAGCCCGGATCTGATCAAGTCGATCAAGGATCAAGTCTTGAAAGAACTGGGCAAGATCGGCGTGCCGTCTGAAATCGACATTGTCTCGTCACTGCCGAAAACCCGGTCCGGCAAAATCATGCGCCGCGTGCTCAAGGCCAAAGAGCTAGGACAGGACCCTGGGGATATCTCAACAATCGAGGAGTAACGGTATTGGGGCGAGGTGGAAGAAAACCGGGCGAGCCGATCTATCTGCGGCGCCACCTGCTCGCGCTCATCCTGGCGGTGGGCCTGCCGGTTGTTCTCTTGCAACTCTATAAGATCTATGTGGGCCCGGTGAGCTTTGACGCACAGATGGGATTCGGGATTCTCGTTTCAATCTTAGCCGGACTGATCCTCTACTATACCTACCGGTCATCTGCTCAGAATCAACCGTAAAATCCCCTGGACTGACTGATCGAAGAATCACGCTCAGGTCATTTCGATGATCTTGAAGAAGCCCGTAGCGCTGAACAGGGCTTTAGTGAGGGCAGCGAGTGACGAGGTCCAACCAACCTCCCGCATCCATTCAGGACTCATGATTCTCCTCCATCCCTAACGACTCTTTCCGATCCTGCCATATAGACAAAACATTGACAGCGCACGCTTATCGCCACCGTCAAATTTATGAACACACTTACATATTTAATAGTACGTAATATTAATTTATTGGAGAAATATGAGACCTCGAAGTCTGGCGCAGCTCTTGCTTACCTTTAGCGTCAGCTGTGAACCCACCCAAGGAGGAATCGATGAAATGTCCGAAGTGTAAAGGGATGATGATGTTGGAGCGGTTCTCGGATTTCTTTCTCGTGTTCTATGCGTGGAAATGCCTCAATTGCGGCGCGATCATTGACCGAACGATCGTAAGCAACCGTCGGAAGAGTCTGGCGGAACGAGAGGCCCAGCCTGTGGTCGCAGGCTAAGTCGAGCAAACTTAGTGGTCTTTGCCGAAGGCATCGGGCTTACCCACTCCGCTATAACGCTGGAGGATGCGATCGTGCGCGGCCTTTTCCATAACCAAATCCAAGGCGCGCTGTAGCGTTTCACTCGTGGTTTTGGCACCGAGCGCTTTTTGGGCTCGCCGAAGCTGTACGGGATTTAATCTGGCGGACACTTGAATGAGCGCCATACTTCACCTCTTGTCCGACATTGTCAATGCGGTTTCGCTGTTCGCTCTGGATACAAATTATGAACGGTGGGAGAGGGACTGCACGTATGACGTCACGGTCTATAAGGTCGCCGTTTGCCTTCCCATTTTGCTGCGCTACCTCCCGTTAAATCCCTGAATCAGGGGTACAATCCCATATTGATTCAACAAACAGCCGTCGCATGATGCAAAGTTAAGCAGCGACCCTCTTCTTCCACACCAAGCCCGCCCTTTCATATTTGCACGGCATCTAATACTGACAGCTGGCCATGCACCCACCCTCCCCAGTCAGTTGGGCGGCAGTGGGAGCGCCTCAACTCCCAACTGGCTCGGTACAAGCGGATCGTACGGTGGCTCGAAGCCGACGAGAACGTTCTTCAGCCGCGTCACGCGAACCGATATCCGGTAAACGCCGTTCCAGCTATTCGACCAACTAGGAGTCTGTCCGACATTGACCTCCCCCCTCTTGCACGGAGAGCGCAAATGGGCTATCAGCAGTCTCTCTCATCTCTTCACGTGGAGACGCATCGATGCAGGACCGCACTTTCCGCCCGTATGAGCCGGATCAACTGCTGTTGTTGCCGCCATCGCTGACCGACTGGCTGCCCGAGGGACACCTGGGCTACTTCGTCTCGGACCTCGTGGAGACCCTGGACCTCGGCCCCATCGTGAAGACCTACGGGTCTGTGACGCGTGGCAATGCGCCCTACGATCCCCGGATGTTGGTCAAGGTCCTGCTGTACGCCTATGCGGTGGGTGTGCCCGCCTCGCGGCAGATTGCCCGCGAGTTGGAAGAAAATGTCGCGTTTCGCGTGCTGGCCGCGAATCAGCAGCCGGACTTTCGGACGATCAGTGACTTTCGGAAGCAGCATCTGGGGGCACTGAGCGACTTGTTTGTCCAGGTGCTGCAACTGTGTCAGCGCGCGGGCTTGGTGAAATTGGGGCACATTGCGCTGGATGGCACCAAGGTCCAGGCCAATGCGTCGAAGCACAAGGCGATGAGTTACGGTCGGATGATGACGGAAGAGGCGCGGTTGCAGGCCGAGGTCACGGCCTTGCTGCAACGGGCGGAGGCCGCCGACGCACAGGATGACGCTCGCTATGGGCCGGATCGACGGGGCGATGAACTTCCGGCCGAACTCGCGCGGCGAGAGCAGCGGCTCGCGACGATTCGAGCGGCCAAGCGCGTCCTGGAACAAGAAGCGCAGACGGAGGCCGCGCTCCACCAGGCGGTCCAGGACACCCAGCAGTCCGCGAGGCCTCGCCGGGGCCGGCCGCCGTCGCCGCCTAGTTCGGTCCCGTCCCCGAAGGCCCAGCGCAATTTCATGGATCCGGAGAGTCGCATCATGCCGGCATCGGACGCCAAGGGGAGCGTCGTCCAAGGGTACAACTGCCAAGCGGCCGTCGATACGAGGGCGCAGATCATTGTCGCGGTCGACGTCACCGATGAAGCGAATGACAAACAGCAAGCCCAGCCGATGCTGACCCAGGTACTGGTCAATACCGAGCAGGTCCCCCGAATCGTGAGTATGGATGCGGGCTATTTCAGCGAGGCGAACGTCACGACGCTCACGGCGCTGGGCTGTACGCCGCTCATCCCCCCGGATCGCCAACTCCATGGCCAGGCGGTGCCCACCGCCCCTCGGGGACGACCGCCCGCGGGACTGTCGGTGGCGGAGCGGATGCGACGAACCTTACGGACGAAGCGCGGACGCCGACGCTATGCTCAGCGCAAGGCGATTGTGGAGCCGGTCTTCGGGCAGATCAAACAGGGCCGCGGCTTCCGGCAGTTTCTGTTGCGGGGCTTGGCGAAGGTTCGCGGGGAGTGGGCCCTCCTCTGTACCACCCACAATATACGCAAGCTCTGGACGGCCCTGCGACGTCAACGCCGACATTCCGGGGAGCGGCTGCACGTGCGGTGCGGCAGCCGGAACGTGGAGCGGAGAGCTCGGCGGTAGCGGGAGGATTCCCGCTCGATCAATCTCAGAGAAGCGAACACCGACTCAGAAGTGACAAGCATGGTGCGCTCAGTTCAATGTCGGACAGGCTCCTAGCAGAACCACAAGTGCCGCCGTCGATTGTGAGCGTACGACTGCAGTAGTCAACTACTAGACTGTCCTGCCGGGTCTGCCCGACGGCGAGGCCCGCAAGATCCTCCGACGTGTAGACCTTGCGAACACTGCCGACGCTGTTGAATTCGTCTGCTGCACCACTTAAGCAGTTCTTGGAGATGTCGCCCTGGGAACCGCCAACGCAAAAGCCGTGCCCACTTCCAGTCACAAGCTCCCAAATAGTCCGCCCGACGCCGTCCTTCTCGAGCACGGTGAAGGTCAAAGTAAAGGGAGTCGGATGACCGGTCTCGGCGCAGCTCCACTTGCCATCCCTTACGTCATCGACAGCGAGCAGAAGGCACGCGTTTCCCTCGCCAATTTTAACCGTCTCATCTGAATCCATATCAGCGAGACCCTTCTCGATCCAAAGTGTATAGGAACCGATGTCGCGAACGCTGTCAAGAGTGGCGACGACCAGAATCTCGTCCGAGCCGAAGACATCCACCCCAGTTTCATCACGAGCCTTCACCTCAATCAGCTCTAGCTGATATCTCGCTTCGAAACGCCAGAGCTTTCCAGCCACTGGCGAAGCAGTGTCCTGTGCACCTGCAACCCCAAAGCCCGTGCCAAAGACGAATAGAAGACACGCTAAGAACATACGCATATTGCCCTCCTGCCGTCCTATAGGGTTGGTGCTCGACTTCCCATTTCACTACACTTCATCTCGTTTGTTCCCAGAATCATAGGCACGATCCCATAGTCGACTCAACAAACAATTATCGTCATAGTGCAAGATCAACCACCGGCAAAGAAATGGGGACAGCCTACTTTTAGGCATATCCTATCCCCTCCAATCCAAAAGATCCTCACGTTTTATTGCACTCATTCCCTTGGAAGACATTGCTGGCCCTCTAAAAGTAGCCTGTTCCCGTTTCTCCCTCAATTTCTCGCCCGATCGTCCGTTGGGCAACTCGCAGGTCAAACTCTCCCTGGAGTCCGATCCAGAGATCTGACGACGTTCCCAAATACCGGCTGAGCCGGAGCGCGGTGTCGGCGGAGATGGCACGCTTGTCATTGACGATCGCGCTGATCCGGCCCGGCGAGACATGAATCTCACGGGCAAGCCGATTGATGCTGATGTTCATCGGCTTCATGAACTCTTCGAACAAAATTTCACCCAGATGTATCGGCTCAAGCAACCGTTTGCGCGCCATAATGCACCTCAATGGTAGTCCACAATCTCCACATCACAAGCATCGCCCTGAAACCACACAAAACAAATCCTCCACTGATCGGTAATTCGAATGTTGTACTCTCCCCTTCGATTCCCACGCAAAGCTTCTAATTAGATCAGCCCTCGCTTCTGCAGATAGTCCTTATCAATGACCGGTGTGGTCTTAGGCAATTGGCTCCGTTCTTGGAGCAACCGCTCGACGTACTTTCCGATGAGGTCAGATTCAAGATTCACAGAATCATTCACCTGCTTGAGCCCAAGTGTCGTCACCTTGGCCGTGTGCGGAATGATGGCGACGGAAAACCCCTTCTCGTTCAGCTCATTGATCGTCAGACTGATACCATCCACCGTAATGGAACCCTTGACCACACAGTACCGCAAGATATTCGGCGGTGCTTCGATGGCTAAGAGAATCGCGTTGGCATCTTGCTGTCGGCTACGGATCACACCGACTCCATCTACATGGCCGGCCACCAGATGACCGCCGATGCGTTCATTGAGCTTCATCGCCCGTTCCAGGTTGACCGGCATGCCGACAGAGTAGCTCTCAAGCGTCGTCACGGAAAGCGTTTCCGGCGAAACTTCGACGGAAAAATCGCGTTCGGTTTTCGAAACGACGGTGAGGCAGATGCCATTCACACTCACGCTGTCACCGATTTTAAGGTCGCCCATCACCGTCGAGGCCAAAACCGTCAACTTCACTCCATCCAACGCTTTCTTCAGGACGGTAATCGCGCCGATTTCTTCCACAATGCCGCTAAACATAATGTCCCTCTCTATGGTGCCGCCATTATAGTATCACAACGACCATTTACCTCCCCCTCATGGCCAACCAGAATACGCCACCTGCCACGAGTTGAATACCTGCAATAATGCCAAAGGCCGCTCCATAGCTGAGATTGGCGATCAGCACACCCGCCAACAACGGGCCGCTTGCATGCCCGATGTCCATGATCATCCCCTGCATCCCTAAGCCTGCCCCCAGCCGCTTAAACTCAGAGCTATCTGCAACCAACGCCGAAGACGATGATGAGACCACGGCTTCACCGAAACCAAACCCAGCCGACAGCATCAGCAAGACCGGAAACATGGCGACATAGGGAATACACACAAACGTTCCGGCGCAAATACCGAGACCCAGAATGATCAATGGCTGGCGCCCCACTCGATCGGAGATGCGCCCCATGATCGGTTTCGAAAAGAATGAGGTGACGGCCTGCACCGTAAAGAGCATTCCCACTTCGCCTGGGTTCAGCCCCACCGACAGGCCATAGAGAGGAAGAAACGCCATCAGGGCCCCATTGGCGATCATTTTCGCCGCATCGGTCACGCTGGTGATCAGCACTTTCTTATTCTTGACGACAGCGGCGAAGCCCTTCCACATCTCCGACAACACCGCCCTCGCGCCCTCATTTGTCCGAGGCGGAACAGCCACGTCGAGTTGCAGGCTATAGAACAGCACCATGGCTACACAGCCGAACACACCGGCTGTAACGAATGCCGTGTCGAATCCCGCTGTATGAATGAGGTACCCACCAAGAAATGGTCCCAACAGAGAGCCGGACTGCGTGCAGGCCGTATAGGTCCCGAGGGCTGCACCGCGTCGTTCTCGATAGAGTTCCGCCACGGTGGCCAAGGCAGTCGGAGCAAATATGGCGGTGGCCAGGCCATGGAGAAACCGTAGCGCCGTCAGCGCATCCAAGTCCGTGATGAACGGATAGAGAAAGGGAGGCAGGCCAAACGCCACAACGCCGATTCGCAGCAAGAATCGTCGTCCATAGATATCGGAAAGGGCGCCGGATGGCAGTTTCAGTAGGACGCCCGTGATGGTCGACACGGAGACGATCAGACCGATTCGCTCAGGACCAGCGCCAAGCGACTCGGCAAACAAAGAGAGGGCAGGCATCCGAACCATGTTGTAGCTGATGAAGCAAAAGATGCCGACCGTGCAGATCAACATGAAACTGCGTGAGGTCGTCATGGGATCGCTCGCCCGTCCGAATTCCCACTATCCGTGTCAGCGCGGTTACTCAAAACCTGTTTGAGAAACATCACGTGATGCGCTGGTAGTGGCGGCGCTCTCTCCACCTCGGATAAGACTCGCTGTGGATCCTGTTTCATCATCATCCCCAATCGATCAACCGTCGTCACAGCCTTGTGTAACCGGTTGGTTGCCAGCCTGGACACAAGCGGATGGAGGAGGGACACCAACCCTGATAGAAAGGCATTGTCCAGCTTCGTGTAGGCGACCAACGTACTCACCGTTGTCTCGTTGTGGTACTCATCCTCCATGACACCCATCCGTAGAAAAACGACCGCCTTTCCCGTCACATGAGGCAACAGCCGGCTTTCATGTGTTCCGTCAAGAAAGTAGATACGAGAGAGAGGATCCTCATACACAAGCTCAACCATTCCCTTCGACCCATCGCCATCATCTCCCCAGAAGCGACCAGGCCCCCTCTCTTCCGACTGGTAGAGACCAAGCTTGAGGCGCCGGATCAGCGCCGCCGCTAACGGAGGATCGTCTAAGAGATACCGATACAACGCACCGGATAGCGTCGTTCGAATCGGTCCGAGTTGGCTCTCGATCGAGTTATTCTGGATGATCGCTTGCAGCCGACAGGCCCAGGCAGGATCCACTCGCTCGACGGGAAAGGTGAGCCCAGCATGGTCGGGAGACAGCGTACAGGCATCGGACCAGCGAGGCTGGGCCGCAAACCACAGCACCGTGCCGACGGACGCAAGGAGCAAGCGCGCGAGAAGGCCAGGAGAACACCGTGCTGCGGAGGTCATGGAGCGGGCTTCGTGATCGCAATCGTGAGTTGAACGGGGAAGAGCTGCTGAGAATCTTGTCGGAGTCTGGCTTGTCGCAACAGGGTCTCAACCGAGGGGGTCACGGTTCCTTCGAATGAAACACGCCCGTTCGTCATGACCATGAGCGGTTGACCGACATCGATCATCTGTTCATTCAGGAAGAGGCTATAGCGTTGAACCAGTTCGCACTTGACCTCGATGCGATTGTTTCCACTGATCGACGCATCAAGCTTGGCATAGACCCGACGTTTGATTCGTTCATCTCGTTTATCCACCAAATCATCTGAAAATACCGCGATCGGATCAGTCGCGTCGAGACGAACCCAGTTGAACGGTTGAAAGTGGCTTCCATCACGCACGACCGTCTGCCTTTTCGGTAAGGGCTCACGGCGCTGACGATTGAACCAGGAAACCAGATCCGGCAACTCCTCCTTGGGGAAATAATGTCCGCCTGCGATGGGATGCTCCCGTTCGTGCTCGCGATAGACATACGGGTACCCAAGCGCATCCAGTTGTTTAGCGATCGTTCGGCTGAGGTGTACCGGCATCACCTGATCTTGAGCTCCATGAATGATATAGATGGGTGTGTTGCGGAGGTTTGCTAAAAACGGCATCAGCACATCATCCAGTCCGCTTGCCATGGGCGCGATCCCGGCAAACAGCGGCGCATGGTGCATCCCGATCAGCCACGCACCGATCCCACCGTTCGACATCCCGGTCAAAAAGACCCGATCAGGGTCGATATGGTACCGCCGTTGGACCTCACGAATGGTGGCCGATACTAACTCCTCGGCCTGCCTGGTAAACCACGCTCCAGAGGGATAGGTGGGACAGGCTAAGAGATACTCGTCGCCCAATCTAGTTCTCCACCGCTCGAGATACTCCTCACCGGTAAACCCATATCCGTGCAGACACACAATGAGGGCGTAGCTCTGTTCAGACTTGTAGGAAGCCGGAACGAACAACGATAGCTGATGAGAGCGCCCGCGAACGGCGATCTCCTCATCAGGAAGAACTCCGGTTGGCTGGCTTTGGTACGTTCGTTCTTCCCGTATGATCTGAGAAACCGTTTTGACAGACGCCTGTTCGTCGGACAGAATACGTTGCAACAGACGTTCAGCTTCATCACTGTGACCGGCATCGAGATACTGACGGACGAGCGATGCGAGGCTTTCGGCCGATTGAGCGGATGATTTTGCTGAGCTAATTACAGTACTGGCCGCCCATATTACCGATAGGATGAGCATCACACGCAAGACGATCACAACTCTCCCTCCACCACCACATCGTCACCAAGAGAGCGTACCAGCATATAGTGAAGAGGGATCGCGTTCGCAAGTTTCAGAGGGCTCTGTCCTCCAATGAGCCCTTTGGCATCCTGACCGCCAAGTAGGCGCGGGGCGATATAGAAACGAATGCGAGAGACCAACTTGGCCGCCAGCATTGCCGCGTTCAGTTCGCTCCCTGCCTCCACCAACAACGACGTGATCCCACGCCGGCCGAGTTGCCGAAGCAGAGCGGTCAAGGACACACGGTCACGTCGGGTAGGCAGTGTGAGAATTTCTATGCCTTGCTTTTGCAAGACTGATCGCCGAGATCGTGAGGCTGCGGCAGTGGTCGCAATAATAGTTTTGGCTGTATCCTGTTGTGCCAGAATCTGTGCTGTGACCGGAATGTGCAGCCTGCTATCGACCACAATGCGAAGAGGCTGCCGCGCAGCTACCTTATTGAATCGCGCTCCAGTCCTTGCTGTCAGCGCAGGATCATCAGCCAGAACAGTATTCACCCCGGTCAAGACGGCATCGACATGACTACGAAGCTGATGCACCTCACGGCGAGAGGCCTCACCCGTAATCCATCTGGACTCACCCCTTGCCGTCGCCAGCTGCCCATCCAGTGTCATACCGGCCTTGAGTGTCACGTAGGGACGACCGGTCTTCATCCAATGGCAATAGGCCCTGTTCAATTCCTCCGCTTTGGCGCGAGCCAGTCCGACCGTAACTGAAAGTCCGGCTCTCTTTAGCGCGGCGACTCCCCTTCCCTTGACGGATGGATTCGGGTCCTGCATCGCGATGACGGCGCGCCGGATACCGGATTGAATGATCTCGGGGACGCAGGGAGGGGTTCGCTTGTTGAGATGACAACAGGGTTCGAGCGTCACATACAGTGTTGCGCCACGCGCATGCGCGGCTGCCTGTTGTAGCGCCAAAATTTCCGCATGGGGAGTCCCGGGGCGGAGGTGAAAGCCTTGCCCCATAATCTTGCCTTGACGTACCACCAAGGCTCCGACCATCGGATTCGGGCTGGTCGTTCCTTGGCCCTTCGCCGCCAGGCGAAGAGCTAGGGTCATGAAGCGGAGATCTTGTTCGGTGCCGGTCACCGTCGCGTACGGCGTGACGTCGACGGTTTACGCGACGCCAACGGCGTACGTGACTTCGACGGCTTGCGCACTGCCTTGGGTTTCTTTGCTGCCGGCTTCGCACTCGATTCTGCAATCGCCGCCTGCGCCGCCGCCAATCTCGCGATGGCCACGCGAAAGGGAGAACAGCTCACGTAATCCAACCCCAATTGATGACAGAATTCCACGGAGCTGGGATCACCGCCATGTTCACCGCAAATACCAAGCTTGATATCGGAGCGAGTCTTGCGCCCACCTTCGATGGCCCGTTTCATCAGCGAACCGACTCCTTCACGATCGAGCACCGCAAAGGGATCTGAGTCCATGATCTTGTCGGCTTTATAGAAATCGATGAACTTCGCCGCATCATCGCGTGAGAAGCCGAACGTGGTCTGCGTCAAATCGTTCGTCCCGAACGAGAAGAACTCCGCCTCTTGTGCGATCCGGTCGGCGGTCACGGCCGCGCGCGGCAACTCGATCATCGTGCCGACCAGATAATTGAGCTTCACCCCGTACCGTTTCATTGTTTCCTGCGCCACTTCTTTGACGAGATCTTTCTGCGACTTCATTTCGGCGACCATCCCGACCAGTGGGATCATGATCTCCGGCACGATCTTTTTACCTTCTTTTGCCAACTCGCAGGCTGCTTCCATAATTGCCCGCGCTTGCATTCGCGTGATTTCCGGCATGGTAATGCCCAACCGACAGCCGCGAAGGCCCAGCATGGGGTTGAATTCATGCAATTCTTCCACTCGAGCCAACAAACGCCGCTTCTCCTGGAGCTTGGCCCCATCATTTTCAGTCAACTCCAGCTGCGCAATTTCGACCATTAACTCTTCTCGCTTGGGCAAGAACTCGTGGAGCGGCGGATCAAGGAGCCTGATCGTGACCGGATATCCCTGCATTTCTCGATAGAGCCCGATAAAGTCTTGCTTTTGTAGAGGCAAAAGTTGATCAAGAAATTTCTCCCGTTCATCTTTTGTACGGGCCAAGATCATCTTCTGCATGATCGAAATACGATCTTCGGCGAAGAACATGTGTTCGGTCCGGCACAATCCGATGCCTTCCGCTCCGAATCCCCGCGCAATCTTTGCTTGATCCGGCACATCCGCATTGGACCGAACCCGCAGTGTGCGTTCATCGTCCGCCCACGACAGCAACGTGGCGAACAGCTGATACTTCGGCGACTTTTTAGCATCCAGTTTCCCCTGCACCACTTGGATGATTTCCGACTCCACCACCGGCACATCACCGTCGTACACATTCCCGGTCGAACCGTTGACGGAGATATAGTCTCCTTCGCGAAACACCTTCGAGCCGATCCTCACGGATTGTGCATCGATTACCTGAACCGCATCGCAGCCGGCGACGCAGACTTTGCCCATCTGCCTTGCCACGACCGCCGCATGCGAGGTCATCCCACCTCGCGCCGTCAAGAATCCGGTGGCCGCGTTCATCCCATGAATGTCGTCCGGGCTGGTTTCGTCGCGAACGAGCACGACCCGTTGACCAGCCGCTTTCATCTCGACCGCACGGTCCGGCGTCAGCGCAATCTTTCCCGCCGCCGCCCCGGGCCCAGCCGGTAAACCTTTCCCCAGCGGAGTCGAGCTGGATTCCACGTTCGAATCAAAGATGGGATAAAGATACTGCGCCAATTGATCCGGACCGACCCGCTGCACGGCTTCGCGCTTCGTGATCAGTCCTTCCTTGACCATTTCAACGGCGATTCGAACGGCCGAGATGCCGGTCCGTTTTCCGACTCGCGTTTGCAACATGTAGAGCTTGCCCTCCTGAATGGTAAATTCCAGGTCGAGCATGTCACGATAATGCTTTTCGAGTTTCTTATAGGTCGTTTCAAGATCCTTGTAGGCGGCCGGAACATTCTTCGCGAGTGCGGTGACCGGCAGCGGTGTCCTGATGCCGGCGACCACGTCTTCGCCCTGCGCATTCATCAGGCATTCACCGAAGAATGTATGCTCGCCGGTATTGGGATCGCGGGTGAACGCCACGCCAGTCCCGCTTGTATCACCCATATTCCCGAACACCATCGCGACCACGTTGACGGCCGTGCCCCAATGATCTGGGATGCCGTTCAACCGCCGGTAGGTAATGGCGCGCGCACCGTTCCAGGACGAAAAGACCGCGTTGATCGCCATGCGCAGCTGCTCGTTGGGATCGTCCGGGAACTCTTTGCCGGTTTCCTCTTTCACCAACGCCTTGAATCGTCCGACGAGATCCCGCAAGCCCACCGCGGCGAGTTGGGTTTCGTGGGTCACGCCCATTTCGTCTTTCTTATGGTTGAGGATCGCTTCGAAATGCTCCCGAGGCACACCCATGACGATGCTGCCGAACATGGTGATGAAACGGCGATAACTGTCCTGGGCGAACCGCTCGTTCTGAGTCTTGGCGGCGAGGCCTTCGACGGTCCTCTGTGTGAGCCCCACGTTGAGCACTGTGTCCATCATGCCGGGCATCGATGCGCGGGCACCGGATCGTACGGAGACCAGCAACGGTTTGTCAGGATTACCGAATCCCATCCCCATCGACCGCTCGACCCTCTTCAATGCGGCCAAGGTCGCTTCCCACATGCCTGGCGGATATTTCTTTCCCTGCTTGTCGTATTCGATGCAGGCTTCGGTCGTGATGGTGAAGCCCGGCGGAACGGAAATCCCGAGATTCGTCATCTCGGCCAATCCCGCACCTTTCCCACCAAGTAGCTCCTTCATGTTCGAGGTACCCTCGGCCTTGCCGTCACCGAAATAGTAGACGTATTTCTTTGCCACGTGACTTCTCCTTCCAGGAAGAGTGCGTATCATTGAGCTGTCAACGTCTTCAACTATCGGTCGACTCCAGATGAAGCCGATACCGGCTCACTAAGAGCCACTTTGTCTTTACGCCACCAACGATAATAGCAGCGACAAACAGCATCAGCATCAACAATCGGTAGTCGGCCTGAACCGCCTGATCGACATAGTAGTGACCGTCAGGCGCCTGCTTGAGCTTTGTATCGGGCGAAAGATAGTGCGGCTGGCCGCTCGGATCGGACAGGTTGAGCCATTCCGAACAGAGCTGAACTGGTTCATTCGCGCCCGGCAAGGATTGCCACGACAGCCGAAGGCAGACATCTTGTTTGGCATTGAAGAGATCGGGCGTCTTCACCAAGTCATCCAAATTGATGCCACTAAGCTTGAGCCCTGCGAAGAGGATGGCATTACAGAACAGCATGAGGGCCAGCGAGACCGCGAGGGAAAATCGCCGGATCTTGCTCGTTCGACGGGTTTCCTCCGCCATCGGCTGATCCATGACAACTCCCGTTGTGCCAATCCGCGCAAGGACCTTCCGGTTGCTGTCTGATTCGACCTACCGTCCTTGTACCACAATCCTCGAGAAATCGGCGAACCGACCGAACAGATCCTCGACCACCTGCCGTAAAAGCGACAGCCGATTCGCTCGTATGGCCGGATCCTCGGCGTTGACCATCACACGCTCAAAGAATCGATCAATCGAAGGTTTCAGCTGGACCAGGCCGTGCAAGGCGTCCTTGTAGCGACACATGTTGAGACATTCATCATACCGTTCTTTCGTTGAATTTACCTGAGCATAGAGCGCTCGCTCAGCGTCATCCTGGAACAACGATGGATCCACCGCTGTGACGGTCATACCCTTTGCCTTTTCCTTTTTGAGAATATTATTCGCACGATTGAACCCAACCATCAGCGGGTCGAATTCTGGAAGCGCCGTCATCGCTTGCAGGGCCTCCATTCGCCCAGCCAGATCAACCATGTCGCACTCCTGTGTTGCGTACCCCGTCGCCGCCTGGATGACATCGTCTCGCAGCTCCCCCGTCACACCCATGTAGTAACGAAACCGTTCAACGATGAACTCAAGCGGACCAGCGTGATGCGACGAGGACACATCTTTTACATCCTTCGTTACCAGCTCCACGGCAGCGTTGATCGCTTTTGCGAGGTCCAGCTTCACCTGTCCTTCTATCACAATGCGAATGATCGAGAGCGCGTGCCGTCTCAGCGCAAACGGATCTTCCGACCCTTTCGGAAGGATACCGGCCTGGAAGAACGCCACGACCGTGTCGATACGATCCGCCAGCCCCAACGCACGACCTTCGATTGTTTCAGGCAATGCCCCGTCCATGCCTCGAGGGGTGTATTGATCGCGAATAGCTTTGCACAAGTTCGGCGATAGCCCATCGTGTTGTGCATAGTACCCACCCATCACGCCTTGTAACTCCGGGAATTCTCCCACGATCCCGGACAGCAGATCGGCCTTGCAGAGATGAGCGGCTGCGATACAGGATGAACGAGACTCCTGCGCAAGCCCCATCTGTTCCGCAATGGTATCGACTAACGCACCGACTCGTTCCTGCTTCCGAGCCATCGTTCC
Source organism: Nitrospira sp. (assembly GCA_050185705.1). Taxonomy (GTDB): domain Bacteria; phylum Nitrospirota; class Nitrospiria; order Nitrospirales; family Nitrospiraceae; genus Nitrospira_D. The sequence continues at coordinate 308,609 of JBFWZD010000001.1, read as the reverse complement.
AATTTTCTGGTGAAACATCACGCCGGTGAGTTTCTTCGCTCGCGATTCTAATGTGACCTTCCGATCTTCATCGAAGAAAAATTGTGCATCGGCCAATCGTGCCGCCAACACTCGCTCATTGCCTTCACGAATGAGGGACATGTCTTTGACACGGTTGTTTGTGACGGCGATGAACTTGGCCGCCAATTTCCCGGCATGCTTCTGGCGCACGGAAAAGAACCCCTGGTGTTCCTTCATCGAGGTCATCAGAATTTCCTCTGGCACGTTCAGGTACGCATCCTTAAATGAACCCATCACTGAATACGGTAGTTCGGTTGAGTACACGGCCTGATCAAGCAAGGCTTCGTCTTCGTTCAACTGAAATCCGGTCTTGTGACAAATAGCGGTGATCTGCTCCTTGATCAATGTGCGACGGTGCTGCGGGTCGGCGAAAACACCCTGCCGCTCCAATGTCTTCAGATAGGACGCAGCATCACGAACAGACACCCACTTCCCGCCGCCCAGGACTCGATGACCTTTCGTCTGATTCGACGCGATAATCCCGGCTGCTTCCACAGGAAGGACCTTCCCCCCATACAGCGCCACTATCCACCGGATCGGACGGGCAAAGCGCACACCGGTATCGTTCCATTTCATGGCCTTGGGAAATGCAAGACCGACGACTAAGTGCGGCAATGTATCCATCAGCACGACGGCAGTCGGCCGGCCTTCTTCACGTTTCACCGCAAACAGGTAGTCGCCTTTCGGAGTCCGGCGAATCTGGAGATCTTGGACCGCGACACCCTGACCGGTAGCAAATCCTACGGCGGCTTTGGTCGGTTGACCGGCCTGATCGAACGCGACAGCCTTCGACGGTCCCATCGCCTCTTTTGTCATCGAAGTCTGTTTCGCAGCAAGGCCCTCAACCACGATCGCTAATCGACGCGGCGTGCCCATAGTTCGAACGGATTGAAAGGTAAGCCGTTGATCGTTGAAGAGACGTTCAGCTGAATCCTTGAGTGCGCTAAGCGCGGGGACAATGAACTGATACGGCAGTTCCTCCACACCGATTTCCAACAACAACTCGCCCACAGGAGACGCGGTTGCTCGGGAGCGCTTTTTCAACGCGCCGTCTCGATGTCCTGGTTTCTTACGCGTCGTCATAACAAGTTATGTTCAGCCTGCGCCAGCTTTCGAACGAGATCGACCCGACTTCACCACGTGAGTCTCACGATTCAACAGCGGATGGCCCATCGCGGCCCGCTCCTCGATATACCGTTCGGCGCACTGCCTGGCCAACGCTCGCACCCTGGCGATATACCCAGTCCGTTCCGCCACACTGATGGCCCCGCGCGCATCCAAGAGATTGAATGCGTGCGACGACTTGATGCAATAATCATAAGCTGGCAGGGTCACACGTTGATCGGCCTGGGTCAGCAACCGCTTGCACTCGGCTTCATTTGCCTCGAAGGCCTTCACGAGCATCGTCACGTCGGCTTGTTCAAAGTTGTACCGCGATCCCTGTACCTCGGTTTCATGATGAACGTCGCCATAGGTGATTGAGTTCGTCCAGGCCAAGTCGAAAACGTTGTTCACATGCTGTAAATACATCGCGATCCGCTCTGTCCCATACGTGATTTCGCCTGAAATAGGACTGAGCTCGATCCCTCCGATTTCTTGAAAGTACGTGAACTGGGTGATTTCCATCCCGTCTAAACGCACTTCCCAGCCAAGTCCCCACGCCCCCAGCGTCGGTGATTCCCAATCGTCTTGGACAAAGCGGATGTCATGTTCTTTGGGATTGATACCCAACCTAGCCAGACTCTCGAGATACAACTCCTGAATGTTGTCAGGCGAGGGTTTCAGTATTACTTGGTACTGATAGTAGTGCTGAAGACGGTTAGGGTTTTCACCGTAGCGCCCATCGGTGGGGCGACGGCATGGCTGGACATAGGCGGCCTGCCACGGCTCTGGTCCGAGTGAGCGCAAAAAGGTGGCCGGATGAAACGTCCCCGCGCCCATTTCCATGTCGTAGGGTTGATGAACGACACAACCTTGCTCGGCCCAGAAACGATGGAGGGTGAGAATCAGTTCTTGGAACGTCACGGAACCCACAGCCTGCTCGGGAGAGATGACTAGAATGTTTACATGAGAAGGTCGCAGGCTAGCAAGAATGCTTTTGGGCTGTCAAGGAACGGATCGCTTCATATTCCTCACGACCCATGAACCAGACAGATGAATTCTCGATCTCACTCCTAGTTGAGACTGATGGACAGAGACTCTCTCTGGCCGATTTCATCTTGACACAGCTTCTGTCATTTCGATATTGTTTTGATTGTTGACTAAGTTACTTGTATTTCAAAGGCCTCATGAAGCTTTCTAAAAAAAGCGAGTATGGTCTCAGGGCTTTACTTGAACTGACGCTCGCACACGGGAGAACCACGCTCCAGCGCCATGACATTGCCGATCGGCAACACGTCCCGATTGAATTCTTGGAGCAAATTCTGCTCACGCTTAAACGAGCCGGACTGATCTCCAGCCGACGAGGGGTGAAGGGGGGCTATGCCCTCATCAAACAGCCCGAAGGCATCACGCTGGGACAGGTAATCCGCATCCTGGATGGTCCCCTTGCCCCAATCGGGTGCGTCAGTAAAACCGCCTACCAAAAGTGTCGTGAATGCCCCTATGCGGAGAAAGCTCGGTGTCCCGTGCAACAGGTGATGGGAACCGTCCGCGACGCCATCGCCGGGATCCTCGACAATTACACACTGGCCGACTTTGCGTCCGGCCGTCACAAGGACTAACTCTTCATGGATGTCGTCGTACTTGTCCTTATCACCTTTGCGGCTTCCATCGTCAATGGAGCATTGGGATACGGATTTTCTTCGATTACGGTTCCTGTCGCGTTATTGTTCTATACGAACCGCATCTTGAACCCGGCGCTTGTACTGGTGGAGCTCGTCATCAACGCCTATGTGCTGTTTATCAACCGAAAAAGCATCCCCAACATTCTCTGGCGCGTGGCTCCGATTCTTGGAGGACTAGCGGTCGGCGTCGGGATCGGTAGCTATCTTCTTTTTCTCGTGGAACCAGCGTGGATTAAGTTCGTCACGTATTTTTTTCTCTTGCCCTTGATCCTTCTTCAAGCTGCAGGCATTCGAAAACCAATCCGAGCCGAAAGAGCCATTGCCGTGCCGTTCGGAGTGGGACTCGGCACCCTCTACTCCGTCACTACGATTTCCGGTCCTCCCTTGGCGCTCCTCTTCAACAACCAAGGGTATCCAAAACAGGATTTCCGTGCCGCGCTGGGCATCATTCGTCTGGCAGAATCGTCATTGACAGCCGTGGCCTATGGATTCATCGGATTCTACAGCGCCGGCAGCATGGAAATTATCCCCTACATCGTTCCGAGTGTGATGATTGGTATTCCACTGGGAACGCTTCTCATCCGCTTGATGGATCCCGAGACCTTCAGGCGTATTTGTATGGCATTCGACGGACTGATCGTCGGATTCGGTCTCTCTCGTGTCTTAGGCGAATTAAACCTTGCATCACCGATTACAACCTACATGATCTTGGCGATCGTCATTCTGATCAATGGCTATTTGCTCTTCCGGTTTTTTAGAGACCGCGCGAGCCTTCACCAAGTCCCGCCGTGAGACCGGCTGGCGTTGATGATGGCATCACGGTCATACCGTTCTCAAAAAACTCCCTTCCCTTCTGAGCGCTTTCCTTACTGTAGTACTTGAAGGCAATATCCTTCATCTTTGCCGAAATTTTTGTTGTTCGTAATATCACTAACTCATTGATGAATAGACGGTTCTCAGTTGCAGAATCTTGGTACTATATTTGCTTTGGCTATTGCGTCCTTGTAAATATGACCTGCAAGGAGCCATTGCCGTTCACCTGACGCTAGAGGAGCGATTTATATGCGGGCACATACGAATATGATTAGTTTCTTTTCTCAATCTTTCACGAGGCCGCTCACAGCGCTGATCTTCCTAGGTCTGATCGTACTCCCACTACATGGATGTAGTGATAACGAAGGAGCAGGTCCGGTTCTCTCTTCGCTCTCAAACCCAGCTGAAGACCCACTTTCTGCAGAAGGAGAGGATGAGTCGAACGTTGATTCGAATGCCCCAACCTTGTCGGCAGATGAAAATCAGGGAGCCGACTCACCCGCGAATCAAGCCGAGGACCCAGAAACATTCGCTGACATCGCCGAACCAAGCGAAGAAGGTGATCCCGAAATTTCCTTGACCCCGACCTCAACCGGAGTGACTGCCCAATTGACATGGGATGCATCCACTGATCCGGAAGTAGCCGGCTACTACGTCTACTATGGAAAACAGTCATCTGGAGAACCGGGTTCCTGCTCGTACGAAGAAAGTCGTGCGGTCGAAGCCCCACCAGCCACAATTACAGACCTTGAACCGAATGCAGTGTACTTCTTTGCCATTAGTGCTTTCGGGGAATCGGAAAGCCCCTGCTCGAACGAGATACTCGTCGCCACCCCTCCAGCCCAGAGCTGAGGGACGCTGCTCGTCTCCCCTTTACCGGTCCGCCCTCCTGGTTTCTTCCAGAAGGGCGGATCTCTTGATTGACCTTCCCTGATCGATTTGTTAGCCTCGGGACTTACTTTTATCAGTCGAGATGACCGAAGCAGTCCACTCGTTTACACTCTGTGATTTCTATTCCGAAAGGATCTTCGATGGCCGGCATAGCCGCTTCCTCCGAACTACTTGCAACCTTGCGCCATAAGGCAACTCAACTCCGAATCGACAGTGTGCGAGCCACGAGCGAAGCCGGTAGCGGTCATCCGTCGAGCTGCGCGTCAGCAGCCGATCTTGTCGCCACGCTGTTTTTCTCCGTCATGCGGTATGACCCACTGAACCCCAAGGCCCCTAACAGCGACCGCTTCGTTCTCTCGAAGGGGCATGCCGCCCCATTGTTATATGCAGCCTGGGCAGAAGCGGGACTCTTCCCTGTGAGCGATCTCCTAAAGTTGCGCACCCTATCATCAGACCTGGAGGGCCACCCCACGCCTCGGCTCCCCTTCGTTGATATGGCCACAGGCTCGCTTGGGCAAGGACTACCCGTAGGGGTCGGCATCGCGTTGAATGCAAAGGTCATCGATAAGCTCGATTATCGAACTTATGTCCTCATGGGAGACGGTGAATCCGTAGAGGGGTCGGTCTGGGAAGCGGCCGAGGTTGGGCGTCACCATGGGCTCGATAATTTGTGCGCCATTGTGGATGTAAACCGTCTCGGACAAAGTGACCCCACCATGTTACAGCACGACATGGAGGCGTACCGTTCTCGCTGGGCGGGGTTTGGCTGGCACGCGATCGTCATCGATGGCCATGATTTTGGTGCCATACTCAAGGGCTTCGACGAAGCGGCTCAGACCAAAGGGCGACCGACCGTGCTCCTCGCTCAAACCTACAAAGGCAAGGGCATTTCGTTCATCGAAAACAAGTCAGATTGGCATGGCAAACCCCTCAAGAAAGGGGAAGAGACCCGAAAGGCCATCGACGAGCTCTCACAGCTCCTCAGCCCGAACAGCGCAGCACCTCACATTACAAAGCCATCAAGCACCGCAGGAGCTCCTCCCTCCATTGGCACCCTCCCACCAGCTCCATACAAGATCGGTGAATCGGTAGCTACCCGTGAAGCGTTTGGATTCGCGCTGGAAGCGCTCGGTTCCGTGAACCCCTTAGTCGTCGCGCTTGATGCCGATGTGAAAAACTCGACCTATACCGACAAGTTCGGGAAGAAATTCCCGCATCGATTTTTCGAAAACTTTATCGCCGAGCAAAACATGGTGGGTGCAGCCACCGGCCTGGCAGCTTGCGGAAAAATCCCTTTCGCCGCCACATTTGCCTGTTTCTTGAGCCGCGCCTATGACTTCATCCGTATGGCCGCGATCAGCGAATCAAACATCAAACTGGTCGGCACCCATGTCGGAGTCAGCATTGGTGAAGACGGGCCCTCGCAGATGGGCCTGGAAGATATCGCCATGATGGCGGCCCAACCCAACGTTACCGTGCTCTACCCATCAGATGGGAACTCGACCTATCACTTGATCGAGGCAGCCGCTCGCCACAAGGGGATGGTCTATATCCGTGCCGGGAGGCCCAAAAGTCCCGTTCTTTATGGAGCGGATGAGCAATTTCATATCGGAGGGAGTAAGGTGCTCCGACAGGGGCCGTCTGATGTCCTCACCATCGTCGCCGCAGGCGTAACCCTATTTGAAGCCTTGAAAGCCTATGATCAATTAAAAGCAGCCGGTATCATGGTTCGTATTATCGATCTCTATAGCATCGCACCCATCGACCGAAACACGTTGATCGAGAGTGGGAGATCGACGCAGAGTCGAATCCTCACGGTGGAAGATCACTATGCCCACGGTGGGCTCGGCGATGCGGTCCAGAGCGCCGTCGCTGCCGAGGGCATCAAAGTGAAGAAACTAGCCGTTCGTGAAATCCCCCACAGTGGGAATCCTGAAGAACTAGTTGATCATTATGGCATTGGAGCGCGGTCCATCATCGACACCGCCAAACAATTCATCAAATAACCAACGCCCTGTGCGGCTGGATCGCGCGCGAGATCAACTGACCCGGATCGGTTGAACGCGAGAACGATCGCTAAAATGCCCTCGACATGCTCACCACACTCCTTGCTTTCCAAGATGAAGAATAGGATCCAGCCTCAATGTCGTGGCGTCTTCATGCTATAAAAATGAGCCCATAGCAACGCATGGTCCCGATACCATGTTTTCATTTTTCCATGAAATCGAGTGTGGTATAGTAACTGAAAAATTTGACTCAGCCGAGCCTCTACAGAGGCAAGCCGTTCATTACAACTCAATGGGAGGGACGAATGAGAAGGACCGTAAGTACGTCAGTGGTGTTGATGGGCTGTGTCCTTATGCTTTCCGGAGGGGTCTCTTTTGCTGACGAGCCCCCGTTGGCTCCGGTTCCACCAGAATATGCCGACAAGAAGATGCCGGCAGGTGGGTGGACTGATCCAAAAGCCATCGCAGAGGGTGGAAAGATCTATAACGGCGAATTCAAGACCGATGTTAACTGCAGCAGTTGCCACGGGAAAGATGGAAAACCGGCGAAAAAAGGCGCCCGGGACCTTCGTGACCCAAAGATCGTCTGCCGGTACTCGGACGCCTACTGGTTCTGGCGTGTCGCTGAAGGGATCCCAAAGACTAAGATGAAGGGGAACAAAGGGCTGCTGTCGGAAGAGCAGATCTGGCAAGTGATGGCGTACGAAAACCAATTTTCCCACGACGGGAAGCCGGCTGACCGGTCCTGTTACAAGCCCTGAGAAGCGAAAACTCTTGGGCTGAAGAGAGGTCTTTTATCAGCCTGGTGCACGAACGGGGGGAACGAGATCAATACTCGTTTCCCCCGTTCTTTTTGTTACGCAGAGGCCAGCTGCTCCTTCGTCAGACCGGATTGGGAGCGACAAACACCAAAACCTTGAGCCGCTCGCTTGTGTGATTTTTCACACCATGCTCCTCCCCAGCCGGAGCGATCGTACCCTGCCCTGCTCCAAGGACTCGCTGTTCCGTACCCACCTGAAACATTCCTTCCCCTTCTAGAACGATGTACACTTTGTCTTGCAGGACGTGAACATGACCCTTTTGGTCCTGGCCAGGCTCAAAACAATAGACATCGCAAAAGAATCGATCAGTTTGGAAGATGTTGTTCTTCTTCATCTTCTCGCTACTGAACTGGTGAAAGTCGGCAAGCGTCACAACATTCATTGCCAATACTCCACGGGCTTGGTGATCAGGGAATCCGCGATCGTAGTGTGTGATAGGACTGCTTGAGCTCATCCAGAGAGCCCGTCATCTTCTCTCGTAATTCGTCCCACTTTGCATCCGTCGTATTTTTGAGTTCATCTAATTTTTCCTTGATGCTTTCCTTCTTTTTCTGGAGTTCGTTGATCGACGCCTGAAGATCACTCCGCGCCGACTCGGAGGATTTCTCGACTTTTGCACGTAGCCCCGCAATCTGCTGTTGAACAGTCTCCAATTCCACTTGCGCCTTCCGCTGGAACGCTTCTTTTTGCTGAGCGGTATAGTTCTTCGCTGCCTGGATCGTTTCTTGTGCTTCCTTCACAACCTTTTCAGCACTCGCCGTCGATTCAGCTGCGTGTGTCGTGACCGGCAGTATCCTTACGACGGATAGAATTAACGCCAACACCATGACATCACTCCGTTTCATATCCTCCTCATAACATTGAGGCAGTATAGGCTCCCATTTTCTCAAAGTCACGACCCCTAAACTTTCCCCGACGATCAGCCGAGAAAGATAGTCGTAACCATGCACTTCAGATTCGAGGAGCCTGCTTTTATGGCATCGGAACTAGGATCGGCAGCCACCCCGGTTGAACGGCTGGAACAGTCGTTAATCCAGAAGATTGAAACCGGGGATATCGAGCTCCCCCTCCTTCCGCAAGCCGCCAGCCAGGTCATGGCCCTGGCTTCTGACCCGGACGCCGATGCGGCAAAACTCTCATCGCTGATTCACCAAGATCAGGCGCTTGCTGCCCATGTGTTGCGAATCGCGAACTCCCCAGCCTACATGCCACGCAGCCCGGTGGTCTCTCTCCAACTTGCCGTGGCCATGCTGGGGATGAGCTTGCTCTCGGAGATCGCCCACACTGCTTCGCTGAAAGCGGGTGCTTTCAAGGCACCAGGGCATGAAGACGAGATCAAGCGACTCTGGCGCCATTCACTAGCAAGCGGGGCATTCGCAAAAGAAGTGGCCCGTATGCGGCGTGTGAACGTCGAAAGCGCCTATCTCTGCGGGCTCTTACATGAAATCGGGAAGCCCGTTCTGTTACAGACGGCGACCGCACTCGCACAGACACAACGAGCCACCCTCGAAAAATCAACTCTCACCGGATGGATCGACGGGTATCATTCCCGCGTCGGCGCCCTGATTGCCGAAAAATGGGGGCTACCCAAACAGGTCGCAACGGCGATTCAATATTATGACGATTATGATCATGCCGAGTCCTTTCGGCAAGAATGCCTGCTCACCTGCGCCTCTGATCGGCTTGCCAGCCACGTGCTTTCACCGGAAGACCTCCCGGATGAGTCGCTTCGTACCCAACCCGTCTTCCCGGAATTGAACCTGTATCCCAACGATATCGACCAACTCCTGGCCAAAAAAGAGCATGTCCTGGCCGTGGTGAATGCGTTAAATCTATGAGCACACCAGTTACATTTGATCTCATCGTCATTGGAGCCGGTCCTGCCGGCCAAAAAGCGGCCGTCCAAGGGGCGAAGGCCGGTAAACGTGTCGCCTTGATCGAGCGCGAGCGAGGAATCGGGGGTAGCTGTGTCTACCGTGGGACGATTCCCAGCAAGACGTTACGGGAAAGCGCCCTCCATCTTGACCAACTCAAACGGGCCGGTGAGGCGCTCCAATTTACCCTCAAGCCAGATACTCAGATCGCAACACTGTTGAGTCGACTCGAAAAGGTTATTCACGCACATGACTCCTTCATGAGCCAACAGCTCCGCCGGAATGGCATCTCCTTGCTTCATGGACGAGCGCGGTTCTTGAGTGAGCACATCATTGAAATGCACACCGTTGACGGCGCACGACAACAGTTCACAGCCGATACGATCGTGATCGCCACTGGATCGCGCCCCAGAACACCCCAAGAGATTCCCGTCGATCATGAACACATCTTGGACAGCGACTCACTCCTCTCGATGATGTACCTTCCACAGTCTCTGACGGTTCTCGGTGGTGGAGTCATCGCTTGTGAGTATGCATCCATTTTTTCACTGCTTGGTGTGGAAGTCACCCTGATTGATCGTGCACAATACCCCTTGCAATTCATGGATCCGGAAATCGTGAGGCAGTTCGTACAGAGTTTTGAGCAGCACGGCGGACATTACCTTGGGGGAAGGCAGATTGCGGAGGTTCGTTGGGACGACGTGGCCCACGTCGTCACTGTACTGACCGACGGAACAAGAATCACGAGCGAGAAAATGCTCGTTGCCCTCGGCCGACAATCCAACGTCGAGGACTTAAATCTTTCGGCAGCGAACATCACGGTTTCGGAGAAAGGTCTGATTCCCACCAATCAATACTGTCAGACAGATATCGCCCATATCTATGCGGTCGGCGATATGGCTATAGGCCCTGCGCTCGCATCGAAGGCAATGGAAGAGGGTCGACGGGCTGTCCGTCATGCCCTCAACCTCCCGGTTGGAGATGCCGCCTCAACCATACCTCTCGGAATCTATACGATCCCGGAAATGGGGAGCATCGGACTCGATGAAAAAGCTGCCCGGGAGCGATACAAAGATCCCCTCATCGGTCGGGCCAAGTATGAGGAAGTGGCTCGCGCGCAAATATCTGGATCGGGCCATGGCTTACTAAAAATGGTGGCGGATCCAGCGGGAGAGCACCTCCTTGGCGTTCAGGTCGTCGGAGATTCTGCCACAGAATTGGTCCATATCGGACAACTCGCGCTTCAAAGTTCTGCCACCATCGAATCGTTTATCGACAACATCTTCAACTTTCCTACCTATGCGGAAGCCTACCGAATCGCGGCTCTCGATATCTTAGGACAAGTTGCAAAACGGCACGCTGCTAAAGCAGCGTAGCAGTCTCCCAATTAGCCGTATTGAGAGACCCGTCAGTCGTATTCTCAAGACCCGACGGTTGGGGGAGAGATATTCCTGGTACCGTACGCCGCACTTCAGAGTATCAGTGGCAGAAGTACATGGAAGCTGAAGGGCGCGGGAAAGTGGCTCTCATAATCATGCGGCTTCAGTATCCTCGTTGCGCCGCTGGAATGGATGGAGCTCCAACTCTCTGATCACCTGCTGAAGCCGCTCCCAATCATCCGGGCTGAGATTCACGAATTCACACCCAAAACTGCCGGTTTGGCACCACCGCACGACGGCCTGGGAGATCTGAATAGGACGATTCTCTTCGGTGGTGTAGATCCGCAGTTGTAGAACCGCCCCAGGTTTGACATCAATCAGGCTGGTAACCCGGCAGCCTCGAATAGAAAGGTCGTGGAGTGCGCCGTGGCCCGATACAAGATTCGCCGAGCTGAATGAGCTGCGAAATTCAACCGGAAGCCGAGAATCCTTTCTGTGCTCCATAGAGGGAACCCCCACGATCGTAAAGGACTACCTTTTCATATGGACGATCGGAGGAAATTCCGCCACTATTTTCATCTTTCCCGCATCATTGCCGGCCTCAAGCAGTCATAACCTGTTCTTTCCGACATGCGCTGTCACCACGGAACATCGGCATGGAGTACGTAGGAACGTCACTGAACGACCGAAGGCACACGCTGAAACATAGAGAGGTCGAGAGAAAGGGCGCACTGAACAGGAAGCCGGACTGAGTCTAGTTGAGTTCAAACACTTTGGGGAAGTTGGTGAGGTTGCGGCAGCCATCCTTCGTGACAAGGACCATATCCTCGATTCGAACCGCTCCCAGTCCGGGGTAATATAGCCCCGGTTCGACGGTGACGACGTGGCCTTCTTGAAGCAGTGAACCAGTTCGACTGATCCTTGGCGCTTCATGAATATCCAGTCCCACTCCATGTCCGGTCCCGTGGAAATAGCCCTGCATCCGACCATTCACCAGGCCCGTCTTGTACCCGGCTTTTTCAAAACGTGCACAGATACCTTGATGGATTTTTATCCCATCCGCGCCGTCCTTAATCTTAGTGATCGCTTCTTCTTGGGCATCCTTCACGGTCTGATACAGCCGCTTGAGTTCGTGGCTCGCCGTCCCACGAATCACCGTGCGCGACATATCGGCAAAATACCGGCTGGTTGCCGATCGTGGGAAGACGTCAAAAATAATACTGCGATGGGCCGGCAACGACCCGCTGCCCTCATCGTGTGGATCACAGGCCTGTTCACCGCCCGCCACGATCGTATGCTGGGCCACACAGTTGCGCTCCATAAGCTTCACGTTGATCAGCTGCTTGACCCGTTCGGCCGTCAACACTGATCCGTCACTCCAGAGTTCCCCATTCCGAATCGTAGCTCGCCGCACCAGATCGTGGGCGGAGGCGACCGCTTCTTCAGTGGCCCGCTGGGACTGTTCAATGGCACGAACTTCTTCCGCGTTTTTCAGGACTCGCTGTTCGTAAAACGGATCGCGTTTCGGTTTGAGACTATAGCCTAATTCCTGCAATCGTGTCGCATGAATAAACGGGAACGCCGCCGGCACCACCAGTTGTCGAACTTTGAGCTCCTTCAAGACCATGTGCACGACATCAATCGTCGCCGGGTTTTTGATCCCGTGTTTCTTTGCCTTCCGTTCGATATCCGAGTAGGAGATCACACGATCGACTGATGCCTGAGTCTTCGCACGGTCCATCTCAAGGTCGCTCATGACCATCAGTCGTTCGCCTTTGACTTCCAGATAGATGAACGGGTCCGGGGCAATAAAACGAGTCGCGTAGTAGAGATTCGAGTCATACTCGCTGGCTGCGATAAACAGTGTCGCCGCTTCTGTCGAGGATACGTTTGTGGTGCGTTTCATAAAAAGGCGACCGGGATTACAGCAACCGGTAACGAATTTCGGCTTGCGTTGAGAGGAGGCCTGCGAGAATTCACGATGTGGGAACAGCACCAGCTGGCATCTTTGATGTATCCTTATTTAAGATGCTAGCACGGGGCCAGAGGTCGGTCAAGGATCGAGCTGGGTCAGGGAATGGCAGGAGCTGGTGAGGGAAACCTGTCTCGCGGCGTCACCTCGGCCTCTTCATCGGGTGCCACAAGGTCGATCGGAAGCGTCAAGGTGTTTGTGAGGACATCCACGGCAAGTTGAGCCAACCCTGTTAGACCGGATGCAAATGACTTGACCGGGAGATAGGTCACCTCGGGTTCCTCCATCGCTCCCTTTGCGGTAAACATCGCCGTGGCCAAGCCTTTTCGCTCCCCCGCGATCACACGACCAAAGAGCGGAATGGTTTTGAGGAACTGAGAATAGGACCCAAACGGGCTCACGGCGACGGCAAGATCGAGCTGATCAGTCGGTAAATCGTAGTTCCCCGCCGCCGTGATCCGTAAAATGGGACTATCGATGATCAAGTTTTCCGTCTGAAACATGCCGTTCTGAATCGCCAGGGTCGCCGTAATTCTGTTGTACGGCAATCCCTCCTTTTCCAGGTCCACCTTCCCTTGCAACACCGCGGGCACATTCAGCAGGCTGATGATTTTCCAAATGGCTCGCTCATTCGATTTGAAGATGCGCCCATGTTCCAACAGCACCTCGATTTTCCCGTTCAGCGAAGGATCGATCCCATGGGGATTGCGTCCATGTCCCCGAAGCACTCCACTCACGCGCGCCTCTCCCGACACACCATGATTCTGAGTTTTCGTCAGCTTCAATAGATCGTCGACTTCTACCCCAGTGACTCTGAATGAGAGATCAACATCGGCTGGCGCCTTAGGAGGCAGTTGCACCACAAGCCGTCCGGCCATATGGCCATGGCCGGAATCTCCGGATAGACGATCAACGTCAAGCACACCATCCTGAATCGTGATTCGAGCGGACAGCGCAGTGAGCTTTATATGTTTGTAGCGCCCCTTCGCGACGGCTGCGGACATCGTGAGGTGACTGGTCGCCGCTAAGGTTTCAAGGAATTCTCTTACCGGCGACCGCTCCCCTTTGGGAATCACCAGACTCAAATCGAGCTGATCGGACTCGATCTTCCCGGTAATCGTGGGCTTCTCCAGCCAGTTTCGAACCGTCGCCTCCAGAGCCAGATCGCTGTCTTGAAGTTTAAACGCGAGCCGTTTGAGGTCAACCTCATTGCGCTCAAATCGGACACGGGCGTAGAGGTCATGCAGCTGTCCGTTGACGCCGCTCACGGTCATCAATCCATTGGTCACTCCCATCCACCCCGTCACTTTCCAAGCTTTCCAGTCTGTTCCTTTGCCTTTGACATCCAACGAGAGATCCAGATTCCCTGCTTCAGGCCCGGCTTTCGAAATCCACTCCGGCAAGCTCGACATCGACAAATTTCGTGTCGTGACCGCCATGTTGATCGTCACGCGATCGCCGAAATGCAGCGTTCCCTTAGCCGGGATGGTGAGCCTCGGCAATACAAGTGCGACCTGATCCAACGTGACGCCGCTTCGAGGAGGCAGCATGCCTTCAAACTCCACGGTCGCGTGAGCGCCGATGGGTTTCTCCAACGGACCAAGGGTCACCTTGGCGTCATCGAATACGACCGAGCCTTGAAACTTCGGCTGTGCGGTTGAACCTGAGAGTGTCAGGAACGAGCTGAGCATCCCGTCAAGCAAACCCGCTGTGGCAGTGGTGGCCCCGAACCACCGCACCCACTGGGACGCCTGACCTCGCGTGCGGATAACCACATCTTGAAAAAGACTCCTCGTTCCACCGGTGATCATGCCTTGCAGTTGGATATTCGTGTCCCCAAGATGCCCGGTGACCTGTTCAAACTGCGTGGCTCCCCCGATCAGGACGAACCGGCCCTGCATCCCCGTCAGCCGCTCAGGCAAGCCCACATGGCTCAGACTCACTTGGCGAGCCGTAATCTCCCCACCTATAAATGCAATCTTATCGGTTTGCTCCAATGGACCAGCCAGTCGAAACGTCGCCACCGCCGTCCCTTCCGGATCTCGAATACCGGCGATTAACCGCGTAAGTGCGTCGGTCTTCACGCTCTTGGCAAGAACGTCCACCAACCGCGCCGCCTGCATTTCCCCCGTGACCTCCAACTCCAGCTTGGGGTTTGCCTCTAAGGAAGACACTTCCGCCTTCCCGTCGGTGAGCTGCATCGCTCCGTACAGACCCGTCACCTTCGTGATACGTACACGCCCCGTCTCCACCCGTACCACCGCAGCCAGGTCTTTGAGGGTCGTTCGATCACGACCGATCACAGCTTGTCCATTCTGAACATGGAACTCTCCCGTAGTCGACACGTGCGGCCCCATCGTCGTGGACCCGGTCAGCGTCGCATGCATCGCCTGCAGCTTGCCGTCGATCCGGTGATCCGCCAAGAGAGCCGGCAGTTGCGGTGATATCCAGTCCGGAGGGATCGTATTCATGAGCGTACGAACCGCGATGGGAGAACTGGAGAACGTCACCGAAAAGGTCGGTTGTGGGGTCAATAGCCCGGCTAGGTTCGCATGGCCTGTCAACGCAATCTCGCGCAACCTCGCAGTCATGTCTGAGAGCACCATGTCGTACCCGGCGACTCCCGGCATGACGCGAACCATACTCTTGAGATTCAACATACCCTGGAGCTGGTCAGAAACCGGTCTGGGGCCGAGGAAATCAGCCACGTCACGAATCTGCAGATCAGCTGCATCAATCTTGCCTTCAAATTGATATCCAGACGAGGACGTTCCCGTTGCCTCCCCGGTCAGGGACACCGGGGCGTCCGCCGCTTTGATCGCGCCGTTGAGCAAAACCGTCGACACCCCTCGCACGCCTTGATGGCTGACCGATGCATGCACTTCCCCAAGTTCCTGGCCCGGACGTATCACGAGACCAAATTTGACATGATCCAGCGTGATCGACCTGATTCCATCGGGCCGCGCAGCATCAACGACGGTGATCTTGCCGTTCTCGATCCTGGCCTCTGTGATTCTGAACGTCTTGGCCATCATGTTCACCGTTCCGAGGTCGGTATCGGTCTGACCCTCCCCTCGATCAAACATATTCCAACGGCCGGCTTCATTCCGCCTGAGGGTCAGCGTCGGTTCCTCGATCAGCAACCGTTTGCCGACGATTTGTTTTCTCAGCAGTGGCCAGAGACGTAGAACGAGATCGACCCGTTTTGCGGTCAAGACTTCCTGTTCTGATTGGGGATCATGGATCACAATATCGAAAAGTTCAGCGCGAATGCTGGGAAAGAGGACGAATCGGACACGATGCACATCGATGTTTCGGCCCAAGCTCTCTTCGAGTTGCTCAAGCACGAAGTCTTTCAGATAATCTTCTCCGGTCAGTTCTCGCGAGAACGCGAGAAAGGTACCGCCCAATACCACCAGGCTAAGTGCGATCAACAAGACCAATCGAAAACGGGACACACTACCCCCTGCTAGCCTACTTACGAGCCCTCATCAGCATCTTACCGGATCGACTGTGAGAAATACATCAACTCCCTGTTCTGCAAAGGCTTTTCTACCGGTTACTAGACCATACAGCTGCCTGCGAGATAACCATCGCGACCAACATTCAGAGAGATGGACCATTCAACTCAATGACGGTTGACAGCGACCGGACAATAGCTCTACATCTCTTCTTATGACATCCCATCCTCAGGCAGGACAGCCCGCTCCCTCATCCGTTCTCGTCGATCTGGAAAAACTCCTGTCTGCCTATTCAACCGAGAACCCCGACCCGGCCCTTCGAGAGCAGCGCGTGTCATTCGGGACATCGGGACATCGTGGCTCCTCGTTCAAGCGAAGCTTCAACGAGCACCATATTGTGGCGATCGCTCAGGCGGTCTGCGAATACCGCGCTACGCAGCGCACGACTGGGCCCCTCTATCTCGGAAAGGATACGCACGGACTGTCTGAGCCGGCCTTCGCGACGACCCTCGAAGTCCTTGCAGCCAATGGTGTCGAGGTCATGATCGATCAGAATGATGGTTACACACCGACGCCGGTCATCTCTCACGCGATCCTCACCCACAATCAAGGGCGCACCGCTGGCCTGGCCGATGGCATTGTCATTACTCCCTCTCATAATCCGCCCGAAGATGGCGGCATCAAGTACAACCCCCCACATGGAGGCCCCGCCGACACCCAGGTCACCAAGTGGATCGAAGACCGGGCCAATACTCTTTTGACGAACAAACTCCACGGATGTAACCGGCTTCCGAGTGAACGAGCACAGCAGGCCTCGACCACCCATCGCTACGCCTACATCGATGCCTACGTGAACGATCTGGCAAAGATCATCGATGTAGACCTCATCAAGTCGGCCAAACTCAAGCTCGCAATCGACCCGCTGGGTGGATCCGGTGTGGCCTACTGGCAGCCGATTGCCGAGCGATATGGGCTGAATATTGAAAATGTGAATCCAACTGTCGATCCGACGTTTCGTTTCATGCCCTTGGACTGGGACGGCAAGATCCGTATGGACTGTTCCTCGCCCTATGCCATGGCCAATCTTATCGCACTGAAAGATCGCTTCGACGTGGCATTTGGGAACGATGCGGACAACGATCGGCATGGAATCATCACTCGTTCTGGTTTGATGAATCCGAACCATTACTTGGCTGTTTCGATAGCCTATCTCTTTGCCCATCGCCCCAACTGGACATCTAACGCCGGAATCGGCAAGACCTTGGTGAGCAGCAGTCTCATCGACCGAGTTGCGGCGAAACTGAAACGGACACTCGTTGAAGTCCCGGTTGGTTTCAAATGGTTTGTGAACGGTCTGCTGGATGGTTCACTCGGATTTGGAGGCGAGGAAAGTGCCGGTGCCTCGTTCCTCCGCCTCGACGGCACCGTCTGGTCGACAGACAAGGACGGCATCATCATGGACCTGCTCGCAGCAGAAATGATGGCCAAAACCGGTCGTGATCCGTCCGAGCTATACCGAGAGCTCACAAATGAGCTGGGCGAGCCGGTCTATGAGCGCATCGACGCACAGGCAACGCCCGAGCAGAAAGCGATTCTCTCCAAACTTTCGCCCGAGCAAGTGAGGGCCACTGAGCTGGCCGGTGACAAGATCGTCGCTATGCTCACCAAGGCTTCCGGCAATGGTGCAGCAATCGGCGGACTAAAAGTCGTGACCGAGAACGGCTGGTTCGCGGCGAGACCATCCGGCACGGAAGATGTGTACAAGCTCTACGCAGAGAGCTTCAAGGGGAAAGAGCATCTCAAGAAAATCCAAGAGGAAGCTCAGGCCATCGTTTCCAAAGCGTTGACCTCACCGACCTGATGCTGTTTGTTTCATGAATACGCACAAGTTGCGCTGGCCGCTTCCCAAGCACGACTATTGGTCCACGCCCTTCGCCGAGTCGCTACTTCAGCATCTGGACCTCCGCCAAAACTTACGAATTCTCGATATCGCCTGCGGCCACGGCATTCCAGCCTTCTATCTAGCCGAACAGCTAGGGCCTGGCGGTACCGTGCTGGCTATCGATGTCAGCCAACACCAAGTGGCACGAGCGCGCGCCATTCAAGGCCCGCACCTCCCATGGCTACAGTTTGAATGTATGGACATGCGCGCGTTGCCTCGTGATCTCCCCTCATTCGATCGCATCACCGGAAATCTCTCCGTCATGTTTTTTCGCCCCAATCGGTTTGAGGCTGTCCGTGGACTTATCGAACACCTCAACCCTGGAGGTCAGCTCGTACTGACCTTTCCGTCGCTGGGGACCTTCGATTCACTGTGGCAGCGGGTGGATCAGGCAATGACTCAACAAGGGCTGATCAAGGAACGAGAGCGATTCAAGGCCTATCTAAGCGAACGACCGTCGGCGCAAGATGGGCGAGGATGGCTTCTAGCACTTGCCCTTGAACGAGTCGAAGCCGTGGAGTACCCGCTTGAAGTGACGACTGGGCCTGGCAATGAGTTTCTCCATCACCCGCTGCTCCGTGGCGGCTTCCTCGACGACGTGTATGAATGCTTTGAGGATCACCGATTGGCCGGTGAGTTCATGACACAGATTTCAGAGGACACAGCAAGTTTTACTCCACTCATCGCCCAGCGCTGCGTCCTGTCCGGATGGAAACCAACCTGTGCTTCGATCAGATCTCATCCTTCTGCATAAGAGGAAGACTCTTACCAGGTGATCTCACCAAACCTCGAGGCACCTTGCTTCCTTTTTAAAACATGTATCCACGGGGGGCAATAGCTCCGACATTGACTCAGGGAAGTGAAGCGATTACGTTAATGCATCTGACTGAGTCCGATGTGGAAGCATCATGGAGCTCGACTAAATCAATTCTTATGGTGACTGACGTATGACTACCCCATCGCTTCGAGACTTTCTTGAGATCCCATACGACAAACTTGAGGAGATGAACCTCTCGTACAAACAGGAGCGACTCAGCCGGACTCCGGCCGATCAGATCAGAGAGCGCCGACGAAAGTATCTCTCTGACGAAAAACGCATCAAGGCCATCACGGTCTGCTTCACGGACTTGGAAGGCCGCCTCCACATGTTGGACTACGATAAAAAGTTCTTACTCGAGAACGACGACAACCTCACCTTTGATGGCAGCTCGATCCGTGGGTTTTCACAGCAAGCCGAGTCCGACTTGCGGCTTGCCATCGACTGGCCGGCTTTCTACCTGGTGCCCGCCGATATATTTGGTCCCGGCAAGGTCGTGGTCTTTGGTGACGTGCTCGAACGGAGCGGTCATCCCTACAGTGCAGACATGCGACTCAAACTGAAACAGTGGTGCGAACAGGCCTACAAGAAAGACGGCACCGTCTTTCAGGTGGCAACCGAGATCGAAGGCTTCCTCTTCAAAGGGAAAGATGCGGAGCGTCGCTACATCGAGTCCGGCAAGTTTGATTTCGTATCAACCGGTGGGTACTACCATTCGCTGCCGGGTGACGCCCTGCGCACATTCATCGATCGTGCCGCAGAAGCGCAACGAGCAATGGGGTTTCAGAACGAAAAGGATCATCCAGAGGTGGCGCCATCCCAATTCGAGATGAACTTCTCATACTCGGATGCGCTGGCCGCTGCAGATCAGGTGCAACTGTACAAACTCTTGTGCAGGCAGATCGCCGCGCAGGCCGACCTCACGGCGAGTTTTTTACCGAAACCGGTCACCGGCGTCAACGGGAGTGGGATGCATACGAATCTTAGTATCGCTCGTGCCGGGACAAACCTGTTCCATGACTCCAATGGTCAGGATGGACTTTCAAAGGCCGGCTGGGATGTCATCGACCGTATCTTAACGTCCGCTCACGACATCGCGCTGGTCCTAAACCCTAGCGTCAACGCCTATCGTCGTCTCGACCCCCACTACGAAGCGCCGAACCAGATCATGGCATCTGCGATCAATCGCGGCGCGATGGTTCGTATCCCCCTCGGCAATGAGCGTTCGGCGCGTATCGAGGTCCGATCAGTAGCCCCTGATGCGAATCCATACATGGTGTTCTACACACTCCTCCGCACCGGCCTTGATGGTCCGGCGTCACAGGACCGTCACAAGACGACCCGTAGCAGCACCAAGCTTCTGCCGGGGAACATTATTGATGCGATTCAATTGTTTCAATCGAGCAAGTTGACTGCCCTATTGTATGGTGAAGAGGTTCGCGACAAGTTTGCTGAGCTGAAACAACTGGTGGCGGATCGCTGTCCGAAACAACTCGGTGGTTTGATCAAGCCGGCTGAGGTTCAATTCCACCATGAGGTTACGAACCAGTTGCTGTGGTCAATGTTCTGATATGAGTGCGGAGCAGAATGACACTGACAACCTCGCCTCTATAGATCTCGCAGGGGCTGCTGCTCTGCATGATAGGAGCTGCGAACGAGTGGACCTGATTCGACATGGGTGAAGCCCATCGCCAGGCCTTCTTCTTTTAGTAACGCAAACTTGGAAGGCTCATAAAACTTGGCCACAGGCAGGTGCTCTCTGGTCGGTTGGAGATATTGACCGATGGTGAGGATGTCGCACTCGACAGTCCGAAGGTCCTTCATAACCTCACACGCTTCATCGAGCGTCTCGCCCATTCCGAGGATGAGCCCGGATTTCGTCTTCATCCCACGTTGCTTCGCCCTTGCCAGCAAGTCAATCGACCGCTGATACTTGCCTTGTGGACGGATCGAAGGGAAAAGGCGCCGGACGGTTTCGATATTGTGATTCAGAATATCCGGCTTCTCGGCACAGACCGTTGCGAGAGCTTCTTCGTTGCCTTCAAAGTCTGGGATCAGCACTTCGATCGTACAATCAGGGCTCAACTGTCTCGTCAGCTCGATTGTTTCTGCAAAGACTCCTGCGCCACCGTCCGGCAATTCATCACGATTCACTGAGGTAATGACAGCATGCCGTAGGCCAAGTGCTTTGACCGCTTCCGCCACTCGACTTGGTTCTTCCTCATCGACAGGGAGTGGCCTCCCCGTCTCCACCGAACAGTAGTGACACCGTCGGGTGCAGATATCGCCCAAGATCAGGAATGTCGCCGTACGGGCGTTCCAACATTCCCATCGATTCGGACAACGAGCTTCTTCGCATATCGTATGGAGCCCAAGTCGCCCCATGGTCTGCTTAATGTCGAGATAATCGGGACCGGTCGTCGCACTGACCCTAAACCATGGCGGGAGTCGAGGTCGACCACCGATCGATGAAGGAGGGGTGACGGAAGATCGAGAACGAATCTGGTTCAAGGGGACAAAACTCATGACCGTGATCCACCCAAGGGGTCGGACCGGAACCAGCTCATAATTTTCCCTAGAAGACCTGGTTGCGCTGGTTCTGGTTGTAGAGGGTCCGGATATTCGACCCAGAGCTCTTGGGAGCCTAGATACAGGCCGTCACGATAACTCATCTGGGTTTTGAGTTGCCGATACCCGTGAGACTGGAGCGTGTGAATCAAGCTCATCAGCGCGTCGCGCTGGCTGGAATGGGCCTCCGTCATGATACGCAGAGTCTCATACCGGAGAATGGCTTGGTAACCTTCCCCTACCGGCTCAAACTCGATAGGCCGGCTGAACCCTCGTTCCCGGTCATCCAACCCGGCGAGCTGATGCTTGTCGAGCCCCATCTACTTCCATCGCTCATGCGAGCGCTCTGAAGACCGCAACCAGATCGCTGAGTGCGATCGTCTTATGCTGGAGTATGGTACGCTCTGCATGAATCTGTTCGCGTGTGGCCGAGTCGATCATACCCGTTCTCAAACAATCGGCCCCGAGAGCCAGAATTCGGTCACAGTCATCGGCCAGCTTCCTCTTCACCACCGGATTGACCGAAAGAAGCTCCATAAGCTGCCGTCGCGTCTCATCGAGGTGCTGTTGCAGCTCAGAATCCGGATAGCTTTTGCGAGCCGCATCGTCGGAACATCGATCGAGATACTGCGCGAGAAACACATAGAGCCGCACGAGGGTCGCCGCGATGTCCGTCTGGTCTTTAGCAGAAATGGCCACGATTCTTTTTCCTTCCCTCACTGGTTCACGATCTACAACAACACCTTCACGTCATCACCTTCAACCTTGACCTGATAGGCCTCCACTTTCGCAGAAGGGTTATTCATGCAGGCCCCGGTAGTCACGTTAAATTGCCACCCATGCCATGGGCAGGTCACGACTTCGCCTTCCAATTCTCCTTCCCCTAGCGGACCCTCTCGATGACAACAGGTGTTGTTGATCGCATGAATGGTCCCGCCCACATTGAATACCGCCAGGGTCTTGCCGTTCGCCTCAGCAACGAGGCCATGCCCCTGCTGGACGTCTGCAAGCGCTGCGACTCGCACAAACTCCGCCATCCTCATCCTCCACGTGACTGCTGTCAATTCGATTTGAACGGTTGTTTGATCTTATTGAGTAAACTATCGATAGAAGGACCTTCTGTCCCCGCCTGACCCAAGGCGTCCGCAATCTTCTTCGCAATATCTCGAAACGCAATAGCCTGCGGAGATTCCGGATTGGCCACGACGATGGGATGCCCGGTATCACCGCCGTCCCGAATAGCCGGATCGATCGGAATACGTCCGAGGAACGGCACGCCGACCTTGGCGGCTGCCCGCTCACCACCGCCATGTGAAAAGATTTCGGTTCGCTCCCCACAGTGTCCACAGACGAAGAAGCTCATGTTCTCCACGATGCCAAGCAGCGGAACGTTGACCTTTTGGAACATCGCCATGCCCTTGCGCACATCATAGAGCGCCACTTCTTGCGGGGTCGTCACGGTGATGGCACCGGCCAGCGGGACCATCTGGGATAACGAGAGCTGCACATCCCCGGTTCCAGGCGGCAGGTCGATCAGGAGATAATCCAGATCTCCCCAGAGCACGTCTCGGAAGAAGGCCTGCAGGTACTGATGCACCATCGGGCCACGCCAGACAAGCGGGGCTTCTTCCGGTACGAGAAACGCCATGGAAATCAGCTTGACCCCATGGTTCTCAACTGGAAGAATCTTCCCGTCCTTCTGTTCCGGCCCCGTCGTACTTCCCATCATCATCGGAATGTTCGGACCGTAGAGATCGGCATCCAGCAGTCCGACTTTGGCACCGGCCAAAGCTAAGGCGCAGGCCAAATTGGCCGCAACGGTCGACTTGCCAACTCCACCCTTGCCGCTGCTGATGGCAACGACATGCTTCACTCCGGGAATCAAATTATCTGGCGCCTGAGGCTGTTGGGCCCCATGGCTATGGTCCTCAGCCATAGTTGTGCTCCCCTTTGAATGAGACTCACCCGGCATTGTCTGCTGAGACGACGCGAGCCAGTCACGATGATCATCACTCGTCTCAATCATAGCGATGCCACGAGCGAAATGATATGGGTCGCTCGGGCCATGGAACCGTATGGTTCGACCGGGGAACTTACGGTGAGGGTCAAAAAACCGAGGGGTCGAGGCGGCGAAGATTGGTGGCTAGACCTACGAGCGACAGCGCGTAGATGATCCATTTGGATGGGTCGAAGTTGTACCACTGCGGGCCGTTCCGGTAATCGCGGGCGTAGGTGTGGTGGTAATTGTGATAGCCCTCGCCGAAACTGATGAAGGAGATCAACCAGCTGTCCCGGCTGCTGTCCTGTGTCCCGTGGGGCTGGCTGCCGACCATGTGGCAGAGAGAGTTGATGGTAAAGGTCGAGTTGAGCACCATGAACATCCGTAACAGACCGCCCATGAGAAGACCGCTGATACCGCCCAGAAGAGTGCCATGCCACCAGAAGCCGACGACAAATGGGATGACCAGACCTGAGCCGACGATCAGCCAGTAGTACTGGTGTTGCCAGAGAATCACGGGGTCCCGGCGCAGCCGGACTTCGTATTTGCCGAGGCGATGGGGCGTGTTGTAGAAGAGCCAGCCGCAGTGGCTGTGCCAAAACCCTCTGGTCGCATTGTAGGGATCTTCGTCCGTATCCGTGCGGGCATGGTGACGGATGTGGTCCGCGCCCCAGACCAGCGCTGAGTTTTGCAAAGCCCATCCGCCGGCGATCAACGCCAGCCGTTTCACCCAATTGGGGCAGGCAAAACTTTGATGCGCCACCAGCCGGTGATAGCCGACCGTAATTCCCATCCCCGTCGCAATGTACATGACGACAAAGTGCATCCAGTCAAACAGCGTATAGCCGATCAAATACCCATAGAGGGGGACGCCAATAATTGTGGCGGCGGCAAGGGCACAGAACAGGAGACAGGTGCCGTAGGAAAATCCTGAGGTTAGGGGTTGGGCGATCCGTACCGTCTTGGCCATGCGTCCTCTGGCTTATACCCAGGCTGAGGTCCACCATGGCAAACCGGCTCCGGTGAACGTGTTACGGGCACCGCACTGTAACGAAACCCGCAGGCGTTTTCAACTAGCTTATGCAGACGATGGCTCGCGGCATGGTCCCAGCCAGGGTAGCGTGGAGTATACTGATACTAGAAGCCGGGACGACCAGTGGAGAAGCAATAGGACGATGAATTCGTCAGTGCTCGAATCAGCGATACTCCGAATCGGACAACAGTTGGCCCAATTGTCCGCAGGTCTATCGCCCTCCATTTTCGATACCCGTTGGTGGTCTCATTCCGCCATCAATCTGGCGATGAAGGATCCGTCATTTAAGACTCGCTTGTTCCACTTCATCGATGTCCTGCCTGTCATTGAGAGCGATGAGCGAGTGGTCTCACTCGCCGAGGAGTATTTTGGCCGAGAAAGCAGTGAATTGTTTGGGCTGCAATGGGGGCTCAGGGCACTGACGGCAACCGGAATCGGCGCTCGTCTGACCGGCAAATCCATCAGAAAACAGATCGAACAGATGGCCAAGGCCTTCATCGCCGGTGCCTCGGTGGAAGACTCGGTTCCCGTCTTGTCGCAGTTATGGAACGATGGGCGTGCCTGGTCTGTCGATCTGCTCGGGGAAGCCACGATCAGCGAACAGGAAGCTGATCATTATCGAGATCAGTATCTCACCGCGTTGACTGAACTTGGGAAGGCCACCAAGGGTTGGCCCTCTGCCCCATTACTTGAGCGAGACCACTTGGGTCCAATCCCACGCGTGCAACTTTCACTCAAGGTTTCGGCTCTCTCATCACAGATAGATCCGATCAATCCGGAAGGAATTTATAAATCGGTCGCCGCCCGCCTTCGCCCGCTGGTGGATCTTGCTCAGTCACTCCCAGCCGGGTTGATATTCGACATGGAGCAGGCGGAAACGAAAGATTTGATCCTCCATATCTTCAAGCAACTCTTCGCAGAGCCGGCCTATCGTTCCTACCCTTACGCTGGGCTCGCCTTGCAAGCCTATCATCGAGACACGGAGCAAGACATTCGCGACCTGATCGGCTGGGCTCGCACACGATCAGTGCCGATGACCATTCGCTTGGTGAAGGGCGCCTACTGGGACTCGGATACCGTGCGATACAGGCAAGCCGGCTGGCCGTCCCCGCTTTTTGAGCTGAAGGCTGCGACTGATCAGAACTATGAACGGCTGATTCCAATGCTCTTTGCACAACCCGACCTCATCCGTCCCGCGTTCGGCACTCACAATCTCCGTACATTAGCCGCCATAGAAGCCCATGCGGAATCGATGGGGCTGGCACCCGATGCACGAGAATACCAGATGATCTTCGGCATGGCCGAGCCGTTTCAACAGGCCATGGTGAAGATGGGCCGTCGTGTGCGGCTCTACACGCCTGTAGGCCGACTGCTGCCCGGCATGGCCTACCTGGTGCGACGGTTATTGGAAAACACCTCCAATGAATCGTTTCTAAAAAAAGAGTATGTGGAGTCTCAGCCACTGAGTCGACTCCTCGCTCCGCCGTCACTCCAACCACATTCGCAGCCACCGACAGCGAGCGACAAGCGGAGTTTCATCAACGAGCCGCACAGCGATTTCGCTCAGATCGAGAACAGACAGGCTATGCGAGCAGCCATTGAATCAGTCCGCCATCACCTCCCTCGTCGGTGGGAAGGTCGGACCGGTGAGATCACGCGGACCGGTCCCTGGATAGAATCTCGCAATCCTTCCCGCCCGCACGAGGTCGTGGCCCACGTGCAGGGTGCGGCCCTGTCCGATCTAAGCCCAATCATCAGCCTGGCATTGAAAGAATGGGAGAGCTGGCGACTCACCGCGCCAGAAGTCCGAGCCGATATTCTGCGCAAGGCAGCATCGTCTATGAACCGCCGTCGCTTTGAACTGGCAGCTTGGGAAATCTTTGAAGTCGGCAAGCCCTGGCGGGAGGCTGACGCGGATGTCGCCGAAGCCATCGACTTCCTCTATTACTACGCAGATGAGATGGACCGTCTGGCTCAGCCGGCACGCTTGGGAGACCGTCCCGGCGAACTGAACCAACGTACCTATGGCCCTCGCGGCCTTACCGTGGTGATCGCGCCCTGGAATTTTCCCCTCGCCATCCCGGCTGGAATGGTCTCCGCGGCCCTCGTGAGCGGGAATCCTGTCCTGTTCAAACCGTCTGAGCGCTCATCTCACCTTGGAGCGCTCCTCACCGACATTTTGCACGAGGCGGGGATACCGGCTGGTTGCCTGACCTGCTTGCCTGGAGGACCAGAGATCGGGCAAGCCCTCGTCGCCCATCCTCAGGTCGTGACCATCGCGTTTACTGGCTCAAAGGCCGTGGGGCTTCATATTCTGCACGAAGCCTCTTGGGTGAACCCAGGCCAGCGGATGGTCAAACGGGTGATCGCCGAAATGGGTGGAAAGAATGCGATCATCGTCGACGACACCGCCGACCTCGACGAAGCGATCACGGGAGTCGTCACCTCGTTCTCAGGCTATGCAGGACAGAAGTGTTCGGCCTGTTCGCGAGTGATCGTTCACCGTGCGGTCTACGACTCGTTCGTGGCACGGTTACGAGAAGCCGTCTTGAGCTTAGAGATCGGCAATCCAGTCGAGCCTGGCACCAGAGTGGGACCAGTGATCGACGCGCGAGCTCAAGCCGGTATCGAACAGTACATTTCCATCGGACGTGAGGAAGGACGGCTTCTCCTACAATGTCCAGTCCCTAAAGAGGGATATTTTGTCGGACCGACCGTCTTTGTCGATATCCAACCACATCACCGATTGGCCCAAGAGGAAGTATTCGGCCCAGTATTGGCGGTCATGAGGGCGGAGAGCTTTGTCGAGGCCATCGACATCGCAAACGGAACCGACTATGCGTTGACTGGTGGAGTGTATACGAGAAGTCCCGTCAATCTTGTGATCGCCCGTGAGCGCTTCGATGTAGGGAATCTGTACCTCAATCGACCGATCACCGGCGCACTGGTCGCTCGTCAACCATTCGGAGGGCACCGCTTTTCAGGGATAGGCGCGAAAGCGGGCGGGGAAGACTATTTGTCACAATTCATGATCGCTAAAGTGACCAGTGAAAACACCCTTCGCCGGGGGTTCGACTCCGTTCAATGAGATCTAGCGAGGCTTCACCTCATGCTCTTCAAGTTCTTCCATAATCTCCGTCACCACTCCCCGATCGTCTTTCACAGCGGCTAATTCCTGCCGTTCGGAATACTTCACCAAACCGACACCTTTGGCGAACCATGCCGTCATGACGTCGCTGCCTGAGATGGTCCGACTGCTGCCGGACAGATGGATCCGCATCTTCATCCGCGCCTCGACCTTGATCGCATCCTGAAACGTGCCGGCCGGAACCGTGATGTTTTCTCGACCGATCACCGTGCTCCAACCCTGCGCATCGACTTTTTCATCCGTTCCGTCACGATCCATGTCGGTGCCGAAATCCAGCCCGGCCCGGTCAAACTGTTGGAATGAAGAGGGAATCATGAGCGGAAACCGGAAAATCTGATAGGGGGTGATCTGTTCTTCCAAGGGCGTGCCAGGCTCCGACCCATAGTACACAATCCCAGCCGCGTCTCGTCGATAGAAACTATCCGACGGCCCGTGATTGCCGGGATTCGTGTCGTGAAACACCGTCACCTTGGCTCCATTGATCGTCTTCGTCCCCGACACCGTCGACACGTTGGTGAAAAATTTGAGCTCGACCACTTGGAGCGGCCCCTCGCTGATCTGGCCTCGATAGCTCCACCGGCTTCCAGGGGTATCAGGGAAATAGTCCTCGGATTTTGCGATCGTCACCGGATCTTCCGCCGCCACGACCTCGGTCAGTATGGGAAGTCCAAACAGAACACACAGGCTCACTATCGTTATCAACCGCGTTACCAGTTCACGTTTCAGCATAGTCATGCTCCAGACATAAGACTGCGACGGTACCATAGGCATCTCAACAGCGGCAAGCCATCGCCTTCACCGTACAGCTCGCCCACTTTTTCAACCTCAGGTAGAGTAGAGAGCATGATCACTGTTGGGCATAGGCGTGAGCGACCGATTGCCGGAGAGGGCGAGGGAACGCTACTAGCAGAAGGTGCGCACTTCAGCGAGGCAATCGCCCATTTGGCTAAAAGTACGTTTATCCCCAAAGGGGTGTATCGCTTTCGATCTCATGCGGTCGCGAATACCCAACAGGAAGACTGTTTGGCGCAAGGCATGGCACGATTGGCTGCCGACCGAGCGTGATGGAGGAGTATAGCCGACTTGCCACGATCGAGGATCTCAAAACTCTCCTCCGTTCGCTCAATCACCATCACGTCGACCATTTCCTGATCGGCGGCTATGCGTTGGCGGCTCATGGCTAGCAACGGGCCACGACTGATATTGCTATTGTCGTTCAAGCTTCTGCCGCCGCGCTTACCAAACAAACACTCCGTGAAAAAGAGATACCGGCCCGCATCATCCTAGAGCGCACGCTGGCGGTCATGCGGGCCTCACATCACACAACTGATCCCGATAGCGCACGGTGATCGACAACCCTCGTTCATCAGTGTTGCCTACACAGATACTCCGCGCGACAAAACCACGCCGTAGCACAATGAAGAGGAACGCAGCTGGAGAAAACATCGACTCTCCTGTCCATACCTGATTCAAGATCCAACTGCAGCATCGCGATGGTATAGTCTTTCAGATTTTTTGGAGGTGCAAAGTCAAGGACCACCCTACGTCTTCATTCACGCTCCAACGCCTCGATGTGCTGCAACACCGCCAGAAACTTATCGCCGAGTTCCGTGAATTCATACTCGACATGCGGCAGGCCGTCCGGAAACTCCGTTTTTTCGAGCACGCCATGCGCGACAAGCTTTTTCAGACGTTCATTGAGCACCTTGGTAGAAAGGCCGGGAATGGCTCGTTCAATCTGCCCTGGGCGGTTCGTACCGGTGTGAATAACACGCAGAATGCTCCAGGACCACTTGCAGCCCAACACGTCCTCCAGTAACGCGGTGATGCGCCTAGGCTTGGCACGAACCGATTTGTCAGTAAGAACCATTTTGTGCCTCCTTTTCATAGAGCTGCGGATGTGCTTAATACTGTGCACGACACTTGGTCACAACTACAAGCGAAAGGAGTTGCACTATGTCGAAGAAAGCCGTTTTTTACCACGCAGGGTGCCCTGTGTGCGTCGAAGCGGAGCAGAACGTGGCGGAAGCCCTTGACCGCTCCCGCTACAACCTTGAGATCGTACACCTGGGGCAGCATAAGGACCGACTCAAGGAAGCCGAAGCTGCCGGGGTGAAGTCCGTTCCGGCACTCGTGCTGGATGGGCTACCATTTCATATCAACTTCGGGGCAGGCCTTGATGCTTTGAAGTAGGGACGGGCTTGCAGCAGCCCCATGCGTCACGCATGGGGCTGCTGTTCTCCAGCGATCGATTGTTGTCGCACTGGGGAGGAGACGGCAGGCTGAGTCGATCAGAAGGAGCCATAACTTGGCAGGCCTCGCGCATTGAGGCGGGCACCCTACTTCCGGGCTGCTGTGCCTGCCAACGATGTAGCGCTCTGGCTTCTACTCCCCTTCAGCTCAGATCGGCGAAGACTATCAAGGACCCGACAACTCGTCACTTCCAGGTGAAATCAGGTTCTCCCAGAAAGTCCCATCGCCACCACCAGAGTGAAGCAGTTCCTCACTGAAACTCCAGCTTCACGGAGCCGATCACGGTAAACGGCGCTCCGGTATAGACGATTTCTCTGAAGTTTTGCGTTCCCGAAAAATACTTCTGATCCAACAGGTTGGTGAAATTTATGGCAGCGAGAAGATTCGTGCGAGTGAAGAACTCCGGCTTTCTGTAGTACACAGCGGCATCCATCCGGACATACCCGGGCAACTCGAAGGGCGCTTGGCAATTGACCGGATCTGTGCACTGAAACACTCCGATTCGCTTGCCTTGCGCAAACATCCCAAGGCCGGCACCCAGCCCCTTCAACGGACCATCCTGCAAGAAATATTGGGTCCAGAGACTGCCCTGATGGAGAGCCGAGTTGGGAACTCTGCTTCCAACAAGAAAAACGTTGTCTTCGGTGACCCGCGCGTCGGTATAGGCATAGTTGGCGATAACGTCCCATCCGGGCAAAATTCTTCCCGCCACGTCAAACTCGATGCCTTGACTGCGCTGTTCACCGGTCGGTACAGAGAACAGGAATCCGCTGAGCGGATCACCTGTTAAGACATTCCGCTTCTTGATATGGAAGGCGGCGATACTCGCTCGTAACCTGTTATCCGGAGTCTGAAACTTCACACCTCCTTCGACAGCCTTTCCACGCTCCGGTGCGAACACGCCTCCGGTGGCGCTTCTGACTCCGGGCTCCTGCGGAGCAAACGACTCCGTATAGTTGACAAAGAGCGCGATAGGCTTCCAGGGTTGATACGTGAGTCCAATCGACGGACTGAAGGCCAGCTCAGTCTGGCCGTCCTGGGTCTGGTTCAGACGATCGGTCAAGTTCTGCTTAAAGTAATCGAACCGGCCTCCCCCGTGTAAATGGAGCTTGTCCATGAGGGACACATGATCGCCAAAGTAAAAGCCCAGAATATTATTGACTGTTTTGGTATTGCTGTACTGTGCGAGAGGCGTATCCAGGAAAAAGCGATTGGCTGGATTGAAGATATTGGTGAAACTGAAGGCGCCAGGTGTTTCCGTATCGCCGCCGAAATCACTGAACGCCGACTCCGACGCGACTTCGCGCCCCAACTCAATCCCGACAATCGTTTTGTGTGCGAATGGGCCGGTATCGAATCTTCCGTGCAATTCGTTTTGCAAGTAGTGGCTCTGCGTGGTGGTCGGAATCACGAACCGCGCTAAGTTCAGGTTGCCTTCATTTTCGTCTCCGATCAGGAACCAGGATTCCATGCTGTTGTATCTGCCACGAGCGACAGCCGCCCTAAAGGCTGTGCGCCATCTGAACATGTCATTGAAGTCATGAAGAAAGGTCAGCGTGGCTTTCCCATGATTCGTCTCAAGCTTTCGGCGCGGGTCACCGAGGAAACGCGTCACAGGAATGGAGGCGACGCCACCGCCGATGGCCACCAACCCACGATCGATGGGTGTGTTATCGTAGAGATATTCAGCATCGAATCGAAAGGTCGTCCGTGGGCCTAGCTCCCATCCGAAAGTCGGTGCAAGAAAGATCCGTTCTGAGCGCACACCCTCTCGATAGCTGCCGGCGTTTTCGTACAACCCATTGAACCGATAGGTCAGGGTTTTGCTCTCGTTCAACGGCCCGCCGATATCAATGGTGGGCCGATAGAGATCGTAATTGCCGAGAATCATTTCAGCGGAGTAATACGGATTCTTCAACGGCGCCTTGGTGATTTGATTAATCACCCCGCCCGGATCGGACCGGCCAAATAAATAGGACGGTGGCCCCTTAATCACTTCGATACTTTCAATGTTGATGATATCGCGTTGCGAGCGAGAGCTGAAGAAACTGTCGTCGCGAAACCCGTTCTTGAAGACATTGAACGGCGATGCGAATCCTCGAATCATGAAGTTACCGCCCTGCCCTCCCTGGGTGCTGAACTGTGAGACACCACTCACATTCCGCACGGCATCACTAAACCGAATCACCTTTTGATCTTCGAGTACTTGTCTGGTGACCACTTGGACGGAGCGAGGCGTGTCATGGACCGGCACCGGAATCCTAGTCGCACTGGAAACCTCGTCGACGGTATAGGAGTCTTTTCGTTCACGCGTCTCCTTCACCACAACTTCCGGCACCTTGATCGGCTTCTGCTCCGTGACATCGAGAGGCGCGCCCATTCGTTCCTGCGGAGGCGCTTGACCTGGTTCAGGCAGGGCAACGCCCGATGTCGCCTGGCCCGGTATGAGGAGGACCGCATTGGTACCGGTCAGGCGATAGGTCAATCCTGTGCCGGCTAACAGCGCTTGCAGAGCCTCTTCGGGCTGGTACGTCCCGCTGATGCCGGAGGCGTTGAGGCCGGAGACTAACTCGGAGGGCACACTGACCTGCCAACCCGTTATGTCAGCAAAGGCGTTCAATGCTGCCCCAAGCGGCTGCGCTGGGATATCAAAGGCAGCCGTGGCGCGTGGCGCTTCTGAGATGGCACTGTCCTGGGCAACGACCGTACCGGCTGCCATCGTAATGCAGGCAAAGAGAACGAGGCTCCAGCTCACAGGCTGCGCCCATATGCATGTCCACCGTGTTTTGCGTGCCTCGTCTCGAGCAACCTGTCTGTTTGTGTGCATATTCCGTCGTTCCATGGCTCTCGTTCCCGTAGGCCTCCTGTGTTTCACTTCACGTTCTCTGTAGACGGGTACGGGCACACTCTTCCTCACCCGCTCCGAGGCCAATCGACGTTTTTTGGGGTCAAAACAGGATGACGAGACGATCAGCCAGGCTGATCGTTGAGAGGGGAACGGTCTGTAGGAGCAACGCCAGCGCACCGACGGGATCATCGACATTATAGGTACCGGTCACGTTGATATGGCCGACCTGTCGATTCATGAGGAAGATCCTGCCGCCATGATACCGCTGCAACTCGTAAAGCACTTGCGAAAAGGGAACGTTCTGGACCACCAGCCGACCCCGCATCCATGAGGAAGCCGTCGCTATCTCGACGGCCTGTGGCCGGCCGAGGTGCTGTGGCTCCGCCTGGAGCTGCGATCTCGCAGTCATAGTGACTGGAGTGTCGGTCTTCGCTTTGGATTGAACTTCGACAGTCCCTTCGAGGACGGTGATCCGATCCCCATCTGGGTCGGTTCGTACGACAAATGCCGTTCCAACAGCTCGAACGGCGGATTCGGCACTCTCCACAAGAAACGGACGAGCTGCATCCTGCTGGACGTGGAAGAACGCTTCGCCTTTTAACAGCCGGACTCGACGAGCCACGTCGTCGAATGAGAGCGCGATCGCCGATTGGGTATTGAGCGTGGCAATCGACCGGTCCGGCAGCTCGACCGTACGCCGCTCTCCGACCTCGGTCCGATAGTCGGCCTGCCATCGAGTGGCCAAGTCGAGTTGTATCAGGGAGATGGCGGCCAAGCCGACGCAGACAGCGACCCATATCGGCCATCGCCGCGATACAACAGGCTTTGCATTGAATAGATGAAGCCGGCTAGAAGCCGCAGCGGCAGACAGCTCGGGGCTGTCCCAGACGGTAGAGACTTTGCCATACATCTGCGCGTGGGCAGGGTTCTGCCCCAGCCAGGCCTCGAATGCCCGACGGTCTTCCGGCGAGATGCGCTCGTTCTGTAAACGGATGACCCACGCGACAGCTTCCTTCCGCAGTGTCGTGTCTTGCTCGGATTGCGTCATCTGTCCTGAATCGTCCGTACGCTGCATGCGCCGGTCCTGTCGAACAAGCTCGACGAGACCG
This sequence comes from Nitrospira sp., assembly GCA_050185705.1. Classification (GTDB taxonomy): domain Bacteria; phylum Nitrospirota; class Nitrospiria; order Nitrospirales; family Nitrospiraceae; genus Nitrospira_D. The sequence goes on along the minus strand of JBFWZD010000001.1, from coordinate 274,829 downwards.
AAACCAGTATACAGTGTGACGATTCAAGGGGCCAAGATCCTCACTCAGCCTTGATCATCTCCAGCGCCGCACAACTTTGATCCAGCGCTCGCATCAACAACTTTTCCACCCCACTTTCCGAGATGTTCATCCGTACGGCAATTTCCTGATATGAATAGCCATAGACTCGGCACAGCACGAAGGCTTCACGGCTTCGCGGGGGAAGCTGTTCGATCGCCTGGAGACACAGTCGAACGCGCTGTTTGGCCAGCACCTCACGTTCGGGCGATGGCCCGTGGGAGGGCATGGCCCTTGCGGCATCCATGCCATCGAAGGCTTGGACGGCAATCTTTTCCTTCCGCAGATGATCAATCGCCAGATTCGCAGCGATGCGATGGAGCAACGCACGCGGCTGCTCAACGACTTGCGCTTCGCCCAACCGCAGCAATCGCACATAGGTATCCTGGACCAGATCCGCCGCCGTTTCGTGCGACTTGACCATACCGACCAGTCGCCGCGTGAGCTCTTCCCGGTACTGGTGAAACAACGAGGCGATCTGCGTATAGGTCAGACGAAGCGCGGTCCCCATATCAGGGAGATCGCGTGAAGCCATTAGGTCTGCCTCAGCGAGGTGTGTGTTTCGTGTCGTCATCGTCTATCTCCTTCACTCCCTAAGAAATGATGTCGTGCACACAACAAAAAAGCCCAAGGCGTCCTCTGACGTCTTGGGCTCCGGTCTTCGATGACCTCTGGCCTCTTCTGTCGGTGACTGCTATTTAGATACGTATGCCGCTGGCACGAACCAATCGCGTCGAACCGTTTCAGCCAGAAGCAATTCGGAATTAGGACCTATTACCTTAGATACATTTGTGCCTACCACGACCATTGTTGATAGGAGTTCTCAATATCATCCTTGCACCGCTGCTGTCAATCCCTCGCATTGAGGAGCTGCTGCATTGACTCAGGATCGGATCGTATTGATGCAGTGCTGGAGAAGCGACTAGGTCGCTAGCTGGCCGGCGCGAGCTGTATTGAATTGCCAGGACGCCCTGACACAATTACTGCCTTACGACAGAACTAGTCCGCTCAGAGAAGCTGCTACGGGATAGCCACGCCTCGTTCGGCGGCGACGGCCGACCAGAGCCATACCCCGACAATGGCTGATAGGACAATACCAAGCGCGGTCGCCAAGCTGATGGCGATGGCAAGATCGTCTCTTGATCGAACATACCGCTTGATCATAGGCGCTCCTCCCTTTTTGGACGTACATTCCTAGTCCACCATCTTGATTCGCCTCTGTGCGGAAGTGCCTTGCCTAGTGACAGACTTCACTCGGGCTTGGTTGTGTCGATACTAGTGGTGGATTGGGAGCCGGCTGCGCGATGATCACGGCCAAGCGCCGAACAGACTCGAAAACACCATAAATTCATCCCGAGTCAAATGAAGCGTGACCGCACCGCACGTCAGGTGCAGTTTTCCGCATCCGCATAATACCAGCTTCATCGGGTTCTCCTTACCGAATACCTGCTTCATGTGTGTGATCCTTTCCAGTGATCAAGAGTGACGTTACCCACGGAGCTGATAGCTCCCTCGTTTTGCCATAGGGACGGCCCGACTCTGGAGCACGACGATCTCCTCGCGGCACCACCCGCAATTAATACATCTCCAGCGTCGTTCTCGATAATAGTCCGGGGCGCGTTCGCCGATGACACAGCCTCCACATCGTCCACAGTTCGATGTCATCATTCCTCCGTCGTTGCCATTGTTCTCGATGGTCTCCATCGAATACGCGAGACCAGGCTTCCCGTTAGTAAACCAAGGCTCTGACCGAAGGCACGACCTGGTCTTCACCGATACGCTCAATCATGGTTTCCAAATCAGCCTCGCATCGGCCGCAACAGGAGTCATCCAGCCCCATCGCCTGTTTCATCGCTTCCGGGCACGTTCCGTGACGTAATGCCAGATCGGAAAACTCAGACTCCTTGATTCCTTTACAGAGACAGATGAACATGTGCATCTCCTTGGCGAGTCAGTGATACCAGACGCTCAACCCCACAGCCGCCTTCCAATAAAAAAGCCCAAAGTATCAATGGATACTTTGGGCTCCGGTCGTTACGACCTCTGGCCTCGTGTGAATTTCAGTTGTTCGTCGGCGGCAAGAGCGTGCGAGGCCGCGTCGACGCATTAATTGATACGTATTATCAATATCATTATAAGCGCGTGCCTGTCAAATTCTTTTTTGCATTTCAGCAAACTGCGTTCAGGAGTGTCTAGCAAAGGACCGAGCGTAGCGAGGCTCGAGGGCGAGCAGTGTGGGTGCCCACATTCTTGGACTACGCAGTGGTTACGCGATCGCCTACGGGTTCAGCCGTTGATGCGCTTGTCGCTTGAGCCACCACATACGTAACGCAGTGACGTAGAGCACGAGGGGGACGAAACCAGTGAAGAACACAATCCATCGGCCAACAAGCCCAAACGCTTCGCCGTTGTGCAGCGGAAACAGCCAGGCCAGGAACGTCTCCCCCGCAGTGAGGTTCCGCCAATCACGAACCTTGAGCACAGCCCCGCTGTATTGATCTATCCACACCCGACTTTGGCCACTCGTTTCCCGAACCTCTCCAGGCTGGTGTATCGCAACATCGTAAACCCCGTGATCATCGTGGGGCAGGCCGAGGTACCGCACCTCTCCATCGGGAAACACGTGCGTCGCAACTGCAACCGCTTGCTCGGCGGATAAGGCTTGAACTCCCGGGTTCGGATGCGAACGTAAATCCCCATCGTTGGGGAACTCTTGGACAGGAGAAAAGAACCGAACTACGGAAACAACATATTCACCGAACTCCAAATAGATCCCTGTCAAGGCCAGCATGCCAAGGATGATCGCACCGTAGAAGCCGATGAGCCGATGCCACTCGTATTGTCGGCGTATGGGGCTTCCGCCAGACGCGAACGTGAAGGCCTGAGGGAGCCTCCCCGGGCGTGGCCACCAAAGATATAAACCCGTACCGATCGAGACGAGCATAAAGATAGCAGCAAACCCTAAGATTGTTTCGCCGACCGTAGTGATCAGCAGCGACTGGTGCAACTCATAGATAAACGACACCGCGTATCCGCCCCACTCGCGGTCCTTGGTCAACACCGTTCCTGTATACGGATCGATAGTGACCTGCATCCATCGTATCTCGTCAGTGCTGCCGATTTGGACGTTGTGCCAGGCAATGAAGCTACTGTGGTTGTGCGACGGCCATTCGATGCTGTCCAGCACACCGCCGACGGGACCAACTCCCTTGGCTGCCGTGACAATTTCATCCAACGGCCGATACCTGCCCTCGCCGCTCGTCGTCACCAACGCCGGATTCAACCACTCATCGATGGTCTTATAAAAGACGAGGAAGCTGCCAGTGAGGCTCATCAATACGAACAGCGCTCCACCGAAGAGCCCCAGATAGAGATGAAGGTTGAGCCAGAATTTTCTCAACTTGAACTGAGACGGCATCGGGGCAGGCGGGCAAATAGATTCAGAGTTGTCGACGGCGTCCATCAAGACCGGCTTCCGCAACAGAGTTGCCGGTCTGTCATCAGGACGGGCTTTCACTGGATATAGACGCAAACCTAATCTCGATGTGAGGCATCCCCACAGAGCTGAGCTCGCTCCCTCATCCGACGGTTTCTCGTGTCACGTCCAAGACGTAGAGTCACGACGACGGAAGGCAACCGATGTGGACCGGCCCCAGTTCAGGAGGGTGGCTTCCCGCCGATAGCCGACGCGAGGATCCTGACGAATCGTCGGCAGCGCGTACATTTGATGACCAGGCTCTCACCTTCCCAGCGGGCTATCAGCTTCCCGCAGCGGCACCGAACATCCAGGCCCGTTGCCGCCCCCACGCGTGATTCGCTCATAGTCATATCTTGTTCACCACGCTGCACACTATGAATTGAATCACAGCTCTCAAGAGTACATGCCATCGAGCACGCCAGACGGAACAGCGTGGTCAAATAACGTTACTTAAATGTCAGTTTCTTCAGCTCGGCAGCCGGCAGCTCGATCTCGCCGAAATCGGATTGCCCCCTAAAGCTGCCCGCGATGGCCAGGACAAAGTCTCCTGTTTTGCCGTCCGCGAGTGTAATCGAGACATTGGGAAGCGTATTCCCGGATGGCTTGAGATCGATGAACTTGATGTTGTCGAACTTGATCTTAATAGTGGCTGTCCCACGTTTCACCGGGACTTCTTTGAGCTCGTGGGGGACGAACGCCGTCTCACTGATTTTTTCTTCCCAGTAGAAAATCACGTTTTTCAGGTCCGTCTCGATGCCTTTGGCGTCTGTTGCCGAGGCGTGAAACGTCTTGTCTGCTCGCCCATCCGTTTTGTTCTGTGCCCAGGCTGAGCCGCCGGTCATCCAGAGTACCCCGATGACAAGAACGGCTTGAGCCACAGACGTTGTCGCGCGAGTGATCGTCCAGCGATTCATGATAATTCTCCTTCGTTCCAAATCCGGCACATTACAATGCCAACCGATAGTTGATCGGGATGAGAATGGTAATCTGGCGTTGACCGAGCGGATATTTCAGCGCCAAGGGAGAGGCTCTTTTCATGACGGCGATCGCCTCTTCGTCCAATACGGCCTGGCCCGAGGTCTCCGCGATCCGGACCCCCATCACCTCTCCGTCATCGCGAATGACGGCGGCGACGACGACTTTCCCCTCCCAATGATTCATCCGCGCTTGTGCTGGGTACCGTTTCAGTTCCTCGATGCGGCGCCATAACGTATCTCTGAGCCAGCCGTAATCGGCTCGAGTTTCTCGATAGCGCACCTGCCGGTATTGCACGGCGCGATGCTCAAAAGCTGGTGCCGTCGAAACAACGGGCTGAGGCTGTTCGATAATCGGTTGCTCAACGGATTCGACCGATTCTACGTTCGTCACCACATCCTGGACGACTTGCGTCGCTTCAACAGCGACGGTCGCTTCATGCTGGACCTGTGGTTGAGGCTGCTGAGCGATGACCTGTTGTCTCTGTGGAACCGGAGGACTCGGCTTCACCGGAGGGGGCAGCGGTTGCACCACCGGCTCGACCGGCTGGGTTTCAGCCGGCATCGGCGATTCAACCATCGAGATATCCCACCGAAAAGCCTCTTGCAACACCGGCTTGTCAACTTCCATCATGAAGAACAACACGCCTGTTCCAGCGGCGAGATGGAGCAACGCAGACACCACCCACCCTCGTCGTTGTTCGACCGAGGGAGCCGCGCTCAATCGATCGAGTTCGAGGGCCGTCATGATCGCAAGACCTCAAGACTGACTTGTCGAAAACCGAGCCCCCTTACCTCATCGACCACCCCCACAAACCGTTCCAGCAACGTGACGCGATCGGCCCGGAGGATGACAGCAGACTCACGGGGATGCCCGTTCAGGACGGTCGGCAGCCCATCCGCAGGAATCGGCTGATCGTTCACAAACAGCCGGCCGTCGGCCGTCAGAGTGATCATCAGCGGAACATCTTTGTGGTCGCTCACCTCCTTGGCCTTCGCCAATTCGACCGGCACCTGCCCGGTCGAAATGAACGTGGCCGTGGTCAAGACGATCACCAAGAGCACCAGCATCACGTCGACAAGGGGAATGACGTTGATTTGGTTCAGCTCACGCTCCATGCTGCACCTTGTACAGCGTGAGCAATTCCGTGACGCGCCGGCGCAAAATATTATTCAGCACGACACAAGGGATCGCCACCAACAGCCCGATAGCCGTCGCCTTGAGCGCCAGACTGAGCCCCACCATGATCGCACTGACCGCCATCGTTCCCGAGGTCCCCATCGTATGAAACGTCAGCATGATGCCCAACACGGTTCCCAAGAGGCCGATGTACGGAGCATTGGCTGCCACGGTACCGATCACAACCAATCGTTTCGTCAGCGCCATTTCCAAGAGTTGAATGTTTTCGAACTGAGTCGGCTTGATACGCCGATAGTACATCCAGCGCTCCACCGCCACGGCGAGAGCCCAGAGGCTGAGCAGGACCAGTAACCCGATAACTCCAAAATCAACCAGTTGCGTCAGTGCGTTCATGCGATACATCCCTCATTCTTTGTCAACAGTCCTGACTCGTTCACAAGGTGAACCAATCGGTTTGGTCTGCCAGACCACTATCTAGATAGACGGATTCGGCTGACAAAACCTCACCCAGCCTGGACGAAATTTTGGCCTGCCAAGACATACCAAACCCGTTCGGCCTCTGGTGAGAGTCATCCGTGGCATCAAGTTATGGAACATCTAAGAGATTTCAAGCTGATATCGATCCAACGTCGTGGCCTTTTGTCGCTCCAGATGGGAGAGCGACTTGTTGTAGTCGACGATGGCCCGTAATTCATTGCCCTGCGCCGTCGCGAGATCGCTCTGGAAATCGAGGACGAAACGCGTCGTGCTCAGCCCTACCCGCAGCCGTTCTTGTTCGGTATGCAGTTGTTTCTCAGCCAAAATCCGTGCCGAGCGGGTCGTTTCGATGCGTTTGAAGTCGGTCTGCACACGGCGAACCGCCTCACGGACCCCGAGAATGATTTGATGCCGGACCCTCGCCAGAGTGTCCTCGGCATTTTTGGCTTCTAACTGGCGTTTATTGTACGCGCTGAGCGCGGAACGGTTGCCGAGTGGATAGCTGAACAGCAGCCCGGCCCCATAGTTATAGAAATCACCGCTGAAGTTTCTGGCGACGGAGTTGCCGAAATCACTCCCTAACCCGGAAAGTCCCATCGTACCTTGAAGGGAGAGCGTGGGCAGCAGCTGGTTGCGGGCAAACTTCTTATTGATCTCGCTGGATTCGATATGCTTTTTTGCCTGAGTAATTTCAGGGCGCTGCTCAATCGCAGTCTCGATGGCTTCTTCGAGGCTGAGGGTCTCCATAGAGGTGATCGGCGCGTCGAGGGGCGTGAGGCGGACCGTTTGCCGCAGCTCAGCTTCGCCGGGATTGAGGAGCGTCCGCAATTGATCTTCCTCATCCTGAATGGCTTTCTCTGCCACTAAGATCTGCTCGACTCTCGAGGCCACGGCCGCCTCGGCCTGCAGCACATCGACGACCGACATCACACCGGCTTTGGCCTTGATCCGGTTCGTCGCCAGCAGCTCCTCGGCAGCCTTCAGTGCCGCCTGTGCGACCTTCACATTCTCTCGGGCGTACACCAGTTCCCAATAATTTTGCTCGACGGATGCGATGACGGTCATGACCTGGTCACGAAAGACATGCTGTTCGACGACGGCGTTGTTTTGGGCAACGGTGATGAAGGTCTTGTTGACAGACATTCCGGCATTTTTGAGTAACGGCTGGATCAGACTGAACGAGAGGCCGCCGGTCCAGGAGGGGTTGAACAGGAATCCTTCGGCAAGATCCTGATTCACACTGTTGCGAGCGGGATTATAGGTGACATCGACATTGCCGCCCGTCACAAGGTTGGTCGAAGCACCGACGGTCAGAGAATGGTTGCGCTGGTCGAACCTCGTGATCTGGTTCAGTAGGTTTCCCGTCGCTCCGAAGACGGGTCGCTCAAGCGGATCGACCGTCCGGAGATATCGGCCGTTCACGCTCACCGTGGGATCGAACTTCGCTTGTTCCATGATGATGTCGGCAAGGCGGCTTTCCTTGGTGCGACGGCTGATACTGATGTCGAGATTGTTCTGCAGCGCGCGAACGGCCGCATCGGACAGTGAGATGGATTCCTGCCTTTCCGTCGCAATCGGTTGGGTCACATCCAAGCTCAAACCGGCCAAGGGCGACGCAAAGCCCCACAGACCAGCGAGCACAACGCCCACAAGACAACGGCAAACCGAAGATCTGGTCTCCATGGCTATTCTGTTCCCTCTGCTTGAGATTGCAGCGTGCGTCCCGAGAGGATCACGTAACCGGCCGGCACCAGGACAAGGGTTACGAGGGTCGATACCAACAACCCTCCGATGATCACGACGCCGATCTGACGGCGGCCGGCTGCACCCGCGCCGGTTGCCAATGCGAGCGGGAGTGCCCCGAGGATCGTCGCGCAGGTCGTCATGAGAATCGGACGCAGTCGTAACACGGCGGCTTCAATCACGGCTTCGGACACATCGAGCCCTCGTTCGCGAAGCTGATTGGCGAATTCCACGATCAGGATGGCGTTCTTGGACACCAGCCCGATCAGGATCACCAGACCGATCTGACTATAGATGGTGAGCGTGCCGTCGATCGCGGCCAAGGAGAACACCGCGCCAGACATGGCCGGGGGTACCGCGAGCAAAATCGTCCAGGGGTGCCGGAAACTCTCGAATTGTGCCGCGAGCACCAGGAAGATGACCGCCAGCGCCAATACAAAGGTCAGATACAGGTTCCGATTGCTTTCGGCGTAAGTCTTCGACTCTCCCGCGTAAGCCGTTCGCATCCCGGGCTTGATGAACGACTGTGCGGTTTCGTCCAGATAGCGCAACGCCTCTCCCAACGTATACCCATCGGCCAACCCCGCGCTGATGGTGACGGCCCGCATGCGATCGTAATGATTCAACGATTCCGGCGCCGGCACCTCCTGAACCGTCACCACATTATCGAGCTGGACCAACGTCCCATCGTTCCCCCGTACATAGAGCTGACTGATGTCGGATGGCTTCTCGCGGTGCCGATCCTCGATTTTCACGATCACCTTGTATTGACGGCCGTTCTGTAGAAACGTGCTCACCGGCCTTCCGCTGAGCAACGTCTCCAGCGTCCGACCGATGGAAGCGATCGACACCCCGAGATCGGCGCTCTTGTCGCGATGCGTGTTCACGGCCAAGTGTGGAGCATTCAATGCGATATCCATTTCAGGCGTCACGAATCCGGGGTGATCGGCCAGCCGTGCCACCAGTTGCTCCGCGGCCTGCTGCAACTCCTGATAATCCAATCCACCGAGAACGAACTGCACGGGCGTCTTCTCCGACCATTCATCGATCGAAGGCGGGTTCAACAGATACGCCTTCACCCCGGTCAACTTGCCGAGATCTTGATTCAAACGCGCGACGATCTCCTGTTGACTCCGCGTTCGCTCCTTCCAATCCTTCAAGGTGATATAACTCGCGGCGCGATTGACCATCGTCGGACGGTCCCCCCGTGCCACCACGGTATAGGTGTGGTCGATCTCCGGCACCGTTTGAAGCAACGATTCCAACTCCTTGGCGTAGGTGTCGGTATACCGAATTGTGGCGCCCTGAGGCGCGGTGAGGAAACCGGAGAACCATCCCGCATCTTCGAGCGGAGCCAATTCGGACGGGAGGCGGGTCACAATCGACAGGCTCGCAAGGCTGGCTCCGACCGCCACGAGTACCACGAGCACTCGAGCGTTCATGGCCCATGCTAATCCGCGGCGATACCGTCGGCCCACGCCGTCTGCCAATCGTGCGGCAAATCGAAACCTGGTCACCCCACTGTCATGGCGAAGCAGACGCCCACACATCATCGGCGTTAACGTCAGCGCCACGAATCCGGACAAGAGCACCGCTGAGGCAATCGCAATCGCAAGTTCCGCAAACAGTTGTCCGACGATGCCGGTCAGGAACGCGATGGGAACGAAGACGGCGACGAGTGAAATCGTCGTGGCGATCACAGCGAAGGCGATCTCGTTCGTCCCTTCGACGGCCGCCTGCAAGGGAGGCATGCCGGCGACGATACGGCGATGAATATTCTCGAGCACGATGATCGCATCATCCACGACGAGGCCGACGGCAAGCACAAGGCCCAGCAGAGTCAGCACATTCAACGAACACCCGGTCACCCACATGATCGTACAGGTTCCGACGATCGAGGCCGGGATGGCGACAGCCGGCACAAGCGTGGCACGCACACTCCCGAGGAAACAATAAATCACCAGCACCACGAGGAGCAGCGCCAGGCCCAAGGCCACATACACTTCGTCCAATGACCGTTCGATCGGCGTCGAACTGTCCCAGGCGACCGCTAACGCCATGCCCTCCGGCAATCCTGCCGAAATGGACGGCAGCTGCTCCTTGACGGTACGGGCCACGGTCAGGGTGTTGGCTTTGGACTGCCGCGACACAGAGATGCCTAACGACGGTCGGCCGTTGAACCGGCCGAGCTTGCGCGTATCCTCCGCGCCAAGTTCCACCCGTGCCACGTCTTCCAAACGAACAGGATATCCTTCCCGGTAAGCTACGATCAGCGATTCGAACTGCTTTGGAGTCTGGAGCGTCCCTTTGAGTGAGACACTGAATTCCATCTGATTGCTCTCGATGCGACCGGCCGGGATCGAGGCATTCTGATTTCGGATCGCGTCTTCCACCTCCTGAACAGTCAGCCGACGAGCTGCAAGCCGATCGGGATCCAACCAAATCCGCATGGCATAGCGTCGTTCACCGTCGAGGTAGACGGCCGACACTCCGGGAATCATCACCAGCCGCGCTTTGATGAACCGATCGGCGAGGTCAGACATTTCCAGTTCGGAATGACGCTCGCTGGAGACCGCGAGCCACAAGACCTCGGTATTCTCCACTGCGGCTTTCTGGACATGGGGCTCAAGGATCCCCAACGGTAACAGCGGGCGGATCTGAGCGACCCGATCGCGGACATCGTTGGTGGCGCCGTCCAGGTCTCGTCCCAGTTCAAATTCCATCGTGATGAGCGACACTTCTTCGCGGCTGGCAGATGTGATCGTCCGAAGCCCTTGAATGCCGCTGAGTGCGTCCTCCAGTGGTGTCGTGACATCGGACTCCAGCACGGAGACACTGGCGCCGGGGTACACCGTTTGAACCGAGACGATGGGCGGTTTGATATCGGGATACTCACGAACCGGCAATCGGAGGAAATTCAAGATTCCGAACAACACCAGCAGCAGCGTCATCACGATCGCGAATACCGGTCGACGAATACAGGCTGTGGAAAGTGTCATGTCTGCTCGTGATGGGACAAAGAAGGCACAGTCATGCCCGGGAAAGAGGCCGGCTGTTATTCGGGTGTTTTTATCGAGACGAGATCGCCGTCATGAAGCTTATGAGTCCCGGTCCTGACCACCGCGTCTCCCTCTTTCAACCCTGCGCGCACGTGGACCATCCCCCGTTCACGCGCGCCGAACGTGACTTCTTTCAACCGGGCCGTCTGGCCGTCGACCTGAAACACCATGGCCTTCTCCTGCCGAAGAAAGCCCGCCTCTTCCGGAATCAGCAACGCCTGAGGATCCTCCCCAAGGGTCACCCGCACGGTCACGAAGAGGCCGGGTCTGAGCGTACGCTCCGGATTCGGGATCGTCGCACGTGCCGCCACGGTCCGATTGACGGCATCGACTCTCGGATCAATGGCTGTCACATGCCCCTCGAAGATGGTGTTCGGGAAGGCCTCAGTCGTCACTATGAGTTTCTGATTGACATGCAAGCGACTCAACCACACCTCAGCGATCTTGAAATCCACATGGAGGTTTTGCAGATCCTCCAGATTCACGATGTCCTGCCCCGGCTGAAGATAATCGCCGACTGAGACGCGCCGGAGCCCCACCGTCCCGCTGAACGGAGCACGGATCGTGGTTTTCTTCAGACGAGCCGCGTAGAGGCGACTATTTGCTGAAGCCGCATGCCAGGCCATTCTGGCTTCGTCCATCTGCTGAGCCGGCACAATAGCGGACTGTTCATCGGTAATCCGCTTCAATCGCTCATACGTCACCAGCGCCATCTTTTCTTCCGCTTCTGCCTGGGTCACCTGCGATTGGAGTTCTTCCGGGTCGAGTTCCACCAACGGAGCCGCGCGATCGACGACCTGTCCATCTTGAAAATGGATCCGGCGAATGACCCCTGCAACCTCGGGTCGCACCGTGATCGAGGCGATAGCCTCCAGCGTTCCCACGGCCTGAATGGATTCTGTGATTGAACCGACGGTGACGGCGGCGACTTCCACCAAGGTCGTCTGAGCAGACTCGGATCCACTGGTCGAAGACTCACTGGCCGACCAAATTCCGAATCGGATCGTGAAAGCAGCGATCAGGACCGCAATTCCGGCAAGCCCAGCGAGACCTTTCAACTTTGTTTCCAATGTCATTTTCCGCCGAGGGATAGTGCCATTAGGCGGTAGCGTGACACACCCACCCACGACATACATTAGACGGATGAGGAGTTAAAGACCTCACCTACCCAACCAAAGCACTAGTATTGGCGCAACATCTGAGAGAACGCTGAAGAACTTGTCATCGTGCCAAATCGGACGGTGATTCTGTTCGATCGTGAGAGGCAGAGAGAGGAAGGGACCGGCGGGAAGGTTCTATGGCTTGGGCAGTCGCCGGTTTCCTCCGACGAGCCGTCCGCTTCAGCCACCACATTCGTAGCGCCGTCACGTAGAGAATCGGGAGTGCAAGACCGGCCAGGCATACGATCACCCGACCCGGTAAGCCGAAGGCTTGGCCATTGTGAAGATCCACCATCACCGACAGCACCTTGTCGATAGAGGAGAAAGTCTGCCAGTCGCGTTCCGCCAGGAGTTCCCCCGTGTACTGATCCAACCACAGCCGATCAGTTGCGGCGGCCCCAGCCCCCGCCGGTTCCCGAGGGTTGCGTAGACCGATCCGAAACACGTCCGTCGCGTCCACTGGAAAATCCAGCCAACGTACCGTCGACCGGGGGAACCGTTGCCGGGCAATCGCAACCACCTGCGAGGCAGAGAGCGGTGGGGTATCCGGCCGAACGGTCGAGTTCAGCTGGCCTGGCCAATGACGGACCGTAACGACCTCGTTCAGCAAGGGCGGGATCTCCTCGCGGTAGATCACGCCCACACCGGACAGGGCCACGACCATCAGCACCAGCAGAAACACCACGCCTGTCAGCCGATGGAGATCCAGGTGCCGTTGAGCCGGATGTGATCGATCCTGAAACGAAAAGGCCTGAAGCATTCGGCCTGACCTCGGCCACCACAGATAGGCGCCCGTTGCCAATGAGACGGCCAGCAGAACTCCCGTCAGTGCGACGAGTGCCTCACCCACAGATCCCACCATGAGAGACTCATGGAGTTCATAGAGAAATCCTGTGAAATGTCCGGTGTAGGATCTGGCCCCCAGCGCCTTCCCTGTATACGGATCGACATCGACCTCGAACCAGTCGGCTTCCTCGCCTTCTCGAGCCGTGGCAGGCTCCTTAAACCAAAAGACCAGCGCACCGCGATCATCGTAAGGCCATTCCATTGCGGCGGGACCGACACGCGCAGGCTCGGCCGCCCGTGCAGCCGCGACTAACTCATCCAGAGACTTCCATGTTTCGCCAAATGGGGCGGTCATCTGCTCTGGATTCAACCAGCGATCCAGTCCCTGATGGAATACCAGCGCACTGCCGGACAGCCCCATAACGACAAAGATGGCTCCCGCCGTCAGGCCGATCACCAGGTGAACCCGAATCCAGAGACGGCGCATGGCCACCCTCATACGCGAACCTCAACCCTTTCGACTCACCAGCTTATGGACTTTGGCTCAAGGTCCGTTCGACCAGCATCACGACCTCGGGAGCCATTGGATCGAATGCCCCACGCCAATGGCGGACCACTCGACCACCGCGATCGATCAGCAAGGTTTGTGGCACACCGATGGCTCGGAACGCCCGCACGAACTTCTGTTCCGGATCGAGGAGGATTTCATACTCGACCCCCAAGCGACCGGTCAGTTCTTGTATTCTCTTGTGTCGGTCCTCTTGCGGCCTATCGACGTTCACTCCCACGACGTCCAACCCTCGCTCATGATATCGCCGATGCAATTCCTGCAACGACGGCATTTCTTTTCGGCAGGGCCCGCACCAAGTCGCCCAAATATTCAAGACCATCACTTTGCCACGCAGATCGTGCATGGCGACCGGCTTACCCTCGAACGTCGTCACCGTGTAGGGCGGCAATCCACCGACATCGTCTACCGCCCAAGCCGATCCGACGATCCCACTGAACACCAACATCGCCCAGAGACACTTGGCCATACGCTATCGCCTCGCCAAGAAGATCGTGCCTTGATGGGACCAGACGATATTCACACCGGCTGGCCCCGCTGCGACCTGCGGCATGACGCCGGGTCCGAGGGTGCCTATTCGCTGGATCATTCCCGAGCGTTCATCGATCGAGGCATAGCGGATCAACGCTGAGGACGCATCGATTCCGCCCTGGTCCTTCAGGCCCGCATGCGACTGATCGACGCGATCCTCCCATGCGAGCCACACCCGCTTTTGATCCACGAGCGCCAGACTCACCTTCGACGGCGGCACAAAGTCCCCGACCGTCAGGGGAACCTGCGCGCTGTATCGCCCATCCTTCACATCAAAGGCGGCATAGTGGGTGCCTTGCGCATCGGGCCGTCCGCTGTAGTATGCGATGTGTGCCCGGTGGTTTCGATCAACCGCCACGCTGCTTGCCGTATGCGTACAGGTCGACTCGCGCCAGCCGGAGATGGGTACCGCCTGGGGTTCAGTAAAGTGAACTCCGTTATCCAAGGTCGTCCTGAACTTGATATCGCGGATTTCGGCATCGGCGGCCCCTCCCATTGATCGTTCAATGTCTCTCCACGCCACGATCGTGAGACCCTCCGGGCCGCTCGCAACCGCCGGGCCGCAACATCCGCACACGACCCGATCTACGACGGTCGGCGGTGAAAAGCTCCGCCCGTGATCCGAAGACTGACTCAAGTTGACGTCCGACTCATCGATGCCTGGCCCGTACGTGAGCCAGGCTATAGAGATCCGGCCGGATGCGTCGACCATGAGGCTTGGGAAATCTTTCGCATGTGGAAAGTCGGCAGCGACCTCGATTGGGTCGGCAAATGTCTGCCCTTGGTCGAGGGAGCGGGTAACGAGCAGTTTCGTCAGCCCCCACGGATAGTCTTTCAAGACCTCCGAAGACATGTTTTCCTGTCGCCACACGACATAGAGCTCGCCGTCTGGTGCGACCGCGATACGGATCGGAGCCGATTGGATGGGATGCGCGACGCTCGCTTCCGTATTGATTCGAACCGGTTCGCTCATCCCCACGTGACCCGATTGGCCCCGGCGGATAAAGAGATCATATCCACCACCTTGGTGAGGCATCGCATAGGCCACATACAGGGCTTGAGTTCGGGCGTCTACCGCAACAGCAGGAGTAAAGGCGCCGCCTAAAGCCAGTTCCTGGATAGACCAGGCTCCTGTCTCATCCACCTTCCCCTGGTCCTGACCGCTGAGTTGATGCGTGCACCCGCTCATGAAACCGGCAAGTACGGTGCCTGCGATAATGAGATTCAGCATGGCTACTCCCCCTCCTACCCCGCAGCCCACGCTGCCTGTGCCCACTCAGTACTCGAATCGAACTTGTCCCAAGACGGTAATGGGTTCGCCCGGATAGACCGTTGCTCGGTTTCTTGCCGCCAGAAAATACTCCTGGTTCAGCAGGTTTTGAACATTGAGACGGAAATAGACCTTCGAACGTTCCATCCGATGAACATAGTGGACGGCCGCGTCAAGACGGGCAAATCCAGGCAAGGTGATGGTATTCTCTCGGTCTCCCTGCCGGTCCGTCATCGCATACACGCCGATGCCCGCGCCAAGGTTCGGCAGACCGAGCTCGACGAATTGATGGTTGACCCAGAAGCTTCCGGAATTTCTGGGCACGTTCGGAAGACGATTCCCCTTGGTCAGCGTGTCTTCCGTGATCCTCGCGTCGATATACGAATAACTGCCGATCACGCTCCAGGATTTCGAGAGATCGCCCTGGATGTCCAATTCAACGCCTCGGCTTCTGGCTTCTCCAGCCAGTTCCACCACGCCGAGCGCGGACAATGCCGCGTTCGGATGCGGTGTCGCCAAATTCTCCTTGGTGAGTTCGTAGACAGCCGCCGTAGCCCGCAAGCGATCGTCAAGCCATGATCCCTTCACCCCCGCCTCAAGTTGGGTCGATCGCTCCGGTTTGATCGCCTGTGATCCATCGGCGAGACGACCGGCGTTCTCCCCATTGAATCCTCGCGTGTAGCTGGCGTAGAGACCCAGCCACGAAACCGGCTGATAGAGAATGCCGAATCGAGGGCTGAATTGACCGTTGACGGTTTTGGTCGGATCGGAACGGTCTTCATTGAATGTCGTTGAGGTCTTTGCGTTGTCGTACCGCACGCCACCCAGCAGATGCAGCTTCTCTCCAATTTTGATCTGATCCTGCAGGAATATCCCATACCAGTCGTCACTATATCTAAAGAAGTAATTGAACGGCTGCCCCGCCGAGCTTATCAGCCCCTGTCCGTACACCGGGTTGAAAATGTTGATGGTGCTGATGTCATCGAGAAACACGCCGTCGTTCTTGATCGTGAGATGATAATAATCCGCGCCGACGGCCACCCGATGCGCGACCGGCCCCGTCTCAAACACTCCCGACAGTTTCAGGCTGGCGACCGTGGAGTCATAGCGGTAGGGCGTATCCGAGAGGAACCGATGCAGATCTCCCGTCGATTCGTCCAAGAAGGAATTCCCCACGTCGAACCAGCGGCCATAGTTGACATACTTAAAGACCCGGCCTTGCACCGTCCAATTGTCGAACAATCCTTGCGTCACCGTCAGCCCACCGGCATGGACCTGTGTTCTAACAGACCCGTTCGGCTCGAAAAACGACCGTGAAATAGGCACACTGGCAACACGATTCCCGATGACCGGAATGCCCCAATCATTTTTCGTGAGCTGATTCGTGTACAGGTACTCAAAGTCGATTTGTGTCCGCTCGGCCGGTTTCCACCGGATCTTCGGCGAGACGAATCCCAATCGGTTATCCAAGAAGTCGCGAAACGACTTCTGATCGGCAAATTCAAAGTCGAGTCTGTATAGCAGCGATCCATCTTTCGTCAGCGGACCGGTCGCTTCGCCGATCGTTCGGAATAACTGATACGAGCCGAATTGTTGTTGAATGGCGTAGTGGGCTTCGCTCTGGGGTTGCTTGGTCACGATATTGACCATGCCGCCGGGTTCAACCCGACCATACAAAACCGCCGCCGGCCCCTTCAGCAACTCGATCCTTTCGACGTCCGCCATGGAAATGACCGAGCCCACCATCAGGTTGCCGTTACGATAGGTCTGAGGAAGCAGGAAACTCTTCTGCACATTGTGGAACCCTCGAATTTGGAACGTGTCGTAGACAAACCCAAAGCCTGACCCGAATCCGGGCTGTACTCCACTGACGTTCTTCATTGCTTCTCGCACCCGAATGACCTGCTGATCCTGCAGGACTTTTTGCGGCACGACCTGGATCGACACCGGGGTCTCCTTGATCGGCGCATCGGATTGTGTGGCGGTATAGGCACTATCCACCGCATACGCACGTTCCTTGACTTCCTTGACCATGATTTCCGGCACCTTGATCGGTTTCTGCTGCTCCGTTGAATTGGTCGATGGCGGCACAACGGGCACGTCCGGTCCCGGGTCGACGGCTGGGGCGGTTGAGGTTGCGGCCGGAGGCTCTTGAACCAGGGTGATGGTCCCCGTGTCGGTTGAGCGGTAGGTCAGCCCCGTTCCTCCAAGCAAGACATTCAAGGCTGCTTCCGCTGTGAAGGTGCCAGTGACCGGCGAGGAGGATCGCTCTGTAGCGAGTTCAGCAGGATAACTTACTTGCCTGCCGGACGTTTCCGCAAATGCGCTCAACGCCGAGGCCAAAGGCTGCGCGGGAATATTGAATTGGATCGACGCTGGGCCCGTCGTATCCAAAAACGTGGTCTGTGCCCACAGCGGCGATCGAACAAGGATAGTCAGTACAGTCAGAGCCATAAGAAACCATGTCCGTTGCGCACCTACTGTCATATGTCCTCCACGTCAGTTGTACGCCGGTACGAACATGACCGGCTTCCTGTAGACGGAAGAGGAGTGCATGTCCTCACATGAAGAACAAAAAAATTTTCGTGGGGCTAGAACAAGACCACGACACGGTCCGTTACCCGTGCCATCTGAACCGGGAGGGTCTCGGTGAGCGCGAGCAAGACTGCCATGGGGTCGGCAAGATTGTAGCTCCCGCTGACCCGAATCTCATTGACCGAACGGTTCCACACCTGAATGGTCCCGGAATGGTATCGACGGAGTTCCTCGATCACGTCACCGAGCCGCGCATCTTCGACGACGAGTCGCCCCCTAAGCCACGAAGTGACCCGGTTGACATCTACATCACGCGCCGGTTCCGGCCCCCTGGTGGAAACGACAATCTGCTTTCCGGCGGCCACGTGAATGGGCGCCCAACCGGAATGGGCCGGCGCGAGTTCCACCACGCCTTCGGTGACTGTCACCTGAATACCATCCGCTTGATGGCGGACCAGAAACTCGGTGCCCACGGCGCGCGTCGTAATTCCATAGCTGGACACGACAAACGCCTTCTGCGCATCCGGAGCGACTTGAAAGAACGCTTCTCCTGCGAGCAAGTCGACTCGGCGATTCCGATCGTCGTAGGCCATGCCGATGGCACTTCGCGTATTCATGGTGACGACAGAGCCGTCCGATAACTGGACGACTTGGCGCTCGCCCGTCGAAGTGTGATAGTCGGAGGCAAGGCGAAGCGGGAGGTCCATTCCGAGACCGATCAAGATCAATACCCCGGCGATCGTGGCTGCGAGCGCGAACGGCTTGACCTGGAACGGAACGCGACGAGCAACCGGATTCGTCGACTCGAATGGACGCGACAGGGCCGCCGCCTGGGTCGCCGCCGATCGCAAGGCAGGATCGCTCCAGAGCGCCATCACCTGCTCATAGGCCGCGGCGTGCTCAGGGGCCCGGCTACGCCAGGATTCAAACAGCCGCCGTTCTTCGTCCGAACAGTTCTCGGATCGAAGCCGTGCAAACCACTCGGTGGCTTCTTCAAAACACGAAGATGAGGAGTCGGAAACGGGAGGATGAAGGTCGCCGCTGAAATCCAACGTCATCGTAGACTAGCCATCGCGAAACGAGCCACAACGTCAACAACAAGTCAGTATAACGTCTGACGAATATCCCTGCCACTCCCTCACCTCACGCGAGGTCATGCCGTTGAAGCATCGTTCGGCAATGAAGCAGCGCCCGCATGATGAGTTTTTCCACGGCACTTTCTGAGATCGATAGTCGGCGAGCAATTTCGCGATAGGAGCACTCATGAACGCGATGGAGGAGAAACGCTTCCTGGCACCGAGGCGGAAGCGTTTCAATGGCCTTCGCCAAGATTTGCAACCGCTGCTTGTCGGACAGAACCTGTTCGGCAGATGGCGCTCCAGAAGCTGTCTCCAAGAGTAGACCGGCCGTTTCCTCGCCACGCGGTTCGAACTTCTCTTGCCGAAGATGATCAATCGCCAAATTCTTGGCGGTGCGAAAGAGCAACGCGCGAGGAAAAGAGATGGACGTGGAGCGTCCCATAGAAATGAAGCGCAGATAGGCATCTTGGACTAAATCGGCTGCGGTTTGCTCACATCGCACAATGCGAAATATCGCCTGAGCGAGTTCGTACCGATGCTTTTGGAACAACTGCTCGATGGTCTGACTGGTCATGTTCATGTGCGGTCACCTCTCTGGCCTAAAACGACGGAGCCCACCGGCATCATCTGATGCCGGTGGGCTCTGGTCTCAACGAACGCTGGCCTCACGCTATCAAGTTATGATATTGAGAACTGCTATCAGTTTATGATTTTAGCAATCTCTGCGGCCAAATGTCGAGCCCGGATGTCACTGGTTCTTATAAGGATTGAGCCGATGGTTAGTGGAGAGCCATCACGATGTCGTTCCGCCTATCGAATAATCGAGGCGGACAATCACGCAGCAAGTTTTCGCAGGCTCTTGCGAAAACTCATAGCGTTCCTTTAGTCTTCGCAGAAGCGATTGATCGTAGCAAGAGCATCGATACTATCCCACAGGGTCTCAGTGAGAACCAATCACTCTAGCGACGCGCTCGCACGCGCGGAGGATCGTCCCGTGATGAAGCCTATGCGAATTATTGGCTGGCTGGCCATCATCCTGTTGGCAGCGAGCCTTCCCTATACCGCCATGGCAGCCCCGGCTGACGACGAGAAGGCGCAGACCATCGTCCACATGCTTGACTATGTCGGGGTCGACTACCCTGAGTCGGTGCGTGACGGACAGATAATCCATGCCGAAGAGTATGCGGAACAGCGCGAGTTCGCCGCCCAAGCCCTCTCGCTCCTTGGCCAGTTACCCGCTGTTCCTGAACAAGACGTGTTAGTGCAGCAGGCACGCGAACTGCTGGCCCGCATCGAGGCCAAAGCATCGGGCCGGGAGATTTCTGCACTCGCTGATCAGCTGCTCATTGGCGTGATCCAAGCCTGGAAGCTTCGCGCGGCCCCGCGGCAGCCTCCCGATCTCCAGCAGGGTGAGACGCTGTTTGCTCAACACTGTGTCATGTGCCACGGCCTACGGGGGCAAGGCGATGGGCCACTGGCCAAGGGACTCGAACCGGTACCCAGCAACTTCCATGATGACGTTCGGATGCGTCAACGCAGCCTGTATGGCCTCTACAATACCATCACGCTTGGCGTGCGTGGGACCGCGATGCGCGCCTTCACCGAATTTTCCGAGGCCGACCGCTGGGCCCTGGCCTTTTTCACCGCCGGCTTGCGAACCGATCCCGAAGAAATTGAGAAAGGCGAGGCGCTGTGGAAGCAAGGAGAGGGAAAAGCAGCGTTCCCCAGTTTGTCCGTATTGGTGGGAACAGCACCCGGCCAGCAAGCGTCCGCCGGCTCGTCGATAGATGCGGTGCGTGCCTACCTCACGCTGAAGCCGCATGCGTTACAAACCACAGTCCAAGAACCGCTGATCTACTCACGCACGAAGGTCGCTGAGGCAGCGCAGGCCTATGCGAACAGGAACCGTGATGAGGCTCGACAGCTCGCGATCGCAGCCTATCTTGAAGGATTCGAGCTGATCGAGTCGGCGCTGAACAATGTTGACGCACCGCTGCGTGCGGAAATTGAGCGCGAGATGATGGCATTGCGCACCGCCATCGACAAAGAGAAGCCATCCGAAGCGGTGACCGCACAGACGATGACAATCAAGACGCTGCTCGACCGCGCCACCGATGCGCTCACCGACGGCGGTTTTTCCCCAAACACAGCCTTCGTGAGTTCGTTGGTGATTTTGCTGCGCGAAGGATTGGAATCGATCTTGATCGTGTCGACCATCGTCGCTTTCGCCGTCAAGACCGGCCGGCGTGACGCGCTCCCCTACATCCATCTCGGTTGGATCGGAGCGATGGTGTTGGGCGCCATGACATGGGCGCTCGCCCGCTACATGCTCAGCCTGTCAGGTGCCAACCGCGAAATGACTGAAGGGATCACGGCATTGCTGGCCGCGGCCATGCTGCTCTACGTGGGCTGGTGGTTGCACAGCCGCTCGAACGCGCAAGCCTGGAGCCGGTACGTCCGCGAGCAACTGAACAGCGCGCTGGCCAGGCGTACACTCTGGGCGATGGCTGGCATCTCCTTCCTCGTCGTGTACCGCGAGCTGTTCGAGGTGATCCTGTTCTATCAGACGTTGTGGTCACAGGTCGGGGCAGTGGGACATGATGCGGTACTCTGGGGTATCGCCGCGGCAGCGGTGCTGCTGGCGCTCGTCAGCGGCATGATCCTCCGCTATAGCGTCCGACTGCCGATCGGGCCGTTTTTTTCGGTCGCCTCAATCCTGTTGGCGCTGATGGCGGTGGTCTTTGTCGGAAACGGCATCGCAGCGCTGCAAGAAGCCGGAGTGTTGGATATCACAAGAGTGCGCTTCGTCTCTCTCCCGGTCCTGGGCATTCACCCAAGCATACAGAGCCTTGTCCCACAGGCATTGACACTTGCGGTGATCATGATTGGGCTCTGGTCGACCCGAGTGAAGGCAGAATAATCGGGGATTCCGCAGCAAAACCGAGTATATCCCGCTCCTTCGTCCACATCTTCTGGGGATAAATTTTGCGAGCAAGTCGCATGATGCGTCCGCGTCACCGCGAATCGCATATTATGATGTCGGAACTTGAATCGTGCATAGCGCAGGAATTACGACTCCTCCTTTCGGCTAACACCGCAGTAACCACCTAACTCACGAACGGCTTCCTTGATTACTAATGAGGCGCAAGCGGCTGCTTGTAAAACCAGCGATGCTCCGCTATCCTCATAAATCATGGCGACTGCACCACCACTGATCACCTCCTCACCCGATGTACTGGGAGGTACCCCCGTATTCTCCGGCACCCGTGTACCGGCCCAGACATTGATCGAATATTTGGAAGGCGGCGAAACAATCGACGATTTTCTTCAAGGCTTCCCGACCGTCAGTCGCGATCAGGTCATCGCCTTCCTAGAAGAAGCCAAGAGCCGCATGCTCGCAAAAGCCTCGTGAGAATCCTTCGCAGCCGACGCCGAAACTACTTCAGACTATCTGGACGGCTCCAAAAAGCGCAGTGAGCCGAGTCAGCCTGTAGTTCCTTCTTTAAATTGTCAGAAAAACGATAGAGCACCGGAAGTCGCCATCGCTTGCCTTCGTGCCGCTCTCCTCGCATAATCCGTTGCATGTCGCCCTCGATTGAATCGAGACCAGCCGCGCTCGTGACTGGAGCTTCCGGTGGAATCGGGCGAGCCATCTGTGAGGGATTCGGAAAGGCCGGGTGGTATGTGGGCGTGCATTACTACCGCGATAAGTCGGCGGCGGAAGGAACCTTGCAACAAGTGCTCACCGGAGGCGGAGGCGGTGATCTCTATGCGGCGGATGTTCGAGAAGCTGAATCAGTTCGGCTCATGATCGACGCGTTCGCTCACTGCACATCCGGTGCACTCACTCTCGTCTGCAATGCAGGACTCGGACAGGGTGATTTACTCGTCCGCCATTCAGAAGACATCTGGGACAACGTCATCTCGACCAATCTGACGGGAACCTTTCATTGCCTGCGCACAATCGCTCCTCATCTCATCGATCGTGGAGGCGGTTCCATTATCGTGATCGGATCCCACACGGGGTTTCATGGCGCAACCGGCCAGAGCGCGTACGCTACGTCGAAGGCCGGGCTGATCGGGCTCGTACGAACAGCCGCGTTGGAATGGGGGCCGAAAAATATTCGAGTCAATTTAGCGCTGCCGGGATGGCAAAAGACCACCCTAACCGAGGGCATCTTTCCAGAGGGAACTGGATGGCCGGATCATGCGCTGCGCCGACCACCCAATATTCAAGAAGTTGTCGAAACGATCGTCCACCTGGCTCAACGCAAGGATGTATCGGGCCAAGTGTGGAACTGCGACAGCAGACACCTGTAACGCAAGGCGTGTACACATGAACCACGGCATTTTCATCACTGGAACCGACACAGGCGTGGGAAAGACGTTGGTTGCAGCGGCGCTCGCGCTGCATCTGAAGAAACGCGGCCTCTCGATCGGCGTGATGAAGCCGATCGAGACAGGCTGCTCAACGGGAAAGGAGTCTCGGTCCGATGCGGCCCGGCTGCGCTCTATTATTGAGAGCGAGGAGCCCCTCGGTGCAATCTGCCCCTATTCGTTTGAACTGCCGGTCGCCCCACTCACGGCGGCACAACTGAGCAATCAGCCCATCAACCTCGATACCATCAGGAAGATCTATCGCCTCCTCTCAAGTCGATATGAATGCATAGTCGTGGAAGGTGTCGGCGGCGTGCATGTGCCCATCACACAACACAACAACGTGATGGACCTCGTAAAGCAGTTACGACTTCCTGTCGTGGTCGTCGGGCGATCCGGGCTTGGCGGGATCAATCACGCGTTACTGACGATCGAAGCTCTCAGACGACAGAAGATCCGAATAGTCGCCCTCGTCCTGAATCGCACGGAGCCCGTAAGATCAGCCATCGCGCGCGTACAAGAACGATCGACGATGGCAATTCTCCGCAAACGGGCCGGTGTGCCGCTGCTCGGGCCCCTCCCCTATGAATCCGGTATGCCGGGCCGCTTCCGGCCGGCGGTCGCACGTCTCTCCCGATCCACCCCGATCAAGAAGCTGGCGATGCTGCTGCAGAAATCCGCGCGACAAAGTCGCTGACGGCCTGACGAATGTCGGGAGCTCTCAGAATGGCGGAGATGACCGCCACTCCATTGGCTCCGGCCTGTACCACTTCCTCAACCTGGCCTAACCCAATCCCACCGATGGCGAAGATCGGCAGCGTCGTCAGCCGACGAACTTCTCGTAGGCCGTCAATGCCAACCATCGGATCGTGGTCCACCTTTGAGCCTGGCTTGAAAATCGGGCCAAAGCCGAGATAGTCCGGGCTGCCAGTTGCCGTGGCGACTACCTGCTCCGGATTGTGCGTCGAAATGCCGATCAACTTCTCAGGCCCCATCAGCTTTCGCGCGTAGTGGAGCGGCAAGTCTGCCTGACCAAGATGCACGCCATCCGCCTCCACCGCCAGGGCCAGATCGCAACGATCGTTGACGATGAAGAGGACGCCCAGCTCATGTGCGATCTTTCGCAACGGCAACGCCTCCTCGTAGGCCGCCTTCATCGAAGCCTGCTTGTTGCGATACTGAAACAGCTTGGTTCCTGCCTCGGCGGACTCCTTCAAGACATCGGAAAGAGAACGGTCGGGGCAAACTGACGGATCGAGAATGACATACAGCCCAGAGAGGGCTGATCTTTGGGTGGTTTTCTCCCCGGAATCCTGAGTCATGTCTATTATCGTTTGGACTGTTCCAACGCCTTCTGTTTGACGATGCGAAAATGCGCTTCGAGCTCCTGCCGCATAGCTATCGCCACCATCCAATCCGGCACCATAGATTTGATTTCGACCACCAACTCAAAATCGGCACGGGTCTGGTTCCCCTCTCCGGTAGAAGCCAGTTTCCACGCGCGATGATAGCGCGTGAAATCTCCACCAATGAGGTCGGTCACGAGTCCACCTCGTTCCAATGTCCTCGACTCAGTGACGAGCCGATGCTCTCCAGGCATCAGCGCGTGCTCGATTCGAAGGTCTACCGTGGCCACCCCGTCTCGGATGGTCAACTCGGCAACGCGCATGCGGACTTCAAAGAGATCAGGCCAATGCTGGTAATCGGACAGCAGCGCTTGCACGACCGCGGGCGAGGCTGGGAAAAGCACCTGCGCTGTCGCGCGCACTCCCCCTCCGGATTCCGTCACGACTTCCAACCGGTCCGGCTCAGCTGCCCCTAGCTGTTCGGTTCCCCACGTCAGTACCAACAGAACAACCGCGAACAGAATCAGCCGGAAACATGTGGGAGGCCCCGTCACTCGCCTAGCCAACGATGGCATCCAACAGACGTTGATGAATCTTTCGCACCCGCTCAAGTTGCCCCTTCGCTGGAAACCGTTCGTAGAACCCATCGGCGCGAAACTCCTTGGTCAACGGCGCCCAGGGCTTGACGATCTCGGCAAACGGTTTGTGCGAACGCTGTTCTTCCCAATCCGCAATGAGTTTGCGATCCACGATCAGGTCGTCGAGCACACGAATCAGCGCCTTGAGCGTAACGTCGCGCGTGAACATGTAGCGCTCATTCTGTCCCCACACCTCACCCATGACCTCCTTCACGCCTTTCAGATAATCACGGACCAGCGCGTAGCATCGGTCGGGTTTCATGCCGAGATGCGACTCCAGCCACCGTTTATGAACCGTCACCAACTTGAGCAGCTCATTAAATACTTCGGACTGGAGAATCCACTTTTCCTGCTTGCTCCGCCCTCCCAGCCGATTGATCTTGTACTGCAGCGGTGAGTCCGACTCGCCGTACAACAGATTGACCACCTTCGCGGCGAATTTCTTTTCCGGGCTCTCCCACGACACCTTTTCATAGAGATCCACCAGATGCGATCGGTTGATCCTGGTATGGGTCGAGTTGATGATCACAAACATCTCCGTGGCGAAATCAGCACTTCGTCCATCGAACAGCAAACAGGGCACTTCAACCTGCGCGCTTTGATCCGGATGTTTCTCATTGAAAAAATGCAGCCCGGCGAGCCGATGTTGCCCATCGATCACCAGATATTTCCCCTTCGGCTCACTCAGATGGCCGATAGAATCGGATCCGTCCGCTTTTTGAAAGCGCAGCGTTTCATCGGTGAACAGGAGCACGGTGCCCGGAATCATCGGCTGGGCCACAACGGTTTCATAGAAATTGACGATCTGCTTGATCTTCTGTCGATTCAAAACCCGCTGAAAACCCTTTTCGCTGCGCTCAATGCCGGCAATAAACTGCGCCACGTCATCATGTTCTGAGATTTTAGACTGCTGGATCTCTTCACCTTCGAAATAGTAACGGCTCGTAAACCGAACTTTTTGCAACAAGTCGCCGGCCTTATAGGCGATGAAATAGAACGTCCCTTCTTTTTGCGTGATCCGCGTCGCGAGCATAGGGCCTCCCTGTGGATCGAATAGAAGCTGGCGGAGGATTCTACGCGTGCCGCTGAATGGCCGCAAGCCGAGCGACTATGTTACGATCGCCGCCGCGATGGTGTCACACCGATATAACCTTGCCACGGTCACTGCCCTCATTCTGTTGCTACTGACGATCCTTCCTGACGCCGGTGCGCAGATGCCGGAGGGCTCACGGGCAACCACAGAACTCTCGTGTAGCTTCTCGATGGAAAAAGATGAAACGGCAGACCCTTGTCATGTTCCCTTTCCGAAGGGATGTCTGGTCGCTCGGATCCCAGGCACCACGCAACCCTGGACCTCCATCTCCAAGGGCGGCCGCTTGCAATGCCGGTTTGATGACAAGAAGACCGATTGGAAGACGAACATCGTCGGGGCCTGTGGCCGATGCCAATCGGTCCGCTGTTCGGCACAATTCAGCGTCCGCTTTGACTGTTCCGCGCAGCCATAATCGCTCGGCGCACCGATGTCCCTGGCCGATACTATCAAACAAAAAGCTCACTCGCTGGGATTCGACACAGTCGGCATCGCATCGATCGACAACACCCATCCCTTTACAGCCAACAGTAATCAAAACACCAGCCGAGGTGACGACGAGGCAACCCCTTTACCTCAGCGCTTACTGGATCGGCTCAGCCAATGGCTTCAACGCGGTTATCACGGGAACATGGCCTGGATGGAACGGACGCCGGAAAGACGAGCCGACCTCCGTCACGTGCTTCCGGGCTGCCGGTCGATGATCTCAGTGGGGATCAACTACCTGACGGAACATCGCGCCAACGAACAGCCCGGCTACGGCCGTATCGCCCGGTATGCGTGGGGGAAGGATTACCACAAGCTGTTTGATTCCAGGCTTAAACACCTAGAACAGTTCATTCACAGTCTAGAACCCGATGCGAAAACCCGTTCGTACTCCGACACGGGCCCGATCATGGAGAAAGCCTGGGCTGAGCGGGCGGGCTTGGGCTGGATCGGGAAACATTCGAATCTCGTCTCAGCCGAGCATGGCTCCTGGCTCTTGCTCGGAGAAATCCTCACGACGCTGGAACTTGAACCCGATGAACCGGCAACCGATCTATGCGGAAGCTGCACGCTCTGTATTCAAGCCTGTCCGACCAAGGCCATCACCGAACCCTACGTTGTTGACGCCACCCGTTGCATTTCCTATCTCACGATTGAGCTTCGTAGCGATGCCACCGCCATTTCCGGCGAACTCCAAGTGGGAATGGGCAACAAGATCTTTGGATGCGATGATTGTCTTGACGTGTGCCCGTTCAATCTCCGGGCTGAGCCCACGCAGGAAGAGACCTTTCAGCCATCCAGCCTGACGCTTGCGCCCGACCTCCGGCAACTTTCTGAGATGGATGAATCGACATTTTTCACTTTGTTTCAGCACAGCCCGATTCGACGAGCGAAGCTTCATGGGTTGCGCCGAAACGTCACAATCGCGCAACGCAACATAAACGCCTTGTGAGTCCCACTATGGTTGCACGCTCTGTTTTGGAGGGTGAATCGAATTCGATACAACGTGTATCTTTTTAGATTCTCCGGCTTCATCACCTATTTTCATTCAAGCCATCCATGATCCTTTTATAGAATGCCTGCCGTCGATTGATAGGCCATTAATTTTACAAAGAAATGCTATCCACTCTCCCTATGGGAACAGCTAGTGGTACACATTGTGCTTACTACCGTCGATCATTAGTCGTCACACGACGAGATGGATCACATTCTCACGCATGACGTCCGCGGTTCGTATGAAAAATAAATTGCATCCGATGGTAAGACCCATGTATTTTTTTACGAAAATTTGGTAGATAGTTGATCCGGCGTCTGCTCGGTAAGTGCGGAAGGGGGGTCCATTTCGCCGTACTTGGCCAGTGCAACGTCTTTTTTCCATACAAATCCTAAAGGGAGGCTACTATGCAGAGGTTTCGTTTACTCACAATGACCCTAGGACTCGGCGTCCTATTGGGAGCCAGCGGATGTATCACCATGCCTGGATCCGCAGGCGCAAAGGTCCATGATGTGACCTTCACGGCGACTGAATCAGAAATCGTCATCGATGGAAACGGGACAAAGTACAAGGCCTGGACCTATAACGGTCAGATGCCAGGCCCGGTGGTCCGGGTTACAGAAGGCGATACGGTGAACTTCACTCTGATCGGCCATAAGGACAATGCCTACCCGCATTCCATGGACTTTCATGCAGCTGAGCTCGACTTCTTGAAGAACTACCACAAGACTGTTTCGGCAGGAGAAACCCATAAGTTCACGTTTGTGGCAAAGAAGCCCGGCGTGTTCTTCTACCACTGTGGCGCGAGCCCGATGATCCAGCACGTGGCACGCGGTATGTTCGGTGCCATCATCGTCGACCCGAAGGATGCCAAGGCCTTACCCAAAGCTGATCGGGAATTCGTCCTCGTACAATCTGAGATGTGGCAGAATCCTGACAATGTGCAGGGGATGTGGGATCGGAAATTTGATTATACGATCTTCAACGGCGGGATCTTCAAGTACCATCCGTTCTTCCCTGGTGGAGAGCCACTGGAGGTCAAGGTCGGTGACCGGGTACGGATCTATTTCGTGAATGCCGGCCCGAACGAGTTCTCTGCGCTCCATCCGATCGCCGAGATCTGGGACAACGTCTGGGAAAGCGGAAACCCAGCCAATAAACTCACGGGAGTCCAGACCTATGTGGTCGGCCCAGGCAGCGCAGCGACCTTTGATATGATCGTCGAATCACCAGGGGCGTATCCGGTCGTGACTCACTCGTTGACGAGCGCACTCCGTGGAGCCGTTGCGGTCGTGATCGCGAACGATAAACCCAAAGACTATAAAGGGCAGTTGATGCCCAACACCCCCTGGAACCCGTAAGGAATGAACGGGGTACAGAGGTTTTATCGGTCAGTTCATTCTCACACAAAGGAGTTCACGATATGACACTGAGTAAGAAGATTGTTTGTGCGGCCGTTGCAGTGGCAGCCGCCTGGACGCTGAGCACCTCGACGTCCTTTGCCGCTGGAGCTTCGTTGTATGAGCGGCTGGGTGGGCAAGGCGCGATCCAAGCCGTGGTCACCAAGTTCATCGGCAACGTCGGAGCGGACAAGCGCATCAATGGCTATTTCGCGACTACCGATCTCAAGAAGCTCAACAAGCTGCTGGTTGAACAGGTTTGCATGGCGACCGGTGGGCCTTGCAGCTACTCAGGCCGCGATATGAAGACCACCCACAAGGGCATGAAGGTTACCGATGCGGCCTTCGGTGCGCTCGTGGAAGATTTGGTGAGTGCGCTGGATACCTTCAATGTCCCAGAAAAAGAAAAGGGTGAGCTCCTTGCCATCCTGGGACCGATGAAGAGTGACATTGTCGAAGCCAAGTAACGACTGACAGTGCTCAACACTGCATGGTCGTAGGAGAGTGTTTCCTGTCAGCCAGGACCTTTTGGTCCTGGCTGACACAGTCCTCGGCCTGGTAGCCCGCATCCTTCCAATTCTTAGATCTAACCAGCTACTTCGACATATGGGCACTGCCACTTAGGACATTGGCATGTTATCATGTAGCCAGTTTTTCCCCCCGGACCACGCGGGGCGAACAGCCATCTGGTACGAATAGCAGTGGTAATCACCAAGGAGGAACCATGAGAGGGAAGCGTCTAATTGTTACACTCTGCAGTATCATTGCCGTTGCCACATGGAGTACGGCTGGATGGTCCGCTCCTGAAGCTGACCCCATAAAGGCGCGTGTCCCCGACGCTGAGCGTGGTGAAGCGCGAAAACTGGAAAGTACGGTCAAGGTCACACCTGAGCTGCTCACCAAAGGCAAAGAGCTCTATGAAGGCAAAGGCACCTGCGCGAACTGCCATGGCGTGAACGGAGATGGCACAGGCCCTGGCGGAATGATGTTGGCTCCGGGTCCACGAAACTTCACGAACTGCAAGTTCCACAAGAAGCGGAAGGACGGGGAACTGTTCTGGGTCGTCAAGAACGGAAGCCCAGGGACCGGTATGCCGGGTCTTGTGAAGGGCGGCATGATCACCGAGGAAGAAGCCTGGACGATCATTGCGTATGAGCGCTCCTTCTGCAAAGATACCGGCGAATAGCGTCTGAATTGTTTCGACGGCGAGTGGTATGTTGAGCTTTCGACAAACCACTTGCCGTCAGCGTTCGGTTCAATTCCACCACCAGCCCCCACCCCATTTCATCAGTCAGTCAATCGCCATCACCACCCCTTTCTTTCTTCTCTAGAAGAGGTGTAGGCTGCATCTTGTTTCGACGGTTCGATAGGAGGCTAACTCTGGGAGCACTCCGATGAACCCACAGCGATTTCTCGTAGTCTCACGAGATTCCCACCTTACACGACTCGTCCACACTGTTGCTCCCCTTGCCCATATTTTTGAGGCGGCCACCATATCAGAAGGGCTCAGCATGTGGTCGGCAGTGTCACCCACGCTGGTCATTGCCGACGGAAATCCTCGTACCCTGGCACCCCTTCTGGAATATGCTCGTCGAGCCACACAGTCCACACCTGTCCTGGCGATTGGGGATCCACACTCTGTTGCAGATGCGGTCGAAGTCATGCGCGCCGGGGCAGTCGATTACGTGACGAAACCTCTTCGTTCGGGTGATTTGCAGACTGCCGTTGCTCGGATTCTTAGTCACTATTCCCCTCGCCCTTCATCTGGTTCACAGGATTCATTTGCCGCTATTGTGAGCATCTCGCCGCAAATGAGCCTGGTGAAGCAACTGGCCAGAGAGGTCGCCTCGACCGATGCCACCGTTCTCATTACAGGGGAAAGCGGAACCGGCAAGGAATTGTTCGCCCAGGCCATCCATCGCGACAGCCCCCGAGCCGCCGGTCCCTTGGTCGCGCTCAATTGTGCCGGTATTCCAGAGAATCTTCTCGAGTCCGAGCTATTCGGTTATGAGTCTGGAGCCTTTACCGACGCGAAACGGGCCAAACCCGGACGGTTCCAGATGGCGGAAGGAGGGACGCTCTTTCTCGACGAAATCGGCGAAATGAGCTCGACCGCTCAGGCCAAACTCTTGCGTGTGCTGGAGCACCACACGATCGATCCCTTAGGCGATACTCGCAGCCATACCGTCAACATCCGCATCATCGCCGCGACTAATGAGGATCTCTTGGCCCAGATCAAGGCCGGCCGATTTCGCCTTGATCTCTACTACCGACTCGATGTGTATCAATTGCGCATTCCGCCGTTACGCGAGCGGCTCGACGACATTGAACCGATTCTGCTGATTTTTCTGGAGCGCCTTCGTAAGGAGCGCGGATCACGTATTAAAACGATCGCGCCATTGGCCCTTGCCGTGCTGCGCAACCACGATTGGCCTGGGAACGTCCGCGAACTACACAATGTCGTGGAATGGCTGACCATTACGTGCAAGGAAGACACGATTCAGCCTCATCATTTACCGGCTTCAGTAAAGACGCCTTCCTCACTCGATCGCCAAAACCATAACCATGTTCCTACCCCATCTTTATTGACCTTCGGACTGTCGTTTCAAGAAATGGAAAAAAAGATGCTCGAAGAAGCCTTGCACAAAACCTCGGGCAACGTCTCGGAAGCCAGCCGACTCCTCAAAATGACCCGCAATACGTTGCGATACAGAATGGCCAAGTATCACATCCAATAGCCTGAGCGAACTACCTTCTCAATGCGGAAATACCAAGACTACTATCTTGTGCGACCGATGGTCTTAGGCACATCCTTCCATTGCAGACCGCGCTGGACCACCACGGATGATCCCGCTGATGACCAACAGGTCATCCACTCGCAGCACACCGTGCCACACCAGGGAATAGGGCTTGATCCTGCCCAACTGCCTTCTAGTCAGCAGAAACACGTCACGCATGGCCGCCTCCAGCCATACTAAATCACAGATCATGGACTGAGGAACTCCCCTCAACCTCTCAAGTCCTGAGCCTAAACCCGGTGCTTCGCGGAACTTGGGCTTGGCCTCGGCTTCTTTTGTGACCTCCGCTTCGCTCGATCCAAAACCTTAGCGGCACCCGTCAGTGTTCGACCCTGTGCCCGTCTTAGCTCCACCGACACCAGCCGAATCGACTTTTTCAGCGCTGCGCTGCCGTGTTTCTGTAGCAACGCCAATGCCTTACTGGCCTCCGCTACGTCGTTTTTACTGATCTTCTGCTCTGAAGGGCCTCGTTGATCGGAAAAGAACCGTCCGGCAACACTCATGAGTGATGCCGCCGCCTTCAACGCGGACTCGTTCGATTGTACAAGTGAAACCACCTCAAACGAGTGCTTCCGGAAGAGTTGCTCCAAACTCCGTCCGCCAGCCGACGCCAGCATATGAAGATCTCGGAACTCACGCATAGCCTGCAGGGGGAACAGCGTGTCAAGGAGCGCCTCCACTACTTCAGCCGGGCACAGTGTTTCCATCAGACATTCCATCAAACCAGTAGAAACTTCAGTTATCACCTGATCCTTTTCCACATCATTGGGCTGAAACTCACGTGCCGTCTCGAGCGTGAACCCGAGAATGCGTCGTCGTCCGGTATCGACAAACTTTCGAGAGTAGGCGTAGTCATGGGTAGTTCCGGTGGTGGGATAGAGTAGGACGCTCTGCTGAACTGTATAAGTCCGACCACGCACCGCAGCGATGCCGTCACGAATCCGCTCTCCTGCCGCAATGTGTGCGTCCAGGTCCACCTGTGGGATATATTCAGCGTAGCCACTTCCAGGAACGCCGCGCTGACCATTGAATGCGGGGTTTTGAAAGTTCTGAGCTGGATCAGAGGACTGGTTATTGTCGTCTCCCCAAGGGAAGAGTACCAGCTCACTATAGGAATGGATATCGATCATGGTAGCGATATTGCGGAAGTTGTCGATAATCCATCGAACATTGCGGGTCTCTGGCTCGGAGAACGCGCTTGGGCCTTTGTATACATCAGAGCAAGAATCCGCGCTGGTGCCAATGCCACTAGACCAGAGGAAATCGTAGTTACGGTTAAGATCTACTCCGTGCCGACGTTCTGGTGGCAAACCAGGGCAACTCGCCACAGTGGGCGGCTTGCGATTCTTACGCCACATCCCGTACCCACCCGGCGTCAGGCAAAACTCGCGGCCATCGGGATTCACCATTGGCACTAAGATAAGGTCCAATCCGTTGACCACCGTTTGGACTGTGGAGGCATCATATACCTTTGGTCCAAAGGTTAAACTGGTGTTATTGGTGTAGGCATTGCAAAGGCGTAATGCGAAGCTCACCACTGTTTCCGGATTTACAAGCTCACGCGCGTGGGTCCCCCCGAGAAATAGTACTCCCGTCCGGTTAGTCCCCGATCCATTGGCTATTTTGAAGGCCTTAACGAGCCGGCCCTCCACCGAATTTTCCGGAAGTGCAATCTGAGTAGCAATAGCAGAGTACGTGGAAGTAATGTAATCCACACAGGCGTTGATGGCCGAGACAGACATATAGGGCATGATGTGTGTTCTCCCTTTTATCTCTTTGCAGGACGGCGGCTGGGGCGCTCACGCTTCATGATTTTCTTCATTCCTTCCAGCCACTGGGGAAACTCAGTGATATTGTCCGCAGCACGCATTCGCTTTTCTGCAGGATCCAGGATTTCAACCCGATAGCCCGATCTGACAATTTTCTCTACCTGCTCGATAGTAAGCAGACCGTCGATTGAATACTGGTACTCCTCTCGGGATGAATTCCGCTTTGAGGTCTGTGGAAACACATCCAGCTCAAATTTTTGCAGGGCCCGCAGGGAGTCGGGATCTGTCGCATAGATAATGACAAAGTATTCCGGCATGTTTTCTGCCTCCTTGATACGGCGGGTAGGAGAATAAAAATCAACAGGGGAAATTACGTCTACATACGAACACCTTCCCGAGATAATTGCACAAGACAGATTCGAGCATGATCCGTGAACACATAAATCTTACCGATAATCATTTTAAACCAACACAGAAATTAACACGATCAACTATACGCTCATCTCTCTCAAATTTGGGTGCCCCTCGTCCCTCAGCAGGGCCAAGCGCTTCTCGTGAGTCCATCCTTCATCGCCGAGAACTTCTGCAGGAGATCAGAATACAGAAGCTTGAGGAGATCATTTTCCTGTTCCAACTCTCTGAGCCGCTTCGCATGAGACACTCGCCCGACTTGGCCTCTGGTAGATGTTGACTGGCGCATAACAAACCTCCTCGTAGTAGTTGGTTCATGGGATAATTTCTGGGCTTTCTTTGACGAACCTTTTCCAGCTTGTAGCATCATCCTCTGTTGAAGCCATGTCATAACCTGCAATCTAAGCAAAGTTGGTACCAGGCCGAACTCAGTAGGAGATACATAAACAATCGCTGTAACCACAGCGAATATAGCGATCGATGGAACAGCGATAGCAAGGAACCGGTGGATGGAGGACTCAAACAGAATCGATTTAGATACGAGGTGAATCTGAAACGATACAGGTGATTGACGGAATCTTTTTAGTGCGGAGCTCACCACTCAAGAAACTAACCCGACGTTATAGTGAATCTGCAGAAACGAAGAGCACTTACATGGGGTCAACATCCGACCGGGGAGCCGATGCCATTAGCATCGCCTCCCCGCCGAACGACATGATCACTTAGCAGGCGACTTCGGCTCACCCACCTGGAAGCTGCCCCAGAGCCCGCCAGACCACATCTGGGCAGGCCCATCTCGATACAACCAGTACCCTTCGTGGGCACGTGGAATTTTCACCGTCATCGCCTTGCCGACCGACATGAGCGGGCTATGGGGCGACCCATAGTACGGTAAGAGATCCTCGAAATCGTGTCCGTAGAGCAAGAACGCATGCTGCCTGGCCCGACCGTGCGGCTGCAACACCCGGAACCGCACCTCCTCTCCCGGTACCGCCGTATAGGTCGTCGTTGGGATTGGCTTGTACTGAGGCGTAAAGAACTGCGTCGGATAGAACGCCTCATTCAGATTCGCCTCGGGCGCCTGGCCTAATCGAATCTGGAACGGAGCTGTATGGTAATTGAATGCCTTGTCTCCAAGATCGTAGGAGTCATCGCAGATCCGACAATCCGGCAAGGGATCGGATGTCCCATCGGATTTCGTGTAATGCAGGTTCAACCCATCACGGTAGATGACAACATGTTCGCGGAAGGAACGGGTCCCATACCAAATCGGATATCGAATGACGGCTGAGATACCGCCATTCGGCACCTGATCTCCTGTGGCAGGATCGTGGTACGTTGCCCCCTTCGGCTCGATAATCAACGCACCCACAAGCCCATGCGAAGGTTGATTGATGATATCGCCCCACGAGGTCAGGTTCACGGGGCCGAATTCCTTGGGCTCGTGCTTGAGACGATTCCCTTCAACGGTCGCCGTACCGGCATACCAGTACAAGGTCGTGCTTGCTCCAGGCGGCACAGGTCGTTCTCCATTGTAGCCGACCGCCGCACCGTTGTAGTTCGGCATATTGTACGAAACGAGTTGCGGGTGCAGGGTCACGAATGAGGACGGTCGTACATCCTCGGCGCCAGGTCCCCCTTCCTCAGGGTCCTGATCGACATTGAGCGACACAATCTTCGGCATCAACGCGTCACCGCGATCATCACCGAGTCGCTGTGGAAGACGATTCGCCAGCACGATCTTGATGCAATCGCCCGCGTTTGCCCGCAATACCAGCGGTTCGATCGGCGTCTTTACGGTAGGATCACTTAACCGATGGGTGTACTCCTCTTTCAAGATTGTCCGACGGCCCTCGAGATCCGTGTCGATCAGGGGTGTTGCGCCGACGGGAAGCCGATGGAGCAGCACATAGGTCAACGCATTCGGGTCGAAAAGTTTCCCGTCTCGATCATAGGGTAGATCCACACCCAACCAATCTTTCACACTCACAGCATCGATATAGAAAGTCACTTCAGAGGTACGACCTTCACTGACTGAGGCGGGCTGCGGACAAGTACCATCCAGATAACCCTGCTCCAGTGCCAGGTCGATTTTTCCCGAACCACCTTCCTGTAATGGTCGCAACCGATCTCCAATAGGCTGATACCACGGTTGCTTCTTTTGTTGAGCCTTCGAGAGCCCTGCATAGTGCTTGGAATCTATGGTTTTGTTTTTGTCTTTGCCTTGCGGGTCAGCCGCATCGACACCGTTATAGGCGCGAATAAGTCCCCAGGCCCCGTTCCAGAGATCATCCACCGAACCGAACTCATACAGATAGTCCGCAACGGGCACACCACGGAACACGTTCGCCAGCGGAAGTTTGAGCTCAAAATGCTCCGAGATACCGATCTCCTGCGCGGATACCAATGGACTCTTGGAATTTGCAATTTCACGAGGCCATCGCATGCCGTGGATGTTCAGCATGTGTTGCACCTCTTGTGCTCCTTGGATCACACGCAACTGCGTCAGCTCGCCTTCATACCCCTCAAATATTTCCGACGCCGGATCCCCGTGAATTTGTGAGTCAAACGCAAACGCGAGGTCGCCACAGACTCCTGCCTGTTCGGGGCGACAATCTCCAGACGTCTTCTGTCGCGTGATGCTGCCATCCGTATCACGCAACCCAATACGGAGCGGAAGCGGTTCGTGGCGATAGTTCACGAGATAGGGGTTGTGATGATCCTTGGAAATCGCCTCCGGCAGGGAGGGAGGATCGACCGGCTGTCCATGTTCTTTCCAGTAGCCTTCAGCATGTTGTTTGAGTTTCTTGACCGTCTGTTTATCAATCTTGGCTGCCTCTGCTTTCTCGACCAAATGTTGCATGCCATGAGATTTTCCCTCCCCGAGATTCTCGCCATGTTGGCGGTGCGGATCGTACAAGAGGGCGAAGTCCGCAATCGCCAGGGCAAACTCCCGATGATCCGGATGTAAGTCCTGATCTTCTGGCCTTGCCTTGATGATCGCCTGAGTCCCCACTCCCTCGGTGAGCGGATCGCCATTGGGCTTGAGCCATTCGGATCGTGATGGTTCAATGAGCAGGGCACTGTAGAATCCATGTTGCTGAATCGATGATGGACCGAAATGATCATGGGTAAAGACGGTGCGGATCGTCCGATCACGACAGGCTTGCGGCGCTTGGGAGGGTCTTCCACGAACGCCGCCACTCGCTTCGCAAGTCTTGAAGTCTTCCATCAGTGGATCGGCAAACCACCGTTGCATCGTGGTTTGATAGCGGTACGGGCCAGGGAGATTTAATCTGATCGGATGCCCCTGCGCATCGATTGTCTGCCCGCCTGGTTTGTGCGACGCTTCGATCCGTTCTCGAATGGCACCTTGAGCGAAGGTGCCGTCTTCATAGTTCCACCCATTGCCGGAACCATCGGAAGACATGACGTCGAACTTCACCAGGTGAATATGTTGTCCGATCGTGTCGGTCGGCGTCGCGACTTGGAAATCGTCTAGATGGAGTTCATGGTTCGACCGATTGGTGTGCTGATATCGAATACATTCTCCGGAATTCGCTCGAAAGAAAAAGGGCTTTGCCTGCTCTGTCTTCACGCGGACTTTTCCACTTTCGCCCACATACTGAGACACATCACGATCTAAGACGTTGATGCGCCCCTGCGGATCGTGCCATTTGTCATGATTGACGACCATGTCAACATCGATCGCCGACACCTCGTAGTCTCGATAGAGAAGCTCACCTTTGTCATCGACTTGGCCTGCCAGCTTGGCGACATTGACATCGCATGGATCGGCAAACGGAGCACCCTGCTGCGGCGGTCGTCCGTTCACGCCATAGATGGCCGGGGTTCCGTCTGGTTGGACGCTGTGATGGCCAGTCGGCTTGGCATGGAACGCCATCGCTGCCTGTTCAGACGCCGTTCCATCCTTCGGCAAGATTTCGATTTTGGCAGATTCCAGCTTCACGGTCATATCCCCTGTGGACAAGGCCCGATGCACGACATCCTTCCCACGTTGTGATTCCGGTAAACTTTGGATT
This sequence comes from Nitrospira sp., assembly GCA_050185705.1. Classification (GTDB taxonomy): domain Bacteria; phylum Nitrospirota; class Nitrospiria; order Nitrospirales; family Nitrospiraceae; genus Nitrospira_D. Next base: position 236,619 of record JBFWZD010000001.1, on the reverse strand, counting down.
TTAGCGTGTGTCAGGTGAGAGACCGACCTCGTTCCACCGGTAATCACGTGCCGTGGCAATCCGCCATCTTCAACCATATCCATCGGTGGCTGCGGTGCACGGTGCCCAACTATCCCGGGAATGAAGAACGGAAATCCTGGATTCTCGTCCGGGCCATAACCGGGTGCCGGTGGCATAGCTTGTCCCGGTAATGGAATGACCGCAGGGATCGGTGTGCCGCTGTTCACATCCGTCACGCCCGTCTTTGGATCGGTCCCCCGCCCTAATTCCCCGTCCGGCAATCGACGCGACCCGTCTTCGAACACGTCATGCACACGCCACAACTCCCACATGCCCTGCGCAAAGTGCGGATAGAGGTGGCAGTGAAAGATCGAATCGCCTGGCGTCTTATTGCGGTTGCCGCTGCCTCCGTAGAAAATCGGGTACACGAACCCCTGCTGCGGCGCGATCGTCTGTGAGTCGAGATAGGTGCCTGTGCCGGCTTGCTGCGCGAGCCATTGATGGGCATGTAGATGGAACACATGCGTCTCTTTCGGCCCGGCATGCAGATTTCGGAACTCGACTCGATCGTTCAAATAGGAGTGATGAACGTTCGACGGATCATCGGCAAACTCGTGCAACAACGCCGGATCTCCGTTCGCCCACGACTCCAGAAAGAACTCTTCGTACGCACATTCGACGCAATCTTTAGCCGGACCGATGCCCTTACGATTGGCAAGCAGGATCGATCCCATTCCACTCGCCCCGTAGTTAATACCAAATCCATCTCTTACTCCGGCTAATGTGAAGGACTGCTCAAGCTCGATGAATTCGTCCCGGTAGAAGGTCTTCAGCTCATCATGAAAGACGGCCGTAAACTCTCTGAAGGCTGGTGATTCGGTAGATTTATGGTCGACGACGATCGCGTTCAAATCTCCATGAACCAGATCGAACTCCTGAGGCCCGCGCTCCCTCAGCACGTTGAGAATCGGAATCCCCTTAGCATCTAGCGCTTCATAGTTTAAGAGCGCCGATCCTTGGCGCTGCGCCCTGACCTCTGCATACTCCTCTCTCGTGGTTTGACTCCGATACCACTGGCTTCCTTTCGGCTCGACATGCAACGCCCCAAACAGACCATGGACCAAACTGCCCCCATCCCCCTCTCCACCGGCCGGAGCCGCGTTACTGAAAAACAAGTGTGTGGATGGCGTCTTCGACCAAGGAATCTCCCATGTGTAGGTGATGGAGCGACCGGGAGCAATACCTGCAATCCCTGTTGTCGTCGGATCGAATGTATTCCCAGTCGACGTGAGGCCGGAGACGGTGATTGACGCACAGCGCGTCCGCGGCCAATCATTTCGACGATCAGCAGGATTGGGTGGATGGCCACTGGCTTGATCCGAACCACAGCCCTCCGAAGCAGCTTCTCCTGTTACCGATGGACCTGGTTCTTCTTCCTCAACTTCCCCCGGCAACGGTGGCAACTCTTGTAGGTTCAAGTTTGTATAGGGCGGGGCCCACGTCTTTGAGCTGAGATCAGGTTGCTCGGGCGAGAGCATATTCGTGAAATGGACCACCAACCGATCACCGGGAGCCACCCGCAAGACCAGTGGGCGCGGACGTTTCCCATCTCGGAGTTGAACCTCGCCCGGCTTCGATCGATCATCCATCGGCTTTCTATCACTACGGTTGACGACGTCCCGTTTGAGGGCGAAGATCATACCGTATGGATTCATCGATCCAAATCGGTTGTACACCAGCTGCTGATCCAGCGCGACGACTTCTGCGTGAATGGTGCGTGGCGTGGAACTAGGATGGAGATGCACACAACTAGTTACTCCCACTAAGGCTGCGATACCCAATGCCACCCCACCCATCGTGACACGACTATATGACGGTTCCGTGCGTTCGCCGCTTTTCATGTTCCAGAGATTCATGTCTCTTCCTCCACGTGCAATTGTTGCCTCACATCGTTCTAACCAAGCACAATACAGTCAAGTAACAGGGCCGATGGACGAGCATCCCCGCCCGGCCTAGGTAAGGGAATCGAAGTGGAGATCCCATTCGCGACAATCCATCGGAGCGTTCCACAGAACTTCTTTGTGGGGCGCCACGAAAATGCTTCCCAGTTGGTGTGCCAGCGCCCCTGACGTTCCAGGTCGAGCGACTGCGCCAAGTACACCTTGTAGACCGGCTCATCAACCGTCGGGCCCTCGTAGGCGGCAAACATGGCGAAATCGTTTGCGGGAGACCAATCAAACCGCGCGAAGGCCCAGTGAAACCACAAGGCCTGTCCAACTTCGACCGTGACGTTACGGCATTCGAGGATGGCCCCATCGACGGCCAGGGTGGTCTGTCCGCTGACATCTGGCGTGAAGGTATACTGCGAGAGCGCGGCTGGTTTCGGATCGCCCCTCTTGAGGTCTCGCGCACCATCTTCGTCGATGCGACGAGGGTCATCCAATACGGCAAAATATTGCCCGCCGACGGGCTGAAAGACATAGGTTCCCCTAAAGGTATCAAACGTTTTAGCAACCGTGCAGAGCCCCTCGGTCGAAAAACCGGACAGATCCCCTCTTTCAAATTCCCAGTTATCCATCAGCTGTGGCATGGCGTTCGTACCCTCCTCACGGTGATTGAATTCTTAGGGTGTTCCTTGTCGATCTGTATCATGCAAGGTTGATTCCAGACAGAACTCGTTACGGAAATGTGGGGGAAAATTCCCCAGGCCTGTTCTTCGCAATGAAGCTTGATAGCTGGCAACGAAACTCATGATGGGAGTCAGCGCGCAAGGTACTCACTACATACCCAACATTCAATATCAATCGTGACCGGTCAAGGTACGTCACGCTCGCGTTGAAAATTCGCAAAGAATCTAGCATTCGTGAAGACTCCTCGGTCTTCTGGACGAACAAATCCCACGTCGACAACCCCATCCCAAAAGATGCGAACATTACTTGAAAATAAGTCAAACGAGGATCGTATTTATCGACTCTGCCTATCCGTTGTCAGACCGTCACCATACCTGGCTGTATCTACTTAGATACGTGGGTGAATCGAAATAGATACAACTACCTGACGCCCTTCTCCACCGCAGTAGGGCCAAATAATTCTTTGACCGATCTTCCCTATCTACCTATACTGCCTCGCAGAGTGATGGTTTCATTTAATTCACAAGGAGGATCCATGAAGCGGATGTCCCTGTTGCTTTCTCTCGCAGTGGTTATCGGACTCACCTCAGCAGGCTGTCAAATCGTTGCCTCCCCATTGGCGGGCGGCATCTACAATGAAACGAAGTACGGCGATGTGGCAACCGATGCCGCTGCAGCCGGCAAGGAAGGCAAGGCTTGCGCTACCTCAATTCTCGGTTGGGTCGCAACCGGTGATGCGAGCGTTCACGCCGCTAAGACAGCCGGTGGAATCACCACCGTGGCTTCGGTCGACCACTCTGCCAAGAACCTCCTGGGTATCTTCGGCGAATGGTGCACCATCGTTCGCGGCAACTAGTCAAGGATCGTACGCCTGACGAGAGGACCTTCCGGAAATTCTCCGGAAGGCCCTCTCGTTTTCTTCCTCCATTCCTCATGCCCCTGTGAAACCCGTTTTCTCTGGTCGACTCGTCATTCTCCTCAGCCTATTACTCAATTGCCTCAAGATCCCCGACCTTGCCGCTGCCGCCGAATTCGGAGACATTGAGTTGAGTGCCTATGCGCTGGGCAGTTGGCCGCGCGATGAGAACGTGTTTAATCAAGGGACGATTGTTTCAAGCTCGATGGGAGAAGGCTTTGGCGTCGGATTAAAGGTCGGGCTTTACCCTGCAGCACTGCGTCGATTCGTGGGTCTCGAGCTTGATTCCAACATCCACAGCGGGCGATTGTCGTTTCCAAACATCGCCAACGGGCAAAGGGACGAGATCGGTCGCTCCGACCTGCTCTTGTTTAAATCGACATTCAACGTGGTGTTGCGCTACCCAGGCGTGACATTTCGTCCCTATGTCGGCGCTGGGATCGGCTGGTCGACGGCCGCTCTCCTCAACCCCAATATCGCCGGACGAGATGATGAAGACTTCGGTTCCGCTCGTGCATTTGGATATCAGTACCTCGGTGGTGCACAGTTCATACTTACCCCTTCTGTCTTCATGTTTATGGAATATCGGTACTTCCTTTCCGATTACCACTGGAAAGGGCTCATGGTAGATTTTCGAGATCACAATGCTTTGATAGGAGCTGGCCTGCGGTTTTAATTCATCGAATGAGATCAACGCCCCCTATCGAATCCTCACCACCGTCACGCCATCGCCTCCCTCGGCTCGATCGCCGGGACGAAACTCCGCCACGTACGGCGAGCCCGTGAGGTATTCCCGCACGACAGACTTGAGCCGACCGGTCCCATGGCCGTGGATGATGCGCAGATAGGGTGCGCCGCCGAGCGTGGCGCGATCCAACGCGGCAACCACTTGATCGAGTGCCTCGTCTGCAGCCTGTCCTCGCACGTCTACCGCTGTCTGTTCGTCTATTCCAAGTCCATGACTTGTCGAGATCGAACGAGCGCGTGATGGCGCTGCTAACGGTTGTCCCGGTACGACTGGTGGCTCACAGGCAATTCCGATAAGGTTCGAGACGGTCGCGACGATTTCGCCATCCCCGACTTTCACCCGGACGCGTTTTTTCCCTTGCGGCGCCTCCAATAAATTTCCGGTCATACCCAAGCCGACAATTTCCACCGTATCCCCGACAACAAGCTGCTCAACCGGGATGGTCTGACCAGACGGCGTGAGTTCCTGCCTGACCTGCGTCTCGAGTTCATGCAGCCGCTGTTTCGTCTCGTTGGCCTTGATGAGCTTTTGTTCTCGCTTCAAGGACTCCACCGTGGCCTGTACCTCCGCCCGTGCCCGTTGGAACTGCTCGCCAAGCTTCTTTTTGAGCCCTCGCCGGGCTTCTTGTTGAGCCTCTTCCAACTGCGCTCGAATTGCCTGGGCTTCACGAGCCGCCTCCTCGGCCGCTCGTCTCGCCTGGTGGGCCTTCTCATTGTCCTCAATGAGCTGGTGTTGCTTCCGCTGCAAATCAGCCATTAACTCGTCAAGCCGGTGATCGTCACGACGCAACCGCTTCTTCGCATCCTGCAAGAGGCGTTGATCCATTCCAAGACGCCCGGCAATTTCTAAGGCGGACGATCCACCGGGGATTCCCATAAACAATCGATAGGTCGGTGCGAACCGATCGACATCGAATTCCACACTGGCGTTTGCAAAGCCTGGGGTCGTTTGTGCTAGTTCTTTGAGCGCACCGTAATGTGTGGTCGCCACCACCTTCATGTTCAGCTCGGCCAAGCGGCATAGCAGTGCTTCGGCCAACGCCGCTCCTTCCTGCGGATCGGTTGAGGTGACTGGTTCATCGAGAAGCACGAGCGTGTGCGCGGAACCTGGTTGACTCGATGCCGATCCTGCCGTGCTTTCGGACAGCAGATGAATCATATGTCTCATGTGGGCTGAAAAACTCGAGAGATCCCGGCTCAAGTCCTGAGCGTCACCGATATCGGCATGAAGATCGGTAAAGATCGCCATGTCGGATTCGGGCGCACAGGGAAGATGCAGCCCGGCCCGGACCATCAACGAAAAGAGCCCGACAATCTTGAGCGTGACGGTTTTTCCTCCCGTATTCGGTCCGGAGATCACGAGGACACGCACGGTTTCGTCCATGTGAATATCATTCGCCAACACATCCTCTTTGGCCAACAGCAAGAGTGGATGCCGGGCCTGCTTGAGCACGATCCGACCCTGCACATTCAACGCGACGGGGTTGCATTTCAGTCGCCGGCTCAGTTCGGCCTTGGCTCGAATCACATCCCACTCGGCCAGCACCTCGATCCCTTGACCGATCGCGTCGGCCCTGGAGGCTACCAACGCAGTCAGCTCCCGTAAGATGCGCTGCACTTCTCGCTCCACCGCCAGATCGGCAACCTTAATGGAATTGTTCAACTCGACCAACTCACGGGGCTCGAGAAAGACGGTGGCACCGCTCGCCGAGATATCGTGGACGATCCCCGGAATTCTCCCTCGCATATCCGCCTTGACCGGCACCACATACCGACCTTCTCGTTGCGCGAAATACGATTCCTGGAGCACTTCCTCATACTTCTTGGAGTGCAAAATGTGTTCGAGCTTCTGACGCATGTCATGTTTCAACTCCACGGCATGATGGGTGAGGCGTCGTAGCTCCGCCGACGCCGTATCTTTCATGGATCCATCCGATTGAATCGCCCCCTCAATCGCCTTGAGAACGCCCTGGAGGCTTTTGGTGACCTGAAGCGGCTCCACGGTCCGAACAAGCGCCTGGACCTGATCTCGACGAGCGGCCACGTACCGCTCCACTTCTGCCATCAGTGCCAAGACGATCGCGCAGTCTCGCAACTCACTGGCCTCAAGAATCCCTCCCTTCTGCGACCGAATCAGTTGCTCCCGTATGTCGGGAAAGGATCGGGCGGGTGGCGGATCGCTCCCTTCCAGCAAACCCACCATTTCGGTCGTCTCTTGTTGCCGCAGAGACACCGTGACCAGTTCGTTCCACAGGGGCAGCGTGCGGCATCGAGCAACTCCCATGGCCGACTGAGCATGATGTGAGAGCACCTCTAATAGGCGAGGCCATTCCACCGCCTGCACCGCCAGCTCGGATAGCGTCCCGTTCATATTGCCGTTTACTCCTTGATGACCTTCCGAAATGTACAGAATCCCTAAAAGGCGAAACAAGCTCCGGCTAGCGAAAACATCAGAGACGCAGGTTCGAATGGGTTGCGTTGAATAGGCCGCTGCGCACTCCCATACCTTGACAACTAGGAGAAGTGATCGATAGTATCAAGGTTCGTGCGGTACCACCCACTTTGCTTTAAACAAACATAGTTCTAAGTAGAGGAATACACCATGGCCATTCGAGTCGGCATCAACGGATTTGGACGTATCGGGCGCAACGTGTTTCGTGCGGCGATGGATGATCAGGATGTTCAGATCGTCGCCATCAACGACCTTACAGACGCTAAGACACTCGCCTACCTCCTCAAGTACGACTCGGTCCATGGCACCCTGCCGGCCAATGTGGAAGCCAAAGAAGATCAGATTCTCGTCGACGGGAAACCCATCAAGGTGCTGGCCGTGAAAGACCCCAAAGAGCTTCCTTGGAAAGCCCTGAACGTTGATGTGGTCATCGAATCGACGGGTCGATTCACTGACCGAGAATCGGCTGGTAAACATCTATCTGCCGGGGCTAAACATGTGATCATCTCCGCACCGGCGAAAGATCCTGATGTGACGATCGTGCTCGGTGTGAACGACGACAAGTTCGATCCGAAATCGCACCACATCGTGTCCAATGCCTCCTGCACGACCAACTGCCTCGCACCCGTTGCCAAGGTCTTGCTCGAGACATTCGGAATTAAACACGGAGTCATGACCACCATCCACTCCTACACCAACGATCAACAACTGTTGGATTTGCCGCACAAGGATCTTCGACGAGCGCGCGCCGCGGGCATGTCGATGATTCCGACGAGCACCGGCGCTGCCAAAGCACTCCATCTGGTCATCCCTGAGCTCAAGGGCAAATTGGATGGACTGGCGATCCGGGTGCCGACGCCGAATGTATCACTGGTCGATCTCACCGTTGAGACCGAGAAAGATTGCGATGTAGCCTCCGTCAACGCCGCCTTCAAAAAAGCGGCAGAAGGCCCGCTCAAAGGAATCCTCAAGTACTCTGAAGATCCCATCGTGTCAGTCGACCAAAAGGGAGACGCGCATTCAGCCACCGTCGATGCTCCATTGACGAACGTCGTGGATAAGCGTCTGGTCAAGGTCACGGCCTGGTATGACAATGAGTGGGGCTATTCCTGTCGCGTCCGCGACCTGGTGAAAGTCCTGGCCGGCAAATAGCTATTCGAATGACTGGGACAGGGATGATTCGCGGCATGTATCGACCAGACCCAACTAATTTCTTATCTCCCGTACGTGGCTGAATAAGGAGCACGCATGAACTTGCACAAACAAACGATCGACGATGTGCAACTGCGTGGGAAACGGGTCATCATCCGCGCCGACTTCAACGTCCCGCTCGACGAATCGCTGCAGATTACCGATGACACACGCATCCGCTCGACGTTGCCTACCATCAATCGCGTCGTCGATGAAGGCGCCAAAGTCATCCTGTGTTCTCACCTTGGTCGCCCCAAGGGCGCATTCGATCCCAAATACAGCTTGGCTCCTATCGCGAAGCGACTCGGACGGTTATTGGGGAAAGATGTGACCTTCGCTCCGGATTGTATGGGGCCGGCTGTCGAGAAAATGGTCGCCAAGATGAAAGAGGGCGACGTCCTGCTGCTGGAAAATCTCCGGTTTCATGCCGGCGAAGAAAAGAACGATGACGCCTTCGCCAAGGCCCTGGCAGCGTTGGGTGATGTCTTCATTAATGATGCCTTCGGGGCAGTCCATCGGGCCCATGCCTCAACCGTCGGCATCACGAAGTACATCCATGATTCAGCTGCAGGAGCGCTGCTGCGAAAGGAGATCGAATACCTTGAGGGTGCCGTCGCGAATCCGGTGCGACCGTTCGCCGCAATTCTTGGTGGAGCGAAGGTCTCCGGCAAGATCGGAGTCATCGAAAACCTTGGCAAGAAGGTCGATAAAGTCATCATCGGCGGGGGTATGGCGTTTACCTTTTTGAAAGCAAAAGGTATGGAAATCGGCAATTCCCTCTGCGAACTGGACATGCTGGATTTTGCACGAGGCATCGAAGAACATGCCCTCTCACGTGGGGTCAAGTTCTATTTGCCCGTTGACTGCGTCGTCGCAGCCAGTCGAGAGCTGGGCGCTGAAACGAAAATTGTCCCGGTCCAAGAAATCCCCAAAGGATGGTATGCCCTCGATATTGGTCCAGCCTCCGTAAAGCTCTTTAATGAAGCGGTCCAAAATGCGAAAACGATTTTATGGAACGGCCCCATGGGCGTGTTTGAGATCGATGCCTACGCAAGAGGCACACTCGCCATGGCTCACGCCATCGCCGATGCCTATGCCCTCACTATCGTCGGCGGCGGCGAGACGGCTCTCGCCGTTCATCGGGCCGGCGTCTCAGAGAGCATGTCGTTTATCTCCACCGGCGGCGGCGCCGCCCTTGAATTGCTCGAAGGAAAAACACTTCCCGGTCTCGCAGCGCTGCCGGACCGCTCCAATTGATCCCTATTCCTCATCGATAACACTGTTACGGAAATGACCTCACGCACAGTCCTGATCGTCGGCAATTGGAAAATGAACAAGACCGCATCAGATGCGGCCACCTTCATCCGCGACTTGCGGGAACGCCTTCGTGAGTCCTCCCCGCCTGTTGAGCTCGTGGTGGCTCCCCCATTCACCGCCCTAGAAGCAGTCCGCACAGCCCTCGGACCGTCCAGTCCTCTCCAGCTCTGTGCCCAGAACCTATTCTGGGAAGATCAAGGTGCTTACACCGGAGAAGTCTCGGCACCGATGCTTGCCGACCTCGGATGTCGCTATGTGATCCTTGGACATTCAGAACGACGTACGCTCTTCGGCGAACAGGGCGAGGGTATTAAGAAGAAGATCCAGGCTGCGCTGAAGCATCGACTCCGTCCAATCCTCTGCATAGGCGAGTCGCTGGAACAACGAGAAGGTGGGGCAACAGACGACATCCTCACCCGACAGCTGAACGAGAGTTTATCCGGATTCACCGCCGAGACGTTGGATGAGGTTACGATCGCCTATGAACCGATCTGGGCGATCGGAACCGGGAAGTCCGCAACGACGGAGCAAGCTGTGGCCGCCCACCAAACAATCCGACGGGTCCTGGCCTCCATATTTTCTCCCACGTTCGCCGACTCCACTCGGATTCTGTATGGCGGAAGCGTGACGCCCGAGAACATCGCCTCCTTGCTTGCATCCAGTCATGTAGACGGCGCACTGATCGGAGGCGCTTGTCTCCGGATCGATTCTTTTGTTACAATCGCCGGAATTGCCTCAACCGCTCGATCAAACGGAGTCTAACATTTCATGCTCTATACGCTAATCGTCGTCGTTCACGTCTTTGTCTGTTTTTTGATGATCGGGGCAATTCTTCTCCAATCGGGAAAAGGAGCGGAGATCGGAGCTGCGTTCGGCGGATCAAGTCAAACCGTATTCGGAAGCCGTGGCCCAGCTAACTTTTTGAGCAAGCTGACCGTCGTTGTCGCGGCCATCTTCATGGTGACCTCATTCACCCTGGCGATTCTGGCCAAGCAACAAAACTTCTCATCCACCGTCATCGACATGGAGTCAAAGAGCGAACCAGCAGCCCCAACAGCTGCTCCGCCTGCCCCACCCGCCGAGAAATCACACTCTGGCGGCGAGACCTCGGAAGGTTCCCACTGACTGGAAGTCCAACCCGTTACCTCTTCATCGACTGGCGAGTCAATCAGGTATGCCGTCATGGGTTCCACCACCCGTTCGGCAATAGCCATGCATGCTTTGGTCGTTCGTTAGATCCGAGTCAACCAAGACTCGTGCGCAGCGTCTTCTCCACGCACGATTGAAAAGAAGGCCTGTTGAAGGGCTCGCGTAATCGGGCCGGGTGTGCCATTTCCGATTCGACGATGATCGATTTCTCTGACCGGAGTCAATTCGGCGGCCGTTCCGGTCACGAACACTTCGTCGGCGATATACAGCTCATCGCGCGTGAAGCGTTCCTCAACAACGGCAATGTTACGTTCTTGAGCCAGCTGCATGACAGAGCTTCTGGTAATGCCTTCAAGCACCGAGGTCAAGGGAGTCGTCTTGAGCAGACCCCGACGAACAAGGAACACATTTTCGCCCGTTCCCTCGGCAACGTAGCCTTCTGGATCAAGCAGAATCGCCTCGTCGTATCCATCCGCTTTCGCCTGCTGCTTGGCCAGAATAGAATTCACATAATACCCGGATATCTTTCCTCTCGTCATCGACACGTTAACATGGTGTCGTGTGAATGAAGAAATACAGGCACGCATCCCATTCGCCAACGCATCATCTCCCAAATACGCTCCCCACTTCCATGCGGCAATGGCGACTCGAATGGGATTCTCTCCCGGATGCACACCCATCGCCCCATACCCGATGTACACCAATGGGCGAATGTAACAGGCATCGAGACGGTTGATGCGCACGGTTTCCACGATCGCCTCTGTGATCTGTTTCTTGTTATACGGCAGGACCATCATCCCGATATGCGCCGAATCGAACAATCGATCGACATGCTCCCGAAGCCGAAAGATGGCGGAACCTGATTGTCCCTTGTAACACCGGAGACCTTCGAACGCCGCCAGGCCATAATGGAGTGAATGTGTGAGGACATGCACGTTGGCTTCTCCCCACGACACAAACTTCCCATCCATCCAAATCTTTTCAACCGGTTCTAGCATAAGAGGCGCTCTCCTGAAGGATGACTGACGTCGCAGTGACGCGACCCGACGGGACTATAGCGTGCGGTTGCATGGGGGTCAAGCAAACAGGCTCGACCTGGGGCTAGGAAGATGCGCAATAGGCACGAAGGCGAGAACTTAGAAATGTCCCAATTCGATCGTCACCATCAGGGCTCATCGTCACGACTTTGACACCAAACAACAACCCACGTACCCAACGGACGATGACCCGTTGGATTTCTACCGGCTCATCCTGATCGGGAAGTGCAATCCTGACCACCAGTTCCATGCCGGGCACCACTTGATGATCGCCCAACACCCGGAATCCGTTTCGACAGAGATTCATCACCGTTCCCTTTCCAAGAAAGTCTTCGCCCAAGTAGTACATGACACAGCGAACGGGAATCCGATGATAGGTACGGATCACAAACTTATTAGCGTACGGCATGTGCTTCCTTCCCTTAACTCAGGCTGTCCCACGAATGTGTCTCATTTTCTGCTTCACCACGGAGACACTCAGCATACCGATCGATGCTGGCTCCATCCTAGTCCTCCAAAGAGGGGGCTTCCTGTCGACTCACATCATCAGCCGCCTTCTTCGGCTTGACAGCCCTGATCTCCACGTGTTAAATGAACCGTTCTTTAATTTCGGAGATGAGATATGTACGCAATCGTTGAAACGGGTGGCAAGCAATATCGTGTCGAAACTGGTGCGACGATTCAGGTTGCAAGCCTGCCCGGAGATGTGGGAGCCCAGATTGAACTCAGTCAAGTTCGTCTTGTGCATGGAGATGCCGGGGTTGTCATTGGACAGCCGCTGATCGATGGCGCGAAGGTGACAGCCCAAATTGTGCGTCACGGGCGAACCCGTTCGATCACCGTGTTCAAGAAGAAACGGCGCAAGAATTATCGCCGTACCCGCGGGCATCGGCAGGGGTTCACACAGTTACTCATTACCAACATCGCATCGGCGTAACAGGTTCGAGAGGATATACCATGGCAACAAACAAGGGTGGCGGATCATCGCGCAACGGCCGTGACAGTAATCCACAATATCTGGGCGTCAAGGCCTACGGCGGTCAGACTGTCACAGCAGGTAGCATCATCGTGCGTCAGCGCGGCACCAAGTTTTTCCCTGGCTTCAATGTGGACCTCGGAAGAGATCATACGCTGTTTGCGAGAATGAGTGGTGTGGTTAAGTTCGAGGGTGGAAAAACCAAACGGAAAGTCAGCGTGTATCCGATCCCACCTAAATCCTGACTCTTCCTTTCCTATACCTCTGTTCAAAATTGAGGCCGTGAGAACTCTCCCCACCTGTTCAGGCTCCAAGTCAGGTATACTCTCGCATCCTCATCACTGAACCATTCACTGAATCAGTGTGACCGCATGTTCGTCGATGAAGCGCACATTACAGTCCGAGCCGGACGCGGAGGAAACGGCATCTGTAGTTTCCGGAGGGAGATGTTCGTTCCCCGAGGCGGTCCGGATGGCGGCGATGGCGGAAACGGTGGAGACATCGTCATGGGAGCATCGCATCGCCTCACCACGCTCCTAGACCTGCGCTACCAGAACCATTACGAAGCCCAGGATGGGCGAGCCGGTGGGGGCTCCAATTGCACAGGCCGTTCCGGAGAGGACGTGATTATTACTGTCCCCGTCGGCACCCTCATCTACGATGAGCAGACCAATGAACAGCTCGCCGACCTTACCGAAGATGGCCAAACAGCGGTCATTGCACAGGGAGGCCGTGGTGGAAAAGGAAATAGTAACTTTGCCACTTCCGTCAATCGAGTACCGACCAAGTGCACGCCCGGCACGCAGGGTGAAGAGCGTGCCTTACGTCTCGAGCTGAAACTGCTTGCCGACGTTGGACTCGTCGGATTTCCCAATGCCGGCAAGTCGACCCTCATCGCCGCAATTTCCGCGGCGCGGCCGAAGATTGCGGATTATCCTTTTACCACTCTGATTCCCAATCTCGGGGTTGTGCGCTGGGGATCGCATCGAAGCTTTGTCGTGGCTGATATCCCGGGCCTGATCGAGGGAGCGCACGAAGGGAAGGGGCTCGGGGTTCAATTCCTCCGCCATATTGAGCGCACCGCCTTTTTACTCCACCTCATCGATGTTTCGGAATGGGCCACTGATGATTCAGTTGCCTGTTTTGAAACCTTACGTCGTGAACTCATCGCCTACGACTCGACTCTTTCCCATCGCCCGTTCGCCGTCGTGGCAACCAAAATCGATGTCATCGGAACAAGCACACGATTGGCCGATCTCCAGGCCTATTGCCGACGAAAGGGCTATCCATGCTTAGCTATTTCGGCGGCCACGAACAAAGGCCTGAGTGATCTCATCACCTACGTCGGGAAACAGGTCGACCTTTTCCGAAAGGTGTCATGCGAGACGAGCTCTTAATCCAGGCAAAACGCATCGTCATCAAGATCGGCAGCAGCCTCATCGCCTCACGTGCGGAAGGACTTCGCCCTGACCAAATCGAACGGTTGGCAACCGAGGTCGCTGCGCTCCGGGGACAAAAGCGGGAGATCCTTATCGTCTCGTCCGGTGCCATCGTCTCCGGTATCCGAAAATTACAGCTAAAAGACTATCCCAAACATCTTCCGGTGAAACAGGCAGCGGCCGCTGTCGGCCAAAGTCGGTTGATATGGGCGTATGAAAAGGCTTTTGAACGTCTCACGATTCAAGTCGCGCAGATTCTACTCACGCACCAGGACCTCGCCGATCGCCGGCGTTTCCTCAACGCTCGGCACACCCTTTCAGCTCTGATTGGGTTCGGTATCATCCCCATCATCAACGAAAACGATACGGTCGCGGTCGATGAAATTCGGGTCGGTGATAACGATACCCTCGCGAGTGAGGTCACCCACCTTGCCGACGCAGACCTCCTGGTGATTCTGTCCGATGTCGACGGGTTGTATACGAAAGATCCTCGCCAGGACCCCTCGGCAACCTTGATTCCGTTGGTATCCGAGATCACACCGGACATCGAGCGGTTGGCGGGAGTGTCCGGCACATTTGAAGGGACTGGGGGAATGGCCACCAAGTTACGGGCAGCCAAGAAAGTCGCAGAGTATGGGATCCCGACGTTGATTCTCAACGGCGAACGACCCGGACTCTTGCCGGCGGTCCTTGCGGGACAACCAGGAGGAAGCCTTTTCCTTGCCAAGGAACGCCGTTTGAACAGCCGCAAACATTGGATTGCCTTTACCCTGCGCTCCCGAGGCCAGGTGCATCTCGACCAGGGAGCCGTGGACGCATTGAGTGCGCGTGGCAAGAGCCTGCTCGCCTCAGGCATTCTCCAGGTCACCGGTCGGTTTGAAGCCGGAGATCCGGTCAGTTGCCTCACGCCGGACGGGAAGGAGTTTGCCAAAGGCCTTGTCAATTTCTCGTCAGACTCCCTGCACCGGATGAAAGGCCTGAAGACCGCAGTGATTCAGGCACAATTCGGTCCTCAAGAATATGAGGAAGTCATCCATCGAGACAACCTCGTCATTCTTTGAGTGTTCATTCTGAGTTTTGAGTTATGAGTCCCGCGGAACCCCACCCCTCGCCACTCACTACTGACCACTCACTACCGAAGCCCAACCGCCTTGGCCTATTCGGGGGTAGTTTCAATCCGATTCACAACGGCCACCTGACAATTGCGCATGACGTGCGCCGGCTCATGCACCTCACCCGCATCCTGTTCGTCCCAACCGGCAACCCACCCCACAAACACAACCGCTCACTCGCACCTGCACCAGCACGTCTCGAAATGGTACGTCGTGCGATCGCCGATACGCCGGAGTTTGATGTATCGGCGATAGAAATCAATCGCACAGGGAAATCCTATTCCATCGACACCGTCCGTGAAATACAGGAGCAGTACGGTCAACCTGTTGAGCTTTTTTTCATCATCGGACTCGATGCGTTCCTTGATTTTCCAACCTGGAGAAATCCTAAAGAAATCTTAAGAATCTGCCATGTGGTGGTGGTGCCTCGCCCAGGACAATCGTTCAGCACGCTCATCGGGATGCCGTTGCTGTCGAGCCTCGACTCACGGTCTCTAGCCCAGCTCGACAGGGGAACGAGTGAAAAGCTCAATATCGCTGTCCCTGACGGCCCAGGAATCACCTGCTTGTTTATTCCTCCCTGCTCAACTTCGGCTTCGGAAATCAGACAGAGGATTCGGGATGGACTCCCGCTGGCAAATATGTTGCCCCCCCCGGTAGAATCTTATATACTTCACCATAGGCTTTATCAGGAGGACCCCGATCGCACGCACATCGAAGGCCACCGCCCTCACCGCAGCCCGGGCGATGCTTGATAAAAAGGCTTTGGATGTCCAAGTCCTCCATGTTGCCCCGCTGACGTCAATCGCAGATTATTTGGTCATTGGGTCGGCTGAATCCGATAGACAGACCCGCGCTGTTGCCGACTCCATTATCGACGAGCTCTCTCGTGTAGGACAACGGCCGCTGAGTATCGAAGGGACCGCCTCAGGTCAGTGGGTCCTGATCGACTTTGGTGATGTCGTGGTTCATGTCATGAGGCAGGATTCCCGTGCGCATTATGCGCTGGAGCGTCTGTGGAGCGACGCACGGCGGGTTCCTATTCCTGACGAATCGTCGACTCCTTCCACCGCACTAAAACGACGGATCGTCCAGAAGGCCAGCCCACAAAAGACGGTGTAGGCCATGTTTAAACTGCTGATCAGCATTTTCCTCATCAGCGCTGGGCTGTTCCTCTACAGCTACTTTCGTGAACTCAACCCAGGGTTTGTCGTCATCCATACCAGCCCCGGAGCTGAGTTCGAGCTCAGCCCAATCACACTCATGCTGATTTCCATGGCCTTTGGAGCGGTCCTGGCCACGTTTGCGGTCGGCCTGCAACAAACGGCCCACCTTATCCTCAACTGGCGGAGCAACCGCTTGGTCCGTCGAAAGGAGAAGGTAGATTCTCTCCATCGAGACGGAACCCATGCGTTCATGTCAAAGCGAACCTTGGAGGCGGTGACCCTCTTTGAAAAAGCATTGGCCATCGACCCCAATCGTGTCGATTCACTTCTGTGGCTAGGGAATATCTACCGTTCCGAGCGCAACTTTCCTGAAGCCGTACGGCTCCATCAGCACGCGCATCGAGTGGATGATCGGAACATCGAGGTTTTGCTGGAATTGGCCAAAGATTTGGAAGATGCGAAACGCTATGAGGAAGCCCTACAGACCCTTGAGAAAATTCTCAAGATCGAGCCTGATAATTTAACGGCGTTGATCAGGAGACGAGATCTGAACATCCGCATGGAACGCTGGAGTGAGGCGCTCGAAATCCAACATCGCTTACTCAAAGCCAACCTCCCCCCAGCCGAGAAAGAGCCGGAAGCGGCACGGTTAGTCGGATGCACGTATGAAGTCGGGCGGCAACTGCTCGAACGCGGACATCCGGATAAAGCCCGCCGGTACTTCCGCGGGGCCATCAAGAAGGATCGGAGCTTTCTTCCTGCGTACATCGGGCTGGGCGAAATTCTCCTCCATGAGGGGAAGACGAAAGACGCCGTAGAAATCCTGAAAAAAGTCTACTCACGGACGCGCAGTGTCATCATCTTGCACCGGCTGGAAGAGTTGTTCTTAGATCAAGGTGAACCGAGCGAAATCATCCGGGTCTATCAGGACGCGTTACAACAAAACCCGCAGAACCCTGTTCTGCAATTCTACCTGGGCAAACTCTACTATCGACTGGAAATGGTGGACGAGGCCTTCGACCTGCTGTCGACGATTGAGGGTCCGCAGGAGCACTTACTGGACTACCATAAAATCATGGCCAACCTCTATTTGCGCAAGCAACAGTTCGAAGAAGCCATTATTGAGTTGAAGAAAGCCCTCAGCTTCAAAAAGCGCGTCGTGGTTCCTTATATGTGCACTCAGTGCCAGCAGGAATCCACCGAATGGACGGGCCGTTGCCGTCGTTGTGCTAAGTGGAACACGCTCACCGCCCTCCCCTGGCTTGAAGCAACGCAGATCGAGGCACGCCCAGACGGCGAGCCTCCGCCTGTTCCCTCCGTCCCCTATGGAGGCATTGCTTCTCCGTTTGAAACCGTGTAGGTTTCCCGCCAGCGTCCGCTGATGGTTTGGCCTGGCGAGTGTGTGGACCTTCCCTCCTCGATTCGACCGATCAGAAATCACGCGGATCATCACTTTATCGTACCTAGTTGAGGATGTCATGAGCTACACAATCTTGTCAGATAAAGCATTGGACGACGAACCCCTTACGAAGGCAGAATGCCGCGCTGTCTTGGAAACTCCGAATGACGATCTGCTTGCCTTGTTACACGCAGCCTTTCAAGTCAGATCCAAATATTTTGGACGCACAGTCCGCTTGCAAATGTTGCAAAACGCCAAGAGCGGAGCCTGCCAAGAGGACTGCCACTACTGTTCGCAGTCCTCCATTTCGACGGCACCGATCGAACGGTATAATTTATTGCCACAGGAGCAGATGATTGAGGGTGCCCGACAAGCTGCTGCATCGAAGGCTCAGCGTTATTGCATTGTCATCAGCGGTCGAAGTCCATTGGATCGAGAGATCGACGAAATCGCCGGTGCTGTGCGCTCCATCAAGCAGGAAGTACCGATTCAAATCTGCTGTTCCCTCGGCTTGATGAATGAATCCCAAGCCAAACGCCTCAAAACGGCCGGAGTCGATCGCGTGAATCACAATCTGAACACCAGCGAGGCCTTCCACTCGTCGATCTGCAACACCCATACGTTCCAAGACCGGTTGGCCACGATCAGGAACGCACGTGCCGCTGGATTGGAAATCTGCTCCGGTGGCATCGTCGGCATGGGTGAGTCGGACGAAGACCTGATCGAACTGGCAACGGCCTTGCAGGACGTCAAGCCGGACTCCATTCCCTTGAACATGCTCACCCCAGTCTCCGGTACTCCATTAGCACAGGCCGACAACCTCACACCACAGCGGTGCTTGAAGGTGCTCTGTCTCTTCCGATTCCTCCATCCCCGGACGGAAATCCGCATCGCCGGTGGGCGCGAACATAATCTGCGTAGCCTCCAGCCATTAGCACTCTACCCAGCCGATTCCGTCTTCGTAAACGGCTATCTCACGACTCCAGGCGCACCGGCTCCCGAAGTCTGGGGCATGATCGAAGATCTCGGCTTTACGATTGAAGTGGATTACCAGCAGCCCGTGGCGGGCTAGTCACTAGAGTAGATGGGCAATTTGTCATAACTCACGTCGGACCCTCAGCTGTTTAGGACATTCCCGTGAAAACAAAGGGGCAGACGGAAAACACCCGGTTTGTGCTAAGCGTCGGCCGTGCACTTCGTCGAGCGGCCAAGACTGCGCGGAAGACCGCAAGATGTATGGGACGCCGATCTACGTGTGGAAAAACGGCAAGGTGGTGGCGAAGAAACCGTGATCTCTCATCATGCCTCTTACGATCACCTGTACTCAGGACTAACTAACCCGACGTCGCTTTCAAGATCTACTCGCCGTCCAAAGGAAGGACCTTCCTCGAAGGGTCTTTTCATCTTTCCTCTACCTCATTACTCGTGCCAGAAACCGATGTACGTTGAGGTTCGGCGATCCTGAACCTCACTTCATCCACATACGAGTAGGCTGACGTCTGCTCTCCGGCGAAGAGGCCGCAGCGATAAAAGCCTGGCGTCCAGCCAGTTTTGGGAGGGGTGAGGAGAAAATAGCCTGAGCGATCGTTCATGGCAGTCATGACCCGATCTTGAATGGTTGTTTGTGCATCTTCCGTCATCTCACGTGTTTCCAGCGAACAGCGTGCGGTCAGCGGCACGGCGTCAAGCGAATCCGACACCAGCTTAAACACCAAATAGATTTCTGCTGCGGTACTCGGAAACGTATCTCCCGGATTCAACGGGATAAACTCGTGAGCGCCGGTGGGGAAGTCGTCACGCAGGACCTTACTGGCCGGAATTACATAGCGAAACCAGCTGAAATCTGCGTCGCGTCCTGCAATAGCCGCTCCCGTTTCCAATGCCCGCTGCGGCTTCATCTTTTCAAGCACCTTCGCATAGAAGGCTTCTTCGGACAGGCCAGGAGTACGCGCTTGCAATTCTTTCACACTTTTCGCTTCCTCCTCCTTCTGTTTTACCAATTCAGGGACATGAGGCTTCACTTTAGCCAACCAGCGCGCGATTTTGTCCTTCGCCAACACGCGGGTTCCAGCCGGCAGGGCAATGCCTCTATTGGCTTCTTCGAATTCCACGGCCGTGTCATACAGAATCTGAAAATGCATAAAGGCTTCTTCCCAGCGCTCTAACTCGACATAGCACTGTCCCATCCGATAGATTGTATCCGCGTAATCGTCCTCTTTGGGGCTGAGATTCGACAGATTCCCAAACACATCCAGCGCCTCTTCACACCGCTCCAACTGCATGAGCGTGAGACCCAGCTGATAAGTGGCAACAGGATCACTCGGGTTGAGTGCCAGCAACTTCCGGTACAGCGGTTCAACCTCTTTGTAGCGGCCGTCCTCGAACAACTTCCACGCATCCGACCGAAGAGAAGCCCATTCTTTCAACTGCTCCGCTGTCGCATCAGGGGTGAGCACCCGCTTGAAGCGCCGACCTCGGTCCATCGATTCATAAAGTTGCGCGAGTTGATTCTTAGTAGGAAGTTCAAGCGGTGAACCAGGTGTCACATGCTGGAGCACATACTGCAAATCGGCATCCGCACCGGCATAATCCAACACGTCAAACCGTGCCCGAGCCAGGGCCAGCCGCCATCCCAGTAAATCCGGCATCAGTTCCACCGCCCGCTTGTAGGACTCTAGTGATTCCTCCAACCGATCAAGTTTTCGCAGTTCCAACGCCAATCGCCAGTGGATGAGTGGGTTGCTGGCTTCGATCCGAGCAATGTTCTGTAACGAGGCGATGGCATCGGCCCCTTGCCCCCAACGCACCGACAGACCCCATTTTGCCCAAAGAACATCCAATGCCGTCGGTTCAGCGGCAAGGGCCTGATCATAGGATTGAACTGCCTCCTTGGGGTCTCGAACAGTCGACAGAATGTCCCCGCGCAATTTGTGCAGCGCGGGAGCATTGGGATGTTCTTGGATTCCCTGCTCGAGCAATTCAAGAGCAACCGTCGCCGCTCCACTTTCCCAGACACCCTTAGCCTGTTCAGCGACGTGTTCAATCGACAACTTTGACTCATCATCAGCAACGGCACCATGACTGGCCGTCAGAATTAGCATGAACGATAGCAGTATGACAGACACAATACCGTAACAGGCTCGCTGTCGATCTGCAGAGCCTTGCCGATTTAATGACACCATCATCTTTCCGTGTTAAACCTCGCTGTGTTGGAACTCACTATACCAAGAACGGAAGGAATGTATCAGGCCGAACGTCAGCGATTACGCGTGACACGAATCGCCGTAACGGTTTTATGCCCTCCCTTGACCACCCGTTGCAATCTGCTACCTTGACATCACAGGATACCCCGAACGACTATTCTGGCAGAGGTGAAACATGATTCTCGTCACAGGCGGTGCTGGATATATCGGTTCGCACACCTGCGTCGAGTTACTCCAGGCCGGGTACGACCTCACCGTCTTTGACAACTTTAGCAACAGCCATCCGGAATCGCTTGAGCGAGTACAACGGATCACCGGAAAACAGCTCTGCGTGATTCAGGGTGACATCCGCGACCGAGCCACGCTGGTGACGGCGCTACGAGGAAGCGGCGCGCAGGCCGTGATCCATTTTGCAGGACTCAAGGCAGTCGGTGAATCAGTGCAGCAACCGCTGTCCTACTACGATAATAATGTCATCGGCTCGTTACGGCTGGTAGAGGCCATGGGCATCTGCGGGGTCAAGACACTGGTCTTCAGCTCCTCCGCCACGGTCTATGGTGATCCTCAACGGCTGCCGCTGACGGAAGATCACCCGCTGTCGGCGACCAATCCCTATGGGCAGACAAAACTCACTGTAGAGCACATGCTGCGGGATGTGCAACGCAGCGACGCCTCGTGGCGCATTGGAATACTCCGCTATTTCAACCCGGTCGGCGCACATCAGAGCGGGCTGATCGGCGAAGATCCCCAGGGCATACCGAACAATTTGATGCCCTTCGTCGCGCAAGTGGCGGTCGGCCTCCGACCGCATCTGAACATCTTCGGCAATGACTACCCCACCCCGGACGGGACCGGTGTACGCGACTATATTCACGTCATCGATTTGGCCATCGGACATCTGAAAGCGTTGGAAGCGCTCGGACAATCGACACGTCCAGGAGAATGCTTGACCGTCAATCTCGGGACTGGGACTGGCTACAGCGTGCTGGACATTGTGCGGGCGTTCGAGCAAGCCAGTGGCAAGAACGTGGCGTACACCATTGCGCCTCGCCGGCCTGGTGATGTCGCAGCCTGTTACGCCGACCCTGGCAAAGCTATGGCTGTGCTCGGTTGGCAGGCTGAGCGTACTCTCGCCGATATGTGCGCCGACGCTTGGCGCTGGCAGAGCCTCAATCCTCAAGGGTACAGACTTCGTCACTCACAGAACTAGGTTGTGATCCCTCGCAGTACATCATGTTCATCGTGTCAAATAGTGCCCCCGTGATACACTGTTCTCATTTATGTTCGACATCATCCTCTATCAACCCGAGATTCCACCCAACACCGGCAATATCATCCGTCTCTGTGCCAACACGGGCGCGCGTCTTCATCTCGTGAAACCGCTGGGCTTTTCTCTCGACGACAAGCAACTGGTCCGCGCGGGTTTGGACTACCATGAATTTGCAACGCTCACCGTCTACGAAAACTGGGCTGACTGCACGGAACGATTCAAAGCCAACCGCCTGTTTGCCGTCTCAACACGTAACCGCCAACCCTACGATTGCGTGACCTATGCAGAAGGGGATGCATTTCTGTTCGGCCCGGAAACACGAGGACTCCCGACTGCCCTGCTCGAATCGTTTGCCGAGAACCGGCTTATCCGTGTACCGATGCTCCCTGAAAGCCGGAGTCTGAATCTTTCGAATGCGGTCGCGGTGATTGTCTATGAGGCCTGGAGACAGGTTGGATTTACGAAGGGCTGTTAACAGCTGTTCATCATGCGACAGGCCCCTTGATGGCATCGGCTTTTTCTCATGCGTTTGTTGCCCTGGCAATAGGACGAGCGGCCCACCATCCGGTCATGACTTGGCAGGTTCTGCTTCTTGGCATGGCCTGCTCGATCATCCCGGACCTGGATGTCATTGGCTTTTCTTTCGGCATTCGATACGGCGATCTGTGGGGCCATCGCGGCCTGACCCACTCTCTGTTCTTTGCTGGCCTCCTCAGTACCGTTCTCGTGGGGCTCTGCTACCGGCGCCATTCGTCTCCCGCAAAAGCCTGGCTCGCTGTCTATTTCTTTCTCTGCACCGCTTCGCATGGCGTACTGGACGCGATGACCGACGGAGGTTTAGGTGTGGCATTTTTCTCACCGTTCGATACCAGCCGATACTTCTTCGCTGTTCGACCCGTAGCGGTGTCCCCAATCGGGATCGGGGAGTTCTTCACCGCAGATGCGTTCCGAGTGCTGGCTAGCGAAGTCACATGGATCTGGCTTCCAACGCTTGGCGTATGGATTTTCATCTGCTCGCTGCAGCGTATCTGGCCGCGTTAACCTATCGGACCTCTTTCATCCTAGACTCGAACTCACCCCATGGGCGTGACTCAAGAGTATCCGTTATACTTGACATCTGACTTGTATTCTTGCTACTAGCAATCGTGATGTCTTCGGTGCAACCCGATAAACCTGCTCCCCAGTTTTCGAATCGCCTCAAGGCTGTTCGAACGGAACGGGGTCTTTCTCAAGGAGAACTCGCCAATCAGGCCGGCATTACCCGCCAAGCCGTCTCTTCCATTGAATCCAATCTCTACTGGCCAGCAACCACCGTTGCCCTTCAGTTGGCCTCGGTCTTAGCTTGCCGCGTTGAAGACTTGTTTAGCTTGATTCCATCGGAAGAATTCATGGAGGGTAGGCTCATCTGCAATCTTCCTCCTCAGGAGAAGACACAACCCTGTTCAGTCCGTGTGAAAATTTCAACGATCGGCAGACACACCTTCGTTCGCCCCCTTAGCGAACTGGGCGACCAACTCTCCTTTGCAGTTCCTGCGGACGGGTTTCTCACTGAGACAGAGGGCAACTCGTCTGGCACCACTGTCCGTGTAAAGCTTTCCCGTGACCGTGAGGCGATCCGTCAGGAAATTTCCGTGGCTGGGTGCGATCCAGCCATTTTTCTGCTCGGCGAACACTTGCGGCGACAGAAGGAGAAGACCTCTGTGGTGGGCTGGACGATGGGAAGCATGACCGCGCTCAGAGCCTTGCAGCGTGGTGAAGTGCACGTGGCTGGCATGCATCTATTCGATCAGGGGAGCGGAGAATCCAACATGCCGTTCCTGAGGAGAACTTTGAAGGGCTCCGGTTATGAAGTCGTGACCTTCGCCAGCTGGGAAGAAGGATTCCTTGTTCGTCCTGGCAATCCGTTATCGCTTCGCACGGCTGCCGACCTGGCTCAACCAGCCGTGAGACTGGTCAATCGCGAAGAGGGGTCTGGAGCGCGTCTTCTCTTAGATCAACGACTTCGAACTTCCGGTATCAGACCCAGGCAGGTCCGGGGATACGACCAACTTGCCCCGACACATTTCGAAGTCGCGAGGACGATTGCAAAAGGCCAGGCGGACGTCGGAATCGGAATCCGGTCTGCAGCGCAACTCTTCGCCCTCGACTTCATTCCATTGCAAACAGCCCGGTACGATCTGGTCGTGCCGAAGACCTATCTGAAATCCCATCCAACCCTGACACACTTGTTTGACACGCTTGTCAGCCGTCCGTTTCGAAGCGAGATCGACGCATTAGGCGGATACGACACCAGTGAGACCGGAAAAGTCCATGCCTTGCGATCCTCCTGACTCCTTTTTCGCCAGGTTTAGAATGAACCTTTCCAACAGCCACAGGAATAACAGGAGAATGGATGATGTGGAAGAAATCGTTATGGTGGGCCTTGTTAAGCCTGCCGCTCGTTCTTACGGGGGTAGTTGCGGCGAATGCCGTCGAATATGGTGAACTCGTTGAAAAAGATGGGAAGTGGGAATTCAAGAAGACGGAAGATCCAGTACTGAAATTCATTCACGACAAGCACTTGATCACCGACGAAGACTATTTCAAAGCCTCGGATCGAACCGGCAAGAATTGGATCGAACCAGCCGATGCGGTGCTCAATCAACGAAGAGAGATCGATTGGCTTCATTATGAAAAGTCGCTGCTCCGTCTGCCGGACTGGCTGGATCTCGCATTCGAAAACCGGACCCGTTTCGAGTCGTACGATCATCCTTGGCGAGCGAATCAAGCCATCGGTAATGGCCGAACCGACGCACAAGTTGCTATGCGGTCGCGCGTTCGGATCGGCCTAGGCGGCGATGGTCCTTTGCGCCTGTTGTTCGAGGGGCAAGACTCGCGTTCCTTTATGGATAAAGACCGTGGAGATTTCCGAGATGCGACCACGGTCAATGAATTCGATGTCTTACAATTACTGGGGTCATTAACGGTGAAGAACGTATTTGGAACCGGGCTTCGTACCGATATTCACTTCGGCCGCATGACCATGGATTTCGGCCGACGCCGGTTCATTGCGAGGAATGACTTCCGCAACACTACGAATTCATTCGACGGATTCCATTGGCAGCTGGCGCAAGACAAGAGCTGGAGAATCAGGGCATTCGCGGTGCAACCAGTCGTGCGAGACGACGTGAGGCTGGATCAGCAGTATCATAACCTCCTTTTCTGGGGAACCTATGTGGAGAGCCGGCATTTCCCCTGGTTCCAGGTTGACGCCTATTATTTCGGCCTGAACGATCAGAGAGTGCCGAACGGGACCGCTCACCGTACCTACTCGACCGCGGGGGGCCGCCTGTATAAGGATCCCAAACCGGGACAGCTGGACTATGAAATTGAGACTTCCTGGCAAACCGGTCATCGCGGCATCACCGATCACTTCGCCCATTTTCAGCACCTCGATCTCGGCTATACGTTCAATCTTCCTTGGACACCACGATTAGTCTTTCATTACGACTATGCCAGCGGCGATCGGCAACCGGGCGATAGTCAGGATGAAGGATTCGACACCTTGTTTGGCGCTCGGCGATTTGAATTTGGGCCGACCGGCATCTGGGGTCCATTTTTTCGAACGAATCTCAATTCGCCGGGGTGGCGATTGATCGTCACGCCTGCGCCAAACGTGATTATGCAAGTCAAGCATCGCATCTCGTATCTCGCGCAAAGCAAAGATTTCTTCGGCAGCTCCGGCCTACGGGACACGACTGGAAATGCCGGCACCTCGTTGGGACATGACGTGGAGCTTCGCGCACAGTGGGCGGTCACCTCCAACCTCGATTTCGATGTTGGGTATGTCCATTGGTTCAAAGGCTCGTACTTCAATAACCCCGCCATCCTTGCCCAATTGCCCAGTGGTGGAAACAAGGATAGTGATTATTTTTATGCCTCGATACGAGTCAGGCTGTAGAAAGGATTGACCATGACACTGAAACTTTTCGCATGGTGTGTGCTTGTCTCCGTTCTGTCGGCGGCCACACCGGTTTTCGCTGAACAGGTCTTGGTCGCCGTCGCCGCCAATTTCGTTCCGGCGTTCCGCGAAATTGCGAGTGAATTCGAAACCGTCACCGGTCACAATATCCGCGTCGCCGCCGGCTCTTCCGGAAATTTTTATTCGCAAATCAAAAATGGTGCACCGTTCGATGTGTTTTTCTCTGCCGATATGGAACGCCCAAAACTGTTGGAAGACGATGGACTTGGAGTCAAGGATACCCGCTTTACCTATGCGATTGGGCGTCTTGTACTGTGGAGTCCGAGTGCCGACCTGATTAAAGGGGAAGAAACCTTG
Organism: Nitrospira sp.; assembly: GCA_050185705.1. GTDB lineage: Bacteria > Nitrospirota > Nitrospiria > Nitrospirales > Nitrospiraceae > Nitrospira_D. The sequence goes on along the minus strand of JBFWZD010000001.1, from coordinate 210,297 downwards.
CGTTCTAAAAAATTTAAACGTCTCGCCTTCGCGAACCCCAAAACCGCGCCCTATGGCCTCGCGGTGATGCAGACTTTGCAAAAACTGGAACTGTGGGAAAGTTTACAGCCCAAAATAGTCATGGGGGAAAATATTGGCCAGACTATGGGATTTATTGAGTCCGGCAATGCCGACTTGGGCTTCGTGGCCTTGTCGCAAGCTCTAGACCCCAGGATCAAGGGGCAGGGAAGCCGCTGGGATATCCCCACCACTCTTCACGAACCGATCAAACAAGACGTGATCTTATTGATCAAAGGAAAGGACAATCCGGCGGCAAAAGCACTCATGGAGTTCATGAGCGCCCCGCAAACAAAGACCATCATTGAACGATATGGCTATGGGATGAAGTAACCTGACCACAGGAGTGGTTACATGGGAAGCCTGACAGATCTGGATCTGAACGCGCTGTGGGTCAGCGTTCGACTCGCAACGATGACAGTACTCGTGCTGCTGATCGTGGGCACGCCCCTCGCTTGGTGGCTGGCTCACACACGATCCCGAGTGAGACCCATCGTGGAAGCCGCAGTCGCGCTCCCGATCGTGCTGCCTCCCACTGTTCTGGGGTTCTACATCCTTGTCGCGTTGGGTCCTTACGGGCCACTAGGCCGTCTTGCAGATCTTTCACTCGCATTCACGTTCACCGGGTTGGTCATCGCGTCAGTGTTTTATTCGATGCCCTTTGTGATCCAGCCGCTGCAAAGCGCCTTTGAAGCAGTGGGCAAGGGGCCACTAGAAGCGGCATGGTCGCTTCGCGCCTCGAAGTGGGACGCATTCCTGACGGTCATCTCCCCGATCGCACTGCGAGGATACATTAGTGCGATCGTGCTCGGCTTTGCCCATACGATGGGAGAGTTCGGGGTTGTCCTCATGGTCGGCGGATCGATTCCCGGAGAAACGCGCGTTCTTTCCACGACCATCTTTGAGCATGTGGAAGTCATGGAATATACTCAAGCACATGCCATCTCTGCCTTCATGCTGATCTTTTCATTCGTGGTACTGTTGGCTGTGTACATCATCAATCGTCGATTCCCTATCCATGTCTCATGAGCCGTTTGCTGGCACGCTTTTCAGTACGATATCCGACCTTTCATCTTAACATCGCTTTAGATGTACCAATGGCGGGCATTACGGCTATCTTCGGTCCTTCTGGATCAGGAAAGACTACGCTTTTGAGATGCCTGGCTGGGCTGGAGCAGACTCCCGACGGATTCATGCAGTTGGACGACGATCTCTGGCAGGACGCAACAAGAGGCCTGTGTCGCCCGCTCCACAGACGGCCGATCGGATACATATTCCAGGAGCCTCGGTTGTTCCCCCACTACAACGTACGGTCAAACCTTCTGTATGGCTACAATCGCACACCTACGGAAGAACGCCGTATATCGATTGAACGGGTGATCGATATTCTGGGGATCGGGCATCTGCTCGAGCGCCGCACCCACAACCTGTCCGGCGGCGAACAGCAACGCGTGGCGATCGGCCGTGCCTTGCTGACCAGCCCGAAGCTGCTGTTGATGGATGAGCCGCTCGCCTCACTCGATATGCAGCGCAAACAAGAAATCCTTCCCTTCATTCGTCGACTTCATGAGGAACTGCACATTCCAGTGATGTATGTCAGTCATGCGATCGCAGAAATCCTTCAGCTTGCGGACCGGGTCATCCTTCTGAAAGAGGGCCACGTCGCAGGAACCGGCACGCTCAACGAGGTGCTTACCTCCCTGGAGCTTCGGGGGAGTTTAGGGTCGCATCGGGTGGGGGGAGTCATAGACGCTCATGTGGCCAATCACGAACCGCAGTATGGCCTCACTCAGCTCGATTTCAAGGGCCAGTCCCTGTTCGTGCCGTTTCAACCGGTTGCCATCGGACAACCCATGCGCGTACACATCCTTTCCAGTGATGTCAGCCTGGTCATCGGCCGGACCAATTCTCCAACCAGTGTGTTGAATATTCTGGAGGCGACGATTACAGAGATCCGCGAGATAGATCAATCGTCTGCAGACGTCCTGCTGGATATCGGTGCACCACTCGTCGCCAGCATCACTAGAAAATCCCTGATGAACCTTGGGTTGAAACCAGGGCATCAGGTATTCGCATATATCAAAGCAGTGGCACTGAATGAAGAGCTGGTAGAATAGCGGCACTCTCCCCAGTTTCTGGGGATAAGACTGTGCACAATCACTCATGCCGCGCAGCAATCAGTGACGCATGGTGGATCGAGAGCTTATTGCCTAGTTTTTAGCCATTGCGTCTGATCAGCCGTTCGACACTACATCTTGCGTAGCACAGATGCATCAGTTTTGAATATGTTGAATCACTTCAACGAAGAAAACTTTCGATTATCTCAGCCCTCTTGACTGAACAGCATAGGCGTGTTACCAATGGATACATAATGAAGCCGCAGGATCTCAAACATCGCAGAGAAGGATTGGGTCTCACACAGCAACAACTTGCTGAGGCTCTGCACACCACACGCGTTTCCGTGGCGCGGTATGAGACAGGCATGCGAAAGATTCCAGGAGTTGTATCGGTTGTGCTTAATCAATTAGGACAAAAGTCTGTGATTCCCATGGCTGGCCTCGTGGCAGCCGGTTCCCCAATCGACCCAATCCCGCAATCGGAACTCGTAGACGTCCCACCGAGCATGTTACATGGGGGAGAGACGTTCGCCCTAAAGGTCAAGGGAGAATCCATGAAAGACGAGGGAATCTTACCAGGCGATGTGGTGGTGGTACGCAAGCAGGAAACAGCCAAGAACGGGCAGACCGTCGTTGCGCTCGTCAATCGCGAGGCAACGATCAAGACGTATTTTAAGAAAGGCACGCATATCGAACTTCGTCCGGCCAACGAGGCGATGCAGCCGATTATCGTCCACCCGTCGGACGAGTTTCATATCGAGGGACTCGTCATCGGCGTCATTCGACATTGCGCTGTCTAAGCTCTCGAAAGGAGGAAGACATGACCTCACCAGAACAACCGGTCGTCACGAACGAGCGACTGATGGATTTGGAAAGGACCGTAGCATCGCTGGACAACCGACTGCGGACGATCCAATGGGGGCTACAACGAACTCCTACCGGTTCGTTGAAGCGACGTTTTTGGAGTTTCATGCGGTCTAACCCGAATGCCGAGTTTATGTCAACCGTCTGCAACCAACGGGTTCGATCCAATACAAAGCTGGCGGTTCCTGAAAGTTCAAGAGCATAAGCTGCCATCGGTGACGACCAGCGGCTGTTTTGATTACGGAATGATCATCGAACAACGGATGGAACCGATAGGCAGTCGTTGATGACAGGGCAGAAAACAATCAGCAGAACTAAAAAATACCGGCTTGTTTCTGAAGCCAGCGCACGTACTTCACAATCTGATCCACATCATCAGGCTTAACCGGATCCAGCTTCGGCATGTCACCAAACTGCCAGTGGTGGGCCTTCACTCCGTTCGCGACAGCCCTTTGAAACGCCACGTCACCGTGATGATTGGGCTCATAGACCTTGTGTACGAGGGGTGGACCTTGGGTCGTTCCAACGCCGCCGATACCGTGACATCTTGAACAGTTGGCGTTGAACTTTTGCTCACCGTCGCGGAACTCCGCCGGAGCAGAGAGCGTCGCTCCAGTCCCTGCAGGTTCTACTCCATTCTGAGTACAGGCCTGCGTCGCCCCAAACGCCATGACAAAGCAACCCACCAACAGAAGCTGTGACACCTTCATAAGTCGTGACCATGCCTTCAGGTATCTAATTTTTCTACCATACCGCATACTGGATTGGATCCACAACTCCCACCTCTGCAAATCCTCGCTTTCGAATGAGACAACTATCACAATGACCACAGGCAATCGAACCGTGGGGATCATAACAACTATGGGTAAGATGTAATGGCGCGCTGAGACTCAAGCCTAGCCTGATAATGTCCGCCTTAGTCAGTCGAAGCAGCGGAGCCCGTATCTCAATGTGTTTGCCTGTCATCCCGGCCTTTGTCCCAATCCGAAGCACCGCTTCCACAGCCTTGATGAACTCCAGGCGGCAGTCCGGGTATCCGGAATAATCAACCACATTGGCTCCAAAATAAATGACGGTAGCACCCACTGCCTCGGCGTACGCCGCTGCCAGCGATAAAAAAATCAAGTTTCGACCGGGCACATAGGTATTGGGGACATTGTGGCCCAGCTCGGATTCACTCCGATCTTTTGGTACCGTGAGCGTATCGGTAAGGGATGATCCACCGATAGCACGCAGGTCGACGTTCACCACGACATGCTGTTCGGCACCGAGCGCTTGTGCAACGTGCTTGGCCCGTTGTACCTCCACGACATGCCGCTGTTGGTAATCGATGGTCAGCAGGGAGAGGATATACCCATCCCGCCGTGCAACAGCCGCCGCAACAGTGGAATCCAATCCTCCACTGGCAAGCACGACCGCACGCTCAGAGGTGTTTCCATTCATGCCGGAGAGGAGGCACCGCAGAATTGTGAGGGGGAAAATCCCTTGGCACTAGTCGCGATCTTCTTCGCGTTCGATTTTTTCCAGCAGTTCGGCGCGAGATTGGCATTCAACGCAGAGCTTGGCAAAGGGAACCGCCTGGAGTCGTTTTTCGCTAATCTCGATCCCACACTCAGCACACACGCCATACGTGCCTTCGTGTAAACGTCGAAGCGCTTCATCAATTGACTGGCGACGCCGATTACGCATTTCCATCAGGGAAATGCCGAGCTCACGCTCCAGATCCATCAACGCCTGATCGCCGACATCTCGTGCCGATTCAAGACGGCGCTGCTGATCCTCGGTGAGTGATTGTCCAAGACTCTCTTCAATTTCCTTAATAATCTCCTGACGCTTCCCGAGAAGTATCTTATGGAGCACCTCTTGCCTGCGTTCCCGTGCCTCTCGCTCTTTTGCTGTTTCCTTTGGTCGTACGGGAGCTTCCACTTCGATCTCTGGAGCTGGCTTAGAGGCTATCGCAGAACCACCACTACTCGGCTGTGTCTTCTTGAGAGACGGCGCTGACGACTTTGATTTCGCTTCAACTTTTTTCTTACCCTGGGTTTTCATCGCCATAGCAATGTGCACTCCGAAGAAAAATGATTGAGGGAGGTTGAAAGGCCCGCTTCTATATCACGGCCTCTCCACTAAGAACAAGGGCCGAACGGGAAGCCGCGCCCACACACTCAGGGATACATGATGGTCGAGTGGACATTATACCCGACCAGCTTCTCTCGCCCGCGCAAACTTTTCAACTCCACGAGAAAGTCGAGTCCGACGATCGTACCGCCTAGTTGACGGACAAGATTGACCGTGGCTTCCGCAGTACCTCCGGTTGCGAGCAGATCGTCGACGATCAGGACGTGTTCACCTATTTCGATCGCATCACGATGCACGGCGAGGCTGTTATTTCCGTATTCGAGGCTGTATTTTACTTCATAACAATCGGCGGGCAGTTTCCCTGGTTTCCGAACCGGCACGAATCCAGCGCCGAGTTTAGCCGCAAGAATACCCCCAAAAATAAATCCCCGTGACTCGATCCCTACGACTTTCGTGATTCCCTGACCCAGATATTGAGTGGTTAACTGGTCGGCAAGGCTTTGAACGGCCGTTGGGTTTTTCAACAGCGTGGTGATGTCATAGAACAGAATGCCGGGCTTCGGAAAGTCCGGCACTTCTCGAATGAGTGCTTGATAGTTGACGATCGTCACCAGCGTTAGAGCAGATCTGCCCGTGTCATGGTTTTCCGTTCGATGGTATTTCGAAGCCGAACCAACGCCGCCATTTCGATCTGCCGAACCCGCTCACGCGTCAATCCCATCGTACGGCCGATCTCTTCCAGCGTCTTGGCTTCATCTCCATCGAGCCCGAACCTCGACACAATAACAGTTTGCTCTTTCTCAGGCAACTCCCTCACCCACTTCATGAGCTCCGCCCGCCTTCGCACACCATCAGCCGTTTCGTCCGGGGAGAGTCCAGATGGATCCTCGATCACATCGCGAAGAAACGTATCGGTATGATCGCTGAGCGGACTGTCAAGCGAACAGGTGGTGCGCACCAGTTGTTTCAGGTCTAGGACTTCCTCTTCGGAGGTCTTCATCTTTGCCGCGACTTCTGCGGCTCTCGGTTCGCGCCCCAGTTCCTGCACCAATTGCTCAGTCCGACTTAAATACCGATTGAGGCGCTCGACTACGTGCACAGGGAGCCGCACCAGTTTCCCCTGATTGATAATGGCCCGTTCGATGTACTGCCTAATCCACCAGGACGCATACGTGCTGAATCGGAACCCCCGTTTGTAATTGAATTTTTCGACCGCCTTGATTAACCCTAAGTTCCCTTCTTCCACAATATCCGAAAATGGGAAGCCCCGATGCATATACCGTTTCCCGATGCTGATCACGAGCCGTAAGTTGGACTCGATCATCTGTTGACGGGCCTGCTCATCCCCCGCCATGACGCGCTTTCCAAGTTGTTGCTCTTGTTTGAACGTCAGTAGCGTCGAACGACGAACTTCCCGCAGGTAACTTTTGAGCGTATCAAGGCCTTCGGATCGGCTTGTCGCAGGCTCCCCCTGGTCCAGGGCCTCGGCCGGCTCTGAATCACCCATTCCATCAACGGTCTGCCTCCGAGCCTCGCTCATATCCGATTCCTCATCAAGCTGCTCACGATCCCTTCTACTTCGCTAGCGCCAAATGCTGAGGGTTGAATACTGCCCACTCGCTGAACCCCATTGTATGTCGAGCTGTGTCACTCGCCCAGCGGGAGGACCAATCTTCAATTTCTCAATAAAGGCGTCGAGCACGCTCTTTCGACCTTCGACGTCCACTTCCACTCGGCCATCCTCAAGATTTCGAACACCGCCCACAAGATCAAGTTCAGTCGCCGCTCGGGCCGCAAACGCACGAAACCCAACGCCTTGTACATGACCATGCACATAGACATGGGCCCGAACCGGCAGGTCATCAGCCGCTTGAGTCATATGCTCCCATTAGGCATGGAAGATCTCACCGACTGGGTCCTGCTCCGCTCCGGGAATATTCTCATACCTCTTCATATCGGTCACGTGTTTTGCATTTTCCGCGCGTGACATTCCCATCATCACCCTAAGCATTGCCTCTGCATCCAAACCATGGGCAATCGGAGGCCTCCGCCCTCGCACTTGTGCGCCGCAACAGGACAGGGTTTGAAGGGCGAATGCACTGAATAGGGTTGGATCGAAGACGACACCACTGCCGGCACTCGGCCGACGATACAAGGAAGCTCGGTGTATGGTCGGGGCGAGAGGATTTGAACCTCCGACCCCTGCGTCCCGAACGCAGTGCGCTACCGGGCTGCGCTACGCCCCGACAAGACCGAGCATCAACACGACGATGTAATTGTCTTACAACAAGGGGGTAAAAGGCAACCCATGCGCGTCAGCGACCCCTTGATATGTCACCCTTCCATCTTTCAGATTGACTCCTTTGGCCAACCCAGGATCCGCTCGAACCGCCCGATCGACACCGTCCGATGCGAGACGAAGCAGATAGGGCACCGTCGCATTGGTGAGAGCGTAGGTGGATGTGCGAGGAACGATACCGGGCATATTCGCCACGCAATAGTGCAGGACCCCTTCGACGACATATACGGGATTGGAATGGGTTGTCGGTCGAGTGGTTTCCACACAACCACCTTGATCGACGGACACGTCGACGATCACCGAGCCGGGCTTCATTCTCGACACCAGCGACCGAGACACGATCTTGGGAGCTTTCATTCCAGGGACCAACACCGCTCCGATAACAAGGTCGGCACTCGACACCATCTCTTCAATCGCAGCGGAGTTCGCAGCGCGGGTGGTAATGCGTCCCTGATACTGATCATCAAGTGCGCGCAACCGCTCGACATCAAGATTGATAACGGTCACCTGCGCACCTAGCCCTACGGCCATACGAACCGCAGACGACCCCACTACGCCCGCGCCAAGCACGACCACATGCCCTGGGGCTACTCCGGGAACCCCTCCCAGCAACACACCTCGGCCCCCATGAATCTTTTCCAAGTACTGCGCCCCCACCTGTACAGACATCCGACCGGCTATTTCGCTCATCGGCCTCAGCATCGGAAGGCTACCGTCTCTCCCCTCCGTGGTTTCGTAAGCGATCGCCGTCACCTTGCTTTTCAAAAGCTCCTTCGTCACATCCGGCAATGCCGCCAGATGCAAATAGGTGAATAAGACTTGTCCCGGTTTGAAAAGCGAACATTCCTCAGGTAGCGGCTCCTTGACCTTCACGATCATGTCGGCTTCCTTGAACACATCCTGCTTAGAAGGCGCGATCGTGGCACCTGCCTTACGGTACTCATCATCGCTAAAACCACTACCATCCCCGGCTGACGATTCGACTAACACGTCGTGTCCGTGCTGACACAACGTGACGGTTGCATCAGGAGTAAGGCTGACTCGAAATTCGTGGTCTTTGATCTCTTTCGGTATTCCAACAATCATCCAGATCCTCCTCTAGAGCGCTTACCCCTCTGTTCACCTTCCTTACCGATTATATACCCTTATATACCCCGAACCCACGCAATACATCTTGTGCCATTCGTTCGGCCATTGGACAGCCCTTAAATTGCTATTGTAAGATGGTTGAGCAAGTATGCACCATGGAGACAGCGATGGACGCTTGGAATGAAACATGTCAGGCATGTAGATCCTCAGGAACTCCACTGTTGAAATTGTCGTTGGGCAAGGACTTCTTTGCCCGACCCTACGATCGTCTGTCGCCACCGTCCGATCACAACCCCCAGTGGTATTGCACCCCCTGCTCCATGCATAAGAACTTGCAACGAGACTTTCGCGATATCGGCGCTGAATTGGACAAGCTCCAAGCCGGTCAGGGCTCTGAGCTTTCAAAGGGTGACGAATTTCGACGCGCAACGTTACGACTGCAGGAAATCCTAACCATCCTGAGCGCCCCTCAACAGCACTCTCCCTTCTTGAACGGCCCCGAAGTCAGACTCCTCATGGAACGACTCAATACACTGACCATGCCGGTTTAGCGAGAGATTGCCATGCCACCTTTTCAACGACACATCTTTATCTGTACCAACCAGCGTGCTAAGGACGACCCCCGAGGGTGTTGCGCGAACCTGGGTGCGGAGAAACTTCATGCACATTTTAAGAGTGAAACGAAGCGACTCAATCTAAGAGGTGTTGTCCGTGCCAACAAGGCCGGTTGCCTCGATCACTGCGACCTCGGACCCAGCGTGGTCGTGTATCCCGAAGGAGTATGGTATTGGGTCGGCACAGAAGCCGACGTGACGGAGATCATGGAACAGCATGTTCTGAAAGGCCACATCGTCACCAGGCTCCTTATGCCGGAACATCCGATACCAGAACGACTGACGCCACTGAAGTTGCCCTAACACACCAAGCGATCTATTCATGCCGACTGAAGACAAATGGAAGGCCAACATGGAAAAGGTGGCCTTCGCCCAACAGTTTCCAGGGTTGATGCAGAGCTGGCGCGATTGCGAAGGGAAAACCGTCCGCACTGTGATCCCCTTAACAGGAAAGCCCGGCGCGATGATCATGGTCTTCGCAGACGCATCCTTCATGATCGTCCCTCCTCTGGCCCCTGAGGCCTGGGCTATCGGACAGGCTCTCATCGACGCTCGTGCGCACCTCGAATACGCCCACCAATCGGCCTATGTCGAGTATGACCGATTGGCGAGGAAGGACAAGGAGGCACTGAGGACGGCCCGGTTGGAAAAAATTCTGGGGGCGATCCAAAATAACCTTGAGCAAATCCCCGAGCTCAAAGACCGGATCAAAGAACTCGTGAAGGAGTGGCAGTGAGCAGTCTCCCGCAAAAAAATATGTTTGAGATTTTTTCGCAAGGTCTTTTCGAAGGAGTCAAGCCCATGCTCGTGATTCGTGATCATCTTGTCCGCCATCCTGACCGCTGCACGCACCAGGCCGTCTGTGTGCCGATTTGCCCGACCAGCGCCTGGCTATCGACACCTCCTTATAAGTTTGATCCATCACGCTGTCTGGAAAGCTGTCGGCTTTGTCTGGACGCCTGTCCATCACAAGCGATCTATGCGGTCTTCAAGAAGGGCGACAAGCTCTTGGAGCCTCAAAAAAACGCCGGGTAGGATCATCCACTGAGAGGGGTGACGCCCTCAAGATTCACACAATCTGCTTTCGCAGGTGCCCCCAATACGCAGTGCCGGCATATCCGCAGGCAACCGTACCTGTGGTGATGACCATCATCTGATAGACGGTCCCGCGTGTGATTTTCACTTTCACCGCTGGATTCAGCAGATCCGGTGAATTCATGACCAGCTTGAGGGATTCCCCGGCAGAGAGGATCGGCCACATGCAGGCTAATCGCAACCGTGTTTCATGGCGAGGAATCGCCATCGTATACTGCCATCCCTGATCAAGATGCGCCACCGCCAGACGAACGAGCTTGCTCAGCACGGGTCTGAAGCGTGGAAGGCTACTTTGGTCCACGAGGTCATGCGGCTTCAATCCAACTTCATCGAGCATCATTTCTGGAACGTAGCAACGCCCCTTCTGAAGGTCATGGGCGATATCCTTAACGATGTTCGTCAGTTGCAGACCCTTTCCAAACCTCACCCCGATATCTGACATGTGCTGAAGATCCCAATTCGCTAACGCCTCACGATGCGCACACATCAGATCGGTCCAAAACTCCCCGACACATCCGGCTACATGATAGGTATAGCGATCCAGGTCATCGAGAGTCTTGAGCGCAGTGAGATCTTCCACAGAAGCCCCAGGGAACAGACTCAGATCCATTTCCATTCCTAGCGTCAGGGTTGCCAGCACCCGTTGAATCCGATGTCGATCGTCGGGAGACAAATCAAGAAAAAGCCGGAAACACTCATCCAACCGATCCAGCAAGGTTCGCTCAGCCGAGTCCTGTTGGAGGAGGCCCAGGGCTTGTTGAATCGTACGGATCTGAGCCCAGTCGACAGGTGCCCCGAGGAACTGCCCCCTCAGACAGGTGAGAAGCTCTAAACGGCGCGATCGATCAATCAATTCTGTGTCAGCGATCGTATCGGCGGCCCGAGCAAAGAGATAGGCCAAGCCAACTTGATCACGGACATTCGCCGGCACAACGACTAACGTCGTATAGAACAGACGCGAGACCTTCTTCAGCAGGTCCTGCAACAGTTCTCGTTTGGATGAAATGGCTGTCGGCAAATCGCTCATCGTTGTATTTCTTACATTGCTCTCTAATCCCATAAGGGGACTGTTGAATAATTGGAAGAATGGCGGGCTTTTGAAATCGGCACCGCTTTAAGAACAATCTGTTACGATTTCAGTTTTCACAAGAAATCAAATTATTCAACAGTCCCATAAGCGGTTTTCTACCAGGAAGGTCAGGAAACGGTCAACAATATCCCTATACTTTCAGAGACTTCAACCATCTTGACTTTCCATAATGAAGTCTTACTCACATATGCATGGGTCATGGAGCTGGTAGTGTATCCCAAGCAGCAGATTTGTGTATAATTATGGCAGTTTAGCAAGGCGTGTCATCATGAAGCGCCGAGTTATCTTCAAGGAGGCTCACGATGAAGTGGTTTAAAGGCATAGGCCTACTGCTGATCGCAAATATTCTCATCATGGTGACGATTTCGATCACCGCACCGATCGTAATCAATGTGATTCTGCCCATGTTTGGGATCGATGTTCGAGGGTCGGTCGATCTTTCTACGTTGGTGTGGGCGGCCATGTTTGGGTTTGGGGGTGCCTTTATCAGCTTGGCATTCTCTAAACAAATGGCGAGAGCCATGCTCAATTGCCAACAGATTACTCAACCTCGTTCCCGCGCTGAGCAGGTCATTTATGGTTCCGTACAGGAGATTGCTCAACGTCTCCATATCACAATGCCTGAGGTGTGGATCTACGACTCTCCAGATCCCAACGCCTTTGCGACAGGGCCAAGCAAAAACAATTCGATGGTGGCAGTCTCAACCGGATTACTGGAAAACCTCAAAGAAGAAGAGGTCAAGGCCGTTCTCGCTCATGAGATGGGTCACGTGTACAACGGCGATATGTTCGCCACAACCGTCCTGGCCGGGCTGATGAACACCTTTGTTTTTTACATCGCAATGTGGGTGCGTCGATTCTTCGCGGAGCGGGATCAGGCTGCCTTGGGTTTCGGTCTGTCACTTGTGCTACAGATCGTCATCAGCATCCTGGCTTCTATCGTCATCAGTTGGTTTTCGCGCCGTCGTGAATTCGGGGCCGATGCATTTGCCGCCAAGGTGTATGGGAAGGATTCCATGATCGGTGCGCTCCGAGCGATCGATCGCTGGGTCAATCGTGCTCAATTCGAATACTCAAACCAGGACGCCTTAGCCACCATGAAGATCTCCGGAAAAACCGGTGGATTCATGAGCTTATTTTCGACTCACCCGCCGATTGAGGTACGGATTGCCGCTCTGGAACAGCTTTAGGACGGCTTTTTGAAAAATGAAATATGGGCGCGGTGCTCATCGATGGCCGCGCCCAGGACCGCACTCCCCCGCGAAATGTTGGCCTCGATCGCACGTTCTACATTTGGATCGTTGATCTCGACATCATACCGGTCCTGAATGTTTGTCCGTACTGGCCCGCCGGTCACTTCCCGCGGCAGAAAGATTTCTTTCCAGACCTCCTTTTCTACGAGGCACACATCCCTGAACCGCTCATAGAGCAACGTTAACTTTTCTGGGTCTGTAATTCTCACGCGATCGATCATGCGCATCCTTTCTTTCTGACTTATCTCACCAGCATTGGATCGAGAGGCAGGCCGGGCCCGTTGTCCACAATAGAAAACCGGATCGTGCCGACTTGGTTACCGGCGTGAAACGGCTGTTGCCCCAATGGCGAAATGTAGATCTTGGCGACATACCGCCCCACAGTCCACTTCAGACCAGTTCGCTTCAACTCAAGATATCCATAGCGTTCATGGCCCGGCACCTCCAGTACATCTTTTCCAATCGGTTCGCCGCTCACCCGCCTGTTTGGCTGCTCCAGGTACCATTGCACGGCGAACTGAGTGGGATCTTCCAGTGGTGCGACTTCAAAAACAATATAAATGGCTGGAATCTCCGATGCAAAGACCGATCCTGGCTCGATCGGTTTGAGCCGTGGATCCTGGGTATACCATCCTGTTCGACCAAACGTATCCCATTCCACTTCAAAGCCCTTAGCCATCTTGATCCAAGTAAACAACGACTGCGGGACACCTTTTTCCTGATCATCAAACGATGGACTTTGCGTTGGTCCAATCTCCGTGGTCTCCTGCTCCTTTGGAGGCAGAAGGTCTTTCGCCATTCCAATTTGCCCCTGGAAAAGCCCAAGGCAAACCACTCCAAGAATCGTGAGGCGCCGCGCCCATTGGTCTGCCAGTCTGTCCATCATAGAGCGCATCGTACTGAGCCCTTCCTACAAGGGTCAATCACGGCTGGCCATCGCTCGCTCAGTCTCTGTGCCGAGTCTGTGGGATGCTCTATCTATTAGACACAGCAGATCAAAACATGGAGTCTCGCATTTATCTCCAATCTTCCCCTCATCTTCTTCCTTTCGGGTGTACTCCGTTTGCTCGTATCGGTCTCGCTCCTCAAGAGTTTTCACGAGCCCCGACCCCTAGAGGGATATGCTCATCATCAACTCCTATGGGAACTTCCATTGCTGAAGCCCCTACGGCAACTGTCACGCCGACTGGCCCGGATCAACTAATGCGGCAGATTCTCTCCTGAACCTGCTGCACGATTCTTTTCTTCCTGATTCAGCTTGTCGAATCCCTGTTCGGCATGATCGCGGACCTGGTCCTTCATGATCGAAGGTGCAACCTTCGGCCGTTCGGCAGCGCATCCGGCAAAACCAATCAGTAGAGCCATCCCCGCAGCAACCATAGCTAGCCGTGCCTGCCTACCCATCTGCCAGACTTGTCCAACCATCTTAGATCCTCCTTTGATACGTTGTCCGAACCATACCACCTCTTCCACAGGATGCCATTCAAAACCCTGTCATTGACTCACGGAATTCGTGAGGGTATGCTTTCACCCAATTGGATCTTCAATGAGAGGGTCTCACTTGTCGTTACATGATCGTCTGACCGAAGACCTCAAGCTTGCGATGAAATCACGCGATCAACTTCGCATGGACGTCATTCGAATGATCAAGGCTGCGGTCTTGAACAAGGAAGTCGAACTCAAGCGCGACCTCGATGACGCTGAAATGAGTCGAGTCATGACGGCGCTGGTGAAACAACGTCGAGAGTCCGTCGAGCAGTTTGAGAAAGCTCAACGGACGGAGCTCGCAGAAAAAGAACGCAAGGAAATCACCATCATCGAATCCTACCTCCCGAAACCGCTCAGTCATGATGAACTAGACACCCTAGTCGTCTCCATCATGCGCGAAACCGGAGCCTCTTCGATGAAGGATCTGGGATTGATCATGAAAAAGGTGATGGCTCGGGTCGAAGGCCAGACTCTTGACGGCAAGCTAGTCAGCGATCTGGTGAAAAGCAAGCTCTCCTGATCCATCTCCCAAGCTGTTTGCTATACTCCATTCCATCGAGTAGACGCTTTAGTTTTACACGCACTGATCCGTTAAGGATAGTAATGGCAATCCTTATCGTTGACGACTCCCCAGACCAGCACCTCCTTCTACGGTCGATTCTGACCAAGGCGGGGCACGATCAGATTATCTCGGTGGATTCCGCGCAAGCCGCTTTTGTGGTCTTACACCTTGATGAAGCACCATCGCCTATTGGCATCGATTTAATCTTAATGGATGTGCTGATGCCCGATCTGGACGGAGTGTCCGCCTGCCGGAGAATCAAGCAGCAGGCTCATCTGCAAGATATTCCGATCATCATGGTGACCGCCAAGAATGATCTCAACAACCTCAAGGAGGCATTTTCAGCGGGCGCGATGGATTACATCAATAAACCGGTCAAGAGTGTGGAATTACTCGCTCGGGTGACCTCGGCCCTGACCTTGAAAAACGAGATGGATCAGCGCAAACAACGCGAAGCCGAATTGCACCAAAGTAACGAGGAGCTGCAGCGCGCACTCAGGGAAGTCAAAGTGCTGCGCGGCCTGATCCCGATTTGCGCCTCATGTAAAAAAATTCGCAACGATGGCGGGTTTTGGCAACAAATCGAAGAGTATATCGGGGAACATTCGGAAGCGGAGTTCAGCCATGGACTCTGCCAGCCCTGTCTCAAAAAGCTTTATCCTGGCGTTTATCAAGACTAGCTGCTACGATTTCACCAAGAAACTTCCTCTTCGCAAGCCACGTGCCCCTATGAGCATTCTGATTGTCGACGATTCCGTGGATGATCGCCTCCTCCTGCAGGCCATTCTGTCTGCTGCTGGGTATGAGAACATTCATTCGACTGACTCTGCTGCGGCTGCGTTCAAGTATCTGGGACTTGATAGCGGCAAGCACGGGGTTGGGAGGGTCGATCTCATTCTCATGGATATTCTCATGCCCCAGATGAGTGGTATCGAGGCCTGTCGCCAGATCAAAGCCATCGATCGTTTTCGTGACACGCCGATCATCATGGTGACGGTCAAAACAGACCCGGTCGATCTTCAGCTGGCGTTTGCCGCCGGCGCCATGGATTACGTGGCAAAACCTGTCAACAAGATCGAGCTGCTCACTCGAGTTCGCTCCGTGCTCCGACTCGTTCACGAGATAGACCGTCGTCGCGCACGTGAGCAAGAGCTCTTGGAAGTCATGCGGCAACTCCAGGAAGCCAATCAGATGCTGCTTCGCCTCTCCTGTTTGGACGGGTTAACCGGCATCACCAATCGACGTCAATTCGATGATTTCCTGGATCAAGAATGGCGGAGAGCCGTTCGTGATGGGACTCCGCTGTCGCTGATTATCTTCGATATCGATCGATTCAAGACCTACAACGATACGAAAGGCCATACCGCCGGAGATGAATGTCTGAAACAGGTATCCTCGGCCATTTCCAGTTCGGTCAACCGTCCCGGCGATTTAGTCGCCCGATACGGCGGGGATGAGTTCGTCACGGTGCTGCCCGGCACCGGAATCGATGGCGCGGCACAAATCGCAGAAAGCTTGCGCCGCCGTGTTGAATCGCTGGAGATTAAGCACGCAGACGGCGAGCTTGTGACGATCAGCGTCGGGTATGCCTGTATTGTCCCAAACCGACATGCTTCGCCGATCGATCTTATCAAGGCTGCTGATCAGGCTTTGTATCAAGCCAAGCAGGAGGGCCGCAATCGAACGAGATCGGCCAGTATGCTCTCACTCGTCCAAGGCACACACGACGAATAGCGACGGCCACACCATTCACTAAGTGTCCACACACCCATGTCACGTCACCCGCGCGGAAAGCCTCACGGACAAGTTTCGGCGCGACCCACTACCTCTTCCCCTGTGTCCTCTGGTGCCAAACAAACGAATACCTCCAAAAAACAACCGCTCTCCCGGAATAAGCGGCTACCATTGGATCACCTGGCCAGGTCATTCCTCGAACAATACCAGAATACACTCCAGCAACTCGCTCAAAGTGACGCACTCACCAGCGGTAACCTATCTCAAGCCTTTAAAGCTATTTCACGGGCCTGTTGCACGCTCCTCCAAGTCAACCGCTCCAGCACATGGCTCTTATCAAAGGAGCAAGAGGCGATCGTCCTCATCGACCTGTATGAGGTCGATCGACGACACGCCAGTACCAATATCGCACTCCCATTTAAGCGCTGCCGGCATTATCTCAAATGGCTCAAGCGAGAACGTCGCACTATCGCTTCGTCGCACCCTTTTCGTGACTCTCGCATCAAAGATCTCACCACGATGTATCTCTCCCGATTTAACATCCAATCCTTCCTGAGCGCTCCTATTCGGCAAAAGGGAAAACTCGTTGGAGTGCTCTCCGCCGAATCTATCGGAACACCTCGACAATGGAGCCCGCAAGAAGAACATCTCGTCAGTCTCTTGGCAACGATGGCAACCCTCGCACTTGAGGCAGCTGATCGGAGAGAAGTGGAACAGGCGCTCCGCGTCGCCAAGGAAGCCGCGGAAGTCGCCAGCCGTGCGAAAAGTGAGTTTCTTGCCAGCATGAGTCACGAAATCCGTACACCTATGAATGCCATCATCGGTATGGCTGACCTCCTGTGGGAAACCCCCCTCACACCAGATCAGCGCAAATATCTCAGGGTCTTTCGCCGAGCAGGCGGCACACTGCTCAATCTTATTAACGACATCTTGGATCTTTCTAAAGTTGAGGCCGGCCATCTTGAATTAGAACGCCTCGACTTCAACCTTGGGGATGTGCTTGATAAGGCCATCGATATCTTGGCGATGCGGGCCCATGAGAAAGGCCTTGAACTCACCTCCCATCTGGCCCCTGATGTGCCATGTCTTTTGGTGGGCGATCCAACACGGTTGACCCAAATTCTCATCAATCTGATCGGTAATGCGCTAAAATTTACCGACACCGGGGATGTGGAGGTCCGTGTCGGACCGGATCCAGTTCGGCCCATCTCCGGCGCGATTCAGATATCTGTCAGCGATTCAGGGATTGGAATCCCTAAGGACAAATTATGTTCGATCTTCGACAGTTTCACACAAGCACAAGCGTCAACCACACGACAGTACGGCGGGACGGGTCTCGGCCTTGCCATTACGAAACGGCTTGTAGAACGAATGAACGGCCGGATCTGGGCGGAGAGCACGCTTGGAGCTGGCAGTACATTTCATTGTTCACTTCTTTTTCAGGTTCAAGCACCATCTCTTGACCAGGACTCCAAGCCCCCGATTGACCTGACTGGGGTTCGCATCCTCGCCGTAGACGATCATGCTACCAACCGTCTCATCCTTCGTGAAACACTCGGCGCATGGGGGGCTGACGTGACAGAGGCGAGCGATGGAAAAGTCGCGTTGGAGAAAATCCGATCCTCCGTCGAGCTGGGCCACAGTTATGACTTACTGCTTCTCGATTGTCGGATGCCCCAGATGGGCGGCTTTGAGGTGGTCGAACAGATTGGTGCATCCTACCCTAAGAAACGCCCAACCGTGATCATGCTCACCTCTGATCATTGGGCCGACGATATTGCACGGACGTATGATCTCGGCCTTGGTGGCTATTTGATCAAACCCATTCGACGGGGCGACCTTCTTCAATCGATCGCGATCGCACTCGGCCGCTCAAAGGGAACCCCATCGATGTCCGCCGAATCGGTCGAGCCATTACGAAGAACTCCAGCGCGTGCCCTACGGGTCCTCTTGGTTGAAGACTCGCCCGACAATCAACTCCTGGTTCGTTCCTACCTGAAACAAACAGACCATTCTCTTGACATCGCCGAACAGGGAGCGATTGCCGTCGAGAAGTTCAAAGCTACCCACTACGATGTAATTTTGATGGATATGCACATGCCCATCATGGACGGCTATGCTGCGACAAAAGCGATACGATCCTGGGAACGAGAACATGATTTGCCTCCCACGCCGATTATTGCCCTCACCGCCTTGGCCCTCAAGGAAGAAAGCGTTCGCATCTTTGAAGCAGGTTGCAATACCCATCTCACTAAACCTGTGAAGAAGACCACACTATTGGAAATTCTCCAGGCACACAAGGAGCAGATCCCTTCATGATGAAACCCTCGCAACCCGAATCGAGCAACCGGTTGACCGTCGAGATTAGCCGTGATCTTGAAGATATTGTGCCGATTTTCTTGAGGAATCGAGAACAGGATATCCGGACACTTCACGATGCTCTCACACGGCAAGACTTTGAAACCATCCAGAGCCTTGGCCATCGCTTGAAAGGTGATGGAGGCGGATATGGATTCGACCGGATCAGTGAGATTGGAACCACGATGGAGCAAGCAGCGAAACAAAAAGACTACTCAGTGACTGAGCAACAAATCCTGCATCTTGAAGAGTTTCTCAGACGGGTTCATGTCATCTATCGATAGCATTAGCAACGTTCGAAAGACACTTGTATTCCAGTCTCAATACCTTGCACAAATCGCAACATCAAACGGTCGGTCGTTGGCGAAACATTATCAGGCCAAAACAGGGCGTTCAGGTGGGGGTTTGCGTTGCAGGACATAGTCGATGGATAACATCAAGCGCTTGGTTTGACATCGACTTGCTTTGTGGAAAGCGCTGGTTTCCTCAAATAATACCGTTCCTTTCCGGCCCAAAATCATCTTGATACGTTCTTCACCAAACAGCTCACGAGCAGCCTCATCTTTCAAAATGATTCGGCAGATATCACCAAAGCTCTTAGTCCGATGTGTATTTTCAATAAGGACATGAGGGCCGCTAGACGGATCAACATCGGTAAGATAGATAAAGATGGTAAGCGATTTAAAATCTAGCGTGTCGTAGTGAAAGGCATCCCCGTCATACTGAATCGGTTCATTACTATTGGACAGGAAACCCTTTCTCTCATCAGTCGAATCTGGACCAAATGACCACTTCAACTGGGTCAGCCACAGGATTGGCTCAGCGCCAAGGTATCGACGTGCAATCTCGACGAACTTCTCATTTCGAGCAATCTCATCAATCGCCTCACACTCTCGATGGGGATTCCAGTATTTCAAATACTTCGTCCTGTCGGCATATTCACGAATCCGGCTTACAGAAACGTCCGGAATCTTCCATCCATTGGAATAGCCTTTCGCATTGAGCGAATCAACCACAGACTGAACTTCCTTATTCGGAAAGAGATCACATTGGTAGACCTGCAAGGCCATAGTGGAATTGTGTTTCTGATAGAAGGAGATCGCACGCTCCCTCATCGGTCCTAGGATCCACCATCCGCGAAGAATCTGAAGGCCACGCAACAGATTCCGAGATTTGTGCACTAGCACCCTAAGTTGATAGTAAGAATGACGCGCTAGTCTCAACATGACGTTTCGATTCGATATTGCTCCTGAGCTCCAAGAATTTCGCACGCTACTGGATAATCATCAAGAAATACAAGCAGTGACTCGATATGCATGACCCACGCCATGCCCTGGCCCTAGTAAACATTTCTACTCATCGCTTTTCATATAAGAGACTGAATTTGTAGACCATTCAGGTCTATTGGATTGAACGAGCCACTACACGGCAATAGCTTCCCCCCCCCCCAAAAGATTCACCTCTAAGTGTATGGTTTCACATGCAGTCCTCTTCTCTATCTCCCTTTCATCAAGCATTTTGAAAGTTTCCCAATCAAAAACTTTGTACGTTTGACCACCAGCTAAGAATGCGACCTGCGCAGGATGAGTATGGGTAGAGTCTTATGAATGGGTTGTGTATAATATGCTGCACGGATCAAGTGGACATATAATCCTCCCCGTTCTTCTACCGCAGCTATACGACTGCACATTGGTGTGCAGCCAACACTGCGGGATACGATAGATGATCCACAGGGTCCGTTTCTTCAGGTGGGGGGCTAGCTCAGTTGGGAGAGCACTACGTTCGCAACGTAGGGGTCGCGGGTTCAACTCCCGTGCCCTCCACCAAAACACTCAAGCGAATCAGTCAACCAGCGCCAAATGGGTCTTCAATCGTAACTTACGAAACGGAGGTAAGGATGACCGGAAAATTCTATCGTCGGGCCATGATCGCCGGTGTGCTTGGAACGTTGATAGGGGTACCTCTGGTGAATGCTCAGCCATCCCCAGCTGGCAACGTGAGAGACGCTGTCGCCCACGCGAGGGAAGCAGTGGATCACGGGAAACAGGGACATGCAGAGGCGCTCGTGACACATGCAGAAAAA
Organism: Nitrospira sp.; assembly: GCA_050185705.1. Classification (GTDB taxonomy): domain Bacteria; phylum Nitrospirota; class Nitrospiria; order Nitrospirales; family Nitrospiraceae; genus Nitrospira_D. The sequence goes on along the minus strand of JBFWZD010000001.1, from coordinate 189,515 downwards.
TCGCGAAACCATGCTGAGCGGGGTGGTAAGAATCCGCATCTGGACGAAGCAATTACCCATTTGAATGAAGCGGTGGAACATGGAAAAGCTGGCCATGCAGACGTGGCCACCCAACATGCTGAAACAGCACTTACACATCTCACTGAAGTGAAGTAACGTATGACCCTGCCTTCGTCGAAGGTAGGGGTTCAAGAACGAGCAGCACCTTCACGACAAGATGTTGGGCGGACAACTGGAACTGGGGAAGGATCACGAATTGATCATCGCCTCTCCATCCGGCTTGGCGCCGGCAACGCAGACACGACGACCATCGACTTGCAACCGCCCTTCTGCGAAGAGTTGCACGGCGCGCGGGTAGATCTTGTGTTCCTGGACAAGAATTCGCTCGGCCAGAGTCTCAGCCGTGTCTCCGCCCAAAATTGGAACAGCCGCCTGGATGATGATCGGCCCTTCATCTACCCCTTCCGTAACGAAATGCACTGTACATCCAGCTAGTTTACAACCCCACTCCATCGCCTTCCGCTGCACGTCCAATCCAGGAAAGGATGGGAGCAGCGAGGGATGGATATTCATCATACGATTGGCGTACGCATCGACTAATACTGCCGTGACGATTTTCATGTAGCCCGCAAGCAAGACAAGCTCGACCTCATGCTGTTGGAGGATCTTCAGCACCGCTTGGTCATAAGCTTCACGGCTATCCGGCCGGCCGGTAAAGGGCTTGGGATCAACAAACACATCTTTTAGCCTGTGATTCCGAGCCCGTTCAAGCGCGACGGCGTCTCGCTTATTACTGATGACACACACAATCTGAGCCTGTACCTGCCCCGTCTCAATGGCATCGATGATGGCCTGTAAATTGGAGCCTCGACCGGACGCCAGTACGGCCAGCCGCAGTGGCGTCACTCGGTTACTCGACATACTCGACCCCGGGCGCTTCGTCTGTCGTCTTGACGATTTCTCCGATCGGCCAGGCACGGTTTCCCAGCATCGCCGCACGATCGACGACGTCAGACACCGAGGCTGGCGGCACGATTAGGATCAACCCGATGCCCATATTGAATACGCGGTACATCTCGTTACGATCGACCTTCCCCAACCGGCTGATCACGGTGAAGATCGACGGCACGGACCAGGACGTACGAAGGATCTTCGCGCGTACTCCTTTGGGAAGGACCCGCGGCAAATTCTCCGTAATGCCCCCTCCCGTAATATGTGCGATGCCTTTGATCGGATACTGTTCCACCAACGATAAAATGTGTTTCGCATAGATTCTGGTCGGCGTCAGAAGCACCTCGCCGATGGTCTCATCGAGCTCCGAGAGCCGACTGGATACGGTCAGCTTGGCCTGGTCCAACAAGACTCGCCGCGCCAATGAGTATCCATTGCTGTGAAGTCCAGAAGAAGCTACACCCACGATCGCATCGCCGGGCATGATGTGCCGACCATCGATAATCTTCGCACGGTCAACGGCTCCGACGGCAAAGCCGGCAAGGTCATACTCCCCATCCGGATAAAAGGACGGCATCTCAGCCGTTTCACCGCCGATCAAAGCGCACCCGGCCTGGCGGCAACCGTCAGCGATTCCGGAGACAACCTCCTGAGCCTTAGACACGGACAATTTCCCGGTCGCGAAGTAGTCGAGAAAAAACAAGGGCTCCGCGCCGCTGACAGCAATGTCATTGACACACATGGCCACCAGATCGATCCCCACCGTGTCGTGCTTGTCCATCAGGAAGGCGATCTTAAGCTTTGTTCCGACGCCGTCGGTACCGGAAACGAGAACGGGATCTTTGTACTTGGCGGCTTGAAACCCGAACAACCCTCCGAATCCGCCTAAGTCCGTCAGCACTTCTGAACGAAATGTGGACCGCACCAGCGGTTTTATGCGATCGACGAAGTCGTCGCCTGCTTCGATATCTACACCAGCGTCTCGATACGTTGTCATTGTTGAACGTCCTGTCCGATAGGGCTAGGAGTCGGCTTCGATCAGTGATCAGATGTGCCTGGAGGCGCATCTTAGCGAAGGGGCCTACAGAGGTCAACGCGCCCGCTTGATGTTTTGGCAGGACGAGTTGCCGGCACTCAGCGTTCTGCTTTTTCCTTGATGCCCTAGGAATATTGCCTATACTGACGGCAGAGTGCGAACCGCTGGATATCGACGTCCACAACCTATGCGAATGGCCAGATAGATGGGCATTCTAATCGTTGACGACTCACCGGATGAGCGCCTGCTCCTTCATCATATTCTCAAGAACGCCGGCTATCGAGATCTCGTCACCGTGTCGTCCGCTCGCGATGCCTTCCGCCAACTCGACCTGGATCATGACGGTGCCGACGGCCTGCGCGTGGATCTGATTCTGATGGATATCAAGATGCCGGATATGGATGGGGTCGAGGCCTGTCGGCGCATCAAAGCGGTTCCAGCCTTCGTACAGACTCCCATCATTATGGTAACGGCGCGTGACCAAAAAGACTTTTTGCAGGCCGCGTTCGATGCCGGGGCGGGAGATTATGTTCGGAAGCCTGTCGAATCAATCGAGCTGCTCGCCAGAGTCAAATCGGCGTTCAAACTTAAGCTAGAGGCCGACGCTCGGAGGAATTGGGAACAGGAAGTCGCCAAAACCATTACCGATCTCGACCGCACTTTGAACGAGATGCAGGCCCTTCAACGGTTGATCCCGGTCTGTCCGACCTGCAAGAAATTTCATCCTTCGGAAGTCTCAGAAACATCGATCAACGACTATATCCGGACTCATCCCGAGATGAAATTTCAGAGTTGCGCCTGTTCTACCTGTGCATCGTGATCGTTCATCTCATCGCACCTAGCTTTCAGGCCGCATTTCCACGTCCAACAGTTTGATTTTTCTGTGCAGGTGGCTCCGCTCAATTTTGAGGTCTTCAGCCGTGCGGGAGATGTTCCAGTGATGTTCACGAAGTTTTCGGCTGATATACTCTTTCTCGAATGCATTTCGTGCATCGCGAAGGGAGTCGTAGGATTTCATCAGAAGGGGATTAGCCGTCGTCGGCACAGCAACCGCGGCCGCTCCAGTAGTTCTCCCTTGCATGGACATGACGGCCTGTGAGCCCTCGATCACGTATCCTGGGACCATGATCATGAGTCGTTCGATCAAATTCCTCAGCTCTCGAATATTACCAGGCCAGTCATACTGCTGAAACACCGTCATCGCGTCAGGCGATACCTCCTTCATCCGTAAGCCCTGCTCTTCGGCATGCGCTTTCATGAAATGTTGGACCAAGGCGGGAATATCCTCACGCCGTTCCCGCAGTGGTGGTACGACAATCGGCACAACATTCAGGCGATAGAAGAGATCCTCACGAAACTGTCCTTTGTCAATTTCCTTCTCCAAGTCCTTATTGGACGCTGCGAGCACACGGACATCGACCTTCATCAGCTTGGTTCCACCCACGCGCGTGAACTGCTGCTCTTGCAACGCTCGCAAGACCTTCGCTTGGGTACTCAGACTCATGTCGCCGATTTCATCCAGGAATAGCGTTCCCCCATCGGCCTGCTCAAACTGACCGCGTTTCATCGACGTGGCCCCGGTGAACGAACCTTTTTCGTGACCGAACAACTCGCTTTCAATCAAGGTCTCGGGAATAGCAGCGCAGTTAACGGCGACAAACGGATGGTCCGATCGAGTGCTATGCAGATGGATGGCCCGGGCGACCAACTCCTTCCCCGTTCCGTTTTCACCCCCGATCAGCACCCGACTGTTCGTGGGACCGGCAGTCTGAATGAGTTCTCGTAGCCGCTGCATCGCCGGGGAATGACCCACCAGCTCGAATTTCTGCTGGACCTTGGTCCGTAATGACCGATTTTCCTGTGCCAGCCGGTATTGCTCCAGCGCACGGTTCACCCGAAGCACGACATTTTCCAGCGAGAGCGGCTTCTCAATGTAATCATAGGCCCCAAGCTTGATGGCTCTGACCGCCGTTTCAATGGACCCATGCCCAGAAATCATCATGACCTGCGTATGCGGCACAAACTCTTTCACACGCCGCAACGTTTCAAGTCCGTCCATTTCGGGCATCCAAATATCCAGAATCATGAGATCCGGCGGGTCCGTCCCGTAGATCTTCAGGGCCTCGGCTCCAGTAGCTGCCACTGCCACGTCATACCCCTCATCTTCCAGGATACTTCGCAAGGACGTCCGAATCGCTTCTTCGTCGTCAACAATCAGAATCGATGCCGACATAATCCCTCACTCCTTAGCACGACCCCTCACTGGTCTACTTTAGACCGGTAAGTCAAACGTAAACACAGCTCCCCTCGGTTGATTGTTCCCGGCTTGGATCTGCCCTTCGTGATCAGTAATGATCCGCCGAACAATCGCGAGCCCTAATCCTGTTCCCGTCTTTTTTCGAGTGAAATAGGGCACAAACAAACGTTCCTGATCTTCCGGCGCAATACCGGGCCCTTCATCCGCGACCGTCACGACGGCCCGCCGTCGTTTCGTATCATAGCGGGTTTCCACCCACAGTCGCCCTTTTTGATTCATCGCTTGGACCGCATTATCGAACAGATTCACGAACACGCGCCGAAGCTGCTCCCGATCAAAGTTGATGAGTGGCAGATCTTCATCCAGTTCAAGGAGGAGCTCGAGATCCTTCTGGGCTTCCCGGTATAAAGTCGCCACTTCGTGAACCACATCATGCAACGACTGCCGTGTCATCTGAGGAGCCGGCAATCGGGCAAATTTTGAAAACTCATCCAGCATTTCTTTTAAGCTGCTGACTTCGTTGATAATCACATTCGTCGCGTCGTCGAACACCCGATCGAGATCCGGAGACTTCTCGAAGAACTTCTTGCGCAACCGTTGTGCGGAGAGTTGAATAGGCGTCAGCGGATTCTTGATCTCATGCGCGACTCGCCTCGCGACCTCCTGCCAGGCCGCAACTTTTTGTGCCTTGATCAACTCCGTCAGGTCTTCAAAGACCAAGACAAACCCTAAGTCTTTGTTGGCCTCATCGCGCATACGCGAGCCTTTCAATCCGATCGTAATCAGTTTGCCTTGAAGGTCCAACTGCCCTTCAAGATCAAAATCATCACGCTCGTCGGCCAACATGCGATCATAGGCTGTCTGAAACAGATCCAGGCCGAATTCCTTGAACACATCATTCGCTGGTTGCCCCCGAAACCGGTCCGCGGCTATTCCGAGGATACGCTCGGCCGATGGGTTGAATGTCGTCACGCTCCCATTCCGATCGATGGATAAGAGACCGGCGGCGATCGTATCCACCACCGTTTCGATATAGGCTCGGCGCCGATCGAGTTCGACGTTCGTATTCCGGAGCGTGAGGTTGGCCTCTTCGAGTTTGGACTTACTCCCTTGGAGATCTTGCGTCATCCGATTAAAGGATTCGATCAAGGTTCCGATCTCATCTGTCGCCTTGGCATCGATGTGCACAGAGAGATCTCCCTGGGCGACCGCCTCCGTTGCCTCAGCCAGCCGTTGGATCGGTACAGTAATGCCGCGCGCCACATAGAATCCAAACCAGGTCGCGCTGAACAGGATCAGGACCGTCACCACGGCCACAAACAAGTACGCCCCGGCTTTGATGGGGTTCTTCATCGCCTTAATCTGCTTATACTCGGCATATTGCCGGCCGATCCGCTCCATTTTTGTCAACAGTGATTCAGGCACATACGTTTCGACGACAACGACCCCCTCGAGTTCACCCCGCCGGCTCCCGGAGGCGACCGGAATAGCGGCGCGAACCAGTCGGCCGGTCTGGGCTTCTTGCACAGACGTGAACTCCTGCTTGCCATTGATCACTTGCAGGACCAATTGACTGATCGGCAACTCCAGCACGCCGATTGGGATTTGGGTATCGAGTGCCTTCGTCAGTGTCTCCATCTTGTTTGAGAAGACCTCGATCCCAGCCACACCGTATTCCATCCGTTTTCGAGCCATCGCGGCAATCAAGAGATCCCGCTGTTCCGGAATGAGCAGATCCTCTCGAAACAACTCCTGCGAAATCGCCCGTGCGCTATTCACCGCAAGCGACACGTGCCCCGCATGTTGCATGCGGGCCACCTCGTAGGAGTCGTTAATCACCTTTTCAATGTGCTCGCTGAACCAGACATCGACGACCTTATTCACCAACCCGCTTGCAAGTACGGCCAGCAACATCGTGGGGATCAACGAGAATCCGATAAACGCGGCGATAAGTTTCGTACGGAACCCGGACCCAACCAGCTGATGTCGACGCTCAAAATACGCCTTAATCAGATTTCGGGACAGCAAGAGCACCAGGACGACAAAACCGATCAGGTCCAAATTGACCAACAGCAGCACCAGCGCATAACTGGTCGTGGGGAGGAGTGAGCCGGTCTCCTGGAGGTCCGGTGCAGCAATCTGCGCGTAATACAGCGTGAGGGCCACGCACGGGATAAGGAGAATGAGGACGATCCAGACCGGACGAAGGTGAGGCCTTGTCCGCTCAGGCTGCTTGATTCGATCGGCGGCACGACGGTTAAACCGCGCGCTCATGCCCGCCGGCGTTGGGCCTTCCTCCCCTGGCGCAGATTTGGCCGCATGAATGGGATGGTTCGGATTCAACATTCACTCGCCTCTGGACGGTCTTGCGCACAGAACAATGCCGCACTCACAACCACACCCCGCCCACGAAGCCCGACCAAAGCCAGCGCACAGATTGCGGGATGTCGGTGAGTTGAACAACGAGCAGAACAACGAGATCTTATTTCGGCGAGGCCAACGTGACATACTTCATACGGAGCGCATACAGCATGTCACGGAGAACCGTCTGCTCATCAGAAGTCAGATTACCTTTGGTCTTGTCTTCTAGGACAGACAACAGATCGATAATCTCTTTGGCTTGCGGGAGGTTCACAGGCATAGGCGATTGCTGGGGATCTAGTTGCTCGCCCATCAACATCAGCGAGGACGAGCCTAATGAAATCACAAAAGAAGAAAAGGTGACCGGAGGCACCGGGGCTGTCCGTGACGCTTCAGTGGAAGCGGTGTCAGAAGGCGTGGTGTCGTTCATGGTCGAAGCGGTGGCCGGACCAGTCTCTCCCCCCCCACTTCCCCGCCTGTCGCGAATGACGAATCCTTGCTCCTCGTCAGCCATTCCTCAACCTCTTCACCAGAACCTACGGGCAACGTCGGTACCCTACCATAGGGCCTGTTTGCCCGCAAGCCATCACCGAGATTGAAGAAGCCCTCATCGTCAGTATAGAGTGGCGGCACCGATGTCGAAACGATTTACCAAAGTGGTGGAGGTCATGGCGGCGCTACGCGCCGTGAACGGCTGTCCGTGGGATCGGAAACAGACCCATGAGTCTTTGAAGCCGTATCTGCTTGAAGAAACCTATGAAGTGCTGGAAACCATCGATCAGCGGGACATGCGGAAACTCCAGGAGGAGTTAGGCGACGTGCTGTTACAGGTGCTCTTCCACAGTCAGATCGCGGCAGAGGCCGAGTCCTTTACGGTCGAGGATGTCTTGGACACCCTGGCCACCAAACTCATCCGTCGGCACCCCCACGTCTTTGGTACAAGCGATCAAACATCCGGCGTAACGAGCAGCGAGCAGGTCTTGAGCCAATGGGAACAGATTAAGCAAGCCGAGCGGGAGGCAGCGGGAAGCAAGCAGTCGGCGCTCGATGGAGTACCGAAGACCTTACCAGCGCTGTTGCGAGCCTATCAGGTTCAGGCGCGAGCGGCACGGGTGGGATTCGATTGGCCCCACAACAGCACAGGCCTTCAACAGGTCTTTGACAAGATCACCGAAGAGGTAGGAGAACTACGAGAGGCGATTGCGGACAGAGCGGGGAACACACAAGCAACCCTTAGTCAATCCAACGGACAGGAACAGGTGGAAGCAGAATTGGGTGATCTCCTCTTCTCGTTGGTCAACCTGGCCCGGTTCATCAAGGTGAATCCCGAAGATGCACTGCGGCGTGCGACGACCCGATTTTGTGACCGCTTCCACCTGGTGGAAGATGGCGCCGCGCAACAAGGTCGAACATTGACAGAGATGACGTTGGCAGAGATGGACGAGCTCTGGGAGGAAGCCAAACGCCGATTGAGGCAATCTATGCCCAATACAACCCCACACAAAGGCGATCGAACGACATGAGCAAGAACGAAAACCCCTACCAAGAAGGAAAACGCGCCGGCGCTCACCCGTTACTAGTGGTCCTCGGCACGCTTATCGGATTGTGGCTCTTCGTGGCCTTGATCATCCCAAGCTCGAAGAACAAGCAAGCCACCGGCACCGAAGGGCCTACCGTATCGGCCATCGAAGACCCGGACGCGGCTCCCGTCATGTTCAAAGTCCAGACGACGATTCCCGAGATGAATACGATCGGGCTACTGGTCCCCTCCCAAGCAACGGAGAGTCAAATCGTCGCGCTCTTGAAACGCCTGAAGAACGCACGGCTGGATGGAACCTTGAGCGATCAACTGCCTGCCACCACACCAGGCCACACGCTCGGTGACTACGCCATCGCGGATATTTTTATTTTTTCAGACAAGCAATACACAGAACCGGATACCATCCGCACGCTCGCACGAGGGGCGCATGCTCCGGGCACACTGTATCCAAACGCCATCCCCTTCGAAGTGGCCATGGAGCATGTTCGCGCATACTACCGAATTGATCTCAATGACACCGGAAACCCGGACACCGGCTCTCTCGGATTTGCCGATGAGTCCGGCGTGCACTCCAAACACCACCGAAGAATCTTTTAGCACCTGCGCGGAACAGATTACATCCCGACCCGTCGCCTCAGCTCCTCGCGAACCGCCACCCGATCAGCTTCAAAGAGCGTGTCCAGCTTCATAAACAGATGGCTCAGCGGCCCGACAAACGGATCCAGCATCACATCACGTCGTTCATCCAAGAGACCTTCCTCATCGGCAATCTTCATCTTCCAGTCGGCAATCGTCCTGGAGAGAATGTTGCTCATCAGCAGCTGCTGGCCCGGCGACCCCGCCGCCATCCCTTGCAGACGCTTCTTGAACGTCTCGAGTTCATCTGGGATGGACACCTTGACACGGACGCCATGCGGAGTCGCCCAGGTTGATCGCTGTATCGAATAGTCGTAGGAAAACACGTGCTCTCTCGGTTCTCGAAAAGGACCATTGACTTCCAAAATCGTAAGGGCGTTCTCAGTTGACCGGAGACTCGTCTTCTTTTCAGCGTTCATGTTGGCTCGTTCTCCCACTCTCACTATAGAAGCTTGCGCTTGCGCAGAACAAGGGGCTATGTAATATGATTCATAGTAAGATATGCTGAGGATGGCGTGGATGGCCAGTTCTCGGCCACGCGCTGGCTGAAATGACGAACCGGCGACAAAAGATCTGAAACACCTGGACAGCACTTTCACAGCCTGATAGACATCGACCAAGAGCGCTGTGTAACTAACGGTATGGCCAAGAAGGACTATCCCGGACTCGTTCTCGTCCCCCCCAGCGATCGAACCATTTTACGACGCCGCCTGCTCCGATGGAGTCTCTTGCTCATCGCCGTCGTCTGGATCATCTGGACGGCTCTGGGATCGCCCCCTCCGTCACTGGACAAGACGGACTGCCAAGAAGCGACTGGCCAAGGTCGCCCTAGCGTTGCGGCTAAAGAATGTGGCAGTCCTGATCAAGTGACGGCTACCGTGAGTCCCCCCGAGAACGACGTCAACCCTCTACAGATCTCGCAAGCTGAAAAGCCGGCTGAACCCCAGCATTCAGTATCACCCCCGCCACCGGAAGACCCCCAGCCTTCACCTGCGCCTATCAGCCAGGAGATCGCCACACCCAAACCAGCTGTGATCCTAGATCCTCCTAAGAATCAGACCGAAATCCAACCCAACAAAGAGATAACCGTCGCTCGTACGCCTGCACAAAAGCCAACGACAAGTCCGAGCCCTGATGCGCGACTGGCGGAACAGGGCGATGCATTCGCTCAATACCGTCTTGGTAAACATTACGCAAAACAAAAAGGGCCCCAATCAGCTGAATCCCTCACGTGGTACAAAAAGGCCTCGGCAGGATTGCACCGCTTGGCTGATGCGGGGAATGGACAGGCCATGTATGTCCTTGGGGTGATGTATGCCTATGGCCGAGGGGTGGCGCGAAATACCGAGCAAGCCCGCCATTGGCTCTCCCGGGCTGTTCGACAGAACGTGACAGCAGCTCAGCCTGTTCTTTCGAATCTAGAATCAAGACAACCCGCCGCTCTGAAGCCCAAGGACAACAGACCGGCCCACAACACCAAGCGCTAACGCTCAATCGAGTGAGAATGGAAATATGGATACCACCACCCGCATCAAGACTAAGACACCGAGCCCTTACAAGCTGACCGCGGTCGAAGTTGATACATACGACACGAAGACGTTTCGTTTTGAGCTGCCGGCTCACGCCACGCTGGACATGCAGCCAGGAGACTTTCTGTATGTCCATGCCACGCTCAACAGCAAGACGGTGAAACGGGCCTATACCCCGTCGTCGCTCCCGAGCGTCACCGGATACTTCGATCTCACGGTGAAGCGGTATGACACCGGCCTCGTTTCAAAGTACCTGCACGATCAACGTATCGGAGACACGGTGCTGATGAGTGGGCCAAACACGGGCGGACATTGGGTCGATGGCATGGCAAAACGTGTGGGATTCGTCGCCGGAGGTACCGGCATCACCCCGATGATCTCCATCATACGCTGGATTTTGACTAAGAACGTTGATGCGGAGCTCTTTCTTCTTTTCGCCAATAAAACCGAGCCCGACATTATCTTCCGACAAGAGTGGGAACGTCATGTGCTCGAACATTCAAACTTTCATTGCCACCACGTGTTAGAACAGCCCCCTCCTGGATGGTCAGGCGGCACAGGCCGCATCACGTCGGAGATATTGCAACAACACCTTCCTGCTCCGTCCCCTGACACCTGTTTGTTCCTCTGCGGTCCTCCAGCCATGGTGGATACCCTGGAGATCACCCTCAAAGAACTCGGCTATCCGGAGCACGCTATCATTCTGCCATAAGCACCAACAGGTTCACTTGTCGACGTATTTCTCGGGATCTCACTGCACGCATCCACAGGCAGACACAGGCTCGGCTCAATTTCCATCAGTTAGCGAGGTCGTCGTTTATCCGTTTCACCGATAAGATCTTGGACGACACGCTCTGCGGCCATCGCTCCATCACGAATGCAGTCGGGAATGCCGACCCCCCGATAACCGGCTCCTGTGAGGACGAGTCCCGGATACCGGCTGAGAGCCGCATCGAGTTGCGCCAATCGATCCAAGTGACCGATGGTGTACTGTGGCATCGCCTTCCACCACCGATTCACTTCCGTGTAAGTCGGCTCTACGCTGATTCCACAGAGCGCCGCCAGCTCGGCACGGACTTTCGCCGTCAAGGCCGCATCATCGAGTTGCAAGATTTCTTCCCGTCCTACTCCTCCGACGTAGCAACGCACCAGCAGCTGATCTGCCGGAGCACGATGCGGCCATTTAAGAGAGGTCCACGTCGCTGCGATCACATCACGTTGCTCTGCTCGAGGAACGATAAATCCAAATCCTTCAGCTCCACGCACCATCGCTCGGGGAAATGTCATCGCAAGCGTAGCAGTCGAGGTATAGGGAATCAGATCCAGCACTCCACCGGCAATCGGTGTCAACGGACGCAACAGGTCGGCAGACACATAAGCCGGTGTGGCCAACACGACACCTTCCGCAGAAAGCGCCGATCCATCGTGAAGAATGAGGTCGTACATCCACCGACCTAATTCGTGCGATCTCACGCGGAGCGCGTCAACCCGTTTCCCAAGCTGAAGCTCCACGCCTTGCTCCGTCAACCGTTGCGTCAATGCCATGACGAGGTCGCCGAGTCCATTCTTCAAACTCACGAACATCGTCCGCCGCGGCCGTCCCGATGGGACCGTCGAAGCTGCTTTCTTGGCCTCCAACATGCCGCGCACCACGCTGCCATGCTGTTGTTCCAGCTCAAAGAACCGCGGGAATGTCGCCCGCAGGCTCATCTGTTCCGCATCTCCGGCATAGATTCCGGCCATGAGTGGTTCCAAGACCCGTTCATAAGCCTGGCTGCCGAACCGACGACGAAGAAACCCAGCGAGCGACTCATCCTCCCTGGACGGACCAGGGGGAACAGCGATTTCCAATCCCACACGGGCGAGCCCGGTCCACGTGAGGAGCCCGCTTGAAAGAAAGGGCTTGAGCTGCCTTGGCGTAAACGAAAGCAGTCCCTCCGGCAAATCGCACATCCGGCCCTTGGAGAGGACACAGGCTTTCTTGATGGTCTCGTTGGTATTGATGAGCTGATCGGCAAGGCCGAGCTTCGTACAGAGCTCGAGACCGGCCGGTTTTTGGGACAGGAAGGAATCCGGCCCTGCCTCCGTGACGATGTCGCCGATTCGATGGGTGACGATCTTCCCACCCCAGGAGGGGTCAGCTTCGAGGATTGTACAGCGAAGGGAGAGTTCGGACTTCGCAGCCAGCTCCTGCAGTGACAACGCGGTAGCGAGCCCAGAAATCCCACCGCCCACGATGACGACTGTGTGTGGTCGAGTCACGACTGACTGCAAGCGGAAGATTCGTGTGCCATCAGCACGTCGCGTAACGTCTCGATCAGGGCGGGGGCATCGTTCAGCATGGCGATACGCTCAAGGTGCATCCCTTTGTTCGCCGCCAGCTGCTTCAGTTCGATATCGACATCGAAAAGCGTTTCCACATGGTCACAGATAAACCCGATAGGAGCGACCAGGACCTGTCGATGTCCCTCTTGAAACATCGTATTCAGCATGTCTTCCACCGTTGGTCCCAACCAAGGTTCGTTCGATCGCCCCTGACTCTGATAGGCAAAGTACGTCGGTTGATTGCCCAAAAACCGTGTCACAGCCTCCACGGTGCCCCGAACCTCGTCGGGATAGGGGTCCTTCATCGCCACAATCCGTTCCGGAAGACTATGGGCGGTAAACAGCACCGGCACGGTTGCACGCACTTCGGAAGGAAACTTTTCAAGCCCTTGCTGAATCCGTTCAACGATGGCCGCGATCAGCTTGGGATGGGCATTCCACCGACCGACATACGTGACCCCAGTACGATTCTCCAGCTCCGCGCGCGCCTCTTCCACTTTCTTCCGATAGGCTCCGGTGCTCAACGAGGACTGTTGCGGTGCCATGCACAGCCCGATGATCTGTTCCGGTGATTCTTTCAGTAGCTCGGCGTACGTTTCTCTAATGAAGGGATGCCAATGGCGCAGGCCGACGTAGACCCGATATCGACTGTCACCCGACTCATTGAGTCGTCGCTCCAGCTTCTTCGCGACCTCTTGGGTGATCCCGACGGCAGGGGATTTTCCTCCTGTGGCACGATACCGCTCACGAATCTCCTCCACCAACTCCGGTGGCGTCGGTCGGCCACCTCGAACATCGCGGAGAAATGGCTCGACGTTCTCCAGGCAATCGGGCCCGCCCATGGCCATCAGCAGAACAGCGGTATGACGTGATGTAGCGTTCATGGTTCCTCGTCGTTCGTGAAGCGTTTGGATGCACGCGCGCGTCACGGGATGCACTTCACGTTCTTATCGTTGGCTCAGCTTGTGCACCATGTCGATCGTCGCGGCGACATGATCGACCGGCGTCGTGGGCAGGATGCCGTGACCGAGATTGAAGATGTGGCCGAGACGTCCACCGGCTCGACGCAAGATATCCTCGACGCGGCGCTCAATTTCGTGGAGCGGCGCAAACAAGACCAGCGGATCCAGATTCCCTTGCACAGCGCGATCATGTCCGACCATCGTCCAGGCTTCGTCCAAGTGCACCCGCCAATCAATTCCAATGACATCGCCACCCGCCTCGCGCATCTGTCGCAGGATGGCGGTCGTGCCGGTGCCGAAATGGATCATCGGCACCCCTTCTCGCTTGAGGCCGTCGAAAATCAGCTGCACATGCGGCATGACGTATTCGGCATAATCACCCGCCGAAAGGCACCCGACCCAACTATCGAAGAGCTGAATCGCCTGAGCCCCCGCCTTGATCTGCCGCCGAAGGTATCCGGTAATCACTCGCGCAAACTTATCCATCAGCCGATGCCAGGCCGTCGGGTCCCCGTACATCATCTGCTTCGTATGGAGATAGTTGCGTGATCCTCCGCCCTCAATGGCATAACTCGCCAGCGTGAACGGCGCACCGGCAAATCCGATCAACGGGACGCGCCCATCGAGAGCCTGTCGCGTTTGTCTGATCGCTTCGGCAACATAATCCAGCTCGCCACCGTCGATGACTTTAAGTTGGTCCACTGCAGCCCGGTCACGCACCGGATTGTGGATCACCGGTCCCTCTCCTGCGGCAAACTCAAGATCGAGCCCCATTGGCTCCAACGGCAAAAGAATGTCGGCAAAGATAATGGCGGCGTCGAGAGGAAACCGATCGATCGGCTGGAGCGTCACTTGAGCCGCCAGCTCCGGCGTCTTGCACATCTCGAGGATCGAGTGTTTCGCACGGAGCGTGCGATACTCAGACATATAGCGCCCGGCTTGGCGCATAAACCAGACGGGCGTGCAGTCGACAGGCTCACGGCGACAGGCTTTCAAAAATCGATCATTCATAGTAGGCGGCATTCTAGAGGCGCATCAGCGAAGGTGTCAATTCCAACCATGCGGCCATCAATCTCTCGATGTTCAGTCAATAGTTGTCGCCATCCCCATTACCCTGTCCGTTGAGTTGACGGCCAGAGCGTGATGTATTACAGTCTGTATAACAGATCAGCCAAGGAGAAATACAATGGGTCTCCGAACAGTTCGCCTGGACGACGAAACCGAAAAAGTTCTGAAGCAAGTGACGAAAAAAACGGGGTGGTCCGTGTCCACAGCCCTCAAGCGAGGTGTGTTGGTCTTGCGAGATGAAGTGGGCCGTCACCCTCAGCAGTCTGCGTTCGATATTTACTCTCGCCTTGATCTAGGACCAGGCGGATACGCACTTGCGCCTTCAACCGACAGCCGGCGCGGCATGCAACTCGCGCTGCGTCGAAAACCTCGCCGATGATCCTCGTCGACACCGGCCCGTTCGTCGCGCTGTTTGACCCTCAGGATGCCGAACATGCACGATGTAAAGATCTGCTTCGCGTCACACGCGGCGCCCTCTTTACAACCATCCCTGTCTTAACCGAAGCCTTTCATCTGCTGACGCCCAACAGTCGAGGCGCAGACTGTCTCCGGGATTTCATTCTCGACGGTGGCGTAGCACTCTGGTTTTTGGATCAAGCCGCGACGGCGCGAGCGTTCGAATTGATGGAACAGTACGGCGATCACCCAATGGATCTGGCAGACGCATCCGTCATGGTCGCTGCAGAGTCGCTGCGCACAACCAGAGTATTTACGCTCGATCTGGCCGATTTTCAGCGCTACCGCATCCGCCGAGGACATCGACACATCAAAGTGGATATTCTTGGGCAGTAAACGTACCTCGGAAGTCCGTTCGTGGTGAGCTTGTCGAAGAGCTCAGGGCGAACGGAGCAGCATTGGAATGGAGGACGCACTCCTCCACTTCCTACTGATCTCGCGGCTCGGACGAAAGCCTAAGATTCGGAGAAAAGGAAACAGGGTCAAAGCAAAAAGGTTATTTTAGGTCCTGGGCACAACGGAAACCGACATTATCGCCCCGTTTCGTGGGGGTGTCCCTGAACCGGCTGGCAGATCGCACACTCACCGGTACATGGCTCCAGGACCCACCGCGGAGCACACGATATTCCCCACTTGAAGGCCCTTTGGGATTGCGCTCAGGACTCTTGCCGTAATAGGTTTCGTCATACCAATCCGCAGTCCACTCCGCTACATTCCCACCCATGTCATGCAGGCCCCAGGGATTGGCCTCATAGCTCCCGACGGACGCCGTCCGAACCGCACCGTCGTCATATCCGGACATAATCACGCTCAAGAGATGCTTCGCCGATTCGTCGGCGATATTCTCGACGCGGCGCGACCCTGGATTCCCATCCCCCCACCAGTATTTCGTCGTGGTACCAGCACGCATGGCATATTCAAACTCTGCCTCTGTAGGAAGCCGCTTCCCGGCCCACTGGCAATAGGCCTGCGCATCGTCCCAGGAGACACAAACCACGGGATGCTCCGCGCGGTTCGAGTCAAAGACCGTCGCACCAGCTTCCGGCTTCAGCCAACTTGCCCCCTTCACATCCTCCCTTCCCTTCCCCTCGACGAAGACAAACGCGCTACCTTCCCGTTCAGCCGTAGTCCGGTAACCACTGTGCCGGATGAACTCTTGGAACAGTCGGTTGCTCACCTCGTACTTGTCCAAATAAAACGCATCAATGTGGACCTGGTGACGAGGAAATTCCGGCTTGAACCAGCCCTCGGCGGTCTGTTGATCCACTCCCGACTCCCTAATTGCCCGCTCCATCTCATCTTTCGTGCTGCCCATCCAAAAACGGCCGGCCTGAATTAGCACCATCGGCGCACCGTCCTTGCCGATGATCTGTTTCTCGGGTACGTCTTTCGGCTGCGACTTGGCACCCGTCGTCTTGCCTCTCGCTTTGCTTTGGCTCGTGGTGGGTTTCGCTGACGTTGTGTCCGCAATGGTCTTCCCTGCAGACTTTGGCTGAGTCTCGGCAGAAACGGGGGCACCGATCTTGTGGGCCAAATCTTCGACAAATTGGTCGAACCCGGCATGGTCCTGGTCTGGCTGCCGATCCATCAAATGCGCGGCTTGCACGTCTCTGAATTCCAGCGGGATCCTGACCTCCTCCAGCATCATCACGGGGAACAACACCCTCCGTCGCAATCCTTCCCGCGCTTCGTTCTTGACCCATTGTGACTTCACAGATGTTTGGGTCCAGACGACCACCACCGCTTTCGAGGCATCCAATGCTTCTTCAATCACCTCATCAAACGATCGTCCGATGGGAATCCGCCGATCCCACCAGACTGACCAGCCCTTCTGCTCCAAGGCTCGCGCGAGGGCCTGTACTCGGCTTTTGTCTTCGCTTGAATAACTGATGAAGATGTCCGACATCGCGTGCGTCTCGCCGGTTCACCCTATAGCCGCCACAAGAATGAAGGGCCCCAGTGTAACGATCTTACGTACATGTGTCTAGGCGGAGCGTCGCCATGTAGAAGTCGCGTGGGCGGTGGAGAACAAGGTCTGCTCCTCGTGCTGGAAACTCTCCATGATCAGTAGACATCCACCGCCATTCCGGTACACTGAAGACTCCGGGATCGTCTAAAAAGTCTGGTTTCACTTTCCCGAGGTTGTGTGTATAATAATTGCCTAACCTATACTCGGGACGATCAGTCAGGTTAATCGGGACTCCGGCTCCCTGTCTCCCACCACAGTGATGTTGCCGATCCCCCGACCATGAGGAGAATTGTATGTCCGATGCGCAAACGATTCGACCGACTAAAGCCCAGGAATTGTGGTATTCCTTCATGCGCTGGTTTGATTCCTGGGCCGGCCTTGAGCACACCAAAGCGGAAGGCCCGCCCAAGGTAGACTGGGTTCGCAGTGTCCCCTTTATCGTGTTGCATTTGATGTGTGCGGGTGTCATTTGGGTTGGATGGAGTTGGACCGCCGTTGCGGTCGCTATCGGCTTCTACTACATCCGTATGTTTGCGATCACCGGCTGGTACCATCGCTACTTTTCGCATCGCACTTTTAAGACCACGCGTACCGTGCAATTCCTCTTTGCGCTGTTAGGTGGTACCTGCACCCAGCGTGGTCCCTTGTGGTGGGCCGGCCATCATCGCCATCACCACATCGCATCCGACACACCGGAGGATGTGCACTCCCCACGCCAAGGAGGGTTTTGGTGGTCCCATATGGGCTGGATCATGTCGCAGACGTTTTATGCGCCACGCCTCAAGGGCATTGCCGACTTTGCGAAGTTTCCTGAGCTGCGGTTCCTCGACCGGTTTGATGTCTTGGTTCCGGTCCTCACTGGGTTCGGAATGTTTGGACTCGGCAAACTGCTGGAAGCCACGGCACCTGGACTCGGCACCAACGGCCCCCAGATGCTGATCTGGGGCTATTTCATCTCGACCGTGGCGCTGTTTCATGGAACCTGCACGATCAACTCCCTGTCGCATGTCTACGGCTCACAACGGTATGAGACCGGTGACGACAGCCGGAACAACTTTTTCCTCGCCCTCATCACTATGGGTGAAGGGTGGCACAACAATCACCACTACTACCCGGCCTCGACCAGACAAGGCTTCTACTGGTGGGAGGTCGACATGACCTACTACTGCCTGAAGGGCCTGGAGTGGCTTGGACTGATCTGGGACGTTCGTGGTGTTCCTGATTATGTGCGAGAAGGAAAGACAAAACAGGACTCCAACCGCAGCGTCCTCAAAACGAAGACGGCTGCGCCAGAGCCGGCTGCGGAACAGCCTTCCGCACAGCCTGAGCTGGAGCTCACCGCCCGCTAGACCCAGTCTGAACCATCGTCAGAACCTGGCTGGTCGGATTTCTGATCAGCCAGGGATGCTCGAATTCGTTGGCTCTCTCCATCAATCGCCTTTCGTTCTTCATCCGACAACACCCACGCCTCACCAGGACTGAGCTCGAAGCGATAATGGTCCTTGCTGAAGGTAAACCATTCGACATAGGGATGTGGCTCAAGATTGGGGTGCGGATCGAGTGAAATGAGATTCACGGTCCCCATTTGTGGATTCGCCATATCGCCGATGATCTGTCCCGCCATATCGTCATCCTCGAATCGGCCGTTGCGGAATCCGATGACCTCGCCGGCGATGTCCGGTTTAAAGTTGCCGCGCAAACACACATCGACCGGGCCGATCACCGCAAACACAATTCGACCGACCACGGTGCCTTCAACTCGATTGTCCAAGAACCCTTCACGAACCCATCGTCCATTGCCGAATTTCTGCGCCATAAAATCTCCTTCTTTCAGAACGGTTACCCGCCGAACGCACCGATCACCACAGCCAATAAGATGAGTGCGCTCCCGATCCATCCCTGGAGATCCAACATCTCCCCAAGAAAGTACCACGACAACCATGCCGCATAGGCAGGCTCCGATGCAAACAACAATGCCACCTGCTGCGCGGGAACAAGTTGCTGAGCCCACATTTGGACGGCGAACGCCAGCGTAGCCAGTACACCGGTCACTCCCAAACCGATGAGTAGCACCGCTGTCGGTGAGAACGCGCTGGCTGGAGCCCCTTCCAACCAAGGAGCGGGAAGAAACAGCAGGGTCATCGCCACCATCTGCCAGACGAGTAAGGATGGTGCATCGACTTGTCGAGTATATCGCTCCAGACAAATGATATGCCCCGCAAAGGCAAGGGCACACCCGAGCGTCATGAGATCTCCCACATTCAACGCCGCATTGGGCTTGATCAGCAACCAGAGCCCGACCACGGCAATGACCGTCGCCAACACCACGCGCCGATCGATCCGCATGAGGAACAATGGGACAAAGATAACATAGAGTGCGGTGAGGAACGCCGAATTGGAGGCCGTTGTATACTTAAGGCCGACGGTTTGGAGTAGGTAGCCGAGAAAGAGGAAGACGGTCGTAAGCGCACTGGCCTTCAAGACGGCACGATCATAATGCAGTCGACGACGACTGACAGCCACCCACGCGAGAACAAGCAGCGTGCCGATAAAGAATCGGAGCAACAAGAAGGAAAGTGGAGAAATTTGCTCCAGCGCCGCCTTGGTCGCAGGAAAGGTCGCACCCCAGATGACGGTCGTCAAGAGGAGGGCTAGTCGCGGCATTAGCAGTAACGGTACTGGATGCAATGCGCCGAGTGCTGAGTGAGCAGGCGGACGACGCACCTCATCCCCGAGCACGTCATGCGCTAAGGCTTACACAGTGTGCACATCCGCTGTCGAGTCACCCCTGCCTGTTCCATGGCACGCAGCGCTCGTTCTTTATCCGGATAGTCAAACCAACCCCCTTCCCAGAAGTCGCTGGAGGTCGCCGTAGACGGCACTTCCGAACATCGATCTCGGTGAAGGGTCACGCGGTCGATGGCGCGGGCAATGTGGACCCAGTAGATCATGTAATCGGTGAGGCGTAAGGCATGAGGGGTTCGTGAGCTACCTACTGCTTACTCCTCACCCCTTACCGGCTCAAGGGAAGAGCTGCCATTCATCTTTCTCGATGAAGCACTTCACGCCGGTCTGCAACTTTTTGAGGTCATCTTTCTCGAAGAGCCGCATGTAGCGCTCGATTCGATCCTCATCATCGATTCGTTCTTCCTGCATCATCCCGTTGTTACCCTTGTATCGTCGAATCAGCACTGGCATCGAAACCCTCCTGTGAAGCTGGCAGTTAACCGGCGTAACTTGTTACAATAAACCGTTTGCGTGGGCCGGTCAAGATCGCCTAGAGACAACCGGGTTGTCAAGGCCTGCGCTGGAAAATTGAGCCTCATTCAGGTTATTCAGATAACGAAAGGATCCGACTCTGTGCCGTTGTATGAATATCGTTGTGGGCAATGTGACCGGCAATTCGAGGCCACGCAATCGGTCTATGCGAGGGTCGAGGACACAGAATGCCCCCATTGTCATGCCAGACAAGCGACACGTCTCCTGTCTTCGTTTTCGTCTTCGGTGAGCGGTGACCGTAAACCAGGATTCACCGAGATCAAAGCCAAGGCCATGGGCGATGAACGGATGCATCGATTCGCCAAGCTCCCCCCGTTGAACGCTAGACGCAATATGCCTCCGCCGAATATGTCCTCTGATTCAGACTCAGGATCGAATGGAGAACCGCCCTCTGGATCATAATCCGACAACGCCGGTCCTCCAGCACGACCCGTGGCACAGTCGATCTAGCTGTCCGATGGCAGCGACTCGACTGTTCCTGTTCATTCTTCTGAGCATGATTCTGTTCTTGTCTCCGCCAGCGGCTTGGAGCCAGCTGGGAGGAAGTCTCATCATTGCCGGGAACGGCCCAGAACAAGCCACCATTGAAGCCTTGGCCAAGGCCTTTGAAAAGGCCAATCCCAGAACCTATGTTGATGTACTGTGGGAGGAAACCTCGTCACCGCTGCAGTCGGTCAAGACTGGCCTCGCTCACATTGCGGTGACCGGGGTGAAAGACCCCATGCTGCGAGCGATCCAAATCGGGTGGGAGGGGATCGGCATTTTGGTTCATCTCTCGAACTCCACCAAACAAGTCACCTCCCGACAGGTGGCCGATATCTTTTCCGGAAAGATCACGGAGTGGTCCGAGGTGGGTGGCCCAGAGACCAGAATTTTTGTGATCAACCGCCCCATCGGTCAGGATATTCGAGAAGCGTTCGAGTCTCACCTCGGAATTGTCGGAAGCATCCCGCAAGCCGCCCCCCTGATCGCGACGGACGACATGGTCGTACAAACGGTCGTTGGAACAGTCCCTCCACGGTCTGCGGCAGCCTACGTCTCATTACGCACCGGAATCTCCGCCGTATCACAGGGCGTTGCCGTGCGCCTTCTCCAAGTCGACCAGGTCGAACCGGAGCCTCTCACGGTGGAAGATGGGCGTTACCGCCTCCGGCGGCCTCTCTTGCTTCTGTCCACAACCGATTCGAACGCTCTCGTCCATGCCTTTGCCGATTTTGCGTTATCGGCGGTCGGTCAGGCCATTGTTGGAGAACTGTATGTTCCGATATCGAGTAAGTAGCCTCGCCATAAAGGAGGTTCTGATGACGCTCCGATCCCTGTCGTCCCTCGCCCTCATGTCGTCTCTTGTGCTGCTCTTCTGCTCCCCTCGTGCGCTCGCTGAGGAAGGAGTCGTCGTCGATGGTGCAGGCTACACGCTGCATGACACCGAATCGATCAGGGGCCACAACGAGCAGACCGTCGAACAAGACCCCGTCTGCGACAGCAGCAAGAAGCCCAAAATCATCACAGTAGAACCGGACGAAGCCAAGCCTGGCCAGACCATTACAATTCGAGGGGAACAGTTTGGAACCAAAGACTGTTTTCGGGGCGTGGCGTTCAGTGCGGCCGGTCCGACCACGATCGACTATCGGTACGTGAACGAGACCACGATTGAGGCAACCGTGCCCGATGTTCGACCAGGCATGTCGTTCATCGATGTCGTCGCGAGCGGCGGCAACGCCCGATCAAAAGCCTTTCTCGTTCAAAGCAAATAAGTCGTCAGTGCCCGACGATTCGGATTGATCAGGGCTTCAGCCATCGTAGTGTCAGCCCGTGATGTGTTGCCGTACGGCTTTCGCAAGATTCTCCGGTGTCCCGATGTCCAGATAGCTGTCCTGTGGAAACTTCACCGACTGTACCCTCAACCCAGCCTTGAGCGCTGCCTGCAAGACCACGCCCACCGCTAAATCCCCTCCTGGATCGTTGGCCTTGCTGGTCAGCTCACTCATCGTACGCTTCGTCTCATCGGCACGGAGAAACCGGTGCAGAAACTCTGAGAAGACCGGCGTCCAGACAGCGAAGCACCAACCAAACGTGAGCGTGGTCGAAGCCGGTTTCATCACAATCAGACGGACCCATCCATCCTTGTCGCTGTCCACCATATCCCAGGTACGCGCATCCTCAATCCGGTGCAGACCGAGCACCACATCTGCCTTGGTTCGCTCCTGATGTTCGATCAATCGCGCATAGGCGTCGGAGGGACTGAACAGGATGTCCGGAAAGCCAAATGCGATCCGATTCTGAGCAATAAAGGGATACGCTCGATCAAGGGTATCAGGTGGACCGGCAGACCCCGGAATAACGAGGTACGCAAGCGAGAGTCCTATACCTTGTCCCTCTTGAAAATAGTTAGGAATGTCCCATTTCCCTTCACGGATGATGATGAACGCTTTGGAAATACCGGCGGCGTGGAATTTTTCGAGGAGATAGTGCGCCGCCACTTTCGGTCGCGGCATCCCCGTCTGTAGGTCGGTGGTGAACCCTACAGGGAACAATTCCTTGCTACAGGGGAACGGCTGCAGGCGCTTCGCTTGGCCGGCAGCGGGAATGAGCCCCACGACTTCGGGCCAGGTTCGACGAAGTTGATCGCTCATGGGCGGCCATTATCGCTGGATTGCCGTACTGAGTCCACCGGCTTTCGCACTGGGACGAAGTAGCCACTGA
Source organism: Nitrospira sp. (assembly GCA_050185705.1). GTDB lineage: Bacteria > Nitrospirota > Nitrospiria > Nitrospirales > Nitrospiraceae > Nitrospira_D. The sequence continues at coordinate 166,443 of JBFWZD010000001.1, read as the reverse complement.
GCTGATAATGATGGGCATCATGTACTTTAATCGCTCGCGCTTGGGTGTTAGAATGACGTTGTACTCACATCGAGAGGATCCACCTATGCAAAATGTCTGGCACGAACGAGTCGTCCTTGCTTTGTTCCTTCTCGCAACCCTTGCGCTCTCTCTGCCTGCATCGGCATCACCACCTGTGAGAGAACGTCTTCCGTTGACGCTCAGCGGTGATGGATGCGACAGCAAAAAAACCGAAATGACGACGGTGCTGCAAGCCATTCCCGGTGTGATCGGAGTCTATTTTGATCGTGTCCCCAATCATGTGCTGGTGGACATTACTCCCGGCACCGTAAAGACGGCTGAGGTGATCACCCGCATCAACGATGCGGCATCCTCATGGCAATGCAAGGTTGAATTCATCGAGGGCTGCATTTCGGCTTCCATGCCGACCGCATCAGCCGCCCCCCACCAGCATGAGTGACGGTGGGGGATCAAGAGAATCTACTCAGCCCGCGCTGCTCCTGTACCCGGCAAAGCCACTCTTCGGCACTCCAGCTCAAGACCCGTCAGCGATCGGGGCTCCTTCCCCGCCTCATAATGGAGGATTGCTGCGGTCGCGATGTGCGCGTCGGGGCATTGAGCCCATTTCTTCCAGTTATCGTTACAGTGCGATCGTATGTCGGTCGGCATGGACGTTGGAGACGTATTGTACGCCGGCAAGCCTGATCTATTTTCGGGAACGGTACTCTCCTGTAAGTCGATGAGGCTGCCGTCATCGCCCAGCTGTTTTCCACGGATCCGAATACCCTTTACCCGTGTGTTGTCATTATTCATACAAACTGAAACACCCGTCACGAATACCCGCTTGTTATATTTAGAGTTCGAATACTCCGCCGTAATCGTGCTACTGGTTTCCTTGCCTCCGCACAGATCTTTCTTCAAATCGAGGACCTTTCCCGAATCATTAATGTTCTCGGTTCTGACTGTCACATAACAGGGATTGTCTCGACGCTCCTCGGACGTAATCCCATACAGTGCGTACTCATCCTCCTGACTATCCGGCACGCCGACACGATACTTGGTTCCGGAGAACCCCGAGATCTTCGTGGGTTCCGAAACTCCGGCAAGCCTGAGTTCCTGCTCATATCGTTCGGCAAATGCCCCCGTTGCAACCATGCACCAGACACTCATGATAACGAGCCCAGTCCAGATATGATTCGTTTTCATTGTTCCTTCCTCCATTTCACGTGATCAATCGCTCAACTCATCTTGTACAACCACTCCAATGTCAGTCGTGTGTTAGCTACGAATCGCACCATCGCTTTGGCTGAGCGGGATCACTGAGCGTCAAAGAGGCCACCGATGCTTCCACCGCTCAGCCTGAATGTACCGCAGGGCGGCTCATCACATTTAGGGACCGCAAAGGTCGAACTGGCCGTACCGATGGTTTTCCAGGTCCCATCAGCCCGAAGCGTTTGGAGATTGATCGTGATACTCGTCAGCTTCCCATCGCTATACTTACTCAGGTTAACATCGTTGTAGTAGTGAGCGTTGTCCGAGGCGCAGAATTTTTCACCGTATTTGTCTGCAGCGAGACCCTCCGCCGTAAAATATTCCAGGTGCAGTCTCGCGCAAGCACTCGCGGCGTTATTGATATGCAGCCGACCGGTGACCTCAGGGGTTACCTTCCCCTCCTTCCAAACCCAGGCTACATCTGCCGAGTCGGTCGGCGCCCCTGCCACAAAGGTCTCCCCTCCAAAGTCAAACCCGTCTTCAGTAATTTTGACCTTGCCGTGTATCGGTTGAAATTTGACAGTCTGCGATTCAAGGATCGACCAGTCTTTACTTGCAGTTTTCTTTTCGATGGACACCTTCACTTCGTTGACTTTGTTGCTCTCGTAGGGAGTGAGGTCGACCGTCCAGCTTTGCCGCGAGTCTCCCTTTCCGCAGACTTCCCCACCGTATCTTGTGGTGAGAAAGAGATGTGCACCACCGTAGTAGTCCATTCGCATCCGTCCGCACTGCCCACCAGCATCTTTTAGGTCAATCTCGCCCGTCAGGTGCGGAGCCATTTCACCCTTCTCATAGACAAAGTCCCATTCAAGCGTGCCTTTAAAGTCGAACTTATTCTTGTCGATCACAACCTTTTCACTACTAACCGGGTACCCCAACCCCTCGGCCCCGGCACTGAAGTGAGCGTTGATGAGGCCGCAGATAAGGATAATAAGGCTGAAAAAGAACGGCCAAAATTTCGGAAAGTATCTGCGACACAGACATGCGTTCTGCCACAAATTGTGAGAGTTCATCGTTCCCTCCTTTCAAGGTTCACATTTTGAGGATCTGGACCGCCCCACGCATCGTACTACGGCGCTCCGAGCCCCCCAATCAGGTGTGTAATGCGTTACGATCGTGTTGTTACGAGCAAGTCGAACGACAGGTTGAAATCAAGGGCAATGCTTGTGCCAAGAAGGAACAGCATACGAATCACTTGATCTATCAAGCTGTACCGATCAAACTGTATCTAATCGAGACAAAGAGAGCGGTCGTCATTCGTATCGGATCGGATACGCAGGTGTATCGATTGAGATACCAGTTACACGTTCAAGGATAAACGTGGTGAGGGTAGTACGGGCGGCCCCATACCGGCTCAGCTGGGTCACGCAGATAACCCCACGGGCATGAAACGTCTTGTTCGTCAGCCTGATCGTGGCATTAGCTCCGTTGAGGCAATCCTGGGCAGTGGAGGAGCAGCTATCTTAGAGGCTACCGCTAGTCATTCAAGAGGTTTGAGTGTTGTAGGCGGTCTAATCGGAATTTTTTGTTTTTTCGAATCTTGGTCGATCAACTTCAACGCCTCGAGCTGAGACTCGAGCTCTTCAATTCGTCGATCTCGCTCACGAATCTGTTTCCGCAGCTCTCGCGCTTTGACAGATCTATCAACAACAGGGACCGGCTTTGATTCTACCGTGGGGGAAGGAGGCGAGGCGCATCCCTGGATCACGAGCGCGACGGATACCGTTCCCAGCAAGGCATTCCAGCGATTCTTACTTGGCTGGTTCACAATCATAGGATGTGAACCTATACGATCATATCTGAACTTCTCAAGCCCTAATGGTAGGTGGGGAAGGAGAAAAGACTACCAGATATTTTCTGATGTCTCGTAGAGATTCTGCCACGGCACGACTCAATCTTCTCACGAGAGCATCGTCGGAAGGACGGAGATCCTGAGCGAGGAGACAACCATGGGCACCTGACCGATCTCGACGCAGGACAACACCACCAACTCCTGGTCGGAGCTGAACGAGTGGAGTAACAGGAGAATACCAAGGAAGACAGCAATGATGACGGGCCAAATCATCGAGAGCGCGCCGAGGACGACAATGAGGCTGAGCGCTGCCAACGCATGTTGAGCAAACCGGCTCTTGACTGTACCCATCATGCCCTCCTTCGTGTGCTCCCGACACACAGCCCTCTATGCGTTGATTGATCGGCGGGACCGTATTGCACAGTGATCCTCCTCACACAACGAGGAATGCGCCGAGACTGCTCCGCTTCCGCTGTAGAGATATGAGGCAAAGACTATGCCGAGAAAAATCTTTTGCGGATCCGTGAATCGTGAAGGATATTCCTGCTGGCCGGCGAGAATCGTAGGGACAGGATACGTATCTCTTTCGATTCAGTGAATGTGATTGGATTCAAGAGACGGGTGCAAAAGGGACCGGTGGTGCATGGCGTTGGCACCATCCACTGACCTTCTATACTACGATGATGCAGGGGCTGGAGCGGAAGGTGCCGTTCGAAGCTCTTGGACAAAATTCCACATGCGTAGCACATCAAGCGTCAGCATCGCGCCATAGGTCGGACCATAATCGCGCTCTGCGATATTGCCCATACTGTCGTTCCATGTTTCAAACCGAAGCGGACCGACAGAAGCCGCCAGCGCCCAGGCGAACTGCTTTTGACTTTGCCCCACCTCATTCACAAAAATTCCCGAGTCCCACATGAGCGCCAACTCAACTTCCCAGGTAGGAATCGTCTCGCCGCCTCCCGTCGTGAGGTACTGTCCGATGGCAATCGACGGCTGCACGAGCCCCGCCGTGTTTCGCACTGCATGGAGGGCAGAGCCGTCACTCTGATAACTCACCCGCCCCATGGCGGAGGCCCTGACGTTGATGTCGCCCCATCGCTCTGAGCTCCACACCGATGGGGTAATCTGCAATCGCCGGATACCCGCTCGTAGAAATCCCTGCTGATAGATGGTCCCGACGGAAAACCCTCCTCCGGCAAACACCACCTTTCGGTCGAACAAGGAAATCCATCGAGTGATCGACCCATCGATCATCACATCGGTCTCTTTCCGAGGGTCCACGGTTGGAACCGTCGGCAGCTGACGCAATTGATGGACGACTTTGTTCTGAAAATATTGCGTGGGCTCGTCAGCAGTAGGGCTGATACCCGCTGTGAGATTCGTACTCCAGCCCTTTAGGAATCCGCCCCAGTGTTGAGTCCAGCTCAAGGTAATCAGGTTGAAACCCAGCGTATTGCCGACTGTGGAATCATATTTATTTCCTAACCCGTCCGTCGGGGTGAACCGATTCAAGGTCAGCCCTCCGGTAAAGGTCGAATACTGATCAGGAAACGCCATGGCGCCCCAATGGACTGATGGAGCAGGCGTTTCAGCCCAGGCCGGCGTCAAGGCGAGCATGCCAACCAGGACCATGCCTAGGAGAACAATCGATCTGTGGGCTATCCATATTCTGGGGCGATTATCTGCTATGACACGCCCGCAGCCTTTCTCGATTGTGTTGAACTGCTGCGGTACCGGCAAGGACATTCTGCTGGCCATCAATCAAATCCCGAATTAAATGGATGTTGCCTCGAAATAGCGAGGGCATTGTACATCACGCAGACGTCAAGGGCGAGCCAATAGTGTCGGTCGCGGGCCATAGGGTCACCCCGATGCCTACGGCTACTGTGCTGCTTCCGCCATGCTTGTCCCTCGACAGACCTCCTGATCCTATGCTAGCTTACGCGCTCGCTTTTTCTTTACTGACTCCCTATTCAATTACGAACGTGCACGGGCCCGGAATATGTTCAACAAGATTTTAGTGGCCAATCGCGGTGAAATTGCGATGCGCATTATCCGCGCCTGCCGCGAGCTGAACATTGCCACCGCCGCGATCCACTCCGAGGCCGACTCAACCGGTATCTACGTCAAGAAGGCCGACGAGGCTCACGTCGTCGGTCCCGGGCCGGTGAAAGGTTTCCTCGACGGGCAACAGATCGTCAATCTTGCCCTTCAGATCGGAGCCGACGCCATCCATCCCGGCTATGGCTTTCTCTCTGAAAATGCCGAGTTCGCCGAACTCTGCCAAGCCGCCGGTATCACCTTTATTGGTCCATCACCTCAGGCAATCGCACTGATGGGCAGCAAGGTACGAGCACGCGAATTGGCCGAACGTATCGGCGTGCCCATCGTGCCAGGCACCCCAGGTGGAGTCAGCACGGTCAAGCAAGCGTTGGCCTTTTCAAAAGAAGCCGGATACCCTGTCATCATCAAAGCCAGTGCAGGAGGAGGAGGACGCGGACTTCGTGTGGTTCGCACCGACGAAGAACTGCGCGACAATATGGAAGTCGCCGCGCGAGAAGCCGAGTCCGCCTTCGGCGATGGCAGCGTGTTCATCGAAAAATATGTCGAGCGACCGCATCACATTGAGTTCCAGCTACTGGGCGATCGACATGGCACGATCATCCATCTGGGGGAACGCGATTGTTCGGTCCAGCGACGGCATCAAAAGCTGATCGAGATTGCGCCGTCGCTGGTGTTGACCAATGAGCTCCGTGAAGAGATGGGCGCCGCCGCCATCGCCATCGCGCGCGCGGTGAATTACGACAACGCGGGAACCGTGGAATTTCTGCTCGATCAAAACGGCAAATTCTACTTCATCGAGATGAACCCTCGCCTCCAAGTCGAACATACGGTGACGGAGCAGATCACAGCCATCGATATCGTGCGACATCAAATCAAGAGCGCGGCGGGCCTACCGCTCAGCATCCAACAGAAGGACGTCACCCTACAAGGCCACGCCATTCAATGTCGGATCAATGCCGAGGATCCGAAGAACAATTTTCTGCCCTGTACCGGAAGAGTGACGGCCTACCTTTCTCCGGGCGGAATCGGCGTCCGGATCGACGGAGCCGTCTACCGAGATTACACCGTGCCACCGTATTATGATGCCCTCCTGGCCAAGTTGACGGTCCGAGGCCGCACCTGGGAAGAAACCGTCAGCCGAATGCGACGCTCTCTCGAAGAATACGTGCTCCGCGGAGTCAAAACCACGATCCCTTTCATGGAAGCCATCATGCAGGAACCGGACTTTATAGCGGGTCGATTCGATACCTCCTACATCGAGACACATCCAGCGCTCTTTAATTACGACGAGGTCGATCAACCGGAAGACTTGGTCCTGGCCCTTTCGGCTGCCATCGCCGCCTATGAGGGACTGTAAGGATGAGGGCCTTGGATCAGCCTCCACAAGGATAGACACACGCTCATGGCGAAACGACGAGTGCCGAAAAAAAGACCGACAAAAAAAACACGGCATTGGGCCAGGGTCATCAAGACCTCGAAGCAGGTCAGACCATCCACCAGTGAGTTGACCATCCAGCCGGCTGCCGGCAAGCCGGTCTTGATCACCGACGTCGCCCTGCGTGATGGCCACCAATCCCTACTGGCCACACGCATGCGTACGGAAGACATGCTGCCTATCGCGCAGAAGCTTGATGCCGTGGGCTACTGGTCGCTGGAAGTCTGGGGCGGCGCTACCTTCGATACCTGCTTGCGATTCCTGAAAGAAGATCCCTGGGAACGGCTCCGCGCACTGCGAGCAGCCATGCCCAACACCAAACTCCAAATGCTTCTGCGTGGGCAAAACCTGGTTGGGTATCGCCACTATGCCGATGATGTGGTTGAGCACTTCATCGAACGCTCAGCCGACAACGGGATCGATGTCTTCAGAATTTTCGACGCGCTGAACGATGTCCGCAACCTCGACCGGGCCGTCCGGGAAGTCAAAGCCTGTGGAAAGCATGCAGAGGCCGCCATCAGTTACACCATCAGTCCGGTTCACAGTATCGATCGGTACGTCGACCTAGCCAGAAAGCTTGAAGACCTGGGCACCGATACCCTCTGTATCAAAGACATGGCCGGCTTGCTTGCCCCGCTCGATGCCTACCATCTGGTCAAACGCTTGAAGGCCGCCGTGCGCGTGCCGATCCATCTACACTCCCACTACACATCCGGCATGGCGCCCATGTCGTCGCTCATGGCGATTCTGGGCGGGCTGGACATGCTGGATACCGCCATGTCGCCGTTGGCGGGAGGTACTTCCCATCCTGCGACAGAAACACTGGTCGCCTCGCTCCGGAACACGCCATACGATACGGGGCTGGATCTGGCGTCGTTCTTGCCGATCACCGAACATTTCCGAGAAGCCCGACGGAAGTATCGCCAATTTGAAAGTGACTTTACCGGTGTGGATGCTGAGATTCTGACGTCCCAGATTCCTGGTGGCATGCTATCGAATCTCGCCGCCCAACTGGCGGAGCAGAGCGCCTTAGACCGAATGAGGGAAGTGCTCGATGAAGTCCCTCGGGTCAGAAAGGACATGGGCTATCCCCCGCTCGTTACCCCGACAAGCCAAATCGTCGGCACCCAGGCCACCCTCAATGTCTTGACGGGCGAACGATACAAAGTCATCACGAACGAAACCAAGAATTACTTCCTTGGACTCTATGGCCGGGCCCCAGGACCGCTGGATCGCGATATCATGGCGCGCGCGATCGGAGATGAGGAGCCGATTAGAACCAGGCCGGCTGACCAGCTCGAACCGGAGCTCGAGGCGCTGGATGCGGATTTGCCGGCTTCAGCCGATAGTCTGGAAGATCGACTGTCCTATGTCTTGTTCCCCGCGATTGCCCGAGATTTTTTTGAGGCGCGAGAAAAGGGCGATCTCATCCCTGAACCACTCGAAGCCACTTTAACCAAAGGATCGGCGGTAGCCGGTGAACTCCACCTCGCCCCGGTTGAGTTTAATATCACCGTCCACGGCGAAACCTATCACGTGAAGGTCTCCGGATCAGGCCGCCAAACCGATGGGAGAAAACCCTACTACATCAGGGTCAACGACAAGCTGCAGGAAGTCTCGCTTGAACCCATCCGTGAAATCCTGGCCGGTGTTCCTGAGGCCCCTCAAGCCGGAACCGGCGCAGCACCCAAACGACCGAAGCCGTCCAAACCGGGTGACGTCGCGCCGCCGATGCCGGGCCGCGTCGTCAAAATCCTTGTCGCCCTCGATGATCAGGTCAAGGCCGGCGACCCGCTGTTGATTATTGAAGCGATGAAGATGGAAAGCCAAGTTCCGGCGCCGATCGACGGGAAGGTCGCGGCCATCCTCGCTGCCGACGGCGACAATGTGAAGACGGATGAAACGGTCATTCAACTGGAATAAGTCCTGCGCCATCTTGATTCGTGACTCACGAAAAATCAGCCGGCTCGCGCCTTTCATCCTGGCTCTCGTCTCACACCTCATGGTCGCCTGCGCTCCCTCATCGAAGATACCATCCCATTTTGAACCGCTGGAACCATCCCCGGCGGAGCGCATTCCGATCAACACCGTCCGCATCCATGACCAACAGATCGCCTATCTCGATGTCGGCAGCGGCCCACCAGTGATCTTGATCCATGGTTTCGGCGGATCCATGTGGCAATGGGAACATCAACAGCAGGCTCTGTCTCAATATTTTCGCGTGGTGACGCTCGACTTGCCGGGTTCCGGATTGTCCGACAAGCCGGACATTGATTATCTGCCGGATCAAATGTTGGACTTCTGCGTCGGATTCATGGATGCGCTGCAGCTTCCTCAGGCCACATTGGTCGGCAACTCCATGGGGGCCGGGCTGGCCATCGGAATGACGTTGACCCATCCGACGCGGGTCGACAAGCTTGTCCTCGTCGATGGATTACCGTCCGATGTCATGGCCAAACTCACAAGCCGATCATTTCGACAGGCGCTCGAAACGCGCGCACCGTGGTGGTTGGTCTCATTCGGCAATTGGCTGTTCGGCGGAATGGTCACCGATTCGGTCCTCAAAGAAATTGTGCATGATCACAAGCTCCTCACGCCGGCCGTGATTGAACGGTCAAACCAGAATCGCCGACGCCCCGGCATCATTAAACCCCTGATGGCGGTGCGAAACGCTCTCCCTGCGTGGGAAACCGAGTTGGCGCCACGCCTTACCGCCATCACGCATCCCACCATGATTATCTGGGGTGAACATGATAAGGTGTTTCCTCTGGCCGTGGGGGAAGAACTGCACCACCGCATCCGCGGATCCACGTTTCTCAGAATTCCCAAGGCAGGCCATATGCCACAATGGGAGCAGCCGGCGCTGGTTAATCGATCGTTGATCACGTATATTCACACAGCACCGGGAACGACGACTTCGAGCGGGACTCCCCGCTTCTAATCTTCAGAAAGGAGCAGACGATGCGGACGACATATTGGTTCATGGGCACAGCGCTGTGCCTGTCACTGGGCGTCGTGGGATGCCAGACAATGGGAGGATCCGCGGGACAAGCGTTTTCCTATAAGAGCATGCCGGTGGCTGATGGAAGCGCCACTGCCGGAGAGGGCAACAAGGTCCTGTTTAAGGGTGACCCCTTGCCGCTGAGCGGAAACGGTGTGCAAATCGGAGATCGACTGCGGGATGTCAATCTCGCACAAAACGACCTCTCACTCATCAATATTGCGGAAACGAAAGGGGCGGGAAAGGTACGCATCATCAATATCGTTCCCTCTCTTGATACGCCGGTCTGCGAACAACAGACACACCATCTCAGTGAGAAGAACAAGGGCCTCGATCGAATGGTGGAACTCATCACCGTCAGCGTCGATACCCCGTTTGCGCAGAAACGTTTCGCGCAAGAAGCGAAGATCGCCAACGTGACGTTCTTATCGGATTATCGCGGCGGCGATTTCGGAAAGGCTCACGGTCTTTTCTTGGAAGGTCCACACATTTTGACCAGAGCCGTGATGGTCGTCGATAAGATGAATACGATCCGCTACCTCCAAATTACCCCTGAGCTCACACAACTACCGAACATGGAAGAAGCCTTTCAGTTCGCACGGCAGTTGGTCACAGCGAGCTAGGCGGACAACTCCCGAACGCTGAGGTGACGGGAATGCCTACCGAGGCTCACCCGTCCCCTCGGGATTCACAATCGTCGATGGCTCGTTACGATCTCCTCGTCATTGGGACAGGCCCCGCCGGCCAGAAAGCCGCCGTTCAGGCGGCCAAGCTCGGCAAACGGGTCGGCATCATTGAGCGCAAGATGGTGCTCGGCGGCGTCTGCATCAACACCGGGACTATTCCCAGCAAATCACTTCGCGAAGCCGTGCTCTATCTCTCTGGATTTCGTCATCGGAATATCTATGGCCATAGCTATCGGCTAAAAAAGACGATCACCATCGAAGACCTGGCCTTCCGAGCCAACCATGTCATCAAACACGAGGTGCAGATCGTCCAGGATCAAATGGCTCGCAATCGAATCGACATGTTTTTCGGGACGGCCAGCTTTCTCGACCCCCACCGTCTCCACGTGCAAACCACCCGGGGCTCACTCCAACTGACCGCGGACTTCATCGTGATCGCCGTCGGGACGGAGCCCGCTCGACCAAACCACGTTCCCTTCGACAACCAGACCATCATTGATACCGATGGGCTCCTGACCCTCAAACGTCTTCCTAAGTCCATCGTCATCGTCGGAGGCGGTGTCATCGGAACAGAATATGCTTCGATGCTCGCCGCCTTGGGCGTGCCCGTCACCCTGATCGACAAAAGGCCACGACTGCTCGAGTTCGTTGATGCCCAAATCATTGACACGCTCCAACGGCAAATGAAAGAGCTCGGAGTCACCCTGTATCACGACGAAGAAGTCCTTGCGATTAAACATAACTGGGGCAATTCCATTCAGGTGTCGTTGCGGAACAACCGACCACTTCGAACATCGACGCTCATGTACGCCATCGGGCGTGTCGGAGCCAGCCGCACGCTGAATCTGGAGACGATCGGACTACAGCCCGATGCGCGCGGACGCTTGATCGTCAATGAACACCTCCAAACCGCGATCCCGCATATCTATGCGGCCGGTGACATCATCGGATTTCCTGCATTGGCGTCAACCTCGATGCAACAGGGACGCCATGCAGCCAGCCATGCATTCGGCCATTCTGATCGCACCGATACCATGCTGCTCCCCTACGGTATCTATGCGATCCCTGAAATCTCTATGGTGGGACGCAACGAGGAGGAACTACAGAAAAGCCAGGTTCCCTATGCCGTCGGCATCGCTCGCTACAAAGAAATCGCCCGTGGACAACTGATCGGCGATGAAACCGGCATGCTCAAGATCCTGTTCCATCGGCATACCAGACATCTCCTAGGGGTCCATGCGATCGGTGAGGGGGCGACGGAATTGATTCACATCGGCCAAGCCGTCATGGCCTTTCATGGAAAGATCGACTACTTCATCGATACCGTCTTCAACTATCCAACCCTGGCCGAATGCTACAAAGTTGCCGCGTTGGATGGAATGAATCGATTGCCCAGACCGTGGATTCCATACCTCTAAGCTCGTGGTACATCATTGATGAAGCGTATCTCGTTTGGAGGGCGGCGTCGGCGAAATACGCGTTCCGTTTAGGAGGAACCTCATGTCGTTTTCAAACCATCTGAGAAAGTTGGCGGTTTCAATCTGGGATGCCCAACTCAGCCATCCCTTCGTCGTCGCACTCGGCGATGGAACGTTGCCTGAGCAGAAGTTCAAATACTACATTCTGCAAGACGCCCGGTTTCTCGGCGACCTCTCTCGTGTCTTCGCCGCCGGTACCCTCAGAGCGCCGGACTCGGACAGTGCACTGCGCTTTGCCAAGCTTGCCGAAGAAACCATCACGGTCGAGCGCAGTCTGCACGAGAACTACGGCACCCGATGGAACCTGACGCCGAAGCAGATGACGTCCGTTCCAATGGCACCGACCAATTATGCCTATACCCGGCACATGCTGACGGTCGCCGCTTCAGGAACAGCCGCGGAGGTGACGGTGGTGGCCCTTCCCTGCGCCTGGGTCTACTGTGTGATCGGGCAGCACCTGTTACGGAAAGGCCCACCCGCTAAGAGTCATCCCTACCGTGACTGGCTGATGCTGTATGCGTCGCCGGAGTTTGCGGAAGTCCAGATTTGGATGCGAAAAAAAGTCGATCAGTGGGCCAAAACCGCCGGCAAAGAAGAACTACGACGAATGGAGGAATCGTTCATCATCAGCTCACGGTACGAGTGGATGTTCTGGGAGATGGCATGGATTGAAGAACAATGGCCAGTGTGATTCGAAAGGTCCCGTCATCGAGCAGTCCAGCCCTGCTCACCCCACCCATCCATCTCCCTGTGGCCTTTGTTATGGTTTTTTCTGCGCTTTGGCGAATGCGAGCGCCATGGCCCCAACAGGCTGAGGCGTTCGCGCAACTTGGTTTGACGACGATGGCCCTCTACCACGCTGATCACGAGTTGCAGTATTCTCAGCTTTGGGCGAAGCAGTCGGTCGACTCGCCGCATCATCAAGCCGCATCGTTAAGGCAATCCGTTGGCGTTTCAGATCGACATCAATCACTTTTACCTTCACGACCTGCCCAGGCTTCACCACCTCGTGTGGGTCTCTGATAAATCGATTGGCCAACGCCGACACATGCACCAGTCCGTCCTGATGGACGCCGATATCGACAAACGCGCCGAACGCGGCGACGTTCGTGACCACTCCCTCCAGCACCATGCCAGACTGCAAATCGCTCAGCGCCTCGACCCCTTCTCGGAACGTCGCCGTCTTGAATTCAGGACGCGGATCACGCCCTGGCTTTTCTAACTCTGCAAAAATATCCCGTACGGTCGGGAGTCCGAACTGCTCATCCGTAAAGTCCTCCACTGATACCCCTTTCAACACAGCCGGGTGCCGCATCACCTCGGCAATCCCTGTTCCCAGCTTCGTCAGAATCCGTTCGACGACGGGATAGGCCTCCGGGTGAACAGCGGATCGATCCAGCGGATTGTCGCCATCGGGAATGCGCAAGAACCCAGCCGCGAGCTCAAATGTTTTTTCACCTAACCGTGGGACCTTTCGGATCGCCGTCCGGTTCGGGAACGGACCATTCGAATCGCGATAGTCCACAATATTCTTAGCCAGCGCTTTGTTCAAACCGGATACCCGTTCCAACAGCGGCGCTGAGGCCGTGTTCACATTGACACCGACGGCATTCACGCAGTCTTCCAGCGTGGCATCGAGCGACCGCGCCAAGGCCCGCTGATCAACATCATGTTGATACTGACCAACCCCGATCGCCTTAGGTTCAATCTTGACAAGCTCAGCCAACGGATCCTGTAGGCGGCGAGCGATGGATACGGCACCCCGCACACTGACATCCAACTCAGGAAACTCCTTGGCCGCAAAGGCCGAGGCGGAATAGACCGACGCGCCTGCTTCACTCACCACAAGTTTCGCCACGCTCTGTTCAGGTTTCTTGACTGCAAGCAGTTTGATCGCCTCGCCCACCAATTTGTCTGTTTCTCGACTTGCCGTCCCATTCCCGATGGAGATCAACTGCACACCATGTTGGATCACCAATCGCATGATCGTCTCCAACGACCCTTGCCAATCATTGTGCGGTTGATGCGGATACATCGTTGCCGTCTCCAACAACTTACCAGTCGCATCGACCACGGCCACCTTGCAACCGGTACGAATCCCCGGATCGATGCCAAGAATGACTTTCGGCCCGGCCGGGGCCGCCAGCAACAGCTCGTGCAGATTACGAGCGAAGATCCGAATGGCCTCCGCTTCCGCTGCCTGACGCAACTGCACGAGCAATTCCGTGCTGAGCTGGAGATGCATTTTCACGCGCCACGTCCAGTCGCAGACACTCATCAGCCACTTGTCGGCAGGCCGACCACTGTCGTTGATCCCCGCATGAGTCGCAATCATCGACACGCATGGATGAGGGACTACCGCGTCCAGCGCCTCACCGAGACCCAACTCCAGCTTCAACACTCCGAGAGCACGGCCACGAAATAGTGCCAGCGCGCGATGCGAGGGAATAGTATTGATCGGCTCTGAATAGGCGTAGTAGTCACGAAACTTTTCCTCTTCAGCAGCTTCTTTGCCTGTCATCACCGTCGAGGTCAATACGCCGTGCTCCCACAGCCGCATCCGCAAACCGGCCAGCAATTCGGCGGTTTCCGCAAACCGTTCCGTGAGGATATCCCGAGCTCCTTCCAGTGCGGTTTTGGCATCGGGCACATTGATCGCCTCGACTCCCTCAGAAGCCGGCACGACACGAATATACTTGAGCGCTTCTTGTTCGGGCTGCAACAGGGGATCAGCCACGAGGCTATCGGCCAACGGTTCCAACCCTGCTTCCCGCGCAATCATCGCACGGGTGCGGCGCTTGGGCTTGAACGGTAGATACAGGTCTTCGACGGCTTGCTTCGTAGTCGCCGCTTCAATGCTTGCACGCAGGGCATCGGTCAGTTTGCCCTGTTCTTCGATCGAGGCTAGAACTGCCGTACGCCGTTCTTCCAACTCGCGCAGGTAGCCCAACCGCTCTTCCAGTGAACGCAACTGCGTATCATCAAGATTCCCGGTCGCCTCTTTCCGGTAGCGCGCGATGAATGGAACCGTCGCGCCTTCATCGAGCAGCGCAACCGCGGCTGAAACTTGGTGAACCCCGACACCAAGCTCCTTGGCTATCGTGAGTGGGATCTTGTGGTCCGTCCCCTGTGGTGAGGTCTGTGTCGTTGCAGTCGTCATGGAATCCAATACCCGAGCTTTCCGAACGCAGAGACTATCCGCGTTCTCTGAGACTGTGGCTAACGAATGTCTTGGGTAACCGAGTGGTTGCCAATAATCAGAAGACTTTACCAAGCGTGGCCGAAACCTTAACGAGTCAGCGTGCCGAACGCCGCGAACAATTGCCCTGCCAGATAGTAGGTTCCCCGAACGTCACCGGAGTGTTTACGCCGCAGGAAGTGATTCAACACTCGACCATCTGGAGCCTTATGCATGTCAGGATACTGAAGGTTCATTCGATAGCGCTTGATTCCGCTCGAAAGCGAACTGACGAACAGCACGGTTCCATCAGGTTCAACCTTTTCCACCACACCGACATGGGTCAGCGGATCGTTCGGCAGGCCGTCCCTGTTGAAATCCCACGTATTATGGAAAAAGACCAGGTCGCCGGGATGGATGGTCGGGCCATAGTGAATCCGCCCATGTTCAACGACATGGGTATAGATGCGCCCGACGCCGTTCCCTTCATTCAGTTCTCCAAGTTCACCAAAAAGATCAACCCGCTGTGAAGCATAGACACCACGGACAAAGCCGGAACAGTCAGGATTGTAGTGTCGCCCACCTATGACAACCCTCGACTTGCCGACAAATCTCACCGCCGTCTTCGCCAGTGCTTTTTGCCTCGGAACCGCGTTGGCCATCGCGCAGCATTGCGCGCCGCGAGTCCCCATGGTGGGAATCAGGTTCGACCCATCATGGGCCGGTTGTCGCCCAGTCGCAGCGCAGCCTGAAAGCACAGCGCAGACTAGGAAGACCACGACAGCGAGCATCGTAGAATAAGCGCGATCGTGAGAACTCATCATCCCCAGTATACAACTCACCCGTTTGAAGGCAACCTCGAATCGCTATCCGACTACCCCCCCGCACTCCCCACTGGTCCGCCTGGCTCGGTCATGCGCCACGGATCCAGCAATGCGGCCAGCCGCTTATCCGGCAAGACTTTCTGTTCTTTGGCCACCTGCCGGACAGTTTTCCCGGACTTGTAGGCCTCCTTGGCCAGCTTGGCCGCTGCTTCATACCCGATCTCCGGAGCCAAGGCCGTGCACATGGCCAAACTTTCTTCAATCAGACTCTTACAGCGTTCCTCGTTGGCCTTGATACCATCGATACACTTCACGGCGAAGTTATTCGAAGCTGTCGCCAGCAATTCAATGGACTGCAGCAGGTTATAGGCCATCACCGGCATCATCACAATCAGTTCGAAATGGGCCGCCTGTCCACCCACCGTCACTGTCACATCGTTTCCGATCACCTGCGCGCAGACCATGGTCACCGACTCGGCGATGACGGGATTGACCTTGCCTGGCATGATCGAGGATCCTGGTTGCGTCTCAGGTAAATTGATTTCCCCGAGCCCACAACGCGGCCCAGACCCAAGCCAGCGAATATCGTTGGCGATCTTCATCAAACTCACAGCCAACGTTCGTAAGTGACCGCTCGCTTCAACCAGAGAGTCTTGTGCGGCCTGCGCTTCAAAATGATCTTTGGCTTCCTTGAACGAACAGCCGGTCTCTTTCGAAATGATCGCCATGACCTTGGACGAAAATTTTGGATGGCAGTTCAAACCCGTGCCGACCGCAGTCCCACCCAAGGCCACTTCGCTCAAAGCCTCCTGGGCATGCTTCACCCGCTGAATACCCAGCTCGATCTGACGAGCGTATCCGCCGAATTCCTGGCCGAGACGAACCGGTGTTGCGTCTTGAAGGTGCGTGCGCCCGATTTTCACGATCCGATCGAATTCCTTCGCCTTCCCCTTCAACGCTTTGTGCAATCGAGTCAAGGCCGGCAGAAGCTGCTGTTGCATCGTTTCCGATGCGGCGATATGGATGGCCGTGGGAATCACATCGTTGCTCGATTGCCCAAGATTCACATGATCATTAGGGTGCACGAGTTTGCTGCCACGCGCACCGCCGAGCAGCTCCGTCGCACGATTGGAGATGACCTCGTTCGTATTCATATTAGTAGAGGTGCCGGAGCCGGTTTGAAAAATATCAACCGGAAACTCGGCATCCAGCTTTCCCTCGACGACTTCAGTTGCTGCCAGCTTGATAGCCCCTGCTGACTTCTTGTCCAACAGGCCCAGCGAATGATTCACAGCCGCCGCCGCCCGTTTAATCATCCCCATGGCTCGAATCACCGAGCGTGGCATGCGCAGCGGGCTGATCGGGAAGTTCTCAATAGCGCGGGCCGTTTGCACACCATAGTAGGCCTCCACAGGAACAGCCAGTTCCCCCATGGTGTCTCGTTCAATTCGTGTCGGTCCTGATGTTGTACGTTGATTCACTTTCATGCCGGGTGCTCCATGTATGAGAGGGTCCTATCACTTGCGGGCGTCATCATAAACTCAGCCCGTCGATTTTCACAAGGGTCCTAAACATCACGCCCTCTCAGGCGGATACGGAGCACAAAGACGAAGGCACGGCCAGAATGTTTATACTGAGTGGTATCCGACCATTCGAAGTGGCGGGCTTCGATCGCTCGATTCAGATAGACCCACTTATCAATCAATTTTGGCATTCAACCTTTCAGTTCCCTAATTGACAAAAGGTTGACGCGTTGCGCGCGCCAGCACCGTCAATTTGTCAACATATTTATATAGATTGTAATACGTAATTGGTAATTTGTTGGCATATTGAAGGGTGCTGATCTGGCGTAGATCTTGCTTCTGTTCGTCATCAGCTGTGTACGTACTCACACTAGGAGGGATCAATGGAATGTCCAAAGTGTCGGGGGATGATGATGCTGGAGCGGTTCTCGGATTTCTTTCTCGTGTTCTATGCTTGGAAATGCATTAACTGCGGCGCCATTATCGACCGCACCATTTCCAGCAACCGTCGGAAGAGTCTTGCGGCTCGAGAATCTCAGACCGTGGCCGCGAGCTGACAGGATCTCGCGCATCTCGGGTGTGACGTCCGAGCCTGAAGCTGGACGGTGGGTTGGTCTGCTGCCTTCGAAAACAAAAAGGCCCGCCTGAGAGGCGGGCCTTTGTTGGGGAAAAACCCTTCGACTGACTTACGCCACCTTCACGTCGATGGCTTTCGGTTTTGCCTTCTCCGACTTCGGGAGTGAGAGGTTCAGTACCCCTTCCTTGAACTCGGCCCTCACCTTGTCCTCATCGATCACATCAGGCAAAGAAAAAGTCCGAACGAAACTGCCGTAAGACCGCTCGATCCGATGATACTTCTTTCCCTTCTCTTCCTTCTCATGCTTCCGCTCACCCTGAATCGTGAGGACCCCATCTTCGAGGGTGACTTTCACGTCCTCCTTCTTCACATCGGGTATCTCAGCCTTAATCTGATACTCCCCTTCGGTTTCACTAATATCGACTGAAGGTGTCCAGTCCGCCACGATCATCGTCTCTTTGCCGTTTGCCGCCCTTGTGGCCGGACGCGCAAACATGCGATTCAACCGATCTGAGACTTCTTCCAATTCCCGAAACGGATCCCATCGTACGAGTGCCATCGTAACCTCCTTTTGGCTGTGCCTTTTGACCTATTAGGTTATCTCTGCTGGCGCCGCGCCGATTCACCTGTCTGATGAATAGATAAATCGGCCCTAGGTGAAGTCAAGGGCTGGGGATGGTTGTGATAAATGCAGGTGTTAGCGCTGATCGATGGGCACGTACGGTCGATTGTGTTCGCCGGAATAGATTTGATCGGGGCGAAATAGCTTATTCTCTCGTAACTGCTCCAGCCAATGGGCCAACCAGCCGGACACTCTCGACATGGCAAAGAGCGGAGTAAAGAGGTCGATATCGATCCTCATCTTGTCGTAGATGATGCCTGAGTAGAAATCCACATTGGGATAAATCCCCTTACTGTTCAGGGACTCTCCGGCTGCGGCTTCGACTTCCAATGCCACTTCATAGAGTGGCGAATTTCCAAATTCAGCAAATAGCCGTCGACAGAGTTGTTGCAACACCGTGGCGCGAGGGTCCTTCACTTTATAGACACGATGACCGAATCCCATTAACTTCTTCTTGTTCTCCATGGCGCGCGCGACGTAGGGTCTCGCCTTTTCAGCCGTGCCGATCTCTCTCAGCATGACCACCACTTCTTCGTTTGCCCCTCCATGCAGCGGGCCCTTCAAAGCACCGATGGAAGACGCGACGACAGTGTAGGGATCCGCTAACGTCGATGCGGTGACCAATCCCGTGAACGTCGACGCATTCATTGTGTGCTCGGCATGAAGGATCAAGCAGTCATCAAACACGTCAGCCCACAGTGACGGAGTTACCGTGTCCGTGAGCATATACAAGAAGTTTTCGCTGAAGCCGAGATCATCTCGCGGAGGGATGGGATCATCCCCGTGCCGGAGCCTCGCCCATGCGGCGACGATTGTCGGCAATTTGGCCACGAGTCGCACTGCGCTCCAGTAGTTATTCTCGATGTCTTTCACATTGCGCCCGGGGTAAAACATCCCGAGCGCCGCCACCGCCGCTTGAAGGGCATCCATCGGATGCCCATGTTCGGGTAAACACTTCAGCAAGTCGACGATGCTGAACTTGATGCGTCGATGGTGGGTGATATCCCTGTTCCATTCTTGAAACTCGGTCGCCGATGGCAGCCGACCAAAGAGCAACAGATACGCCGTTTCCAGGTAGGATGATTCGGCGCACAGCGTCTCAACACGAATCCCACGATACTCGAGAATTCCGCGCTGACCATCCACATCGCTGATCGAGGACGTGGCGGCCGGTACACCGGCTAAACCTGGCATGAAATCATGCGGCATAACTCACCATTCAATAAGTACAAAGTGACCAGATGGCGTGTTGATCTCTTTCAGTACCCTACCATAGCCCTGCGCCATTCTTGCAATGGAAAATGCTGGTTGGCATACTAAATGCCGTAAGTATGTGAGTTTTTCAAGCGATGCTGAATAAGAAACGAACAGCGTGGATGCGACAGAAAGCCGCCAGCATTATGGGCTGTCTATTCATTCTGGGGACGGCCATCATCACACCTCCCTTCACCCAGGCTGACGATATCGTGGCATTCGCGGTCGTCAGCGAAGAGCCACGGGATAGGGCGCGAGTCTCCGCCAAGGTCGCAATCGATGGCTCCGTCACGGACATGAGGCTGTTGGCCTCTGAGCAAATCCTTTCCAACTTGATTTGGAAAAAACTGGAAATCTGCCACGCGCTGAAGCTGGAAGGACAGAAGGCTTCGGACGGCTTCCATATATTATCGGTTCGAGCCATCGACGCCGCCATGCTACCGATGGTGTTGCAAGGATTTGCCGGAGATTGCTTGCTGAGAAAGGCATTAGAGGT
Source organism: Nitrospira sp. (assembly GCA_050185705.1). GTDB lineage: Bacteria > Nitrospirota > Nitrospiria > Nitrospirales > Nitrospiraceae > Nitrospira_D. Next base: position 146,238 of record JBFWZD010000001.1, on the reverse strand, counting down.
CGCTCCCTTCGTCGATTGAGCTGGGAGAACCAGTTGATCAGACCCTACAGTCCGGACAGTGCTCAGGTTCCTGATCTGAGTCGCTTTCCTCGATCGTCAACGGGAACAGCATGTCACAGGTTCGACAGGGCCGAATTTCAAAATATGGGACACCCTGCTCATCGATTTCAGTCGGAAGCAGCAGCTCGCTCGGATCATACCCGACCAGACCAGCATCGCTGAACTTCACGACCGCCAGTCGATCGTTAAAGGCTTCAAACGTGGCTTCCTGCCCTTTGCGAGCGAGGACATGACCGAGGACAAAAACCGGCTGCCCCTTGCGCTTGATGCGGAGCTCCTTCAGAGTCCGATGCGACCTCGCGGCGCGGGCAAACTCACCGGCCGAACTGGTTCCAACCCACGGCATGGAATACACCACTTTCAAGTCTTACGTTTAGAGTTTCAAATTATTCGGAAACCAAAAACGTGAAACCTCAACCTTGAAACCTGACTGGTTGGGATCTACCATAGACCGAAAAAATTCGTCAAGACACGTTCAACCTATTAAGGAGTCATCATGGCTGACATTACCATCTATCAGAAGCCAACCTGCACCACGTGCCGACAGGCGGTACAGGTCCTCAAAGACAGTGGGAAACCTTATACCGCAATCAACTACTACGAACGCCCCTTTACCAAATCTCAGTTAAAAACCCTCCTCAAGAAGGCCGGACTGTCTCCCAGAGACGTGCTTCGAACGAAAGAAGAGATCTACCAGGAACTGGGCTTGGGCAAGAAACAGCTCTCTGACGATGAACTTCTCGATGTGATGGTCAAACATCCGGATCTTATTCAACGACCGATCGTCGAGAAGGGCGACCAAGCGATCCTGGCGAGGCCGGCGGATTCGATCAAGACGCTTCTCTAGGGGGTACCATAAGCGCAGCCACGGTTTCTGCTAACGGTACTGGAGTGCCCTGCGAGGGGATTGGGCTAGGAGCTAGGTGTTTCCGTTGAGGCAGACCACTGTATCATCCGTAGGTCCGGATCGACGTGCACAGCAAGTCTCCCAGCTAGCGCATCGAGTAAGACCTCACCGACCAGCTCGCGTCGCCATCCCCGAAGGAGAGGAAGCTCTAAGACCGAGCGGTCGGTCTTGGCCTCGACCAAGGTTTGCAGATCCGCCGTCGTTGCTAGGAGTGTGGGCGCGATCTCAGCCTTCAGCGCGCAGGCCTTGACGATCGCTTGCAGGAGTTCGACCAGCCCGGTCGATTCCGGTTCCGGCTTGCGCTCCTTCGAGAGCACAGGCCAGGCCGATTGAGGAAGCGCAAGTGCCGCCTGAATGATGGCAACCAAAGTTTCTCCATTACGATCCACCTCTCCACCATGGAGCCCTCGCACGTTGCGCAATTCGTCGACCTGTCGAGGCGGATGCCGCGCCAGCTGGAGCAGCACTTCATCCCGAACCACCCGACTCCGTGGCACATTTCGACGTTTCGCCTCCCCTTCTCGCCACGCCGCGAGTTCGCGGAGCACTGCCGCCGACTTGGGCTTGAGCTGATCCCATCCGCGTATGCGCTGATAGCGTTCTTGCGGCGCACCCCTGGTCTCGCCGACCGCGCTTTCAAGACGAGCGAATTCTTCATGCACCCATGGCAGCCGCCCGAGCTTCGACAACCGGCTGTGCAGATGATCATGAATGGCCAACAGAAACGTCACATCCTCCAGCGCATAGGCGAGCTGCTCGCGCGACAGCGGACGAGCGCTCCAGTTCGTAAAGGTATGCGCCTTGTCCAGCCGCTTCCCATGCACACGCTGGACGAGATTGGCATAGGCGACCTGCGGGCCGAACCCGACCATCGCCGCGGCGATCTGGGTATCGAAGAAGGGTTTGGGAATTTGTCCGGCATGGACGGCAAAGAGATCAAGGTCCTGCCGCCCCGCGTGTACGACCTTTTCAACGGCCGAATCACAGATAATCTTCCAAAATGTGTCCAACGCTCCGTTCGACTGGACGGCAGGAAAATCGATGATCGCGGCCGTGGTTTCCGTCGCAACCTGAATGAGTTCCAGCTTCGGCACGAAACTGTCTTCGCCCACGAACTCCGTATCCAATGCTACACGTGAACAATCTTGAAGTTGCTCGCACAACTCCCCGAGTTCGATAGTGCTGGTAATGTAGCGAGGTGGAGTGTGTTTCATCACAGGCCGGTCATTCAGATGGGGTGTAGGGCCGATCCGGGGGTCGCATCGGTTCTGTATTGCTCAGACTCAGGTACTCTTTGAGAAATTGGTAGGCCTCCAGCATGCGGCGCAGCTCCGGTTCGGAACTCCGATCCCCGTTGTTTGAATCGGGATGGAGTTGTTTGGCCTTGGTTCGAAACGCCGCCGTGACATCGGCGAGGGAACTGCCGAACTCGACGCCCATGATAGCGTAGGCATCAAGCGCATTATTCACCGAACTCGGACTCTCCGAGAGGCTTCCGCTTCCACTCGCCGCTTTGAGCATGTCCGCAAGACTAACCCGCTTGCGTCGGCGGCGGGGACGTTCACGGATCTCGCTGTCGAACTCGTCCCAACGGTCTTCGACGAACTCCAGCCTGGATTCGAGCCGCATCGCCCCGCTCAAATCGCGAACAGCCTCCAGTTCTTCCTCGATCTCGACCAGCGATTTGATAATTTCCTCCAACCCATGTTCGACTTGGAAAAATCCATCCACCCGTTCTTCCATCATCGTATCGACGGCGCATTCCAGACTGTCTTCGGTCTTACTACGGAGGGAGCCGATGCGCTTTTGCATTCCACTTCGAAATTTCAGGAATTTTGCGGTCGAGAACGGCATTGGTGCCCACTGGCTCCTCAAAGGGAGCATTCTACCACAGCCGCATCGGCGGTCTGAAGCTTACAAAACCCGTCCTTGACAGGGTGGGAGTGGAAGAGAGGCTATGCGAAATCAGCTGGATCGTCCGGCTTGGCCCGTCTTCTGGCCACGCCGGTCGCTCGGGCTGCGGCTGCGACCGCCCGCGCGACACGAGTGACGACTTCTTTGTCGAAGACACTGGGGATGATGTAGTCCTCGCTCAATGTCGCTTCCGGAATCACATGCGCGATGGCCTCGGCAGCGGCCAACTTCATGGCCTCGTTGATGGCAGCGGCTTGCACATCGAGCGCGCCGCGAAAGATGCCTGGGAATGCCAATGCATTGTTGATTTGATTGGGATAATCCGATCGCCCCGTCGCAAAGACAGTGGCATGGGAAAGTCCTAGCTCAGGTGAAACTTCTGGATCTGGGTTAGCCAGGGCAAACACAATTCGCTCAGACGCCATGAGGTCAAGATCATCAGCCGTGACCACATTGCCGACTGAAAGCCCGATAAAGACATCGGCCCCCTTCAGCGCATCACGCAGCGTGCCCCTCGGCCGTTCACGCGTCAAACAGGCGCGTAGATCAGTCCGACACGCCCGGAGTTCTTCAGCCTCTCCATAGAGGATGATCCCTTCCTTGTCGCATCCCAGCAAATGGGAGGCCCCGGCCGCCAGCAAAATACGGCAACAGGCCGTGCCTGCGGCACCCAGGCCGTTGACGACGATTCGAACCTGGTCCAGCTGTTTCCCCGTAACCCTGAGCGCATTGGTCAATGCCGCGAGCAGGACTACGGCCGTGCCGTGTTGATCGTCATGCATCACAGGAATATCGAGTGTGTTTTTCAGTTTCTGCTCGATTTCGAAGCAGCGTGGCGCACTGATATCTTCCAGGTTGATTCCGCCGAACCCCGGTGAAATCCCCTGAACGATCCGCACGATCTCATCCGGATCTTGGGTATTCAGGCAGATAGGCCAGGCGTCGATACCGGCCAGTTCTTTGAAGAGCATCACCTTGCCCTCCATCACCGGAAGCGCCGCTTCCGGGCCCAGATTCCCAAGCCCCAATACGGCCGATCCGTCGGAGACGACCGCGACGCTGTTGCTCTTACTCGTGAAGGTATGGACTTTGGATTTGTCTTGGGCGATGGCTCGTGACACGCGACCGACGCCAGGCGTGTAGACCATCGACAACACATTTCTAGTGCTAACCGGGAACTTGCTACCGACTCGTATCTTTCCCCCAAGATGCAGGAGGAAAATCCGGTCGGAAGCCGAAACTACCGTCACATCGGGCAACTCACCAAGACGAGCCACGACCTTTTCCCCATGCTCTTCACTCTGCGCATCAAACGTGATGTCGCGAACCATGCGGGTTTTGGTGGCCGAGACGAGATCGACGGCTCCCAGGTTAGCCTGTTCCTCTGCGAGCAGCGCCGCCACTTTGGCAAAGATGCCGGGGGTGTTCGCTAGCTCCAGACGAACCGTCAGTCGGTAATTGGAATAGGGGCCGATCTCTGTCATGGGTTTCCTTGATTGATAGCCTATCATAACTGATACCGTGGGCAAGAACTTGGGCTGCATGCCACAGTAGGAGTGCTACAGGATCTCCACCTCCGTTGACGCTCTTCTTATCTCAGTGCTAGGCTGATCAGATGTCATCACCTACTGCATCCGAAAAAAGAAATCCTAATCGCCTCATCCATGAGACGAGCCCGTATTTGCTTCAACATGCCTACAACCCGGTGGACTGGTATCCCTGGGGTCCGGAAGCACTGAAGGCTGCCAAGGAAAAGAATCGCCCCATCTTGCTCTCGATCGGCTATTCCGCCTGCCATTGGTGCCATGTGATGGAGCGGGAATCGTTCGAGAACGAGGCGATCGCCGAGCTCATGAACAAGCATTTCATCTGCGTGAAGGTCGATCGTGAGGAACGGCCTGATCTGGACGACATCTATATGGCCGCCACCATCTCCATGAATCATGGGCAGGGGGGCTGGCCGATGACGGTGTTTCTGACGCCGGAACAAGAGCCCTTTTTTGCCGGTACCTATTTCCCGCCTGAAGATCGATGGGGCCGACCGGGCTTCGGTTCGCTGCTCAAGAAGATTGCCGACTATTGGGACACGCGCGCGTCGGAGGTCCAAGCCCAGGCCAAAGAGATCACTCATCAACTCCAATCAACCCGACGGGTCGCCTCGCCGATTTCTATCAGCGAATCGGTGCTTCTCGAAGCCGTGGACCAGTTTCAGGAAGAGTTTGACGAGACTCATGGCGGGTTCGGCAGCGCGCCGAAGTTTCCTCCGGCTATGGGACTGTCGTTTTTACTCAGGAGTCACCGACGATCCGGTGATCCCCGCACGTTCACGATGGTAACGAAGACCCTCGACATGATGGCGGCCGGCGGCATCTATGACCACATCGGCGGTGGATTCGCGCGCTACTCGACCGACGCGCGATGGCTGGTTCCTCACTTTGAAAAGATGCTCTACGACAATGCCCTGCTGGCTCGCGTCTATGTCGAGGCCTATCAAGTCACCAAGAAGCCGCTTTATCAACAGGTGGCCACCGAAATCCTCGACTATATCGGACGGGAGATGACCGGCCCAGAAGGTGGGATCTATTCCTCCACCGACGCTGACTCCGAAGGAGTCGAGGGGAAATTCTTCGTCTGGACACCTGATGAAGTCCAGGAGGTGCTCAAGAACGACGAAGACGCTCGCCGTTTTTGTGCGCTCTACGATATTACGGCAGCAGGCAATTGGGAGCACAAGAGCATTCCCAATCGCTTGCGACCTATCGAAGATGTCGCCAGACAGTTGAATCTGACGACCGATGAATTGTTGGAGACCGCATCGCGTGTCAAACCCCAGCTCTACAAGGCCAGAGCGCAGCGTATCCCGCCGGGACTGGATGACAAAGTGATCACCGCATGGAACGGCATGCTGTTGTCGGCGATGACCGAGGCGGCGCGCGTCTTTGGGGAAACCCGCTATCTGGAGAGTGCCAAGCGAACAGCGGACTATCTATTGAAATATCACGCTAAATCGGACGGGCGGCTACTCCGGACATCCCGAGCCGGTCGCGCCCATCTTGACGCCTACCTGGAGGACTACGCCTACTTGGCCGAAGGGCTGATCGATCTCTATGAAGCCGGTGCCGACGAATCCTATCTCCATGCTGCGGCGCGACTCGGGGAACTCCTGATCACGGACTTCATGGATCTGGAACAAGGCGGATTCTTCACGACAGCCACGCAGCACGAATCCCTTATTCTCCGGCACCGCGACGGCACGGATGGCGCAGTGCCCAGCCCGAACGCGGTGGCCGCGTCCGCCCTCGCGCGCCTGTCCTTCCACTTCGATCGCGACGAGTGGCGTCACGCCTCGATCTCCGCAATTCGCGCCTATGGCCGGCAGATCACGCGGTATCCACGTGCCTTTGCCAAGAGTCTGGGGGTGCTTGATTTTCTCACTGAAGGACCGGTGGAACTGGCCATCGTCCCCGGCAAGTCGAGCGATGAGCTTCACGCGCTCCGTGCAGCAATCGCGCAGTGCTACCTACCGAATCGCGTCGTGGCAACCGGCTTCCCTGACCACTCCTCAGCTTTACCACTCTTGAAAGACAGAACAGCTGTTTCCGATACCGCCACGTTGTACGTCTGCCGGAATTACAGTTGCCGCCAACCGATTACCGATCCCCTCCTCGTCGCAGAGACGCTGGTGAACGAGCAGACAACTTCATTGGATCGCGATCGAGAGCCAAGACTCCTGCAAGGCACTACACTTTCTGGATTTGCCACGAGCCAAGGCACCGCCGCCTACGCATCCCGCATGATGGCGCGCGACGGCTCACCCGGACTCACCCACGCCTTTACCACTCTTGGCACAAGCGGTCTCACCACCACACGCATCGGGTTCGGTACCTACAGAGTCGATACACACAATGCCGAACACCGCGACGCGCTGAGGCAAGCCTTGCGAGGTTCGTGCAACTTGATCGATACCTCGACCAATTACACGGATGGTGACAGTGAGCGACTGGTGGGATCCGTGTTGGGCGAACTCGTAGCATCAGGTGAGATTCAGCGGAACGAAGTGATTGTTGTCTCAAAAATTGGGTATGTGCAGGGTCAGAATCTGAAACTTGCCCAGGAGAGAGAGAAGGCCGGGCACCCCTACCAGGAAGTCGTCAAATATGGGGATGGAATCTGGCACTGCATCCACCCGGATTTCCTAGCCGACCAACTGGCGTTGTCACTTGATCGACTTGGCCTGACCACACTCGATATCTGTCTGTTACACAATCCGGAGTATTATTTCTCTGAGGCCAAACATCGCGGAGACACAGATCTGGAGAAACTTCGCACAGAATTTTATGCCAGGCTCGAACGCGCATTCGCCTATTTTGAAACCCAAGTATCGAAGGGTCGGCTCCAGTACTATGGTGTGTCGTCGAATACCGTCGCATCCCCGAGCGATGATCCGGAAGCGACGTCGATCGCGCGCATGGTCCAAGCCGCCCAGTCCGCAGCTGAATCGCTCGGATCAACACGTCATCACTTTCAGGTCCTTCAGTGCCCCATGAATCTCTTCGAATCAGGTCCTGCGCTCACCGCCAATACAGGACCTTCTCAATCACAAACCATTCTCGACTACGCCGCCCACCACCACATTGCGGTGCTGGTCAATCGGCCGCTCAATGCCATGGTCGGACAGAACAGGATGCTCCGACTGGCCGATCTGCCGCTCGAAGATGAGCCGATCGATTTCAATCGCCATCTCGGTGAACTAGGAGCGCTTGAGCAGGAATACCGAAGCTCCATTGCGCCGCAGATCGAAGGCATCGGTATAGACGTGAAACCAACTGAGTTCTTCAAATGGTCCATTGAACTGCAACGCCTCCGTCCTCAAGTTCAGGGGCTGGAACATTGGGAACAGATCGAACACCGCATGATCGCGCCCCAAGTCAACCAGATCTTCCAGCTCCTCGAGCGTGGACTTTCAGGAGACCTCGCCGAGCGTTGGACTGCCTGGCGCCAACGCTATGTCCCCGTGTTTCTGACGCTGCTACGAGGCCTTCGGCACGAGGCCACGACGCGCAGTCGCACACAGGCCGGCCGTGTCACGCAAACCATCGACCCATTCCTACCGGCATCAGGTCTCACTTCCTCACTGTCGCAGAAAGCACTCTGGGTCCTCGCCAGCACACCAGGAGTCACTTGCGTCCTGAACGGCATGCGAACAACCCGGTATGTGGAGGATAGCCTCTCCATGTTGAAGTGGGAACTACTGAAAGAGACCGGACCCATTTATGAAGGCATGACGAAGCTCACTCTGTGAGCAGGCGACACGGTATTTCCCCTGCTGGATGGCCCCAATACCATCGGATCTGCCTGCTGCCAAACACATCAGTCATCCCATTTCTTATGCCAGGATGATCTACAATCCTCATCGAAACCAATCGGACAGCCCTAACAACAATTAACACACCGCTTCTTGACAGTCCCGGCCCTCGTTCATTAAGGTCCAGTGATTCTTTTATCTTAGGATCTTCCGCGTGTCTAAACTTGCCGTTATCGATATCGGAACCAACTCCATTCATCTTGTACTGGCTGAAGTCCTACCGGATGCCAGCTTCAAAATTCTCGATCGCTTTAAAGACATGACCCGGTTGGGGAATGGCGCGTTTGCGAACAAGCGACTCGCCGACGAAGTCATGGTCAGAGGCCTTGAGGTCCTCAAGACGTTGGTGACGCTCGCCCGCAATAAAGGGTTTGACCGTGTGATCGCAGTCGCCACCAGTGCAGTACGCGAGGCCGAAAACGGCGGTGATTTCGTCGCGATGATCCAGGAAGAGCTCGGCTTGAAGGTGCGCGTGATCAGCGGAGTGGAAGAAGCCCGGCTGACCTTCCTCGGAGTCAAAAATAGTATTGCGCTTCCGGACGGGCCGACGTTGATCATCGACATCGGCGGCGGTTCCGTGGAACTGATCGTGGGCAATCGCGAAGGAATGCTCCACGGAGTCAGTCTGAAACTCGGGGCCATCCGCTTAGCCGAACAGTATCTGACGAAGACACCACCCTCTCAGTCGATGATGCAGAACCTGGAACAAGCCGTGCTCTCTCACCTGCGGGAGGCCGTCACATCGTTTAAGACTAAAAAGTTCCTCTCGCTGATCGCCACTTCTGGGATGGCCGGCAATATCGGTGAGGTGATCCATCTTCAACGCACCGGGCGCTCACTGCCGCAGCATAATCTTGCGACGGTCTCGCTCAAAGATCTCCGTGCCCTCGAGGCAGCGCTGGCCCAGAGTTCAGTGAAGGCGCGCTTGGCCATTCCCGGCTTGGACCCGAAACGCGTGGACACTCTTCTTCCGGCAACGGTGCTCCTCCGCTGTCTCTTGGAGCTTTCCGGCCTCGGTGAGCTGACACTCTGCGACAAGGCGATCCGTGAGGGCGTGATCTACGATTTCATCGTGCGGCATCGCGAGGGATTGAAGGCGGAGCGTGAAATTCCGGATGTGCGTCGTCGCAATGTGATCCGCCTCGCGCGGCGCTGTCATGCACCGGAAGCGCATTCGCTGCATGTCGCGGCGCTGGCGCTGCGCCTCTTTGATCAAACACAACGTGTGCACCGGCTCAGGCCACAGGAACGGACCTGGCTCGAATACGCGGCAATTCTGCACGATGTCGGCTACCTCATTAATCCACGGCAACATCACAAACACGCCTACTATCTCATTACGCATAGCGACCTAGCCGGACTGACTGCCGAAGAAATCACCGTCATTGCCACCGTCACTCGTTACCATCGTCGGGCCCTTCCTGTGAGAAAGCATGAAGAATTTGACCGTCTGACGCCACAGCTCCAACGCGTGGTCAAAGTACTCGCCTCACTGCTACGCATCGCCGATGGGCTCGATCGTACGCATTTCTCACTCGTTCGGGATGTCCGTGTTCAATTCGGCAAACTCATCACGATCGAGGTACAGCTCACAGGCGATGCTGAGATGGAGTTGTGGGCGGCGAAGAATCGAGCCGATCTGTTCGAACAGGTGTTCCATCGACAGGTCCGGTTCTCGCGAGTGCTGCTGGCGGCCGACAAATCATGAGCGAACCTCACCAGACCAAGACCACCCCTCACCCCCACGCAGGCAAACTGATCATCGTCGAAGGCATCGATGGGTCTGGGAAAAGCACCCAATTGCAACTATTGCATAAATGGCTTGAGTCGAAAGGTCACAAAGTCTTCTTTACCGAGTGGAACTCCTCAGATCTGGTGAAGGAGACCACGAAACGAGGAAAGAAATCAAAAAGCCTGACCCCAACCACATTCAGTTTGCTCCACGCAACGGACTTCGCCAGCCGGCTCTATCATCACATCATGCCTCCTCTCAAGGCCGGTATGATTGTGCTTGCCGATCGCTATATGTATACCGCCTTTGCACGCGACGTCGTGCGCGGAGTCTCTGCTGAATGGGTTCGCAAACTCTATGCCTTTTCCATCAAGCCCGACATGGCGTTTTATTTCAAGGTCCCGATTGACGTGGCCATCTCCCGCTTGTTGCGTGGAACTCGCGGTCAGTTCAAGTACTATGAAGCGGGCATGGACATGAACCTGAGCCCTGATCCAACCCATAGTTTTCGAATCTTTCAGTCACGCATTCTGACGGAATACGACAAGATCGTCGACGAGTTCGGGTTGTTGACGATGGATGCCACCCAAGACATCGCCACGCAACAAGAGCTTATGCGGACCCTGGTGTCCGAGACTCTGCATGACTACAAACCCAAACGAGGCACCTATGGCCGACGCACGCTTTTTTGGCGACGGTTTGACATACATCGATCCGAGTGAGCTCAAAGGCAAGCTGATCGCCATTGAAGGAACCGACGGAGTCGGCCGCTCGACGCACATCGAGCTGTTACAAGAATGGTTGGAAATCCAAGGATACGGGGTGATCACGACCGGTTGGACCCGTTCGAATCTCATGTCCAAATCCATTGAGATGGCCAAAGCCGGCAACATCGTGGATCGATGGTCGCTCAGCCTGCTCTATGCGACGGATTTTGCCGACCGACTGGAACACCAGATCATCCCCGCGCTCCGATCCGGATTCGTCGTCTTGGCTGATCGCTACATCTATACCGCGTTCGCGCGGGATTTCGTGCGAAGCGCTGATCGCACGTGGATTCGTGATGTTTTTGGATTTGCCCCGCTTCCGGACCTGGTGTGCTACCTGCGGATCGATGTCGAAACCCTGACGCTTCGAGTCATCGAAACCACGGGGATGAATTACTGGGAATCCGGGATGGACCTGAGGCTGGGAGCGGATCTCTACGACAGCTTCAAGAAATACCAATCGCTGCTCATCGAAGAATTCGACAAGATGGCCACGGAGTTCCATTTCAATGTCGTCGACGCGAGGAAATCTCCGGAAGACATCCAGCATGAGCTCAAAGGCTATATCCTCCCCGTCTTACAGCACCACAAGTCGGCGATCGGCATCGGAGGGCCGACGCCCTAACAACGTTCGTCCTGCCGTGACACCCGTACCCGCTTCCCTAACATCCGCAGCTGCATCGGAGGAAACCACCAGCCTAGCCGACAATGCCCGGGCTTCAACTTCCCTTCTGCTTCAATAGACACCGCCCCGGACTTCTTCAGGGGAAAATTGGGGAGCCTGTGTCCACACAGGAGCAGGGCCACGAGCTCACCTTAGAAAGGTTCATGACCGACACAGAGCGCCACCGCATCTGAAGGAAGCGCCTGAAGGACAGTCATAAAGTGTTCGGGCTTTGCGCCAACCGCCAGCTCTTCTCCGGTTTCAACCTTTACGGTTGGACACACGACCGTGCGAAGGAGTTTCGCAGTGTCGTACGCCCGCACAAACGGGCTCGTGAGCAGATGAGTCGGTCGACAGTCCAACGCAACCAGGCCTGAAGCGGCCTGTCTCACACGTTTCTTCCCCCTCTCCGTGAGAGGACGATTCTCTTCTGTCCCCTCCCATTCGTCTCGCTCGACGGCAATGCCGTGACGAACCACGATACATTCCATGATACACCCTCCCTCTCGTGAAGCTGAACCTGATGGATGGGACATCATGAACTATGTTCCAATTCTGATTTCTTCTTTGGGTACTGATGGATTACGGCTAGTATGGCCTGTACGCCTTCGGCCGACACGGCTCCAACTATCGCACCGTCACGCAATATCAGATATTCGTACCGAATCGCTGCTAGGGATACGAATACGACACACGTGGATCACGATCATGAGGGAGAGCACGCATGACTCTACAGGCTACCGAAAAGCTGCTGAAGATCGTTCAGGAGCAGAGACACATTCCTCTGGAGCAACTTGTTGTCAAACTCCCAGAATGCACTTGGAATCAGGTATTTTCCATCGTGGATGAGCTGAGTCGCCGCCAAGCGATCTCGTTGCGCCGTCGTGGCTTCGAGTATGAGTTGTGGGCAGGCTCGATCTCGACCTAACGACGCCTGTATCGCTGGTGCACGATCCAGGACTATCTATTTTGTGATGGCGACTCTTCCTATCCCGCGCTGAACGGCAAACAGAACTATACATGGTGCAAACGTTCTCCACAGTCTACTTCTGACTCCCAATTAAGAATCGCTGAAAATTATCGATCACACCACCAAACCACGAGTGTTTTCCAGACGCAAGCTGGCCCCGCTTGCCCATGCCTCTTGGAGGATGCGTCAACTCCCGCAACCGAGCCGCTACATCTCTAAAGCCTGGCGTCGACTGATCGATGCGGTGATAGATTTCTACTGCTTGGCTTGATTGCCCGACGGCCTCGAGACTGCGGCCCAAAAAATAGAGCACATCCATCGTATCGCCGGGCAGCGCTGTAGTATCGGTCAATGCGGTACGGAAGGCTTGAATCGCGGCATGCGGCTCACGCATTTTGACATAACAGAATCCGACTTGTGCGTAGGCCTTGAGCCACAGCGTCTTATCCTTGGCTGCCGAATGAAACATGTCTACTGCCTCTTTTAGCCGTCCATCTTCCTTCAGTACCATTCCCTGCTCATAGTCTTTTTCTGCTGGACTAAGAGGATCGCCCTGAAACAATGCATCGCCAACGACGGGCGAGTCAACGATGGAAGTGGAGTCGTCGAGTTCAGTGGGGTCGTCCGCCGCTGTCGCGACTGCGTCCAACTCTTCCTTGCCGGTCAACGGAAGAATTCTTCCCTTGATGCGGTCGAGGGCTGCTTCCGCCACCAACTTAGACGTAATCATGGACGCGTGCTCCGCATACCCGTAGGTCAATGCGATATCAGAAACCTGATTGATCAACCGAGGATTCCCCTGGCTTAAGCGATGGATGAGCGCGCATGCCTTGTCCGTGAAGAGACGGTGTTGTCGGCCCGCAACCTGTATCCGATGCTGAATAAAATTGGCCGTCTCTGTTTCCGAGAGCGGTTTCAGATGGTAGTCGACGACGATCCGTTGGGCGAATTGCGTCATATCACTTCGTTGGAGCATGGTGTAGAGATCCGGCTGTCCGGAAAGGACGATTTGCAACTTCAACGTCCTCCCGTCATTCATATTGGACAATAGCCGCAGTTCTTCGAGCAGTTCCGCCCCTAAACTTTGGGCCTCATCCACGATGAGAATAACGCGTCGAAGGCGCTTGGACTCCTGTGCAAGAAATTCAGAAAAGAGATGGTAGGCCTCGATCGAATCCAGCCGTTTGGTGCTGAGGCCGAGCGCCAACAAGATCCATGGTAGGAGCTGGTCGATATCATAACGCGCATTAGTCACCAGCCCGATCTTATGTTGACCGCCATGCTCCGCGATCAGCTTCTGGAGAAGGGAGGTTTTGCCCATCCCTGGATCTCCCGTCAACACCATGAACGGAGCCTGGCTGACGATTCCATACTCTAAGAGACTGTAGGCGTTCTGATGCTCGGACCCCACATACAGAAAGCTGCTATCCGGCAGAAGGGCAAACGGCTTGGCCTTCAAATGATAAAAGGATTCGTACATGGCTTTCTAGTTCACCCCTCGCAGTGCGCTTCTACGAAGACAGCAGGGCCTTCATCTCAGTAAGGTTCAATGATGATCGACCGGCTTTGTTCAAGACGGTTCCCAGAATCGGGCGCGAGTCTTTCACCAGTCCCAGCGCCCGCTGCAGTTCCTCGCCTGTCGTTTTGCCCTCTTCGACGACCATCAGAAGCGCATCCGTATAGGGGGAGAATGCCAAGACATCGGCGGTATGGAGCAACGGAGGGAGATCGAAGACGACAAACCGCGAGGGGTAACGATGTTTCAACTCCTCGACAAGGGCAACCATTTTGGGTGACGTCAGGATTTCCGTTGAGTTGGAAATCGCTCTTCCGCCAGGCAAGAGAACGAACCGTCCGATGCCCGGATGCAGGAGCAGCTCCTCGACCGGCTGATCGTCCAGCAGATAGTCGGCCAAACCAAGGCACTCTTGCACACCGAACACTTTGTGCACACTCGGGTCCTGAAGGTCCGAGTCAACCAGGAGGACGGTTTGCGTCGTCTCCATCGCCAGACTCACAGCAAGGTTGATCGCCGTGAGAGTTTTGCCTTCCCCATAACCCGGACTGGTGACCCCCACCACGTTCCACCCGTTTTCTCGGAGTCGCTGGGTCACTTGGGTTCGCAGAATCTTGTATGCATCGACAAAGGACCCTTTGTTGTATGCTGCCATGACTCGATGTCCTTGCAAAACTGAACGGGGAACCGTCAGGGATTTTGTTCTCGTATAGGTGATGGGCGGCGGTACGGTCTGATCCGTAGACCGTTTAGGCGGAGCCTCGGTGGCAGACGTCCCTTTCAATTCTCGATAGAGGTCCAGCGCTGTTCGAATCCGATCCATAATGATGTCGTTCCTTATTCCATGCCAAATCGTCTCAAGGCAGTAAACCACAGGACATCCAATGGGACGACAAAGACGTGCAACAGGACCAACGCCGTTCCAAGGACTCCAAACCCTGCGGTTTGTGCGAGTCGCCGTTTGAGCCTGACCCGCGACACATCTTCTTCATTCGGCATAAACGGAATCACCGCCAGCGGAAAATGCTGTGTCAGCGAGAAGAGCTGCTCCGGGGATCGAATCGAATGGTCCAGCGATTCCGCGACTGTCCCGGCACCGATCCCGCCGCCGATGGCCAAGATCATCCCCAGCAGTACGATCGCCATTCGGTTTGGTTTAAACGGCTTTTCGGGCAGGCTCGGTGGATCAATCAGAGAAAACCGCTCTCCCTTTCGCTGAACCTCCAATCCCTCCGCCACCTTTGCTTCCAGTAATCGAGACCGGATCTCTTGATATTTTTGCGCTGAGGTGTCTCGGTCTCTCATGAGTACTAGATACTCTGGTTCAATCCCGGGAGATCGTTCCAGGCGAGTCGCATACTCGTTCAACCGTCGTTTTACTTCTAAACGTGTCTTACGGAGAGCCTCCAACGAAGACGTGGCCGAGTTCCGCTGTGCCTGAAGATTGATGTAGGCAGGGTTTTCAGGCCGTTGCCCGGTGGCCTTACTCGGTGTGGAGTGGAACCTAAAGACCTCCTGTTCGAGCGCGGCGACTTTTCGCTGTGCCAGGAGGATGTCGGGATGAGCATGTCCGAGTCGTTCTAAATCGGCAGCTAAGGCGGCACGAGCGTCAACGAGTCGCTTCGATGCCTCTTCTCCATCAGGAAGTTGACCTGTTTCCTTCTCTAGTGCCTCAATCTCCTGCTTCATCTTACGGATATCCGGATGATCAGCCGAGAGATTCGCAGAAGCGGCTGCATATTCCGCACGAAGTGCCCGTAACCGCTCAGTCGAATCTAAAATCCGTTCTCCCGTCACGGACAAAATCGGCGTATTCGGTTTGATCGTGGCCAATTCTCCCTCAAGATAGGTTTTGCGCTCCTCAAGGCCACGGATCTGCTGGTCAACATCCATTAACTCGCGCTCGGCTTGGTTCATCAATTGTTGATTCAGCGGCGTCAACTCCGGAAGCGCGCCATTTGCCCGCTTCTTGAATTTCGCTATTTTTTCATCGATGTCGTTGATATGGTGCGACAGGTTTTCCGCTTCTTGCTGAAGGAAGGATGCCGCTTCCTGCGCCTGTCGTTCCCGGCTCTTCAGATTTTCTCCCAGGAAGAGACTCGTCAGCTCATTCGCTACTTTTTGCGCTAATTCTGGAGATCGGTTTTGATACGTAACGGTAAAGGCGATGGTCGCTTTGGTCGCATGCTGCGTGCGCTTATCGACCACATCCGCGCTGATCACTTCGACTCCGATATCCTTGATAAAACGCTTGACGATCTCTTCCGTGGGACTGTTGCGCCGCTCCTCTTCATACAGGTTGAATTGCTCGACCACTTTCCAGAGAGTCGTGCGGCTCATCACCTGTTGTTTGATGGTTTCAATCCGTTGATCTGCATAACTGGTAATAGTCGATCGAACGAGATCTGAAGGGATTTCCTGTTCTTCAATCAAGATCATCGCCGTCGAGTTATAGGTCGGTGGCCATAGGAACGCGATGGCCAGCGAGACGCTGAGTAGCCCGATCCCGCTGAAGATGATCAGTTTTCGGCGGCGGCGAAACACCGCGACATACTCAGCGAAGCTCTTGCTCTGTTCAGAAGTTCGTAGGGAGGTCTGTGATTGCATCATAGTCTTATTGGAACACCGTCCATTTAGGTGGATAATAGGTCACCATGAAGGTCGTGGCATGCGAGTTGGCCGAATCTGCTTGGGTATCGATATCGCGCCAGCGAAACATGTAGGACACCTCCGCTTGCCACCACTCAAGAAACTTCCAGGACAGTTTCTGGGAAAAACTGACATAGCTGCTGTCAGGGAATACTCCGCCCAGCGCCAGTTGCGACTTCCCGGACGTCAGCACTCCAACCACACTCATGGAGCAGGTCAGCGTTTCTGAGATGTCGTATGATGCCGATGCCTGCGCTCGATTGGTCTGAATAAGCAATCCAAATCCACTCGGGACCAGATCTCGCTCGAATGATGCGCCTACCATGGCCCGTTCAAACTTCTGTTGCAGGCTCGCTCCGACTAACCAGACCGTATCGTGGGTCGTAACATTCACTCCGAATATTTCCGAGGTCGATTGGAGAAACCGTGGACCACCATGCACCGTACCCGTCAGAGATTCACTGAATGCGTGAGTCAGGCTCATGTCGATCCCGGGAAAGTTGGATCGGAATGCAGAGGGTGAATCGGTCGTTCTAAAGTCAAGGTAGGATCCCATGAGCTGGACTTGGTCCCGTTCCGTCAACACATACCGGAAACCGCCTGACCCACCAAACAACCGGTAATCCACTAACCGCCCGCTTTCATAGGTCGTGTCCGAAAACTGCACCCCTGACTGAAACGACAATTTTTCGGTCAACATTCTCGTCCACGTTGGGTTGAAGGTCCACTGATTGCGCTGAGCAAACTGCAAAACAACTCCAGTTTCCTGCAATTCACTGAGCAGCGTATTGTCGCGGGTGAGCCCACCAGCAAACCCGATCACATCTTTCTCCGTCTTATAACGGATGGATAACGGAAGAAAGACATTTGTAAACTCCCTTCGCTCTCCTCCAAAATACCCGACAAAATCGGCAGCGACGCGGCTGCTCACAACTAGCCGTTCACTACTACCTGAGACTTCCATCGCCGGGGTAACCCAGTACCCATAGGTTTCATCATGAGGCAGCGAAGTGAGTAACAAGTTACTGTTATAAATTCCCTTGGCACCCAAGGATGGGGTGAGTGACCATTCAGCTGCATCGATAGACGGCGCCATACCGAAAGCCATGATCGTCAGGGCGAGAACAACCTTCGCGAGACACTTGCTGGCCCTCTGCCGGCTCCACTGTCTGCCATTTGATGGCATTCCCGATCCAGCCGTCACGGCACCATCACGACATCACCGCGCTGGAGCACGATATTTTGATCGAGCGCCCTCCCTTTCCGCATATCCCCATAGCGAAAAGGAATGGCTTGCTGCTCTCCCCGCACCCTCCGCATGACTTTAATGTCGTTTTCGGCGGCAAAAGGCGTTAATCCTCCGGCAAGACTCAACGCTTGCAGAACATCCGCGTAGTGCCCGATCACATACTCCCCAGGCTTGTTCACCCGTCCGACGACATAAACCTTGTAGCTGGACACCCTGGTGACCGCCACGGAGACGTTGGCATCGGGAATATACTTCGCTAAGCGCTGGACGAGGTCGGAACGGATTTGCTCGACCGTTCGCTCTTCAGCCTGGACGTCGCCGATGAGGGGAAATGAGAACATCCCATCGGGGCGGACCACAACCTCACGCGTGAGTTGCTCATCTTTCCAGACGGAAATCTGCATGACATCTTCGGCACCCACACGATACTCAGGATCGATCTCTGAGGCCATGACGCGAGGTGTCATCGTGGCGATAAGACCGGAGACCCAACCGACCAGTGCTGCTACGAGAAGTAGTCGACTGATGTGCACACGACGCAAACAAGACATGGATTCTCCTTATCCTCTCAGTTGTGCAAGGACCTGTTCAGCCTCTTGCCGTCCTTCAAACGCATCGGTACTCTTGAGTGCCTTCGTGAGATAGTTCTTGGCTTCAGCGCGTTTTCCGGATTGAAAGAATGCGATCCCAAGATGATAATTCAGGACAGAAATGTTCGGGGATTTGGCCACGGCATACTTCATGAGACGAATCGCTTCTTCCTGCTGACCCATTTTGAATCGCACCCAGCCGAGCGTATCGATAAAGAGAGGATGTGGCGCATCTTTTTCAAAATCCCGGCTGAGGGCGAACGCTTTCTGCAAGCTTGGCGGATCACCTTTTTGATCGACAAGCAACACGGCGAGGTTATTCGCGGCTAAGACATTGCGAGGATTCAGGCGTAACACCGACTCATACGACGCCATCGCCGAATCGATGCGTCCCTCCTCGGCATGAGTCGAGGCCAGTAACATGTATAATTCTTCGCTTTCCGGATTGACCTTGAGCCCATCTTCCACGATCTGAACAGCTTGGTCAGGTTTGTGCTCGGATAGTGCTAACGTCGCCCATTTCAACCAGGGCGTCATCCACCTTGGATTGAGTCGCACCGCCTCGCGATATTCTTGTGCAGCTGCCTCTCGCTGCCCCGCAAGTGCTAACACTTCACCCAGCAAACCATGCGCGAACGGATGGTCCACACGAGCAGCAAGGATGGATTCCAACCGTGCTTTCGCGCGCGTGATCTGACCTTGGGCGACTTCCAACTTCAAAAGAGATAGTAGTGGCTCTGGCTCATTCGGAGCCGCCGCTACAGCCCGTTCATAGGCCTTTCCGGCCTCAGTCAACCGCCGCTGCGCCTCATAAAATCGCCCTTCAGCTAAAAATGTCAACGCGTTCTCACCTGATAACTGACGAAGCCGGGCCAATGTCTGCTCAGCCCCCTTCCAGTTCTTCGTCACCAAGTCGAGTGTCATCAACATATCCAGAGCAGCAAGATCATCAGGGCGCTGTTTCAACAGATCATCAAGTCGCGCCCGTGCCTGCTGATGGCGTCCGCTCTTACTTTCGAGGACGGCAAGAGATCGCTTCGCATCGACTTGGTCAGGATATAGAGCAACGGCCCGCTCAAAACTTTCCTTCGCAAGTGATGTTTCTCCGTTAAGCTGATAGGCCTGACCGAGCAAGTACTGCACAGTCGCTAATTCAGGTTGATCATGCAGGACCGTACGAAATGCCTGTACTGCGTCCTTCCCATCCCGTCTCGCCAGCGCCATGCGGCCTGACAAGATCAATGCATCCGAAGATCTGGGGTTTTCCTTCAACACCTCCTGGACTTGACGCTCCGCCTCCAACGGCCTTCCTGCCAGAAGATCCATTTCTGCCAGCTTCACTTTTGCTTCCAGCCCGACGGGCTTTTGCTTAAATTCCTGCATCAACGCGCTATACCGCTCCCTGGCTTTATCGTTTTCCCCATTCTTTCGATACAGCGCCGCGAGTCCGAATTGGATCTGGCTGGAATACGGCAACTGGGCCACAGCCTCAAGGAGGACCTGCTCTGCCGACGGCAGGTCTTTCCTATTCACAAAAAATTCCGACAAGGTCAGTCGACGCTGCTCACTGTTCGGATCCAAGGCAATCGCTTCACGTAAGACCGCTTCCGCCTTCTTGAAATCGTTACGACTCATATGCAACCGGACAAGCCGCACGCGATGGTCCATGGAGTGAGGCTCTGCCTTGATCATTCGACGAATAACGGTTTCTACACCTGCAACATTCTTTTCCCTCATCAAGAGGGCATGCCAATTATTCAAAAGATCGAGATTTCTCGGGTGGGCATCTAAGGCGCGGGTGAGTGCGTGCTCTGCCTCACGATACCGTTCCTGATGTCCATACAACGTTGCCAACAGAATAGCGACATCGGGTTCTAATGGAAACTTGCCCGCCAACGCCTCCGCCTTGGGAATCATTGCGGGAAGAGTCTCTTCTGTCGTGGCCTGGGCGGCAATCTTCAACGCATTGGCCTGGGGATGGCGCGGATCCGTTTTCAAAACCGCATCCGCTACTTCAACCACGTGATCGTTCAACCGGGCTTCGAGATAGTATTTCCCGAGGGTAATCAACGCGGGCACATGATCGGGAACCAGTCGAACGGCTTCTTGGTACAACTGCACCGCATTGCGCCAATTCTTTTCTTTTTCTTCGACCTGCGCGAATAGGTAATAGGCCTCTCCATCCTTGGGGTCTATTTTCAACACATTCCGGAGCGCAACCCTCGCCTTCGGATAATTCGCGCCGTCCATGTACTCGTGGGCCCGAGCAAAGTATTTTGCCTTCTTCTCCTCAGGACCGCCGCACGCCGTCAATGCAACTGAGGCCAGCAGTACAATACCAATGTCGATTCTCATAACAGAACATCCACCTCTATACGTTGTGTAGGAATTCGTCGTCATGACTGTAGGTTATTACGTAACTCGATTCGCTACAACAAAATCCGAATTCCGAGTCCGAAGAGAATCCAAAGCGACACGAGTCCCAACTGTCTGACACGGCTGGAAAATGCATGGAGCAGTAACTCAAAGGAGAAGAACAGCACCATCAACTTCGCGGCAAAGACGCCGAGGTGCGCGATATCCGCGCTGACCTCCGGCAACAGCGGAAATGTCACAGCAAGGAACACCATCAAATAATCAAGCGGCGTCGTTTGAAAACGATTGTCTTCGTTGAAACGAAGACTCAAGAGCACCATGACGGCGACAATCACGAAGAATGCGTTATGCGCTATCGTAACCGCTGACACGGCGGAGAGCCGAGACCCATCGCAGACGTATAGGAGAAATGTCGTTCCGACATACAGACCACCTCGCACAAAGTACGGAGCGACCGTGGACGATACTGAAAGGCCTAACAACACGATACCGAAGAGTGCCATCGAGAGATACCCCACATCATTCGGGACGGTCGCGGGGAGAAACACAAGGGCAATAAGAAACAATGGGACCGCCACGGCTAAGAATTGTATCGGCATATCAGTGAGCCATGGGCCCTTCATGAATCGTGTCATTGCGAGATTCGAGAGAAAGATACCATCGCGCGATGCCGGAGTCGGAAGAATCCCGCGCCCGGCGGCGATAAACAGGAGTAAGACGGTGACGGCAAGGGACAGATACAGCGGCAAAATGAGTGCATCCGCTTCCCACCGTAGTAAGTACGCAACGCCTAGCATGCTTGCCTGAATCAGATAAATCACCGTCACGGCTTCATAATGCGTCAATCCGACCCGCAGGAGTTTATGATGAACATGGGCACGGTCACCGACAAATGGAGAACGCCCCTCAGCCAATCGTTGACCAGTGACGCCAAGCGTATCAAGAAATGGTAACCCCAAGAGGAAGAGGGCAAGAGCGGGAGTGAATGGACCGCGCACCGAGTCCGTCAGCAAGATGGCCAGCACCCCCATCATGAATCCTAAGAGTTGGCTGCCGCCATCACCCATAAAGATTCGCGCAGGATACGTGTTGTATCGCAAGAAGCCTAAGAGTGCTCCAAGAAATGGAACCGTCAGCATCAAAACCGTTGTGTCACTCGACAAATAGGCTAAGTAGGCAATTCCGCTCAACGTCAAAAACGACAATCCACCGGCTAACCCATCCAGCCCATCCGTGAGGTTGACTGCATTGGAAACTCCGATCAGAAAGATGACGGTCAAGAGCCTTCCGGCCCACACAGGCGTTTCGGATTCGGTCAGAAACGGGAGCGTGGTGAACCGAATGTCGCCACCCCAGACGACAACCAGGGCACCAAGCAACTGCCCGACGAGTTTCGTTCGGTACCCAAGGTCGACTCGATCGTCCCACACCCCAAAGCCCACGATGATCAAACATCCAAGCAGCACGGAGAGCGTGGTTGCATCCTTGGCGCCCCACCAAGCAATCGACGCGCAGGCGCCGATGGCAAACGCGACACCTCCGATTCGCGGAACAGGATGCGCGTGCACTTTTCGCTCTCCGGGGAGATCCATCACCTGGAATCGTGTTGCGACCAACCGGAGAGGAGGGATCAGTCCCATGCACAGCAGCAAGGCCGTCATGGAACTGAAAAACAGTTCATTGATCATCGCCACATCCTCACTCCACTCGGTTCGTACTCAGTCCGGCACAAACCGATTCAGTTCATGTCCGATCTCAGCTGCAAAATCCTGAATACGTTGATCGACCATCGCTTCAGATTCCCCTGGACCGACAAGAGAGGCCAGTCTCACCAGCGCGCCGTCGGTGCGCTGCCGTGAAATGGCATCCCACAACAAATACATCTTCACCAGATACTCGTCCGCGAGATAGCGGTCCCGTTGCTTGAACCAGTACAAGACAATCTGCTTTTGCTCACCCTTGTGAATGACGGCACGATTCACCATGACCGGCTGCTTCATCTGGGGTGACGAAGGCAATTCTTTATGAGTGAGGGACGCGATCTCCCATCCTCCGCCAGGCAAACAACTTTGAGGCGAATGGGCTGACTGCCCTTTTCGTTGTGATCCATAATAGGCGGTATAGAAATTGACCTGATGCCCATGGCCTGAGCGATAGTCGGCCAATACATAGTCGTCAAATCGGAGTGTATCGATATACTGTTTTTCAAGAGGGAAGCGTTCACCTCGCCATGGGCCGATCTCCATCGGAAAATCAACAAAGGCCGTTCGCGTAGGAGGAATCTCCTCCCGATCAACTAACACGCTCGAGAGCACAGTGAATGGAATGAGAATGGCCACGCTGCAAAGATACGCCGGGCCAGGAGTAGGAATGAACCGACTCGGTGTAGTCGACGTGGCCGTCTGACCACGATCGCTGGATGGATCCCGCCACGCAAACTGCCCTAGAAACGGTCTATCCGACGCGGCTTTCCCAATCTTCCCCAACAGTCCCATCTCTATGATCAGCAGCGCCAAACTGACCATGAATATCACCCAGCCCTCGAAGAGATGGTAAAAACCCTCCGCAGCACCTTTCCCATAGAGTTCGACCAGCACGCCTATCGTGCCGATCCTAAAACCATTGATGAGAATCGAGATAGGAATCGCTGAGAGCACCAGGACGACCCGCTTCCATATCTTGTCCTTGAAGAGATAGGCACAGAGCAGAGCCAGAGAAGTCAGCGGAAGCAGATATCGAATCCCACTACACGCTTCAATGACTTGGAGCTGCACCGGGCCAAGATCAATGACATTCCCCTCGCGAAAGGCCATCACCCCAACGAACTGTAAACATCCGACTCCGAGCGAGGAGGACCACAGCTGAAGCTTGCTGGACAGGCCCGCGTAGAGAAACGTTGGGAGCGGGATCGCGGTGAGGAGATAACCAAGGGGAAATGCGACGGCCTTGGTCCCTCGGACGCCAAGCAGCGTAATCGCCAACCCAAGACAAACGATCCACAATGAGACATGAAGGACAATGAATAGCGTCGATAGTTCCCCTATCACATAGAGGACCAGCCCTACTGCAATGATCGGGAGCCCCAACCAGGACTTTTCCTTGACAATCTGGCTGAGACGATGACGTGATTGCCAAATCAAATACCCACTAATGAAGGGTACAAAAATCCCGTGGCTATAGTCCTCGGTCCCAAACCATCGGCTGAACAGAAATACGAGACTGTCTGCATACATGTATCCCAAGAGGGCGGCGATCAACACTGATGCGATAAAAAGAGAGCGTGTGCTGGACATACAATATCGTTACTCGAACGTTGATCAGGAAGAATCCGAACAAGTGATCGATCTAGAAAAGCAGGTCGATACTCGATTGTGGATCGGAACCTTTTTCTTGTCGATTGAATTCGAAGAATGAACCGGGCTTGATACCCCTCACGAGGCATCAAGCTCCGGTTATCAGGAACGGAGTTCTCGACTAGACCTTGGATCCGTGGAGATTTCTCAAGCCACCCGCACCCAGACCAACCAAGGAGATGAGCCCCGCACCGAACAGTAACACAGCCGCCGGCAATGGGACTGCTGTCAAGCTGGTGATCGATCCGTGAAATGCGGACGGAATGCCATTCGCATCCTCGAAAAAGATCCGCCATCTCGCACTACCCACCCCCGGCGTGGCGAGCACACTCGCCAAACTCGGTGGATCTTGCAGGCTCGTATCGGCAAGCAATCCCCCTCCTGCGCGATCGAACCGAAGATCAAATCCGAACGGGAGATGGGAGGGGACAGGTGGACTACCTTGAGGCAGCAGTTCAGTACTCGTCGCGGCAGAGACCAATTGCCAACGATCGACAAGGCCACCGAACAGCGACGGCATATCCTTCGCTACCGTCACGGCGTTGGCGCCTGGAGTATACGTCGAGGTATACGTGTGCGTCCCGTTGACACTCAGATTCCAGATGAAGTCCGTTACCGCACCATTGTAGACCCCACCACTCCCACTCGTTGCGTTCTCGAAGGTAAAGGTGCCTGAAACGGAGTACACATTACCCGGATCGTTGTCAAAGTTTCCGGCGAATGAGTAAGTCACCGGAGCAGCCTGCACTGCCGTGAAAGGAACCAACAGAGCACAGACCGCCGCAGCCGTCAGTATGCCCCCTCTCCTTAACCATGTTTTCATCATCTGCATATCACCGCTCCTTCTAGAGGTTGGCTATTAGGAACACGTATGAACTGAATCTACTCAGCAATTCCTGGGCCATCACCAGTCCCACCCTATCCTATTGTAAAACCGAGTATCATGATGAATGTCCATTACAGCTACTGTCTCTACATGCCTGCAGCGGCGTTCAAATTTGTCTGCGTCATCGACCAGGCGGCAAAACTTTCCCAGTACTGAGACTCTTATCGCCGAATCGTTCCCAGGTTTCATCTCGCCGATCTTCCATCTCACCTGGCTGAAAGAATGACAGGCGACCAAGAGTTTCAAGCAGAGCGCTCAGTTTTCTGGCAAGGACGGTGCGATCAAAATGTTTCACGACATAGGTACGTCCATTCATCCCAAGGTGTTGGCACAACTCCGGTTCGCGAGACAGCTTCAACACCCAGGCTGCCAATTCATCGGCTTGTTCTGGCTCAATACAAATACCCGCGTCGGCTGCCTGAATAAGCTCCGCACTTTCTCCTTCCACACCTAAAATGACTGGTTTGGCCATCGCCAAGCTCTCAAATATTTTTGACGGGATGACTGTCTTAAAGAGATCAGACTTCTTGAGCACAACGAGACTGACATCCGACAACGCCCAGAGCTCACGCATGCGGCTCTTCGGCTGTTGATCGAGCATCATCACGTTCTCGAGCCCCATCCTGTCTCGCATCCGGACAAGGGCTTGGCGCTCGGCCCCATCGCCGACCATCAAGAACACAATGTTTTTTGCATTACTCAATCGGGAGGCGGCTTCAAGGATCGTCACCAGATGATGGGCCATGCCATGTGTCCCGAAATACGAGACGACAAACTTTCCACTGACTCCGAGTTCCTCTGCCAAAGAACTGGCTCGAGCACATGGAGCATATTGGGCCAGATCAACACCGTTTTTCACGACCGCAATTTTGTCGGCGTTGACACCCTTGCCCAACATATAGGCCTTAAATGCATCGGTCACCGGAACAATCCGATCTGCCTTGTGATAGGCAAATCGCTCGACTCGTTCCAGCAGTTTGATGATTGCTGGGTTTTTAATCGCGCCCACGGCCACGATAGATTCAGGCCACAGATCGCGGATCTCCAAGACCCAGGGGATTCGTCTCAGTCTGCTGACAAGGTACCCGGCGAGGCCATTAAAGAATTGCGGGGAAGTTGAAAGGACAACATCTGCTTTGGGTAGAAAGAAGGAAACAACGGCAGCGGAACACATGTAGGAGACGTAATTTAGCGTTCGTTTAACGAAGCCCTCGTTCGCCGTAACGAACGTCCACACCCTGACCACGTTGATTCCGTCTCTCGTTTCTTGTTGATACCACCGATTCTGGTAGCCTTCGTAGACTTTTCCTTGTGGATGATTCGGCGCGCATGTCACAACCGTCACCTGGTGCCCGTCTTGCACCCATTGTCGACAATGTTCGTACGTTCTAGTCGCGGGGGCGTTCACCTCCGGAGGGAAATAATGTGAGAGGAAGAGGATTCGCATACCTGAGAGCCTGGTTATCTTGGTTCGTCGTTTTTTGAATTCGATAACTCAACTGCAGGGGAAGTTCACCGGCATAAGCAAAGGCTAACACAAGGTTCTTTTGTCGCAAACCAAACTCAGGAAAATAGCAACCCGGCTCAATCGCAACCCGACAAGTATCCAACGCGTCAATTCTTGCAATCGTCTCTCCACCACAGGCAATCTTGAAACAATTCGCCCCCGACTCTACGAGTGTCACATCAGGATGAAAATGTACAAATGACTCCATGCGATGAATTCCCGTTCCTTCTACTTCATCCGTAATAATCCAACTTCCTTCATCACCCTCATAGGCAATTCGTCTCTTATGAACTGGTTTCCCGCTTAATCTCATGTACCCGTCATGGGCGCCCTCGAACAGAACCGATTCGTTTTCCTTTTCCATCATATGCCCACGAATCGGCCTCGCCCGACGAGCCACGCGAAAGACACCCCATATCTCCGACTGTTCCTCCCCATCAATCATGACGGTATTGTGTGCCTTGGTACTTCGTGCATACGCCCGTTCTGAACTTGGCTCATAGTCAAATACGCCGCTATCAACAATCACTCGCTGCCCATCGATCATGAGCTCGTAACTGAGAGTATCGCAATGAGCATGGCCAGGCTGATAATTCGGGCCGATGGGACCACAATCAACGATGATCATGTCCCTCGCCTTCCGGCAGATGTAGTACCCAGTCTGCGGAAAGAGATTGATCGCCACACGGCTTGGTGGAGTTGGAGCCTCATACCCAATAACCCTCCCAGCGTATTCGAAGATCTGGTGAGGAGTTGGTGCGATCCCGAACGCTGAATCGTTGAAGAGAGAAATCTTTCCGTCAGGCAAGCACGTACTACTCAGGAATTCTAATGCGGCAGTCACCCGACTTCTGAATTCATCTGCTATATGATAGGGGGTGACATAGGGCGAGCTCTGCACCAGATTCAACACATCAAGATAATCGACCACGCAGATCGAGTGGTACATAGGGCTTCGTTCAAAGTGCCCGCCATCGTCGAGGAATTGCTCCCGGAGTTCAGCTCGTAGAATTTGGGTGCCTTTTTGAAGCCATCGTTCTGCATCGACTCCTTCGAAGTAGAGACCGGCAAAAAATAGCGCGACACCGTTTTTCAGATAGTGATTGGCCAAGAGGTGGTATTCGATGTTGCGCTCCAGCCAAAGCGCTTGCTGATAAAGACTCTCAATCCACTCTGTCTTGGGGAGATGCTCGGTTCGTTCTTCGGAGCTTGTGCTCGCTTTCGCGAGAAAGAACTTAATCCAGTTCACGATCCTGAGCGAAACCGTATAGGGCTCCCACGCATCCTCAGCCCCTTCTGGATTGTGCTGAATCCAATCGGTAATCAGGCAACTTTTGTGCTCAAGAGAGTGCGTTGAATCATGAAGATAGTCGAAATAGTGCAGGTTATACCGCCACAGCTTCGGCATATCCTTGCTGACCCAATCGACATGTCCAGGCTGATAGGATTTCGATTGCCTCAGGAAACAGAACGACCGATCGTCGCCAGTGGAGCCTGATACACAGACCCCAGATACCATGGAAATGCCGAAGCGGATCTTGGCACTGGAGGTTTTAACTAGAGATCCAGGCTGATGAAGAATTCGTCGTCGAAGAAAGTAGGTGACCTGTGACGGACGAAGATAGGCAAGCGTCCTGAGATAGAGGCCAAGCTGCTTCATCAAGAGAAGAAGCCTATGTGAGAGAATCCATGATGTCGAAGGTGACCTGTGTCACCTCAACAAGCTCATTCCAGGGTATTGGAGAGCTTGTGCCCTGACGAATTGCGTCCACAAATGCAGCTGCGCACGCCGCTTGCCCCTTGTCCTGGTTCCAGAGATCCATTTTCCGAAATCCTGACCACCCATAGCCACGAAGATTTCTGAAGTTATCCAGCTGTAACACCTTGCCACCACAAAACACCTCGAGCTGTTCTTTGGGGAATGATTTGTGCCCGTTGGAGAAATAATGGACAGTTCCAATCGACCCATCCTCAAATTGTAATGTGGCGGTCACTTTATCGTGGCCGACTGTCGTGCCGGATGCTCTGCCCGTCGTCATAGCGTGGACGGCAACAATCGGCGACCCGGATAAAAAGCGAAGGAGATCGACGAAATGGCAGCCCTCGCCAATGATACGCCCCCCCCCAACCAGTCGGTCCTGAGTCCAATGTTCATGAGGAATATGACCAGCATTGACCGTCATAACAAAGGTCTTGGGCTCCGTAACCCCATCCAGAAGCTGTTTCATGCGCTGAATATGTGGAGCGAACCGACGATTGAACCCTACCATCACCAGAGGCGTCGATGCGTGCCGCCTAACACATTCGTCATACACATCACAGAGTTGAGTCAATTCTTCCCTCGTGATCGCCAAGGGCTTCTCGACAAAGACATGCTTCCCCGCCTTCAAGGCTTCGCCCGCGAGTGCCGCATGGCTATCGTGCCGCGTCGCGATGATGATGGTATTGATGTCAGAAGACTCAATGACGCTTTTCCCATCGCTCGTGATCTCGGCAAAGCCAAATTTGTTACCTGCATGGGCTGCGCTGACACCGGTGCTGCTTGCGACCGTTCTAAAAAGAACTCCGGTCTTTTGAAACGCCGGCAAGAGCACTTGGGTCGCATAGTTCCCCGCACCAATACATCCGATAACAGGTGTATTAGCAGAACGATTCCCGTCGAGAGATTCCTCTGATCGAATGATCGTTCGTCTCAGCAGTCGACTGTGAGTAAAGGCATCTGATTCAGGGTATTTCAGGATGATCCCGAGTGACGGGGCACGACTCGAAATAATGTCATACGCGGTGGTAGCTTGATCAAAGGGAATATGATGAGAGACGAGCAAGTCCGTCTGGAGCCGGTGATCAGTCAGCATGTCGAGGATCGCCTCGAAGTTACGCTGTTCGGTCCAGCGCACGTAACCCACAGGATAGTCATGGCCATTGTCCTCATAGGCACTGTCGTAACGCCCAGGCCCGTAGGAGCAGGACACTTGAAAACTTAGTTCCTTTTCGTAGAAGTCCGCGCGCGACAGTTCCAACCCCGTCACTCCCACCAGCACAATTCGTCCTCGCTTGCGACACATCTGTGCCGCGTGATGAACTGGGTCGTTGCTCTTCGTAGAAGCTGTGATAATCACTGCATCGACACCACGTCCTCTTGAAAACACCATCGCCGCCCCAAGAGGATCCGCATTCTGATTGAGATCGACCGTTTCTGCTCCCAGCTTCTGAGCAAGCGCCAACTTGCCGGCATCGTAATCTAACCCCAGCACTCGACACCCGTGGGCCTTCAACAACTGAACCGTCATCAATCCGATCAACCCCAGTCCGGTAACCACCACGGCTTCGCCTAGAGTTGGCTGGATCAGCCGGATCCCCTGTAACCCAATCGCACCGATTACAGTGAATGCAGCCGCTTCATCGCTCACGCCATCTGGAACTTTTGCACAGAGGTTCTTGGGAACACAGACGATCTCTGCGTGTTTTCCGTTCGATGCCACGCGATCCCCGACTGAAAAGCCAGTCACTCCTTGGCCGACCTCAAGCACCGTCCCGACGTTGCAATAGCCCATCGGTAAAGGCTGATCCAGCTTGTTGCGAACAGCCTCCAGCGTCGGCACCACCCCATCGGTCTTGACCTTATCCAGCACCATCCGAACTTTTTCCGGCTGTTGACGAGCCTTGTCGAGCAAGTTGGCTTTGCCAAATTCGACCAGCATGCGTTCGGTTCCTACTGAGACAAGGGACCGCGTCGTTCGGATGAGCAGGTGATTCGCCCTAGCTTTCGGACTTGGGATCTCCGCGAGACTGGTTGCGCCTGAGGCAAGATTTTGCAAAATCTGTTTCATGGTTTTCCTGTTACTCTTGATAAGACTCTTTCAATCAAGCACCACTTCGAGACGGTGCTATCGTATCTACCATTTCATCTTCGCGATATTATTTTTTAAGTTTGTGCGCGGATGATCCAATCCGGCAACTCACCGGCTGTAGATGAAGTTTCCTATTGGTTAGTCGATCGACGAAGACAGAAAATCCCGGAACATTCCTAGATGGCGTCAAGAGCAGCTTAAAGAAGATACACGAATCGATTCGTAAATACTCAACAGCTCTTTAGCATGATCAGGCTGAGGCTGAATCAGTCGTGATGAGGTACTTGCCGCCACTAGTGCCCTAGCCAGGCCCCCTCCAGACGTAAGACTAAAGAGCACGGTTCCCGTCGGTCGTGCTACACAATCTGAGCAGAGGACATTCAACCCGTGCTGCAATGCCTCCCTTACGGCAACAGAATCGCCATCCATCGTCGTGGCACGAACATACGTATCACATTGGGCTAACATATAATTGAACTCTTCAGGCTGGCTATCTTCAAGCACCACATACTCAACATTCGGCAACACCGCCGCCAGGCTGGATAGCTCACTGAGATAGGCTCTATCGTAGGTATTGTACAAGGCAAGAATAAGAGCCACCTTCTTATCCTGTAGAACCGTTGATAATGTCTGAAGAATCACATGATAACCGTAATGAGGCAAGCCAAACCCCGATGAGATCAACAGCATGTGATTGCGGGAACGCATCTCCGCAATTCTTTGGGCAATTCCTGGCGATGGTTCCACGTTTGCCTTCAAATAGGCGGGTATGATCACTACCTTATCCGTTGATACTCCGAGACTCTTCAATGCATGGTTCTGTTCTGGGTTCACGACAACGATGCGATCAAAACGCCGTAGCACCCAACGCAAGATGACTCTCCCAAATACGCCCTTCTCTGAAACTCGAGCAGCAAAACTCCCACTATGGATCGTGAGGATGAGTCTCTTTGAAGCTTTGGCGATCACAAAACACAGAATGCGTAGTAGATTACTGCCTGCCGATACATGCAGATGGACGATGCCATGCCCGCTACAAAGGTGGCGTATCGCATATGCGAAATTCCTCAGAGCATTGTCTTTGGTTCTGACTAGCTCTATACCATGCTGGTTTAGGTCTTCCGGCGCAGATTTCCCATAGAAATCTAACACTTTGACATCGTAATTCTTCGATAAGAGACTCGCCAGCCTCTGAATATGCACCGTGATGCCGCCAAACGGAGGTGGATAGCCGCCTACGATAACAACCTTATATGCCGACATTACCGATATAACCCTTCTTTATTCTTGAAGTATCTTGACACCTATGCCACCCACCCGAACATTGAAATGTTACTTGGCGTTCAAGAGTGCTCGTCTGACGCCTTCAACAGTAGCGGTGTTCCATCGATCAAAGCTCTGCTCTCCTATGCGGAGAATGTGCTGCACTTCGGTTCTAGCTACTCCAGACAGTAATCTATAATCTTCTAGCCCCTCACGGAATGCTTCCCATCGTCGACTGCTTACAACTCCATCAGGTGTTTCATATACAACCGACCAATCCGGCCGCCGGCCGTCGATATCATTCCATGCTGAACTTCCTCCAGTGTCACTGTACGACCAAAACCCCACGCCACTAGCACCGTATTGCCAAGCCCACCAAGCAAGCATTCGATAGTCATGCAGTGGCGACCCCAGTTTTGCCGGCGATTTCGGGTTACCGTAAAGCCACCAGTCTCGCTTGAGTGTCTTAAAAAACTCTCCTGTTCTACCAGGAAGTGCCAATACATTCGGTTGCCAATAATCCACGACGCTTTCCGCTTCTCGTAAGTCTTGTACTTCAATAGCTGGGGTCGCATAGATAGTTGGATTCACATACACCTGCACCGAAGGATTCCATTCCTTGACAGCTTGGGCTACCATCTTCACCAATCGCAAGCCATGCCGGTTTGGCTCATCGACCGGATAGAGAGCCCAGCGGTCAAACGATAACTTATGGTGTGAGAGATGTTCAGATAACTCCTTAACCCAGATCACCAATCGGTCTTTAACAACAGGGTCAAGGGACTGCTTCGTGCTAGAAAATCCCAAAGGATTTTTTGTGTCGCTCCAACCTAAATAAAGCAAGACCATCCCATGTTGTTTTGCAAGGTTCACCGTCTCTAAAAAATGAGAGTTCGGTTTGATCACCCAATTCCCATCGAGGGAAATACCAGGCACTTCGGAAGGATGTACAACAAAGGTGTTAATACCGTGACTCACCAGGTCTTGTACCGCAGCCGAACCGTTATGAAATATGGGCTTATCTGATAAATAAGCCCAATTAAATGCTCGTAGAGATTTGACATCCCTCTGTTCGGCTTTGACCGACACGAACCCTGGAACGACAACCGTCCGTTGCCCCCCCTCAAGGTGTATTTCAAAACGGTGATCTCCGTCTCGAAGCGCGCTTAGGTTCAAATCAACCCAGAGATAGAAAGGAATACCGGACCGAACTGGTATGACCTTGCCCTCGTCAAGGGGGACAAGCGGGTCATACACTCGCTTTCCATTGGCTGCTACCACGGCTTTCAGCTCATACAACCGCACAGCCTGCGGCAAGAGACCACGAACTATTGCTCTGAGACCGTGCTTAGCAATCTCCTCCCCAACCGCTATTCCTAAACAGACAGTTTCATGCTCCCCGGAGTATCCTCTAACTTCAACCGAAGGAACTTGATCGCCTGGTAATCCATAAAGAGCGGCTTGTCCAACCTCAACCCATGGATCTTGGCTCCAAACAGACAGTGCATCACTAGTCAATGGTAATGCGGCGCGTTCGGCTTCCAGTTCTGCCTTTTGGATTTGTTCCCTGGAGACTCGACGAACACTATTCTCCAACGCGACGTGAATATTGGAAACTACCGGCCCATGATCAGGAAGGCGGCTCGTCTTTGAAGGCATCCACTCGATCTCGTCCAAAAAAAGATACTCACCGGAAGCGTGCAGAACCAGGACCAACGAATCCGTAGCCGCGACAACATCAATTTCCAACCAGTGAGCACTCCGATCGCTAAACATGGACGACTGGGAATCCAGGGACCCGACTAATCTCAGCTGGTTGTGCTGGTCACGCGTATAGACGTCGACATGCCGTGGCACGTCGACCCTGGCAAACAATCCTTTTACAGAGTGCAATCGTAGCCTACCCGCCCGAGGAGATTGAACCGAATTCCCCCCTTGTAGACGAAGCTGTATCGCAATCGGTGTCACCGCAGCCCAGCCGACCGTCTCTTTTTGTTTCCAAATTGGGAATTCTGCAAGTTTTCCATCGGTAAGCTGCCGCATATCGCCGCCATCTGTACAGGCCTTGTAGTTAGGCGGATGGCTAAACTCCACAACGGACACCATATCCGCAGTAGCTCCCCCAACAGAACCAAGAATACATGGCATGAGAACCACGCCCCATATAAACAGGTTGTACTTGATCCGCCGATGAAGGTGTCTTGTCATACCTCAGTACCTCGATTGTGCTCCATTGATGCACGCCTCACATATCCACACTACCTCGCCTCGTGCCGACTGAGCCAAGCGTCCTAGTCGTCCCCGTCGATATAGGATCCGATATCCTATGGTCTACTTTCCTGCATACAGGAGCTGGTACTGATCTAGATTGGCAGGCATCGTAAGCCTTGCCTTTGCCAATCGCATAGCGGCTTCCCTCTGACGTGTAAAATCACATTGGGCAATAAAAGAGTTAACTTGATGCACTGCATCGGTGGTTTCATCAAGGAGAAAACCAACACCCGATCCCTGCAACCACTCGCTATAATCGCCTATGCCTCGTGTAAGGACGACTGGAAGGCCACAGGCAAGGTATTCCGCCACTTTAACCGGGCTTGCAACATTATTGACCGGTACGTCATGGCGCATAATTATGCCTACATCGGCTGCCGACAGGAACCGATGCACTTCCTTGTGAGAACATCCGCGGACAAAAGCTCGGCCCTGCGGAAACTGTAGCTTCCCCAGCCGCCGATTTACTTCATCTTGATTAGAGGATAGAAACAATGCCCGACATCTTGCATTACGCTCACAAACTCCTCTAAGCAGTTCTATAATGTCATCAAGCCGCTGCCACGCACTGGTACCACCTGAATAACACAACAGTATGTCATTGTTTGCCAGTTTCAAGGATTGTCGAATCTCTTCACGAGCCGCTGCATCGAAGTGAAAACTTTCTTCGTTAAAACAGGATGGGATAACGGTAATATCGGGACGTCCTGTTTCTTGCCTCAAATACACGCGAAGGTTTTCTGACACAGTCGACAGCCGATCGGCTAGGCGACTTTCTCGCAGTTCCAGATACGAACAAACTCGGGCTGTCATGTTCGACTTCTGTTTAAGCTGTTGCTCCCAACCAAGTACTCCTCTGACATCAAAGATCGAAAGTGCCCCGATCTTTCGGGCTAGCATTCTCGCCCACATGGAACCGATGAACGAGCGTGCATAGACATGAGTGATTACTGAGGCACGAAGCTCAGAGCGCACATACCTGTATACCTTGCGACATGCTAACCACCACTGATACGCACCAGCATCAGCTGTAAGTGTAGGCACCACCCATGCTGGCACATGGTATTCGTGGGCAATCAAATCCATTGCTTCGCGTGCCCGAGAACTTGACGTTTCCGCTCCAGCGAATTTGCATGAAAATCCTTCCTGATTAAGGAACGCCGCCACCGAAAGGACTTGCGCATGCAAAATAGAGTTATCAAGCGCTGGTAACTCTGGGACAAAAAAAAGGATCTCTGCTTTATGCCGCATCATCGTTCCTATCTAGGTTGAGATTGCCGGTGGCGTGTGGGCTATAGTCATGACAGCCTGTTTTTCCATCTAGCAATCCAGCTACTTACGCCTCCTCGTCAGCAGAGCCAATCAGGCTCATGCTTGTCGTTGCAGCACCAAACATTCCAATGAGGAGATTTGCTCCAAGATCTCCAGTAAATTGCGCGTTGATCACGGATGAAATGTAGATAGCAGATAGTCCTGCGAGCAACACGCGGTGGCTATGCACAAGTGGACGTTTGGTCCTGCGCAAGACGGCGACTAGAGGATAGCTCAGAGCTGCGATTAGCAGAGCGACACCTATCAATCCATTTTCATAGGCAACTTCCAGCACCACATTATGCGGATAGGCCCTCCCATCATGACCCAGAGCGAAATAGCCATAATCTCCAGTCCCATATCCCACTAGTAAAGTCGTAGCATCAGACCTAAGAAGTGTATGCACAACGTCTGTATATGCGGGCAATCGCAATGAGAGATTCTGTACCTTTTCAGTAAAACGCTCTTCAACAAACGCTTTGGGCAACAACTCCATTCCGCCGATAACAGCCACCAAGACAATGCCCAGGATGCACAGTGTCAGACTCAACCGCGCCACGATGCCATTGATAAAGAGTAATGCGGTAATGGCACATGAAAGAATCAATCCTAAAAGAGGTCCCTTAGATCCCGTTCCTACAAGGTACGCGAGGGTGAGCAGAATGAGCGGGATACTCCAGATCCAATCAATCCACTTTTTCCTAAACGCCACATACATGATGAACGTCGTAATCGCTAACGCTAAGTGTCTGGCCAGCATGATCGGATTTCCTTCATCTCCGAAGCGAAGCCTGAAGAAACGACCAGCGCTTTGAAACGTCTGAATGGGATTTCCAAATTCCATAGCTGTGAGACCAACCAAGAGGAGTCCGCCGACAAACAAACCACAGAAAAATGCTCTCCCAACAGATAACTTATCCACGAGGTTATAGATCACGGTTCCTAACAACCAGAAATACGAGGACACTAGAATAACTTTGCTTGTCCCATACGCCGGAGCTCGAGAGTATACGATCCCCATGGCTAAGATGACGCTTAAACACAAATACACTAGAAGGAGAAAAGATCCGATCCGAATCGCCTTTCCACTCAAGAATTGAAATACAAAAAGGCCTAGGATGATAGCGAAGAAAATGGCTCTCACATTTGGAATATCAAAGAGGTTAGTAAGAGGGATGGAGATTTGGACGACCATACCAGTAAGAAAAGCGAGCAGTACTGACAGTCTTGTGCCACGCCCCTCAGTGACGCGATCACTTTCTAGCTGTGACCCGCACTTAGCATCTGTCGCTTCCTCGCCTCGACCCACATGCTGTGTGCTTGTGATATGCATTCCGATGTTGCAGCTGTTCAAACAAACTCCTGATATAGACTGGTCGCGAGAACAGACACAGCTCCAGTGCGTGCTAGCGGTCGCTGTTCAGGGCCTGGACGATTCTCGTTAAAGCAATATCGATATCTTGGCTCCTGGAAACTTGTGGGACTCACCGCCATATCCTTTCTAGGCCACTAGACAGCAGTAGGACGGATCGACATCCGTCCAATTATGCGTGAAAGCACAACCCACAGGGCATTGACATCCGCTGCCGTTATCACGCGCAGTAAAATTAAAGCGGCAAGCGTCAATCCTGTCAGACACACTGAAGGGAATATGGAGAGGGTTACATGTGTAACAGTGACAAGAACCAGCAATAAAGGTCCGCCCGCTCGGATCATGTTCGAGACGAGTGCCAACCACATTTCATTATCATTTCCAGCAATGATTTTCGCACCAATGATGTTTCCCAAGAACGCGGTGATGATCAATGCAATCGCCCCACCAAAACCTCCGTACTGAGGAACTAACCATGGCGCAGATAGAAGCATGATGAATAGCTGAGGCACTGTCAGAAAAAATGCTCTTCTGGGCTGCCCTTTCCCGATCAGAATAACAGAATAAAAGTAGTTAACAATGGCGAAGACTGCCCACAGGGTCAACGCCTGCATAATCATAATGCCGCTCACATATTGGTCCGAATACAGTAGCGTCATGAGCGGACTTGCAAGTGGGATCAGCATCGTCGCCGCAACAGCCAGCACAGCGGTCAGAATGCGCACAGCTTCAACCTGCTGCTTTTCATAGGTGCCATGGTACGCTGCCACATACCCCAATAGCGCAGGCCTCGTAGTCTCAAAGACTCGCTGCATGACCGCGGGTATTTGCATCGCTGCAGAATAGACCGCTAGCGCTGCAGGGCCCAAGTATGATGTCAAGATCGCATCTGAGCAGCGCACCATAGATGCGGATATGAGAGACCCTCCGTAGAGCCACCCACCAAACTTAAACAAATCCGCGCTTCTCCCATACCAAAAACTGAGAGCAAACCATGAAGGCATCGCTACCCATACCGCTCCTATGCCGACTAGTCGGGAGATAATCATTCCCCAGAACAGCGAACTGACCCCTAATCCTGCGATCAAACCAGCTGCTGAAATCATCGCGCGAAGTATTTCCATGGTCGCAGCTACAACCGAAAGTTTCTTAAACTGTTTCCCCCCAACTAAAATGGACGTGATAATTTGAAACATGGCAGTTACGATAGAAATAGGGCCCACATATATGAGTTGGTTGTGAAATACCTCATAGGGCCAGATGGATTTGATGACTGGCATGGCGGACCAAAGTACAATGCACCCGACAATAGAGGCAGAAGTCGTGATGGTCAAAAGATAGCGTGTCGTTTCAATGAATTGCAGTGACCCAACTGGCAAGGATGAAAGCGTTTTTATAGCGGTGTTCTTCAGCCCAAGATCGCTGAACAGCGCAACAAACTGAACCACAACCATCACGAGAAAAAATGCCCCAAGATCGTCCTTTGATAGTACACGCGCAGCAACCATGATGGTTCCCAACGAAGCTATCAGGCCAACGAGATTTCCCCCGACTGACAGAAGTATTCCGTTCAGATGATTTGACTTGTTTTGCTCTATCAACAACTGATGATTGCTCCCGTCTGCAGCCAGTTTCATACTATTGTTCACTTGAATACCGACGATGGGGCGTTTACCTAATAGGTTGGTCCGAAATCTTTGCGATTCAGATTCATCAAATGACTAACGAAGATGGCTCTGGCACAACCTCACTGAAACAAACCCCGTAGAGTTTGGAAAGCTTTCGTGATGATATTGGCTATACGCAGATGAGACAAACTAAAACGCTTTTTCTGGCAGCAAGGCTGATGGCAGGCGGGGTTTTCCCGTTACCCTGAATCAAGCGTGACAAGAACGAATTGAGAGCTCTCCCCGATACAAACAAAAACGAAATCTTGCAAGGTTGAAATGATTCATCCTTGAAACAGACGGCGAATCGGTTCATGGATGAACTTCACAAATGGATTAGCAACTTTCTGGATTAGGAACTAAATTATTAGAGCGCGGCTCGATCAGACCAACCAGCCAACCATTAAGCGCATAGCACTCGCTCCACACACCCCACAATCCGCTCCGCCGCCTTACCGTCCCATTGCGATGGGATAGCTCCTTTCTTCCACTGCCCTGCCATCAATCGCGCGAGCGAAGGCGGAACGGATCGTCTCAGGCTGCCCGTCCTGCTGGCCCTCTGGAACGATGGGCTGGCATTCCGTGTAACATGCCTTCCACGCTGATATCCTCATCGACATCAGGCCAATGAACCCCCTGACCGTCGCCAAGGATCTCCCAATGTTGTCGCTGCGTCTCGGTAGCGTTCGCTAACCGCCATGACCAGACCAAGGGTACGCTGATCGTCCGTCCATCGACTAAATGCGCAATAATCTCATCGTCGGTGACTTCCACGGTTATGACACGAGGGTCAGCGATCTTCGCCGCAGTGTTCATGCCATGCCTCCATGATTGGTATCAGGCAATGGATACCGGGACGGGCACCACCGAAGACTGTGGAGCTAGCCCCGTATCAACAACCTGGGAGCAGCAACCTCTCCAACTGCGCCACAATCCGCTCCGCCGCCTTCCCATCCCACAGCGGCGGGATGGCTCCTTTCTTCCATTCCCCAGCCATCAATCGAGCGAGGGCAGGAGGAAGCTTGGTTGGATCCGTTCCGATCAGCTCATTGGTCCCGATCGTGATTGTTTCCGGTCGTTCGGTGTTATCACGAAGCGTCAGGCAGGGCACCCCAAGCACGGTCGTCTCTTCTGTGATACCACCGGAATCGGTAATGACTCCCTTGGCATGTTTGACGAGATAATTGAATTCTAAGTAACCCAGTGGATCGACATAATGAAGTTGCGGGGTCTTACTGTCGAGTTCACGAAGATTTTTTGCGGTGCGTGGGTGAACGGGGAATACCACCGGTAATCCCTTCGTCCCATCGCTGATGGCATGGAGCAGATCCAAGAGTTTGCGCTCTCCATCAACGTTCGCAGGTCGATGGAGCGTCACAACAAAAAACTGCCCAGGTTGCAGCTTGAGCGATGTCCAACAAGCCGGAGGTCGTAAGCGCGGCAGATTCTTGAGCAATGTGTCGATCATCGTGTTGCCGACAAAAAAGATGTGCTCATCGGCGATGCCGGCACGACGCAAGTTCTCGTTCGCCGTGTCACTCGTCGTAAAAAACCAGTTCGTGATGGAATCGGTCACGACTCGATTGATCTCTTCGGGCATTGTCCAATCGCCGGATCGGATTCCACCCTCCACGTGGCCGACAGGCACCCCGAGCTTTCGCGCAGCGATTGAGCAGGCCATCGTACTCGTCACATCGCCCACGACTAAGCAAAGAGCGCTCCTCTCTTTCAGAAGTACCTTCTCATACCCGACCATAATGCCGGAGGTTTGCTCAGCTTGCGTGCCGGACCCGACCTCAAGATTGATGTCCGGATCGGGAATCCCAAGTTCTTCAAAGAAACTGCCGGACATCGCACGGTCGTAATGCTGGCCGGTGTGGATGAGCCGATATCGCAACTGACTGCCGCGGCTCTCGGCCGCTTTGAGCGCCTCAATAATCGGCGCAATCTTCATAAAATTTGGGCGTGCCCCGGCAATGATATCGATGCGTTTCACGTTCACCTCAGATCAAATCTGAATTTCCATGGATCGACTGTGGAAAGTTTCCGTGATGGTAGTGGTTCAACGGACAGGTGGCAACTGAATAGTGCTTTTCGAGGGGCAAGACTGTGCACGCAGGCGAACCGGTCAGGTCGCTCTAAAAATGCACTTCCCGTACCGATTGCCGGTTGGCTTGGAACCACTGAACCGTTTTCTTCAATCCGTCGCGCAAGCGATGGTGAGCGTGAAAGCCGAAGAGCTGTTTCGCTCGACTCACATCGAGACAGCGGCGAGGTTGGCCGTTCGGCTTGGTGGCATCCCATCGAATTTGCCCGGTGAACCCCACTTCGGCAGCGATCATTGCGGCAAGATCCCGAATCTTGACTTCTTCACCGGTCCCCAGATTGACTGGAAGATCAGCGTCATACCGTTCGGCTGCGAGCAGAATCCCTTCGGCGGCATCTTCGACATACAAGAATTCACGAGTCGGGGATCCATCACCCCAGAGCGTGATGAACGCGTGCCCCTCTTCCTTCGCCGCAACACATTTCCGGATCAAAGCCGGAATGACGTGAGAGGTTTCGAGATCAAAATTGTCACGCGGCCCATACAAATTCACGGGGAACAGGACAATGGAATGAAATCCATATTGCTGCCGATAGGCTTGCGACTGGGCCAGCATCATCTTTTTGGCCAACCCGTATGGAGCATTCGTTTCCTCCGGGTATCCGTTCCAGATATCATCTTCTTTAAACGGAATCGGGGCAAACTTCGGATAGGCGCAGATGGTTCCTGTTGCGACGAATTTCTTCAGCCCCTGCTGACGCCCTATCTCGATCAGCTGAGCCCCCATCATCAAGTTATCGTAGAAGAACCGCCCTGGATTGGCCTGGTTCGCTCCGATGCCGCCGACCCGCGCCGCCAAATGGATGACCATATCAGGCTTGGCATCACTGTAGAGTTGCTGCACGGCCTCCATCTGCACCAGATCATAGTCCTTACTCCGAGGAACTATGACCCGGCGACAGCCCTTTGCTTGGAGCCGCTCGACCACGAACGATCCAAGAAAGCCGGCACCGCCGGTCACAACCACGGTTTGACTCTCCCAGAACCCCACGCCGCTGTTCAGAACACACCCCCTTTAGGTCCGCTTCCTCGTGCCATCCAACTTTTCCTTTTCCGCCGCCAAATCGGCATCGACCATCATGGCAATCAACTCTTCAAATTTCACCTTGGGTTGCCATCCGAGTTCTGCCTTCGCCTTACCTGCATCTCCGATCAGCAAATCGACTTCTGTTGGCCTGTAGTATTTCGCATCGATCTTGACATACTTTTTCCAATCCAGCTGAAGCCGGTCGAAGGTGAGTTCCAACATTTCCTTGACCGTATGGGTTTCCCCCGTGGCAATTACATAGTCATCTGCTTGTGGCGCTTGCAACATCATCCACATCGCTTCTACGTAGTCACCGGCATAGCCCCAGTCACGCTTCGCATCGAGATTCCCCAAAAACAATTCCTGTTGGACGCCGAGCTTGATGCGAGCCGCCGCCTGTGTAATTTTTCGCGTCACGAAGGTTTCCCCTCGCCGAGGGGATTCATGGTTGAACAGAATGCCGTTGCAGGCAAAGAGGTTGTAGGCTTCTCGATAGTTGACGGTAATCCAATAGGCGTAGACCTTGGCCGCCCCATAGGGGCTCCGAGGGTAAAACGGCGTCGTCTCTTTCTGAGGCACTTCCAACACCTTGCCGAACATTTCACTCGATGACGCTTGATAGAATTTCGGCTTGAGCCCTGACTCCCGGATGGCTTCAAGCAGCCGAATGGTGCCAAGTCCCGTAATCTCTCCTGTGTACTCTGGAATGTCAAAACTCACCCGCACATGGCTCTGCGCGCCCAGGTTATAGATTTCATCAGGTTGGACGGTGCGCAAGATCCGGTTTAGGGAACTAGCATCGTTCAAATCGCCATAAATAAGGTGGAGTCGACGGTGCGGCACATGCGGATCTTCATAAATCGGATCGATGCGGCCGGTGTTGAACGAGCTGGAACGCCGAATGATGCCATAGACTTCGTATCCCTTGGCAAGGAGCAGTTCCGACAGATATGACCCATCCTGGCCTGTGATTCCGGTAATTAATGCTTTCTTCACTGGTGCCCTCTTGGTAAGCGTGGCATTATCACTCCCTTCGCGATGCTAGTCTACTCGCATCATGTAAAAAGATCGTTAAGAAAAGATTCTTGCGACTGATCGCACACCCCAGGTACCATGCGTGAGTCAGGTACAGAGAGGCAAGACTTTGGCAACCATTCCTGCTCAACAAATGCGTCGCGGCGGACTGTTCCTCTGCTTGATTGTCGGCGGGCTGCTCATCGCACATGCCATCAATGCGTTTGTCGCGGACGCGCTCTACGTCATGCCGGGACCTCCTTCCGAAACCAGCCTGATCAGCTCAGCAGGGGCTCCCGTACAGACCTCCTATTCGCCCACACAAGCAGTCGAGCAGATCCGAGCGAGCGGCCTCTTCTTGCTTCCGGCTCCGACGGAGGATGGCATGACGAATGCGACTGGTTCCGGCCGTCGAGGAGGCTCAGGCCCCATTGTACGCGCGTCCCTCGGCCTGGCGGGCAAGCTGCGACTAATCGGCGTCGTGCTGGGCGATGAGCGCGGCGTCTTTGCGGTGATTGAGGACCTCGCATCGAAACAACAGTCGTTGTACCACCTTCATGAGTCGGTGCTCGACCTCGGGGAAGTCAGCGAAATCCGCCGCAACGGCGTCATGATTCGCCAAGGCAATGTGGAAGAATTGTTGGAACTGGCACACGCGGAAGCCCCACCTACTGCCGTCGATCCAACCGGCTCAACGCCATCTCCTGCCAAACCCTCGACATCCAGCAGTCCATTGCGGAAAGTCGTCGATCGACGTGAAGTAGAACAGGCCATGAACGATCTTCCCAAGCTGTTGTCACAAGCGAGAGCGGTTCCCAATATGGCAAACGGAGCCGTGAACGGCTACCGCTTGGACTACATCGCCCCGGCCAGCTTTTATGAAAAAATCGGGGTTCAAAAGGGTGACGTGTTGCAGAGCGTCAACGGAGTCGATATCCGTGACCCGAGTACCATGTTGAGCCTGCTTCAGCAGCTCAAGAATGAGCAGATCGTCAAGCTCGATGTGGTTCGAAATAACCAACGTTCGACGATCACCTATGAATTACGCTGACCCTAGTTCGGCACCCCACTCACTTCCCTGAACCCTACCCCAAACGGCATTGTCTAAGTGCGCAGTTTGACGGCAGTTTAGGACGCGCCTGACCTCAATTTTCAGTAAAGACGCCGGCTCGTCCTTGCCAGGCTGCGAGAAGGAAGAGTATCTTTAGGCCATAGCTGGCAAGTTCCGTTAAAACCAGAGAATCCAGCACCCATCAGGATTGACATGATGTCTAAGGAAATTGGCTACATGCGTGAGACCGATCAACCCCATTCCGGCCCGCTTCGTCCGCTGCTGGGACGCATTCTCGAGGAAAAATTTCACCTCCTGGAATCCAAACTTGAAGAAGCCCTCGCCTATCAGGAGGAGAAAGGCGGTCGGTTGGGAGAAGTCTTGCTTCATCTTCGCGCGCTGCGTGAGGACCAGCTGCT
This sequence comes from Nitrospira sp., assembly GCA_050185705.1. GTDB lineage: Bacteria > Nitrospirota > Nitrospiria > Nitrospirales > Nitrospiraceae > Nitrospira_D. Next base: position 102,380 of record JBFWZD010000001.1, on the reverse strand, counting down.
GGAAGCCCTGGCTCAGCAATTCGAGATGGCCTGGATGCCACAGCTTGATACCAGCCAGGTCGATCATGAGCTCATCAAGAAGGTCCCGATCGCCTTTTGTCGGCGCTACCGCGTCTTGCCGCTCCGGTATGAAGAGGGTTCCATTCTGACCGCCTCGACCGACCCTCTCGAAACCGTCGCCTTAGATGACCTTCGCCTCCTCTTAGGGAAACCGATCAAACCCGTGCTGACAAGCAGCGTCACCCTCCTCAGCTGCTTAAACAGCGCCTATGACCACATCGCCAATCCGGCCGGTGCTGAGCAAGTGATGGAAGATATTGCTGCGAACCAGAGCCTTGACCAGCTGGCACACGAACTGGACGAGCCGCAAGATCTACTCGACGCAACCGACGAGGCTCCGATCATTCGACTGGTCAACTCGGTCCTGTTTCAGGCGGTTCGGCAGCGAGCCAGCGACATCCACTTCGAATCGTTCGAGCGTGGGCTGGTGATCCGCTATCGCATCGACGGCGTGCTCTATCCGGTCCTCACCCCGCCGAAGCATTTGCAGGCCAGCATCATCGCTCGATTGAAGATTATGGCCGGTCTCAACATCGCCGAGAAGCGCTTACCGCAAGACGGCCGCTTCGCCATCCGGACGTCCGGGAAAGATGTCGACCTTCGTGTCTCGGTCTTACCCACCTCACACGGTGAACGAGTCGTGCTGCGATTGCTGGAGAAAGAAAACCGCCTCCTCAATCTCTCGGAAATGGGATTTTCGAAAGAACGACTCGCGGTTATCCATCAGCTCATCCAACTCGCGCATGGGATCATCCTCGTCACCGGCCCCACGGGAAGCGGAAAGACCACAACGCTCTATGCTGCACTGAGTCACATCAATGCGCCGGACAAGAACATCATCACGGTTGAAGACCCGGTCGAATATCAGCTGGTTGGAATCGGACAGATGCAGGTGAACCCAAAAATCAACCTGTCGTTTGCCGCCGGACTCCGATCGATTCTGCGACAGGACCCCGATGTGATCATGATCGGCGAAATCCGCGACCGTGAAACGGCGGAGATCGCCATTCACGCTTCGCTCACGGGACACTTGGTGTTTTCTACTCTGCACACCAACGATGCCGCAAGCGCCGCCACCCGCCTGATCGATATGGGCATCGAGCCGTTTCTCGTCGCCTCTTCGGTCGTCGCCGTCCTGGCCCAGCGGCTGCTCCGACGGATTTGTCCGGACTGCAAGCGCTCCTACACGGCAAGCGAAGAAGAGCTCGATCGCCTCGATCTCCCTCCCGGCTCGAACGTCACGCTGTATCGTGGCGCGGGCTGTGCCGCCTGTTCACAGACCGGATACCGTGGGAGAACCGGCATCTTTGAGCTGATGGTGTTCGACGACGAGATCAGACGTCTGATCGGGAGCAAGGCAGACTCGACCGCCATCAAACAGGCAGCCATTGCGAAAGGCATGGTGACGTTGAAGCAGGAAGGGGCGGAACGAGTCATTCAGGGCAAGACGACACTCGAAGAAGTCATGCGGATTACCCAACAAGAAATTGACATCGATTAGATGCTGCCTCCCTATTCCCACCCATCACGCCGTTCCCAGGCCGCTCTGATCACCAGGCACTCATGGGCTTCGTCTACATACCTAGGAGCCTCCTGATCATGCCGGTCTATCAATATCAGGGATACCGAAGCGACGGCGGAGCCGCGACAGGAATCATCGACGCGGAAAACGTCAAGGTAGCGCGCCTGAAGCTTCGGAAAGAAGGTGTGTATCCCACCGATGTCGTCGAACAGGGCCAACAAGCGATCCACTCACAAGAAAAAGGCCGTTCTACGACCACACGTGCGACTGGGAAATCGTCCGTCCTTTCGGCAACTGACCTATCATTGCTGACCAGGCAGTTTGCGACGCTCCTGGTGGCCGGACTCCCGCTCGTCGAGGCACTTGGCGTCCTCGTGGATCAAGCCCAGAAAAAACCTATCAAATCCCTTCTCGCCGACATCAGAGAGCAAATTCGCGGAGGGAAAGCGTTGAGTGTCGTCTTGGAAACCTACGAAAAGGATTTTTCTCCCATCTATGTCCATATGGTTCGGGCCGGCGAAGCCAGCGGCGCACTGGATCAAATCTTGTTCCGGCTTGCGGAGTTTTTAGAAAAGCAACAGGCCCTGAGGAACAAGGTCACCAATGCGATGCTCTATCCCATCATCATGCTGGTGATCGGGACAATTATCCTGTTTTTCCTCATCACCTTTGTCGTGCCCAAGATTACCCAAGTGTTCGCGCAACAGAAGCAGGCATTGCCCTGGCCGACCGTCGCGCTGATGTCGGTCAGCGAATTCATGGCCGATTATTGGATGGTGCTGCTGGGGCTGGTCATCGGAGGCTCGTACCTGATACAGCGCTTTATCCAAACTGACCGAGGCCGGATGGTCGCCGACCGCATGACGCTCAAACTTCCGCTGATCGGGGACGTGGCCAGAATGGTGTCAATTTCCAGGCTCACGAGCACCTTGTCCACCATGTTGGCGAGCGGTGTGCAATTGCTCGACGCACTGGATGTCTCCAAGCGAGTCATGAATAATCGCGTGCTCGAAGAAACGGTGGAAAGTGCGCGGCAGAACATTCGCGAAGGTGAAACGATCGCCGATCCCTTGAAGCGGAGCGGTGAATTTCCTGCGCTGGTTACCCACATGATCGCGGTCGGTGAAAAAAGCGGAGAGATGGAAGAGATGCTGCGGCGCGTGAGCCAAATTTACGACAGCGAAGTCGAACGGGTGATTGCTCGCTTGACCTCGCTGATGGAGCCGATCATGATTCTCGTGATGGGGGCTATCGTGCTCTTCATCGTCGTCGCGATTCTCTTGCCCATCTTTGAAATGGGCCAAATGATACGATAAATGCTCGGCACGGACACAACATCAGTATACGGACATTGCATGGAAAAGGGGGAGTGATGATGACAGATGCAGAACTACAGAGCGAGGGTAAGCACCCTCTCATTCGTTTGGCCACCCGCCTTATCAGGCGACCTCTCGGGTCCTCTGCCGGCTTTACCTTTATCGAGATCATGGTCGTCGTGGCCATCCTGGCCATTCTCGCGGCCCTGGTTGTGCCCCGTATTATGGGCAGGACCGACGACGCCAAACGGACCGCCGCGAAAGTCCAAATACGAAATATCGAGGGCGCCCTGCAACTCTATAAGCTGGACAACGGAGTCTATCCCACCACGGAGCAGGGCCTTAAAGCCCTCATTGAAAAGCCATCCGTGGGCGTGGTGCCCAAGAAATGGAAGATCGGCGGCTATCTGCCGAAACTCCCCGAGGATCCTTGGGGCAATCCCTATAAATACGTCAGTCCCGTCCAACGGGGTGACCAGAAGATCGACTACGAGGTCACCTCGCTCGGCACCGATGGAGAGGTCGGCGGTGAAGGCGTGAACGCCGACATCACTAATTGGAACCTGGATAAAGAGTAAGACGTCAATGGTCATCAGTCATTTGTCAGCAAGAGCGTGGGCGCGACAGGCGAACCCGACGCATCACGCATCACGCTCGACGCCTTGCGCTTCACACTTCACACTTCACGCTTCACGCTCTGTCGCCGGTTTTACGATCCTGGAAATGCTGATCGCCCTGTTCCTGATCGGCGGAGTGCTGGCGATTATGATTCCTCGGATCACGTTCGACGAGGATCTGCGTTCCACCGGAAGGAAGCTGATCGGTCTGCTCCGAACCCTGCAGGGAGACGCAGCGGCGAGCCAAACACCATTGCGGTTATATTTTGATCTGGACCAAGGGCTCTACTGGATGATGCGCGTCGAAGGCAAGGAAGAGCGCCTGCCGCTTGACCCGGCCTGGAAAACTCCCCGCGCCCTCCCCGACTCCATTCGTCTGACAGAGGTTTCCTTCGGGACACAGAAACACATGTCGGGACGCGCTGGGATCTCGTTCTTCACCAACGGACGGATCGAACCAGTCACGATGTACCTTATGGATTCAAAGAATAATCTGCTGGGGCTGGCCGTTGACTCACTGACGGGAGCCATTCGAGTGAGTGACGAACGATTTGATATTCCGCGATATCGCTTTATTCCTGACCGCGTCAAAACCCTGTTGAAGGCCAAAACACAAATAGGAGCCGCGGGGTTGACGACAGACGGACTTCCTAACCCATCAACAGGCCAAAATGCGCAAAGTCAGGCACCAAATCAGACCTCAACCCAAACTCAATGAAGCGGGATTCACGCTGCTCGAAGTGCTGCTGGCGATCGGTTTGCTGGCGATCGCCCTGCCGATTCTCTTGGGTTTGAGAAACTTTGATCTGGATCTCCAAGATCGGGCCTCGGAATTGACGGTCGCGACCCTGTTGGCGCAGGAGAAATTGTTGGAAGTGGAACTCGTAGGGCAGTATGCCATCGGGGAAACGGTCGGCGAGTTCCGGCAGATTCCACTCGGAGCTCTACCGGTGACCCAGACCGCTCCGCGAGCCGTCGGCTATCGGTGGAAACAGACCATCGCACCGACGCCGCTGGAGTTGATTCGAGAAATTCGCATCAAGGTAACCTGGCCTCGCGCCGAACGCGAGGAAAGCTTGGAGGTGAGCACCTATGTCTTCGCCGGGCGTCTCACCTTTTAAATCCCAAGCGGGGTTTACCCTGGTCGAGATCTTGGTCGCCGTGGCGCTCCTCGGCATCATCGCCGCCATGGTATTCGGGTCGCTGATCACGACCACACAGGCCGTTGACGCCGGACGAGAACATGTATCCAGAGAGCAGACCGTGCGAAAGATCCTGCGCCTCATGGCTGAAGAGCTCGCGCTCAGCAAGCGGAGTCTCGCCTACCCCTGGGTTGGAATGAACGGCACCCAGGAAGGACAGCCGTCCGACACGCTCGCGTTTTTAGCGATGAGTCAGGAATTGAGTATTTCAACGGCAAGGGAAAGCGAAGTCATTCGAGTCGTGTATGCGCGTGAACGTGACCGGTTGATTCGGTTTGTCCGCAGAAATCTCTATACCCTGACCGATACGGACGAAACATTGGACCAGATGGAACTCGCAGACCACGTCCAGGCCTTCAACGTTCGGTATTACGACGACCAGAATCGGATCTGGCTCGACGAATGGCCGACGGCCGGCAAACTTCCGAAGGCCGTCCTGATTGAGCTGACATTCCAAGATCCCGATGCCGCACCCAGGACCGTGCGAGAATGGGTCACGATTGGCACATCATGACTATCACATGGCTTGACGCATGCAGAAAGATCCTGGCTTTGATTGAAGCAACGTTTCAATACCTCGAAACCGCACCCAGGACCGTGCGAGAATGGGTCACGATTGGCACATCATGACAATCACATGGCTTGACGCATGCAGAAAGATCCTGGCTTTGGTTGAAGCAACGTTTCAATACCTCGAAACCGCACCCAGGACCGTGCGGGAATGGGTCACGATTGGCACATCATGACCATCACATGGCTTGAACACTGGCGCCCCATCCTTGCGTGGGGTGCCGCCGGAATTGGTATCGTAGCAGTCTGCATCCTCGCCACCTTTCCGTACGGGATGCTCCAGGCACGGTTGGTGGCGGAGCTCAATCGAGCCACCGGGATGGAGGTTCGAGTCGCCGACTGGAGCATGGGAATCCCGCTGAGTCTGGAATGGCGCAATGTCACTCTGTCGAAACCGAATGTCCACCCGATCGAACTGGCTGTGATCCAGGCCAAACTTGGAGTCTTCAAGGCTCTGGTCGGAAGCCTTGGTCTCGATGTCGTCATCCAGCTGGATGCACAGTCATCACAGACAAGCCTGGCCAAGGCCTCGGTGACTGCCCCATCGTTTTCCTCGCCCGGCCCCTTCGCAATCAAGGGACAGCTGCAGCAAGTGGATCTTCCTACACTCATTCGCGGGTATGTCACCAGGGGAACCTTGAATGGAAACTTCTCCCATCGCGTCGACTCAGGACAATCTTCAACAGATCTCATGAAGGGGGAAGGCACGTGGGCCGCGGAGGCGACCGATCTGGTGGTCGACCAGATCCCGGTCGGCAGTGGTCGATTCCTATCGCTCACCTTCAGCTCGGCTTCCGCAAGAGTCTCTTGTCGAGACCTCCTCTGCGATGTCACGGAACTGAAAGGCGAGGGCATCGACGGTTCATTCACAGGAGAGGGAAGCATGACGCTCCAACAACCGATCGCAAACAGCCAACTTGGACTCACAGTCACGGTCGTTCCCGGTCCCGGCTTTGCCGCCAAAGCCGGATCGCTGAACCTCCCCTCTCCACCTCCTGGAACACCTATCACCCTAAAGATTATGGGCACCTTGGCACAGGCTAGGATCACATTGTAAAGTAGGCACCTTATCAAGAGACTCCGTCGGGACCTGTATGGCAATAGTCGATGAATGTGTCGGACTGGATATCGGGCAAACGGGCTTAAAAGCCGTTCGTTTTCGACGCCGCTTGAGCGGTCGTGAAACGGTCGACTATTTCCAACACCCCTTGCCGTTTGCCCGTCCGGAAGATCTTGAACCGGCCAGGCGTGTCCAGTCCCTGCGAGGTTTCATCTGGCGTCATGGACTCTACGCCACCGATCGCTTGGTCACCGCGATCCCTTGTCAGGATCTCTTTGTAAGAACCCTGTCCTTTCCCTTCAAAGATTCGGCCAAGTTGGCGCAGGTCGTGCCGTTTGAAGTCGAAAATCTTGTCCCCATGCCGCTTGAAGATCTGGCGGTCGGAAGCCTGATCCTTCCGCCTCAACAATCGATCGAAGGGGTCGCCCGAGACGTGAAGGGGTCGGACGTGCTCGTCACCGCGGCACCCAGGGACAAGATTGCCGAGCATCTCCGTTTCCTCGCCCAAGCCGATGTGGAACCATCGGCGATCAACGTAGATGCGATGGCGCTTTATTCCGTCACGCAGTATTTACAGGAAGAAGGAGCCAGCGTCCCGCCGGATCTGGCGATCATCGACGTTGGGGCTTCGAAAACGACGCTCTGTCTCGTCCAGGGCGGACGTCCCGTCGTCCTGCGGACGATCCTCTGGGGCGGCAATCATCTCACGCATGCCTTGGCCGTCCGGCACGCCTGTAGTTTTGCCGATGCGGAGCGACATAAGCGTACGATCGCCGTTGAACAAGTCAAAGGATTGCTGGAACCGATTCTCCGAGAGCTTCGCATCACGCTGCAAGCCTATGAAGGACACGAGCGGGGTCGCCTCACGCATAGCTGGGTCTGCGGAGGGGGATCCAAGCTGCAGGAAATCGGAGATTATCTGTCGCGACAATTGGGGCTCTACCCGGTCGGATCACGCCAGGGATTCGGCACCGATACGCCACGGGCCTTTTCCATCGCCTTCGGCCTGGCGATTCACCCCAAGATCATCAGACCGCGCTGGCGATTTAAGTCGTCTCCGCTCGGCCTCGCCCTTGACCTGAAAGGGGTGACGGACGCCACATCCCCGGATGCCGTCACGACTAAGCAGAACCAGCGTCTGGCTCTCGGCGCAACGCTGGTCCTCGCCGTCCTGGCGCTCATCGACTTCTCGGTCCACTTTCTCTTGCAGGACCAACGGGTGACAAGACTGAAAACAGCGCTGCAGGGTCAATATGCGCAAGTTTTTGGATCCGGCGCCTCCCCGGGAGACGAAGTGGATCAGGCCAAGTACCGCATCGGCCAGCTCGATAAGTCCCTTGGCCTGGTCGATACCACAGACCAGACTGTCTTGCGCACGCTGTCCATCTTCGTCAAGCAGCTGCCGCCGGGAACAACGGTCAAGGTTCGAGAGCTGACCGTCGATGGAGCGGTGATTCTCATGGAGGGAGAGACGACCTCGTTCGACGCGGTGGAGCGGGTGAAACAGACCCTTGCCGAGAGCGCTCAACTCGCAGAGGTCGCGGTCACCGAAACTCGCGTGGGTGCCGCCCCCAATCAGGTGGTATTTCGGATGACCGTTACGGTGAAACCATCATGATGCAGAACTTTCGAGAACGATGGCATCTCATGTCCAAGCGGGAACGGAGACTCCTGCTGGCCGGAGGGGTCGTCGTCGGACTGAGCCTCCTCTTCGTGCTCATCGTCGACCCGTTGCTCGACAACTTGGATCGCCTCGAACGGCAGACGGTGCGGAAGCAGAAAGATCTCACCGAATTGGCGGCATTGAGCCAAGACTATCTCGCCAAGCGGGATCGTTTGACGAAGGTCGAACGTCGCATGCCCACACATGACACTCATTTCTCGCTGCTCACGTTCATGGAAGAAGCAGCCACGACCGCGCAGGTCCGAGAGCGGATCACGAGCATGCAGCCGCAAGTCCAAACCCTGGCGCAAGGCTATGAAGAAACCGCCGTTGATCTGCGGCTGGAAGGCGTGCAGCTCCCGGACGTACTGGCCCTCTTGGTCGCCATCGACCAGGCTCCCTACAACCTTCATGTTCGCCATCTCCAAATGCGGCCGAAATTCGATAACCCGGTGAACATGGATGCAACCATTCGAGTCTTGAGCTATGCCAAAAGCTGACGAGCGTGGTATCGCCCTGCTTCTGGCGCTCCTCGTCTTGACTCTTCTCACCGCCCTCATTCTTGAGTTTGATGCCGAGGCGCGCCGCGAGTACCGCGCGGCGGCGACGTTCCGAGACGACTACAAGGCCGGCATGCTGATCCGGGCTGCCGTGCAAGCAACACGCGCCGTCCTGGCGCAGGACCTCTTGCGCGAGAAGATGACCGGCCAAAAATTCGACGGCCCGACCGACATCTGGGCCATGCCGATCAAGAATTATGCGATCGGCGACGGATGGTTGACCGCACAGATCACCGACGAGACAGGAAAAGTCAACCTGAACGACCTCGCATCGACATCGGGCGGCGAATTGGAGCAGAAAAAAAAGGTGTTCCGAGTCAGACGACTCTTCGAGCTGCTTAAAATAAGTCCGAACTTGGTGGATGCCCTCATCGACTGGATCGATCAAGACGAGGCCCCTCAACCGGCTGGAGCCGAGAGCTTGTACTATCAGTCGCTGAGACCGCCCTATCGCGCTGCGAATGCGCCGTTGTCGGGACTCGGCGACCTTCGGCTCATCAAGGGGTTTACCCCGGAAATCATCGAACGAATCGAACCCTACGTGACGCTCTATCCCTTAGAAGGTGGAGGGCCTATGAACCTGAACACGGCTGATCCCATCGTCATTCAGACCCTCGACCCAAGCGTCACCCAAACGATGGCCATGGAGATCGTCCAAGGTCGTCCCTACAAAACAAAGGTCGAGCTCGATCGCGTCAGCAGTTTTCAAGAAATCGGTCGGACGTTGCGCAACGACTACGACATTAAGTCCGACTACTTTTCGGCGCGGCTGGCCATCACAATGAATGAAACCACCAAGACTTCATTCGTGGTGCTGCGACGAGATGCGAGTAAAGGCGAGAGCACCGTGGCATATATGCGGATTTTATGAGAGTTTCAGGTTACAAGTTTCACGTTTCAAGTTCGCAGAGACTGTTCCCCCAACATGAAACCTGAAACGTTGAACTTGAAACTTACCCGAGCGGCAGGGTGATGGTGACTTCGTTCCCGCGTTCATTGTAGGTCAGGCTGGGGAAAAATGATCGAGTCAAGAAAATCCCCCGCCCGTTGGCATCCTCCGACTCGCAGACTTCCTGAGATCGCACCAACAGGCTCCGCCACTTAAACCCCTTGCCCTCGTCGGTGATGCGGTACACCAGACTCTTGGCGATTTTGTCATGGAGCGCATGAATGGTCACCCGCCGATCCCTGAGTCGCGCTTGTGCCAATCGCTGGGCAAGAAGTCCTTCGTACTGTCCCTCCGCCAACGCCTCTTGTTTCTCGTGATAAAAGATTTCGAGATTCCCATGTTCGATCGCATTGAACAGCAGTTCTTGGAGAGCTCCTTGAAGATGGAGGCGCTGCAGCGGAGATAACGTCGACGCCGTCGTCTTGATAAGCCACGAAATAATGGCTGGAATATGGGCAGGATCCGAATCCACCGTGAGGCAATACTCGGATCGGCATAGCCCAGGGATGTCTGCGGCGTCACCAGGTAGTAACGTGCGGGCACGTTGAATAGCCTGGGCCAATTCTTCTTCAGCAATCGGTTTATGCAGATAGTCGGCGGCCCCGACACGAAGCGCCTCGAGAATGAGCGGTTCCTCTGCGTTGTGCGCCATCACGATCACGGGACAGAGCTCATGCCTGGCCTTGAGCTCCTTGACGAAGTTGAGTCCGGCCGCATCGGGAAGAAAGAGATCGGTGAGCACGATGTCCGGCGCCGACTCGTCGAGTGCGGCCAGGGCTGCGGCCGGATCCTGCGCCGAGACAACCGAATAGCCTCGTCCCCGTAAATGGTGAGCGATGCATGCCTGCGTCTCCGGGCAGGAATCGATGACCAACAGACGATCCGATGAATCGGGCCTGTTCATGCGGCAAGTCCTTTGTCTCGTTCATGACGAAGTGCGGTCAAAAGACGGAGGAGTTCCTGTTCTAAGTGTGAGCAGAGCTCTTTGGCCTGGGAAAGGTCACCGGATTTCGCCGTTTCCTCCAGCGTCTTGCATGTTTGTAAGGCCGCCGGAGCACAGAATTGCAGTAGTGCCCCTTTTAGCCGATGACTGGATCGCGCGACACCTTCCGCATTGTGTTCTTCGAGTGCCGTCTTCGCATCCGCCAAGTCTTTCGGACCGTGCTCGACGAAGAGGTCCACCATCATGTCGAACGTCTCTCGGTCATCATCGACTCGGGCCATCGCCTCATCAAGATTGAAGATAGGGTCCTGAGACATGGGATTCGTCCTAATCTGTGACGCGTTGGGTTTCAAGTTTCATGTTTAAAGTTTCAGGTTAACTTGAAACTTAGCTAAGTTTGTCGGTGACTTCGACCCCCATCAGTGCAACATCGTCAGGAAAATGCTCGTGCCCCTGCCATCTGATCGCTTCAGTGATGGCTCCTGATACCACGTCCGCCAAGGGGCTCGTTCCGTACCGGCGAATTGTCTCCTCCAGCCGGTCCTGTCCCCATAATTCATCGGTCGAGTTCGGAACCTCGTAGAGTCCGTCGCTCAACAGATACAGCCGATCACCAGGTGCGATGGTGAGATCCGTCGTGACGTAAGTCGTCGAAAGATCAAATCCAAGCGGCAAATTGGGCTGCGCCATCTGAACAAATTCTCCGGACAACCGATGCAGGAGCGCGCCATTATGTCCGGCCGTCGCATAGGACAAGATGCGCGCACGCATATCGAGCCGCGCGAAGACGATCGTAAAATAGTTCCCATCTTCCGTGAGCGGAAACTGTTTATTGGCTTCCGTAAGAATCGCACCCGGATCAGTCGACCCGACATGACGGAGCAAGTTGCCCCGTCGCAAAAAGGTTGACAGGGACGCGGAGCGAAGGGCCGACGATACTCCGTGACCTGAGGCATCCAGTAAATAGAACCCCAAGACGCCGTCACCCCACGACACGATGTTGAAGAGATCGCCGCCTAAGCCGAGCGATGGGCGATAGGCATGCACCATTTGCACACCCGGCACGATCGCGCCTGGTGGGGGGAGCAATGACTCCACATAGCGGGCTGCAGACTGAAGCTCCCGTTCGAGTATCTCTTGCTTGCGACGAATCTCCTCGGTGACATCTTTCAATCGACGAATCAAGTTTGCCGCGCGCATCCCTGATTGAACACGAGCCGTGATCTCATATTTGCTGGCAGCTTTACTGAGAAAATCATCCGCGCCGCGGGCTAAGCCTTCGGCAATCTGCTCAGGTTGATCGTGACTCGTCATCATGAGAATTTGGCTGGTCAGCAGCTCAGGATCCTGGCGCACCCGTTCGCAAAAGGAGGGGCCGTCGATCTCAGGCATCATCCAATCGAGAATCGTCAGATCAGGTCGCTCTCGTCGAAGCGCATCGAGTCCGGACTTTCCATCAACGGCTTCAATCACGCGATAGCCGAGGCGCTTGAGTCGGGCCGCGAGTGCAATGCGCGCGGTCGGCTCATCGTCCACGACGAGGACCGTTTGCTGCGGACTGGATGTTTCAGATTTCATATTTCAGGTTCCAAGTCCAAACTGCAGGGTTCACGTTTCATGCTTCAAATTGTCCGGAAACCTGAAACCGTATACGCGAAACCTGAAACTCCGCTGCGAGGGGTGTTTCGCGCTTCGCAATCTATGCCGCGCGCTGCTGCGACGCCAACGCGTCCTGTTCGTTGTCGTAGACAGGAATGAGCTTTTGAATGTTCGCCAGACTCATGATTTCTCGCACATAACTCTGCGGCTTCAACATGCTGACTTTGCCTTGGCTCAGCTTGAAGTTCTGCGAGACCAGCGCGAGCAAGCCGAGTCCGGAACTGTCCACAAATCGGACCTCCGCCATATTCAGGATGAGATGCCGGCAGCCCTTCTGTCGCACCGCTTCCACAGCTGTTTTGAATTGCTCCCGATTGGCGTAGGTGAGATCCCCCGTCAACTCCAGCACCACGCCGTTCGGCACCGGACGTTCCTTCGCTTGCATCGCCATGACTACCTCCTTCTTTCGATTGGTCGAGTTTGGTTCGTCGCTTCCCGTCACACAGCTCGAGCGTCAGCCGCTGCCTCCTCTGTCGGATACACCGGAATCATTCGGTCGAGATTGGCCATTTCGAGGATGGTCTTCACCGTCCCCTGCGGTCCTACCAGGCTCAGTCGTCGCTCATCCGCGGTCAGCTGCTGAGACGTGAGCGCCAGCAGGCCGACCGCGGCACTATCGACATAAGTAGCATCATGCAGGTCGACGATGAGATGCCTCCCTGGAGATTCCTTAAACGTCTTGACGGCGGAGGAGAAATCCTTCCGGTTCCGGTGCGTGAAGACATCATCGATATGAATCACCATTGCGCTGCGTGACATTCGTTGGGTGATCGGCATACAGCCTCCCAGTGTATCAGTGGCTCACGTGTGTCAGAATGGCACCGGCGATCTCATGGAGGGGCAATACCTTATCGACCCCTCCGGCCTTGATCGCCTCCTTCGGCATCCCGAATACGATACAACTCGCTTCATCTTGCGCAATCGTGAAGGCACCGGCCTGTTTCATCGTCAACATTTCCTTCGCCCCATCGCCGCCCATTCCGGTCAGAATGACACCGATCGCGTTGGCACCCGCATAGTGCGCGATAGACGCAAACATCACGTCAACCGAGGGGCGATGACGATTCACCGCAGCATCTTGGTTGATGCGCACCGTGTAGCGAGCTCCGCTCCGCACGAGCGTCATATGGAAATTTCCCGGTGCGATGAGGGCATGCCCTGGCAGAACACTGTCGCCGTCTTCCGCTTCTTTGACCGAGATCCGGCTCAAACTGTTCAAGCGTTCCGCCCACGTCTTGGTAAACCGCTCCGGCATATGCTGCGTAATCAAGATCGGCGGCGTATTGGGAGGAAGCACCTCCAAGATCTCCTTCACGGCCTCGGTTCCTCCGGTGGAGGAGCCGATGGCAATGATCGTGTCGGTCGTTTTGATCATGGCCGTCGAAGATGTTTCAAGTTTCAAGTTTGGTGTTTCAAGTTTGGAGTTCGACGTGAAACTTGGAGCCTGAGACTTACAACTCCTGATCTTTGCGGAGGCCGCCGCTTTCACCTTACCAATAAGATCCTGCGCGATCTCTTCCATTCCCTCTCGAAGGTCGATCTTCGGCTTCGCGATGAAGTCCACAGCTCCCAGTTCCAGCGCGCGCAACGTCGTCTGACAACCGGCCTCCGTCAGGGAGCTCACCATCACCACCGGCATTGGGTGCCCTCGCATCAACTTTTCAAGAAACGTGATGCCGTCCATCTTGGGCATTTCCACATCCAGCGTCAGCACATCGGGATTCAGAGCTTTGATCTTTTCCCTCGCGATGAAGGGGTCCGGGGCAGATCCGACCACGTCGATGTCCGGGTCCTTCGACAGCAATGCGGCGAGTACTTGCCGCATCAAGGCTGAGTCGTCGACCGTCAATACGCGAATCTTGCTCATATGTCCCTCATGCCGCGTGAAACGTGAAGCGTATCCCGTTTCAGAATCGGACACTTCACGCTTCACGAACGACGCTTCACGTCCTTCAAAACAGCGTCACATCCTCTTCGACCGGCTGTTCCACTGCCCGGATCTTCGTTGCGTATTCCTCTTCACGATCGAGAATCGTTTTGTTTTTCAATCGCTCGATCTTCTTCATGAGCACCCGACCTGATTCAGTAAAGTAGTACACCTTTCGTGGACAGACATCCCCCAAGTCCGACTTAACCGGCGTCAACCCTTCGGTTTTGAGAAACCCCAAGACCCACTCGGCGTTCCGAGCCCCCACATCGATCTTTCCCTCATAAATCTTCCCCGCCCCGAAGAGCTTCACCTCCAAACGACTCTTCACCCCACCTTGCTTCAGAATTTCGTTGATCAACGATTCCATCGCATAGGAACCATATCGGGTCGATTCCCCCCAGGAATCATTGCCACCCTCTTTCGGCTTCGGCAACATAAAGTGATTCATCCCCCCTACTCTAACGATCGGATCTCGAATACAAGCAGCGATACAGGAACCGAGCACGGTATAGACGACCATAGGCTCGCGACTTACAAAGAATTCACCTGGAAGAATGGAAGCAATCTCGTGCGGGAATCTACTGTCGCGCATGCGTCTAATATGACGGAACGGGTCGACAGCCACCGGAGTTACGCGGCTCATGATTCCCTCCGATAAATCGTCGGGGCCAGCGGATGAAAGCGATGGCTCACCCACTGAAGGCTTTCAGAATGGCCTATGAACAGATAGCCGCCAGGTCTCAGATAATTATGGAACTTGTTGATGAGCTTCTCTTGCGTCGGGCGATCAAAATAAATCATCACGTTTCGGCAAAAAATTAGGTCTAGCGGGCTTTTAATGGGGTAGTGATCGTCCATCAAATTGAGACGTTGAAACCGGATCATCGATATCAGGTGAGGCTTGACCTTGAGTTGCCCCTCGCTCTTCCCCCGCCCGCGCAGAAAATGCCGCCTGACCGTGTCAGCCGGCACATCGCGGACTCGCTCTTCGTCGTAGATGCCTGCCGCAGCCTTGGCCAGCACGCGCGTGGAGAGGTCGGTCGCCAGAATCTTGAAGTCCCATTGGCTCGGATCCGACACGGCGTCATAGAGCGTCATGGCTATCGTGTACGGCTCTTCACCCGTCGAGCAAGCGGAAGACCAAATCCGAATGCACTTCCCTGCCGTCATCTCTGGAAGAATCTGATCGCGGAGATAATCGAAATGCTTCGGTTCTCGAAAGAAATCGGTCTTGTTCGTGGATATAAGATCCAACATCTTGGTGAACTCGTCACGAGTTGAGTCACCCATCACGTGCGCATAGTACTCGGAGAATGTCGCCAGTCCGAGGTCTCGCAGACGTCTGGAGAGCCGAGAGGCCAACAACGATTGCTTTTGATCGCCCAGGGAAATTCCGCTCACGTCATAGATAAGCGCACGAAAGCGTTGGAATTCATCCGCGGTAATTGAGTACTCCATACGACTCGTCTCAACCTTCAACGAGCGGCAACTGCACGCCGCACAGGGACCCTATCCGCCCATCGTGGATTTCCTGACAAGGTCTTGTCGGTCGATTGGAGGAAATTCTTGACCGTTCGTTTCGGTTTCAGGAGGAAGGGGAGGCGAGCGCCGACGCTCAACCTCTTGGAGATTACGGCCTGAATCAGCAGAGCCTGCAGGATGTCGACAAAGTCTTTCGACGGGTGCCCGCGGCGCTAGAACTCCTCGAACTCGGAATCCCTATGTCGACGTACCGGAGGCTCGTCTACAAGCAACCTGACGGCGGTTGAGGCCTTTTCTCCTGATTGCCCAAGGAGAGAAGAAGTGGCCTGTGAACGCGACGCCTTCGATCGCCTTGTCGGAGATTCAGCACCCGCCTTCCCATAATTGCGGTGAATCGTTTTGGCGACGTAAGTCCTGAACGACTGAACGTCCGGCATCATGGATTTTTCCAGCTCTGAGTTCTGTAATTTGAACCCCAGCACTCGTCGATACAGTTCTCCGGTTTCCTCTTTTACCGATTTGGTGGCGCCGGTCAATCCTTCGACAAGCAGGGCGTTCTGCTGAGTCGTCTCATCCATCGACACAATCGCCCTGTTCACCTGCTCGATCCCGCTCGCTTGTTCCTGCGAGGCCGCGCTGATCTCGGCGATGATGTCCGTGACTCGCTTCACCGAATGCACGATCTCCTCCAGCGTGTTGCCGGACTGGTTGACCAGCTCGCTGCCGTCGGCTACCCGTTGGATGGATTCCTTGATCAGCCCCGTGATCTCCTTGGCTGCCGTCGCGGATCGCTGGGCCAAGTTGCGGACTTCTGCCGCCACGACGGCGAATCCTCGTCCATACTCTCCCGCCCGCGCCGCTTCCACCGCCGCGTTCAAAGCCAAGAGGTTGGTCTGGAAGGCAATCTCATCGATCACCGTCGTGATATCGGCAATCCGTTTACTGCTCTTGTTAATCTCACCCATCGCCTCGACCGCCTTCTTGGTGACAACGCCGCCTTTGTCAGCCGTCTCCCGCGCCGCAATCGCCAACTGATTGGCCTGTTTGGCGTTGTCGGCGTTCTGCTTGACCGTACTCGTCATCTCTTCCATCGACGCACTGGTTTCTTCCAGCGACGCGGCCTGCTCGCTCGTTCGCTTCGCCAGGTCTTCGTTGCTGTTCGTAATCCCCTCCGCTCCGGACGTCACACTCTCCACGGCCTCACGAACGCTGACGACTGTTTGAGTCAGATTATACATGCCTTCGGCGATGCACCTCTTCATCTCTTCGAACTCGCCCTCGTACTGGCCAGCCATCGTCACCGTCAGATCGCACGAGGCCAGTGCCTTCATAACCAGGCCGACCTCCTTCATCGGGACCGATATGGCATCCAGCAGCGTATTCATATTTCGCGCCATCGAAAGATACACCCCGTCCAACTGATCCAGAGCCATGCGATCGGACAGCCGTCCTCGACTCGCCCCCCGTACCAATTCATCGAGAAGATACTGGGTTTTGCGTTCCTGCGTGACATCACGCCACTCGGCAACATAGGCCAGTCGGTCACCTTGGGCACTAAAGACCGATCGAACCTGATAATCGAACGTCAGAGCTCCAAGGGTCACCTCCCCATGGCGTACAGCCTGTGCTCCAAGTTCAGCAACCAGATGCTTTACGGTCTCCGGGTTCTTAAAAAATGAATGAATGGACTCGCCAAGAATCTTATTGGCATTGAAACCGGGAATGGCAGCACGCAATTCACCCTCTTTCTGTATGAGAGACTCGCGCGCCGCCTTATTCAGAAAGATCACCTGTTCACTCTCATCCACAATTATAAAATTTGTTCCGGCGTATTCCAGAGCAGACTGCATCCTGGAAACGGTCCGTTCAGCTTGGCGCATATGAGAGACATTGACCCACTCCATCGTGTAACCAAGAAGGTCCCCAGTGTTTGACAGTAAGCTATTTATAGTCACGTTCAGCAATAGGGGACCGATTCGAACATCTTCACGAACCGGGAGGCGCTGTGGGTTGTCGACGCTGGTTCGTAAGGTCCGGGAGCATTCCAGGAGCGGCCCAAGACTACCCCCAATAAGGCGTACAGGATCGAAAGTTGGGGCTCCCAGTCTCAATTGAGATGCAAGTTCCCCAAACGTCGCCTCCGCCCCCTTATTCACGTACGTCATACACAAGTTCCGGTCACAGATCACCAAGTTGGCCCTGGCATTGTTGAGCGTACTGACCATTTCTTGCTGCTTGGCCGCGGCCAGTTCCAGCTTCGCTCCCATATCATTGAATGCCCCAGCTAGGGTACCCATTTCATCGCGAGCCATCACCGGAGACCGGGCCTTCAGATCGCCACCGGCGATCAACGCCACGGCATGGGTCAAGACTTTCAATGGCCGCGTAATGCCGACGGACAAGATGCGCGCGATCAACGTACCGAGCACCAGACATGCGGTAAGTACGGCAAGCAAAATAGTTTCGGCTCTGGCGATCGTCTCGTCACCGACCTGTTTGGAATCAGCGGCGATCTGGGCGACGGTGGTCAGCAATTGATCCAGCAGTTCGCCCGCCATATTCATGGTCGGCCCGGCACCGTAGAAGGAATTCTGAATGGCCGCCTGCCGAAGCCGTTCGGTTTCTTTTGCGTCTGCTGCCTCCATTGCAGTTTTGATTCGATCGATCGTACGCTTCTCCAGCGCAAGATAATCGTCGATCCCCTTTTCGACCGCGGCAGATTCCGCCGTTTCATCGTGCGCACCCGACGTTCGCTTGTGATGCCCTTTGTAGGCAGTCAAGTACCGGCGAACCGCTTCCTCATGTTTGGGAAGCTCCACGAACATTTCCTGAAAGTCTTCCTTACTTTGCACCCCGATAATCTGAATGACTTGATTACGATACCGGAGCAATGCCGTGCTCATCTTGGCCAGTTCGGTACCTGCCAGGGCATTGTCCTGATACAAACTGGCGATCGTGTCGGATAACGTCATCACCGCCCAGCGCGACACGCCAGCCACAGCCAGCAGTCCGGACAAGATGAATGCAAAGGCTAACCCCAGCCTCATTCCGACCGGCCAATTCTTCATCGCAGCGAACTTCATGGCGATTCCGCTCGAGGCTAATTGGCTTTCAGCGTCCGCACATAGTGAACGATGTGCCACGCTTCCTCTTCATTGATATCCGAGGGAATTAATGAGACCATGCCGGTGCCCGGGCTTCCATTCTTAATGACCCAAAATAATTCTCCGTCGCTTCGAGCTTGTTGCCACTCCGCATTCGCAAAGGAGCGTGGGGAGGGTTTGAGGTTTTTACCCAGCGGCCCGTCCCCTCCCCCCTTTGGTCCGTGACACTTGATACAAGTGCCTTTCCCCTCAAAAAGGACTTTCCCCTTGGCGATTATATCCGTGGACGAGGGGATGGGATTGGCCATCGCCCTGGCCGACGCCAGGTCTCCGTCCGAGACACGAGGCTTCAACGGATCGCGTTCGGCGGCGAGGGCGATCATTGCCCCGCAAACAACGAGCAGACAAGACGCGGTGACCAGGTGACATGGTCTGAATTGCATGGCAGGCTCCTTGTGATCAATTGGTTAGGTTCCCCGAGCCGCTCTTGACGAATGTCCTGATGTAAGTAATGACATACCACGCTTCTTCGATCGAAATTTCAGACGGTGCCATTGAGACCATCCCGGTTCCTTCACTGCCGTTTTTAATGATCCAGAGCAGCTCGCCGTCGGACCGGCTCTTCTGCCATTCGGGGTTGGTAAAATTCCGCGGCGACGGATCGAGAAATTCGGCCAAACGGCCGTTCCCACGCCCTTCGGTTCCATGGCACTTGATGCACATTCCCCTTCCCTCGAACAGGGCCTTGCCTTTCGCAATATTGCCAAACGTGGCGGCAAGGGGGTTCTTCACCCCTTCCACCTCCGCCTGTACCCCGAACGGCACTCGCTTAGAGACTGGGTCTCGCTCTTCCGCCATGCCTGAACCCGTCAGAGTAAGAATTGTGACGAGCGCCGCGGTCGTCTGAACAATCACCGTTTGTTGGGTCGTCCTCATCACGCCTCCTAAAACACAACGTCACCGCCCAGAAACACGACATTCGCGACTTGATCAGCCCCGAACGCCCCGGTTTTGTACGATCGGGTATTGCTGTATTCCGCATGAAAGGCGAACGCCGTTCGCTTGCTGACCATCAGGTGGTAACGAGCCGCCACGGTATGGGCTTCCACATTCCCGAACCGCTTATCGAAGGCAGCATCACCCTGAAAATTGTTTCTGATCCAATCGAATCGGTAATACACCACGGCCTGAGGGATGAAATTATAGTCCGCTTGAACGAACCCACCGTTCCAACGGGACGTTTGGCCGTTCACCACCCCTTGAGATCGGAAAAGGTCTCCACTCTCATGGGCAATCAGATAGGCGCCGAAGACATTGAGCTTACCCAAGGCCGTCATGCTGAAATCGACACCGAAGCGAGAAAACGTTCGGCTTTGTTCACCGGTTCCGGTTTGCTCACCGCTACCGACGGCGAGGTTTCCGATCGTCGGCGCACGACCGAACATTCCAAAGACACCGATGCGTTGCCCGCTGACGATGCCATAGCCTCCGAACGATTGCGTCGCATGGCCGTAAAACTGGAGCGCTCGACCGCCGCCTGATCCGATCACATTGGTAGTATTTGCTGATAAAACGTTCAGCGAATAGCGAAACGTCCCATCTACAAGCTCGATGTCCTTGGTGCCAAACAGTTCCATCCCGGCCTGATTGTCACCGAGCGCAAAATCATTGGCATTAGCATACGTGGGATTTCCCGGCCGATTGGCTACGACACGACTCAAGGCCCGCCCTGGGACGTAGTGGTAGATCGCAAATGGCGTATTCAGTGTTGGGCTACGTTTTTCGCTGAATGGAACATCCAATTCATATTTGCCTACCTTCACATTCAGGAGACTGGTTCCCAAGACATTGTTCAGCCGAACGAACGCGGCTTCTAAATCCCCATCGCTTCCCCCGGTTCCGAACCCAATGCTACCGAGCCCCGGCGTATACACGACACCGAAGGCCACATCTTTCATGAGCGTGCCGAAGGCCAGGAGATCCAATGCGGCAAATCCGAATCCTCCCGTAGACGCGCTGACCGACCCTGTCGCAGGATTGCCGACGGCGAGACGGCTGGTCGAACTGGCCTGATAGCCCACTTCAGTTCTCATAGAGACCGGCCAATAGCCCATATGGAGGCCGGTGGGGAGATCCTCCTCCGCATCCATCTGGTACCCGTTGTCCCGGAAGCGATTTCCAAAATCGTTCAACTTCGGGAAACCAGACACGTGACAGGTATTGCAGGAAACATCGTATTTTCTGGCAAACGCGGGAATCGCATCGGCGTCCGGAGCGAGGAAAGACAACTGCCCTAGAAACACACATGCCAGAAACAACCCTGCCTGCGTTTTTTGTGTCATGCCTCTCTCCTTGTCGCTCAGTCGGCGTGCGTTCACCCTAATGAACTGAGGGCGCTCAATTTCAATTATCCCTATCGGCAACGAGTTGGGTGAACTTGAGAAGCGTGACTGATTATAGGAACCGACTAAGAAGGAGACTCTATTGACTGTCCGGAGGATATGCGGACGATCTCAGACAAACAGCGGCAAACGCTCTCCAAACTCATCGCTGGAACTGCGACAACCTTTGCTGCTGGAGAAACCAACTCTTATGAGATTCTATAGGATCTGGCGCTTCCGAACAGGGAACCGGTTCTCCGGCGTATTTCGATGAAACGTCGTACATATCTCGTTCGTGAAACGGATCTCGTTCCGGATTCGGACGCTTCACGTCTTTCACAGCTCCAAGCGTTTCACGCTTCACGATTCGCGCACGACGCCTCACGATTTTTAGAATTCTTCGAACTCCTCGCCGGTGCTCCGCCGATCCTTCCCGTTACCGCCGACCACGCGGGCCAGCTTTGCCGGGTGAACCGATGCTCGTGAAGCGGGGTTGGTTTTTGATCCGGATGCTGCACGCTTCACGAGATACGCTTCACGGCCTTTGGGCGCTTCACCTTTCACGAAGGACGCTTCACGAACCCCATTGACCTTGAACACTTCGATCTGCTGTTTCAGCTCTTTGGCCTGGTCCTTCATGGATTGGCTGGCACTTGTGGTTTCTTCCACCAGGGCGGCGTTGTGTTGTGTTGTTCCATCCATCTGCATGATGGCTTTGTTCACTTCATCGATACCACTGGCCTGCTCCTGGGAGGCTGCGCTGATTTCCGCGATGATGTCACTGACGCGCTTGACCGAGGTCACAATCTCTTCCAGCGTCTTACCGGACTGATCCACCAGCTCAGTTCCTTCATTTACCCGCTGAATCGACTCGTTGATGAGGTCCTTGATCTCTTTCGCCGCCGTCGCCGAGCGCTGCGCCAGATTTCTGACTTCCGTGGCCACCACGGCAAACCCTCGCCCATGTTCTCCCGCCCGCGCTGCTTCCACGGCCGCATTCAACGCCAATAAATTGGTTTGGAAGGCAATCTCGTCGATCACCGTGATAATGTCTGCGATCTTCTTGCTGCTTTGGTTGATTTCGTCCATGGCATGGACCGCACGGGCAGTGACGGACCCACCCTTCTCTGCCACATCCCGAGCCACTGCCGCCAGCTGATCCGCCTGCTTGGCGTTGTCGGCATTCTGCTTCACGGTGCTCGTCATCTCCTCCATCGACGCGGAGGTCTCTTCCAAGGCTGAGGCCTGCTCGCTCGTTCGTTGAGCAAGGTCCTGGTTCCCATTCGTAATCTCTTCCGCCCCGCTCAAGACACCATCTACCACCTCTCGCACGGTCGAGAGGGTCGTGGTGAGATTCGTCATGGCGAGGTTCAGGCTGGTTTTCATTTGCTCGAACTCACCTTGATAGACACCCATCATGGCTTTTGAAAGATCGTTGGCGGCCAGGGCGGTGAGAACGACCTGCGCCTCACGCAGCGGTTGCGTAACGGACTCTAACAACCGATTGACCCCGTCCGCGAGCTCCTTCGACGCACCCGTAAACAGGTCGCTCTCGATTCGTCTCGACAGCTGTCCTACCGCCGCCGCCGTAATCAGCTGTTCCACCTCAACCAGAGCCTGTTTCTGCTCGGTGATTTCCGTGGCAAGCATGATGACCTTGAAGGGCCTCCCGACCTCGTCCATGACAGGCGTATAGCCCGCCTGAAACCATACCGCTTGCCCACTTTGGGCCAAGTATCGGTACTGGTCAGCCTCATGCTCACCGCGCCCTAGTTTTTCCCAGAATGCGCGATACTCGGACGAGCCGCTGTGCGACGGATCGACGAAACTTCTGTGGTGCTTGCCTTTGAGCTCGTCGAGGCTATATCCCATCGTCTTTAGGAAAAACCGATTGGCCGTGAGGATGTTCCCGTTGAGATCAAACTCAGCGGTGGCATAGGACTTGTCGATCGCATCCACGATCCCTTTCATGTTGTGGCGGGCCACTTCGTACTCCGTGATGTCGTATCGGACGCCCAGATATTTCTTCGGTTTCCCGTCCGGACCTATGATTGGCTTGATCACCGCATCGACATAGTAGGGGGTGCCGTCCTTAGCCCGGTTCTTGATGACGCCTCGGAAAATCTTCCCCTGGCCGATCGTGTGCCACATCTGCTTGAACACCTCTTTGGGCATATCCGGATGGCGGACGATGTTGTGGCCGTGGCCCACCAATTCTTGCCGCGAGTACTTCGAAACCTCGCAGAACTTGTCATTTATTGAGAGGATATCCCCTTTGCGGTCGGCTTCCGAGACGATGCTCGTCGTGTTCATGATATCGACGCGGGCGTTCATCTCCTCGATCGCATCTTGCTGCTTGGCCATAGATTCTTCCAGCGCGTCTCCCATCTGATTGAACGCTTTCGCCAACTGACCCACTTCATCTTTCGTCGTGACGGTCGAACGAGCGTTCAGTTTCCCACTCCCAAGTTGTTGAGCAACTTCCAGCAGATCGGTCAGGTTTAAGGTAATACAGCGAGACAGAAACCATCCAAAGCCGATTCCCACGACGCAGGCCCCCATGACGAAAAAGCCTAAGGTAAACGTCACGTTTTTCGTCAAGTCCTCAGTCGAATGGAACGCATCCTTGGCTTGCGTATCATTCTCTCCGACCAACCCTACGACAGCCACGCTGAGAACTTCGAGTTTCTTCTCCAATTCGTTCTGGCGGAGCTCGGATGCCGCGTCCTTACTGAAGTTGTCACTAAGCTGTACGACACGGCCACGGATGTCCTTATAACTCGACCACTCGGATTGAAACCGCTCAAAATGCTTCCGCTCCGGCTCTGAAACCAAGAGCGGCGCATAGGTCGGCACAAACCGTTCAATTTTTTCATCAAGCTCGGCAATGTCCTTGACGAGTTGTGCCCTGGTGGCGCTGTCTTGGGCGATGATATGCGACGCGACCAGAGCATCCATCCGTTGGACATGATCGCGCAAATCGCCGAGCAGCAAAAGCGAGACCACATTGGTCTTATAAATAAACTCGCTTCGCTGACCCAGGTCACCCATTCCCCGGACCGACAATGCAGTTGTGACGAGCATAATTGCGACGAATAGACCGATATTGATCATCAACTTGGTCCGGACACTCAGATCCTTAATTCTCTTCATACGTTGTCCTCTCCTGTGAGGCCGGCCTACCTAAGCGGTCCATTAATGCAAAAGGCGCATCCACGAGGCTCGAATGCGAGCACTCACTGGTGCGCCTTCAACTGACAGGCCTTGCGCCCGCCCGACCAGGCGATCGAGCCCTTACGCTCGATCGATCTCCTGTGTGTTTGCTTGGTACGTTATCGGTTTGAGTTGGGAAACCTTAAGGGGTGGGGGTGAGTTTCATGTTTCAAGTTTCATGGTGAGTCTCTGAGAACGTGAAACCTGAAACTTCAAACATGAAACGTCATCCGTTCACACATCTTCGCGGAGCAACTGCTCAATCTTTGTCCTGAGAAGCCCCAGATCTTTCGACCGAAACGATGACTTCGTCTTCTCTAACACCTCGACGGTGCTCTCCAATGCCTCTCGATAGGAGGTGAGCCGCGGACATTGCATCAGACTGCACACGTCTGTCGGCTGTTCAGCCTCACCCTGAGCGTGGCTTCTGACGACCGACCGAACGCCCGCAGAGAGGAGCCCGATATTCCCGACGCTTTGAGAGAGAAAGGCCTCGAGGGACCAGGCCAGACTCCTTTGGTCCGCCATCGTACCAGGACGATTCACGAGCTCCCGCAGATGATCGACCGCAGTCCCCTGCCGATCGATGTCCTCGCGCGCCACATCGGTCATGCGCAAATAGCGGGCCTTCTCCACCGCTTGATTCACTGAGCGAAGCAACTCCAACCAGTCCACGGGCTTGAGGAGATAGTCCGAGAACGCAAACCGCAGCGCCTCGACCGCCGTTTGGACGGAGGGATAGCCGGTGATGAGCACAATCGGCAGCATCGGGAACCGGGCGCGAACCTCCCGGAAAAATTCGAACTGCATGTTGCCCGGCATCCGGATATCGCAGAGAAGAGCATCGTGCTGTTCCGTCAACAGACGGCTGGCTTCCTCTGAGTCGCGTGCGCAATCACAGCGATAGCCTTCCTGTTCCAGGAGCTTCGCGGTCGCACTGCGGAACGTCTCTTCGTCATCGGCCAGCAAAATACGCGGTGCCTCAGTTCTCATGAATCACAACCTCCTTTACGAGCTCAGAAAGTTTCACGTTTCAGGTTTAAAGCTTCAAGTTGTCGGCAAACGTGAAACCTCAGACCTGCAACCTCACACGTGAGATACGTGCCCAACCCTGTTCCGTGGCAAGCAGATCGTGAACGTCGATCCGCTATCAGGCTGGGTCGAGACGTCAATCGTCCCGCCCATTGCCAACACCAAGCTCTGCGAGACGGACAGGCCCAGCCCCATGCCTTTCTGATCATTCCCCATCTTCGTCGTAAAAAATGGATCGAAGATGTGGGGAAGAATGTCCGGGGAAATGCCAGACCCTTCGTCGGACACGGCAATCCTGACCATCTCCGGCTCCTCACGGACGCACAGCGTGATCCGGCTTCCCTCACTGGAACAATCAATCGCATTATTCACTAAATTCAGCAAGACTTGCAGCAAATCCCCGCGCGGCACACACAGCTGGTCGAGACTGAGATCCGCCTCGACCGCCAGTGTCAGCTGACGCTGCTGCAACCGTCTGGCGAACAGCGCCTGGATATCATGCGTCTGGTCCGGAGGTCGACCGGCTCCACCTTGGCCGACTCCGGTCGATAGAGTTGGTACATATTCCTCACGATGGACGACACGCGGGCGATCTCACGATCGATCATGCCGGCAAATTCATAGTGGGGATGCGCGGGATCCACCGCCTGTTTTACAAGCGTAAACGCGTTCTTGATCCCGGCAATGGGATTGTTGATTTCGTGTGCGACCCCGGCCGCTAAGCGGCCCATCGCCGCCAGTCTTTCGCTTTGCACCCGCTGGGCTTGGAGTTTGGCGATCTCGGCGGTGCGCTGGACCACCTGGCACTCGAGCTCTTCGGCATGACGGGCCAACTCCAGTTCCAGCTGCTTGCGCAGGCTAATGTCTCGTCCGGCAATCAAACGAACCTCTTTGCCGCGATACCAATAGGGCCTGACCACAACCTCACCGGCAAAGGTCGTGCCGTCCTTCCGTCGTCCCAGGGCTTCGTAGGGCCCTTCCACACCTTTCTGCATGTTCAGGATTATCTGGTCACGAGACTCATCCGCAACGAGATCAAGGAGCGACGTACCGAGTAGTTCGCCGGATTCATACCCAAACATCCGCTCTAACCGGGAATTGACTTCAAGTAGTATTCCATTCTCGTGCAGAGCGATCGCGTCAAATGTCGCGTCCGTCACCAGTTTGTAGCGGAGTTCGTTTTCACGAGCGAGGCTTTCCGCTCGTTTCCGCTCGAGGATCTCATCCTTGAGTGCGCGATTGGTCTCGGCTAATTGTTTCGTCCGCTCCATGACCCGCTGTTCGAGTTCGGCATGAGCGTTCCAGATAGCCTCTACCGCCTGCCTTCGTTCGGTCACATCAGTAATAGAGCCGACCATGCGCACCGGACGACCTGCAGCATCCCACACTGCTTGGCCGCGATCGCGAAACCAACGGTAATTCCCATCCTTCATCCTTACCCGCAGTTCGACATCGTATGGTTCACGAGTGTCGAGGTGATGACACGTGGCTTGGTGTACCCGATCGGCATCATCCGGATGCACCAGCGAAATCCATATCTTGTATGTGGGAGTGAAGCTATCCGGTTCAAGTCCGAATAGTTCAAGGTGCCGGTCGGACCAATACTGTTCTCCTGTCAGAATATTCCAATCCCAAATGCCGTCGTTGGTGGCCTGGGCAGCCAACTCAAACCGTTCTTGACTCGCACGTAAGGCTTCGTCCATCCGTTTCCGATCGGTGATGTCTTCGTATATGCCCAACACTCCAATCACATCTCCCCGCTCATCGCGCAAGGGCACTTTAGAGGTCCGCAACCAAATCGGCCGGCCGGCGGATGTGCTTCCCGGTTCCTCGAAATCCAGCTTGGCACAGCCAGATTCCATCACCTGACGATCATCAGCCTGATACAACGATGCCTGATTGTGCCAGCTCAAGTCGGCATCAGTTTTACCCACAATCTCATTAGCGTTGGCACAGCCCGCATCAATCGCAAAATTTTGGTTGCATCCGAGAAAGCGCGATTCACGATCTTTCCAGAACACTCGGATCGGCGTGGCGTGCAGCACAGACTGCAGAAGCGTGAATGAGCGATATGCAGCTTCTTCCACTTCCTTGCGCTTCCTGATATCGCGAACATAGGCACAGTGGAATTCCTGGCCGCCATAGGCCAAGAAACTCACACGAATATCAATGGGAATCAGCCGTCCATCTTTCGTGAGGTGGCTCGTCTCCAACGAAACGACCTTCTTGTCTTTGACTTCTTCCCACCACCCGGGCCAGACTTCCGCGGGAAACGCTGGGTTGAGGTCATGAACGGTCATCCGCAGGAACTCCTCTGCGGTATAGCCGAGCATCGCACTGGCCGCTTCGTTCGTATAAAGAATGTGGGCCTGGGGATCGATCCAATACACGGCATCCACCGCGTGATCCATGGCAAACTGCGTACGCTCAAGATTGTATTCCGCCTGCTTCTGTGCGGTGATGTCACGAAACGACGTGACCACGCCTATCACGCGCCCGACCTGGTCTTCCAACACAGGTTGCGTGTTGATTGAGATCCACACGAGCGATCCATCAGGCCGATGTACCCCCATGACGACGCTTTCCCTGGCAAGACCGCTCCTGAGCGTCTCCATGGCCGGATGGGTGTCTCCAGGAAACGGCGAGCCGTCTTCGTGGATCGTGTGCCATCGTGGATCACGCGACATACGGCCCAGCACCTGGTCTTCAGTCAGCCCCAGAATCCGGCAGGCGCTGGCGTTGCACGATCGGATGGCCCCCTCCTGGTCCTGAATCACAATCCCCTCTGCCATAGCCGCCACGATGCTCCGGTGCCGTTGCTCGCTCCCACGGAGGGCTTCGCTCACCTTGGCATGGTCGATTGCAAGCGCCGCAACCTGGCTGGCCCGTTCCACGACCCAGAGATCGTGCGGCGTCGGTTCCCTGACTTCTCGATAGCAGGCGGCAAAAGTGCCGAGGAGGGCCGTGGTGGAACTCAGGATCGGCTGCGACCAACAGGCCTTGAGTCCATAGGTCAGCGCGACCGAGGCATAGTCCCTCCACAGGGGATCAGTCGCGATATCAGCCGAGATGGTGGTTTTTCGATAAAAGGCGGCATTCCCGCAGGACGCCATGGTCGGACCGATCGGGATGCCACGCAGCAACCGATTGTACTCATCCGGCAGGCTTGGGCCCGCCGCCGAGGAGAGATGCGCGCCATCGTCCGTGACGAGCATGACCGCACAGAGCATCGGTGGGGAATTGGACTCGATCGTTCGGCAGAGGAACGTCAGCACCTCGTTGAGGGGAGTTCCTTTGGCGACTAGTTCCAACGCTCGTTTTTCTGCAAGGTGAAACCCTTCTTCCTGCAGGCCTCCAATGACCTGTTCATCATTCACGACCCTGCCGGTTACAGTGGGCATCACGACCCAGCGGCACAGTGCGGCCAACAAGAGACTCAATGCCGCCAATGCCGATAGGTGAATGATCGTCATGTTGGCGAGCCCGACAGCTGCGAGCCACAGTCCGGCAAACCCGAAAAGGGCAACAAAGCCGACGGTCAATGGGCGAAGGACATGCGTAGTGAGTTGACTCGAATGAACGGGGTGGTCGTCGTCGAGCTGAATGCCCTTCGACGGTGAGGTCAAATTCACGGGCGTCATGATAGCGGATCAGGTCATGTCCGTCAAAAGGCCAATTGGCCTTAGAAGAATCAGCCTATCCCTCTCATGTCGCTCGCTGAACTCTTCGTTGTATGTGAAGCGTCGTTCGTATCACGATCCTGAGTTTCAGGTTTCACGTTCAACGTTCAACGCTTCACGCTTTTTTAGAATTCATCGAACTCATCATTCGCTACACGGCGATCCCTACCGTTGCCGACGGCAAGCGCAGCACCGGCTTTGCCCTGAGATTTCATTGATCCAACCGGCGCTTTCCCAGCGTTTCGATGATCACCCGTCTGCATGGCCCCTTTTGATGGTGACTTCGGCACAAGCCGTGGAAGATCCCGTTTGACAGCCTTGGAGCCAGTCTGGTCATTCTCAGCTTGAGTAAACTTGAATGTTTCCACTTGCTTCATGAGATCTCTGGCTTGCCCCTTCATGGACTGGGCTGCGGACGTCGTCTCTTCCACCAGCGCCGCATTCTGTTGCGTGCTCTCGTCCATCGACAAAATTGCCCTGTTCACCTGATCAATGCCCCCTGCTTGCTCCTGCGAGGCCGCGCTGATCTCCGCAATGATGTCCGTCACACGTTTGACGGAACTGACGATTTCTTCAAGCGTCTTGCCCGATTCGTTGACCAGCTCGCTCCCGTCGCTTACCCGCTGAATGGATTCATTGATCAGACCCTTGATCTCCTTGGCCGCGGTCGCCGATCGTTGCGCCAGATTCCGCACCTCAGCCGCTACGACGGCAAACCCACGTCCGTGTTCCCCCGCTCGCGCCGCCTCGACTGCCGCGTTCAAGGCCAAGAGGTTGGTCTGGAACGCGATCTCGTCGATCACCGTGATAATATCGGCGATCTTCTTGCTGCTCTGATTGATCTGGCGCATCGCCTCTACGGCACGTTGTGTGACGGCTCCCCCCTTCTCTGCCGTCTCTCGCGCAGACATGGCGAGTTGATCAGCCTGCTTCGCGTTATCGGCGTTCTGTTTCACCGTGCTGGTCATTTCTTCCATTGAGGCGGACGTTTCCTCAAGCGACGAGGCCTGTTCACTGGTGCGCTGCGACAGATCCTCGCTACCCTTTGTAATCTCCTCCGCCCCGGTCATCACCGATTCCACCGCATCTCGAACCGACGTGATGGTTCGAATCAAGTTATGCACGACCTCATTGACACTGGTTTTAATCTTCTCAAGATCTCCAGAATAGATGTTACCCATCTCTTGCGTTAAATCGTTGGAGGCCAGCCGTCCCAAGACTTCCTGGGCTTCAGTCACAAGCTGTTCCATCTCTAACGCCGCTGTTTTCTCCTTCGTGATATCTGTGGCGAACTTCACGACCTTATAGGGCTTGCCCTTCAGGTCGAAGATCGGATTGTAGGTAGCCTGAATCCACACCTCTTTGCCGCCTCGGCCCAGGCGCTTATACGTGCCAGAACAAAACTCTCCGCCGTTCAATTTGTTCCAGAATTCAGCGTATTCAGGAGAGTTCGTAAAAGCCGGCTCGCAGAACATCCTGTGGTGTCGGCCTTTGATTTCATTGAGCGCATAACCCAGCGCCTTCAAAAACATTTCGTTCGCGTTTCGCACGGTCCCATCCATATTGAACTCGATCAGCGCCTGACCACGATCAACGGCCTTGAGAATACCCTCCGCTTCTAAGGCAGCCTGCTTCTGCGACGTTATGTCGGTTGCATACTTGATCACCTTGTATGTTTTTCCGGTGGCGTCCAGTATCGGATTGTACGATGCCTGAAGCCACACATCCTTTCCATCTTTTCGGCGACGACGATAGACGCCGGGGGCATACTCACCGCGCCCCAGCTTGTTCCAAAATGCGGCATACTCCTCGCTGGTGAGGTCGGTAGGATCACAGAAGATACGATGATGTCGACCCTTGATTTCATCCAGGCTGTACCCCATGCACTGGAGAAAAATGTCGTTAGCCGTAAGGACCGTTCCGTCCGGACTGAATTCAACGGCCGCTTGCGCCTTGCTGATCGCATTGGTGACACCGGATATCTCGGCCGCTTGTGCCGCCAACGCCTCCGCCTGTTTCGCTGCGGCTTTCTCCAGGGTATCGGCCATCTGGTTGAAGGCGAAGGCCAGCTGTCCGATCTCCTCGGTGGTATTCAGACTCGAACGATGAGCGAGATGTCCCTTCTGCAACGCTTGGGCGGCCTCCAACACATTGTTCAAACTACCGACAAGAAACCTGGTCACCCGCACACTACTAAATATTCCCACTGCACCCGCAAGCATGCAGAATATAATCACCGCTACCGTAAAACTTATGCTGAGTGTTTGACTGGTTTCGAAACTGTCCTTCGCCTGTTGCTCATTCTCTTTGATCAACCCTTCAACAGCGTGATGAATCTTCTCCAGCTTTTCAGCCAGCTGAGTTTTCTGAAGCTCGGACGCGGCATCTTTGCTGAAATTCGTGCTGAGCTCCAGTACCTTGGCGCGGACTTCCTTATACTCGGACAGACCGGCTATGAATTGCTCGGCATACGCCCGTTCCGACTCAGACACGATTACATGGTCGTACGACTTCACAAGTTCATCGATCTCTTCATCGATCTTAGCAATATCTTCTGCTTGTTTGGCGACCGTCGCCGAGTCGTAGGCTAAGATGTGCCACGAAACGTTGGCACTCATCCGTTGGGTCCGCTCCCGCAGGTCCCCGAGCATTTTGATCGGAACCAGGTTGATCTTGTAAATGGTTTCCGTGCGATCGCTGACCCACCGTATGCCGACGATAGAGAGAACTCCCAGAACTAGGAAAAACATCAGGATACCGGCAAAGCTCATGAGGAGCTTCTTCCCTGTTTTGAGATTATCGAATTTATTCATAGCTCTCCTCAGAAGTATGTACTTCTTTGCTCACTCTTTCGTCGATGCATCAATCCGCTGTTGCGACATTCATTTCCTGGACTTCGCCGTCTGACAATAGGCGATCTAAGTCCAACAGCGCGACCAGCTTGTCACCGGACTTTCCGACCCCATTCAGGAAGCTCACATCAACCATGGCTCCGAACTGCGGTGGAGGCTGGACGTCTTTCTTATCGATGGTCAGCACGTCCGATACGGAATCCACCACCAACCCCATCACCTTGTCACGGACGACGACCACGATGATCACGGTAAAGGCTGTATAGTCGATCGTCGGCATGCCGAATTTCGTCCGGAGCTCGACGATCGGCACGATCGTCCCTCGGAGATTCAGCACACCCTTGATATGCGACGGTGTGTTTGGAATCTTGGTGACCGCCGTGTAGCCTTTGATCTCTTGAACTCGCAGGATATCCACACCATAGAGCTCCTCGCCTAGATTGAACGTGAGGAATTGGCTCCCGTCATCCGTGAGCCCGATCTGTTGATTCAACTCTTTGGTCGCTGGTTCCACTGCTGTCGCCATAGATTCCCCCTTTGTGAACCGATCTCTTGAAGAGGTTTAAAGTTTCAAGTTCAAGGTTTCAAGTTGAGGGAGGCGTGCCTCCGATAACATGAAACTAGGAGCTGGAAACGTGAAACGCGCGTTTTGCCTCACGCCGCCACTGCCGCCCCATGCCGAGCGATCTCTAACAGACCTCGCACATCGAGAATAAACCCGACCGTTCCATCCCCCAAGATCGTGGCACCGGCGATGCCTTCGACCTTGCGGAAATTCTGCTCCATGCTCTTGATCACAACCTGCTGCTGACCAAGAATTTCGTCCACCATCACCGCCACACGCTCTCCTTCGGTTTCGAGGATCAAGAGAATCGCCTTCGTAGGAACCGTGTGTTCAGACGTGAGGCTAAACACTTCATACAAGCGAATCATCGGCAGATAGGTCCCCCGCACATTGATCAACTCGCCTTTCCCGACGACCGTCTTGACGGCCCCCTCTTTTGGCTGAATCGATTCCAGAATAGAGAGGAGCGGCACAATGTACGTCTCTTGCCCGATTCTGACCGTCATGCCTTCGATGATCGCGAGCGTGAGCGGCAGCTTGAGCACGAACGTCGTACCCTTGCCTTCTGTCGTCTTGATACTGACGGTGCCTCCCAGCGATTCAATGTTCCGCTTGACGACATCCATCCCGACACCGCGCCCGGACACATCGGTAATCTTTTCCGCGGTTGAAAAGCCCGGCCTGAAGATGAGTGGCCAGATCTGATCGTCGGTGAGTTTTTCATTCTCCCCGACCATACCCTGCTTGACCGCCTTGGCCAGAATCTTGTCGCGGTTCAACCCTCGCCCGTCGTCTTCGACGGTGATACAAATATTTCCACCCTCGTGGAAGGCGTTCAATCTGATCGTCCCGACTTCTGGTTTGTTGTTGTCGAGCCGTTCTTCCGGTGGCTCCAACCCATGGTCCGCAGAGTTCCGGACAAGGTGGGTCAATGGATCCCCGATGGATTCGATGACCGTTTTATCCAACTCGGTTTCTTCCCCGGAGAGCACCAGTTGGATCTTCTTCCCGGCCTTCGCGGAGAGATCCCGTACGAGTCTGGGGAAACGGCTGAACGCCGTTCCGATCGGCAGCATGCGGATCCCCATGACCCGTTCCTGAATCTCTCGGGTGTTTCGTTCCAGCTGCGCCACGCGCTCCAAGAGGACCGGCAACTGTTTGATCTCGAAGCGGGACCCCAAATCGCTCAACATCGACTGCGTAATGACGAGCTCGCCCACGAGATTAATCAGCTTATCGATCTTGGCCGTATCGACTCGAATGGAGGCCGTATCGGCTTTCTTGGCCTGCGCTCCAGGCTCCTGTTGCCGCTGCTTCTGCAGCGCCTGTTCCAATTGCTGCGGCGTGACAGACTTCTGCTCAACCAGAATCTCTCCCACTCGCTTTTGCTGGGATAAGGCATCCTCCAGCACAGCTGCCGACACTACTCCGCTTTCTACCAAGATCTGGCCGAGAGGCTTCGGCTCGCGTTCGCTCCCGTCAGGGGTGAGGGGTGAGGGGTGAGGAGCGGCTGAAGGCTCATGAGAAACAGCCGTCTCCACACCGTTTACCCCTAACTCCTTACCCCTCACATCTTCAATGCTGAGTTCGCTGTCTTCCTTGACGAACTCAAACACTGACTCGATCACCTTCACATCTTTGGTCGTTGTCAGCTTCATCCGCCAGGACAAGTAACATTTCTCCGGGTCGAGGTCGGCCAGATCAGGCAGTCGCGACAGATCCAGAACCACCTCGGTTAAACTCCCGATGTTGCTCAAGTCCCGCATGATTTGGAGCGGGTCAAGGCCGCGCTGAAACAGCCAGTCGGGTGGTGTCCAATGGATGCTGTATTCATGATCCCCACAAGCCGACTGAGTCTGAGCCGGTTGCTTCTCTGTGGAACTTGCGGTCGGCTGCTGAGGGCCGGATCCGCTTTCGGCCGCCAATTCCGTCGTCAGTTGTTGTACGACGTCGTCATCGACTGCAGCTCCGGTCTTGACCGCATCGATCAACGTCTTCAAGCAATCCGTCGATTTGAGGAGCAGGTCGGCAATCGCAGGCGACACGGCCTTCTGCCCATTTCTCAGTAGATCCAGGAGTGTCTCCATCTTGTGCGTAAACTGCGCCACTGCGTTGAACCCGAACATCCCGGCTCCGCCCTTGATGGAATGGGCGGAACGAAAGATCTTATTCAGGAGATCGCGATCGTCCGGATGTTGTTCCAACTCCAACAGCCCATCCTCGACGACGGCAAGGTGCTCCGCAACTTCTTCGAAGAAGGCATCTTGAAATTGCGCGAAATCGTTACTCATAGGCCTCAGTCAGAGTTTCATGTTTCTAGTTTCAGGTTTCTGGTTTTGTCTTGAAACGTGAAACGTGAACGGCGCTTCGCGCCGTCATGCCGGCAGCACCTTCGCGATCGTCTTCAACAATACTTCAGGGTTAAACGGTTTCACGATCCACCCAGTCGCACCGGCTGCTTTCCCGGCTTGCTTCTTCTCCAACGCCGATTCGGTCGTGAGCATCAGGATCGGTGTGAACTTGAACGCGCTCAACTGACGCAACTCCTTGATAAGGGTAATCCCGTCCATTTCAGGCATATTGAGGTCCGTCACAACAATATCCAGCTTCGGCCCTCCAGCCACCTTGCTCACGGCGTCCTTCCCATGCTCGGCTTCGATGACCGTGAAGCCGGCGTTCGTCAGGGTAAAGGCCACCATCTGCCGCATCGTAGGTGAATCATCGACAATGAGTGCCGTCTTGCTCATATGCTCCTCCACGGCTCTTGAGTTTCATGTTCCAAGTTTCAGGTTTCTCATTCCAGGGAAGTCGGCTCCGCCAATATGAAACTCGAAACATGAAACAATCTCCGATTCAGAACAGCATCACGGAATCAGCTCTCTCATCCGACAGTCCCGTCGGCACCGGCTCTTCATAGTCTGGCATCAGTGCGTTGTGATGCAGGCGACGCTCATCTTCCATGGTGTAGTGCTGTTCGATCGCTTCCAGTTCGGCAATAGCCCGCCGTCCCTCTTCGTCCAGCGGACCTTTTGTGAGTATCTGCAGGTGGCTGTTTAATTGGTCCAGCGCCTTCCCGATATGTTCCAGTTTTTGCCGTGTAATATCTTGGAACTGCAACGCCATGACAACCTTTGAAACACTTTCCGTTCTGTCCTTCGACATTGCCTGTATTTCTGATGATGACAGCAGCCGCAAATGCACCATCAGATCAAGAGCAGCGCGCTCCGTTTCCTGAGTCACCGCAAACATTTGCGCCTTCAAGACAGGAATCATGTGCGTCGCCCGCTCGGCAAAATTCTTCCAAGCCTGCTGTTGCGCTTGTAACACCTTCAGCGACGCTGCCTCTGCGGACGGACTGTCTACGGTTTCGCCGTCGTTGGTGTTTACAATCATCGTTGTCCTATTCCGGAACGGCGGTCGTTCCTCTTAAAATCAATCTTCATAGGCGCCCAAGAGTTGTCATTCACCGAGCTGGGCTGTAAATCCAAGTTGTATCAACTTATTTTGCAAGTCCTTAGAAATACCCGCTACAAGCATCCGAGCTTGTTTCCGAGCAGCCAGCATCAATTGAATCGCCGCCGTGTCTACTCGCGCCACACCACCGAGGTCCAAGGAGACCAACCCCTCGTTTGAAAACAGTTTCACCAAGGAGTCTTTGAACTCCCCGGCCTCAAAAATCGTGAGGTCTCCGGCAGGGGCCAGATGCCTCGGGTTCTCGCCTTCAGGCCGCGGTGCATCAGTGGCGCACGGTTCAGTCGTCATAGGATACCTACTCGCTTTTCTGAATGTTCCTCCTCACCCTGTCGGCCTCCTTGCCCCGACACTTGAGCGGCAGGAGGCGGACACTCGCCTGGACTACGGGATCGGTATTCGTCCTTTACCGGATAACGCCGGGACCAATTCCGATGCGTTCCCAAGCCCTTCTTCCACTGATGGCTCTGAGCCGTCCTCCTGATTGCCCGCCTCCAGAATCGGAGCTGGCGGGGCCTGCTCCATGATGACAACTTCGACTCGTCGATTTTTGGCCCGCTGCTCAGGATCTAAGTTGCCCGTCACCGGTCTGGTGTCGGCATGTCCCACCGCCGCAAGGTGATCGCCCGGTACGCGGTAGAGTTCGGACAGCACCCTGACCACCATCACCGCGCGGGCTGCCGACAGTTCCCAGTTCGACGGAAATTGTGCCGTGCGGATCGGCACATTGTCCGTATGCCCTTCGACTTTGGTGTGGCGGTTCAGCTCGACAATGGCGCTGCCAAGGCCTTCAAGGAATGGCAGCGCTTCGGTCCGCACCGCTGCCTCCCCGCTGTTGAACAGCAGCTGATCTGGAATGGTGATGACGATATCACCATTAATCTTTTCGGTGATTCGCACGGCCGACATCTGCGGCGCCGCTTTGATACTCTTCACCAGATTTCTTAATTTGCGAACGACCACTTCCTTGCTTCCAGGCGCATCCGGCGCCGTAAGCGCGGCCTTGTTCGTACTGATCGAAATGGGTGACGGGGACGACGGAGGACTCACGACCGGATTGAGCGCCGCCTTAATCGACTCGCTGACCGTCCTGTACTTTCCGACATTGACCGAGGAGATCGAGTACATGACGACGAAGAAGGCAAACAGGAGGGTAATGAAGTCCGCATAGGAGACTAACCAGCGCTCGTGATTTTCATGTTCCTCGTGTTTATGCTTCGCCATGGTCGTATGTGGAGTCACTGGTCAGGAGTCATCGGTCAATGGGAACGGAGCTATAACCCTTTTTCCTCGACCATTGACTCATGGCCATTGACCAATGACTTCACTTCTTCGTCTCCTTCGTTCGCTCACTATGTGGAAGAACACCCTCCAACTTTTCCTGAAGCAGCCGAGGATTTTCGCCCTGCGCCAACCCGACCAGCCCCATGATCATCAAATTGCGAGAGCCGGATTCTTCCTTGAGCTTCAGCTTGATCTTGTTGGCCAATGGTAAAAAGAAGAGGTTTGCCGCACCGACTCCATAGACCGTGGCCACGAATGCCACCGCGATACCACCACCCAGTTTTGAAGGATCGGCCAAGTTCTCCATGACGTGAATCAGCCCAAGCACCGCACCGATAATCCCGACGGTCGGCGCATACCCACCCGCAGCTTCCCACACCTTGGCCGCGATCACGCCTTGCTCTTCGTGATGTTCTACCTCGATTTCTAGAATTTCGTGCACGGCCTTCGGATCGGTTCCGTCGACGATCAACTGGATCCCCTTCTTCATAAAGGGATCTTTGATGTCTTTGAGTTTTCCTTCCAGCGCCAACAGCCCTTGTTTCCGCGAGATGTTCGCGAGATCGAGGATCAACTTGATCGTGCCCTTGTTGTCGATATGGGGACCTGCGATCGCGATCGTCAGCGCGCCGAACGCCTTAATGACGACGGACAGCGGATTCTGGATGCAAATGGCGCCGAAGGTGCCACCGATCACAATGATGAAGGCCGTGAGCTGCATGATCGAGCTCACGTGCCCACCTTCGAGTATTTGGCCTCCGATAATGGAGCCTAAGGCAATGACGATTCCGAGGATTGTCGCTATATCCATGATGCAAAGGCCTTATTTGAACCCGAACTGGGCCAGGATATCGTCGGCCACTTGCTGCTTCATGGCCGTCTTCTTGGATTCCTCGAGCTGTTTCAACAACTGCCCGGCTGTGCCTTCTCCGACGACTTTCTCCCCATCTTGTTCGAGGCCGAAGACAATGACCAACTCCATCAGCTTGTTTTGCACCTCATCGAGGATCGTCACCAGTTTCTTGACTCGTTGCGCAACGAGGTCCTGGAATGACAGCGCGGTCATGATCTCGGTCAGATGCTTTCCATCTTCGACTATTAACGCCTTGACCTTCTCCAGGCTCTCCCCAAGTTGCGAGGAGTCCTTTGCGTGAAGACTCTGGACGATCGTCGCGAGGTCCTTCACGGCACGATCACGATTGTCCTGAATCAATTCCGTCAACCGCATAACTTCAAGGGTTCCGTCTTCTGTCATCTTGTTCAAATCACTGAGATGACCGGAAGCCGTCGGGAGCTGCGCGCTGCTGGACAGAATCCCAGGACCCGCCTGGGCGATCGCCTTCATGGCTTGCTCGACATAGCGAGCCAGCTCGCCCAATTCTTCGTACAGTTTCTGGTCTGTGTGGTGCACATTTCCTCCCCAAGTCCTGCTACAGACGCTCGCCTGCCCATCCCGCCTCACTTGAAGATTTTTGCGAGTTTCTCCTGCATGGTCTCTGCAGTGAAGGGCTTCACGATATAGTTGCTCACTCCAGCCTGCACGGCCTCAATTAAGTTGCTTTGTTGCGCTTCAGCCGTCACCATCAGCACGGGAATAGTCTTGAGTTTGTCGTCCGCCCTGATAGCCCGCAACATATCGATGCCGGTCATGATCGGCATATTCCAGTCGGACACGACAAATCCAAATGTGCCGCTTCGGAGCTTTTGAAGCCCTTCCTGCCCATTTTCCGCCTCTTCAATGTTGTTAAATCCCAGCTGCTTCAGGATGTTCTTCACAATTTTCCTCATCGTCACCATGTCATCGACGACGAGAATCTTCATCGTAGGATCGGCTGGCATACTGCCTCCTTTGCCTTCTGCGGCTGTCCACACTACCGGCATCCGCTGCGTCCCGATACCGTGATCAATCAAGGTCTCGGTGATACGGCAGCGCTCCGTTCCTTATCGGCACCTCTGTCAAATGACCTGAGTCTGAACGCGCGGCTGCCGGCTCGACAGGTTGGCCGGAAGCTGAACCGATCAATTCGTGTGGGGGAAGGTTTGTGCGGAATACGACGGCGCCGACAGGAGCAGACCCGCCACCTATTTTCTGAACATCGTCCGGATGAGAGGCCGAACACAGGCACCATGCTGCCGATCAACCGGACCACTCGTCATGACGCGCTGGTCTTGCCCGATCGACTGTGCATCCATTCGTGAATGTCGCGGCGAAGAAACCGCCAATGTTTTCCGATTTTTGACGCCGGCAGTTCTCCGACCCGCGCAAGCTTATATACGGTGGATTTCGGGACTCGAAGAAACCGCGCCACTTCCATCACAGTCAGGATTTCCCCGTCCCGCGTAGGAGTACCGTCTACTTGGCTAACCGTTGAGAGAGATCCGTTACTATTCATGACACGTGAGGTATCGGTGGGGCGGTTTGAAAACTTGAGCGTCCGCTGAAGGCAGATCCAGGAGTTGGAGATTCGTTCTATTCTGCTGCGGTGTGACGCATGACATCTCTTCAGGTTTCTCCCGGATATGCCGAAGAAGATGTGACGTTCGCCTTGAACCAGCAGGAACCGACCTTAATGGCACAAATCGTCTCTATCGCCTCGGGAAAAGGTGGAGTGGGGAAAAGCGTGGTCTCGGCCAACCTGGCGCTGGCCTTGGCACGCAGGGGCAAGCAAGTCGTGCTCGCAGATCTCGATATCGGAGGCGCCGACGCGCATGTCCTGTTCGGCTTGCTCCATCCGACACACACCCTGACCGACTTTCTCACCCATCGCGTCGAACGGCTTGATGACGTAGCGCAACCGCTCCCCGTAGACCCCTCCCTGCGGATCATCCCCGGAACGGGAGACACGCTGGCCACCGCGAACATGCCCTACTCGCAAAAGAAACGGCTTATTCGAAGCTTTCAAGATCTCTGTGCGGATGTGATCATCGTCGATATCGGAGCCGGCACCAGTTATCACACGCTCGACTTTTTCCTCATGGCCGACCATCATGTCGTCGTGGCCACTCCAGATCCGACCTCCGTGTTGGATTTGTATCGCTTCATTAAGCTGGCGGCTATCCGCCGGGTCTTATCGATGTTCGTGATGCGGGACGTGATGGCGGAAGGGCTCACCAATCGGGATTACTGCAGCGTCGAGGAGGTCTTGGAGGTCGCCGGCAAGACCGACGAATCGGGACGGACCGTCGCCGCATCGACCCTGCGTGCATTCCAACCGGCTCTCGTCCTCAATCGAGTCTCCGGACGGGCTCGCGTCAACGTGCCGCAGCTGAAGAAATTACTGAAAGAATATATCGGCGGAGATTTGATCCTGTTGGGTGAGATTCCGGAAGATCCTGCGATGGAGCAAGCCGTGCGCGCTTATGTCCCGGTGGTGCAACAGGCTCCTACTTCGCCAGGCGCTCGCGCGCTGGTAAAGACCGCAGATGCGTTGATGCAGATCCTGTCATCTTCCTCGACTCAAGCGGCTTAGGAAATCACCTACGAAACGGGGCTCTCGGTTGGCGCTTTACCGCGGGTGGCTCTCAACCGTTCCGCTTGGGTTTGAAGAACGTGTCGAATTACGTGTTCTTGGTCATCAGGCTTGAGATCGACAAACTCCGTTGCGACGGTGAACCCATCGCCGTTGGTCTGAGGCACCGATCGAATGACCCGTACGACGGTCTGGATCGGAATAAAGGGAGGAAGAATCAGCTTGAGGGCAAGCCGATCGCCGGAGGCAAACGCACGATTGACAGAAAATCCCACGCCTCCCCCGCTTAGATTGACATCCATCGGCCTCGCCATCGAGACGCTCGCCGGCTGGCTGGCCGCGAGGGCATGCAGAATGACTTCGAGGAGATAATCTACCTTCATGATCCAGGGCAACACGGGTGAGCCCATCAATGATTCGCCTGATCGAGCCAGCAGTTCAGCCGTTGGTTTCATGACCGCTTCAGAAATAGACTCCGCGGTTGCAGGCCCCAGCTCGGTGGGGAGAGTGCTTCCAGACTCAGTTAACAGCCGATACTCCATCAAGATACGATCATCGATTCTGATCCATTCACGCCGCTCGTCTTGCGGCGCCTGCGCAGGTGTCATTGAAGATGGGCGACTTGATGAAGTCATCGTGGGCTCGATGTTAGGCAGCCAGACTCAGCGCCACCGCACAGGCCACCGCAGGTGGATGCGGAACATGAACGGCCACACAGTTCCGCCCTTGTGCCTTCGCATCTTTCAATGCTGTCCCGGCGCTCGTCATCCAATCTGAACTCGACGCAATGCCGCTGTCAGGCAAAGCGGCCAGACCAATGCTCGCCGTCGTACGGACCTGTCCTGATTGATGTGCAAACAGATGGCGCTCAATACGCTCGCGCAAACGCTCTGCGAGACTGTGAGCCTGCCGCCGATCAGTATGGGGAAGCACCACCGCGAAGGTGTCGCCTTCGCATCGTCCCACAATATCGCTCTCGCGTACCGTTGCGCGAATCACCTCGGCTGCCGTTCGAAGCACATAATCTCCAGCGTCGTGCCCCAGGCAATCATTGACCGTTCTGAAACAATCCAGACCAACCATCAACAAACAGGCCGGCACACTGTAACGAAGACCGACCCT
Source organism: Nitrospira sp. (assembly GCA_050185705.1). GTDB lineage: Bacteria > Nitrospirota > Nitrospiria > Nitrospirales > Nitrospiraceae > Nitrospira_D. The sequence goes on along the minus strand of JBFWZD010000001.1, from coordinate 60,673 downwards.
CAACTCACGGGTCACCGCGCCATTGAAGGCTTGCTTATTGAGTAGCTCCGTAAGGGGATCGCGTAGGCCCGCGTCTTGTGTCAGTCGACAAGCCTCCGCATTCCGTAGGGAAATCGCCAGAACCGTGCCGATGACATGTAGCGCATGTTCTTCCCATTCCGTGGAAGGTTCGTCATTGGCCCGTTGAACCAGGAAAATCGCTTTTTTTTCATCGGATCCCACAACAAGCGATACCTCCTGGATGTTCGTCGGTCTCTCATCGAGCTCACGCAACACATCGGACGAACTCGGAACGAGCGAAAGATGTCGCGCATGACCCAGCCGGAACGGAGTCGATACTTTGAGACCGTTAGCAGGTAGATGACCGAGCCGCCGCATGAGGTAGCGACGGATACGCGTCTCCGCTTCCCGGCTCTGATTCCTCGACCAGACCCGTACCTGTTCGCGGTGTGAGCGAGCGATCCCAAACACATCGATAGGAATCACCCTGCGCAATTGTCCCGCAAGGGCCTGGCCGATCGCCGTTTCATCCGAGCATGAGGCAAGTGCCGTCAGTAGTTGATGGAGGGATTCACGTTGTTGTCGCGTCGACTGCAAGGCGTCGCGCTCCTCTATTCGAGGCTGGTCGACTTGGGGCGGCCCATGACTCGCCATCGTCCGCTCCTAGCTTCCTAGGCCTCCACGGAGATCCCGTCGGATGTCGACGTCAGCACCCCTAGTCGTTGGCGCAATTCCTGGACTCTTCGTTTGGTCGCAACTGCGTCGCCTAATAGTGACGTCAACAGGGCCTGGGTGGCCTGTACCTGGTCGCGGACCAGGCGATCCAATGCGAGTAGTTCCTCGCTACGATCAGCCGTTACGCCCATTGTTTCCAGTAAAATTCCACGGTCGCGATAGCATTGGCTGACGAGATCCCACCGGCCAGACTGAGCGGCTTCAACGGCGGTCTTGGTGAGTTGGAGAAGATCAGGGAGGTGATCACTTCCCGTCGAGGTCATCGCACGCCCGCCATCCGCGGCTGCTGCTGGGCAGCGACTTCCCGCCAGCCTTCCCGCAACGTACTGAGGCAGCGGAGGGGACCGTCAAGCTTCCGCTCATTGTTCCGCGCATTGGCTTCGACCAACTCTGCCATCATATAGTCGTACAATCTCCGCAGCGATCTCGCGATCTCTCCGCCCTGCTCATAGTCCAGGACACTGGTCAGTTCTCCGATGATGGCGATGGCCCGTCCCAGGTGTCTCGCTTTCTCTCGAACATTGTGCGCCAGAATTTCACGTTTGGCCATCTCAATCGATTGAATCGCACCGTCGTAGAGCAGCACGATCAACTGGACGCCGGACGACGTGACGACCTGTGTCTGTTCATACTGACGCGCGTACTGAGTGATCATAATCGATGTTCCTAGTTTTGTGATTGATTCGATGACGACTGCGATTGAAGGAAACTACTTTGCCCCTGCAGCTGCCGTAAGAGCCCATCCAGTGCCGCGAACTGGCGCCTGAGTCGTTCTTCATAGCGGCTGAGGGCATCCTCCTGCCGGGCAATGTCGTTTCCTACACGAGTGATCTCGCTGGTGACGCCGTTCTTACGAAGCGTGAGCGCACCGCCTGCGACATCATTCAACGCATCCACGGCCGACACGACCGACTGGGCCAGGCCGGTCACCGCGCCTTGGTTGGTGAAGAGTCCTTTCACCGCGCTATAGTCGGTGCTCAGGGCGGTAGTCAGCTGTCCATCATCGACCGTAATCGTTCCGTCACGCTCCGTCTTGAACCCGATCTGCCCGACACTGGTGTAGGTGGTGGCGCCACTGACTGATGAGGAGAGGGCGGTTCGGAGCTGGGCGAGCACCGTTCTTGCCGAAGACTCGTTGAAAAACACGCCGCCTTGTTTGGTCGTTACATCGTAAGTCGTCCGTTCATTGATGAATTTCACTACCTCGTTGTACGCGGTAGCTAGAGCCGTAATGTTTGTTTTGACCGCGTTTACGTCCTGAGACAGGCTGACCTGAACCGTCTCTGCTCCCGTGGTCTTGGTCAAAGTGAAGGACAATCCTGGAATGGCATCGGAAATCGTATTCGAACTCCGCTGGATCGTCAACGGATTGAGCGCCTGATCCCCAATCTGAATCTCGGCATTCTGAGCAGCGGACAGCGTATCAATCCCACCGGTCCCGCTGCCGTTCAGGAGGTCCAAGTCCGTACTGTCGGCGACAATCGTGATGGCGTTCTCACTTCCCGTATTGTTGGACGACAATGCCAAGCGATAGGATGGAGCAGCTTCCGTTCCCGTATTGATCAGTGACGCCGTCACACCTGCTCCGAGATCATTGATCTGGTCCTTCAAGTCGGCCAGTGTAGCCGTGGACCCCAGACTCACGGTTTGATTTGAGCCTGCCCCCACTTGGAACGTAAAGGTGGCTGAACCGCCGCTGACGATGTCCGCGGTCTCTGATGACACGGCTTTTGCCGCTTTATTCACGATTTGATGGGATTGCGCGAGGCTGACCACCCGCACACTGTAGGTTCCGGTCGTTCCCGACGAAGAGGCTGACGCTGACAACACCGTCGTGTCGCTGACGGAGACCGCCGTCTTATCAAACGACGTCGAAAGCCTGAGCGCCTCTGCGGCGCTCTGCAAGCCCGCGACTTTAGTGCTGACGGTCGTCAGATCCGTGAGCTTGGCATTCAAGTCCGTTCGCTTCTTGGTCAGTCGATCAACCGGTAACTGTGCGACCTTTACCAGTTGATCGACGACCTGTCCGAAGTCCAGCCCGTTCCCTAGGCCTCCGAAACTTATCGTCGGCATCTCACATCCTTGTGCGTCGGATCAGACATGTTCTTCAAAGAGCAGACCCTTGTGATTGGCCAAATTCTTGGCGAGGTCAATCACCTCCTGAGGAGGGATCTGCCGAATCACTTCTCCGGAGTCGCCCTTCAAAACCTTGACGACGACTCGCTGAAGCTCTTGATCGACCTCGATCTGCAAGTGTGAACCCGATTGTTGCAACGCTTCCCTCACCTTGCCCACGGCTTGTTCCAGCGCCGCTCGCTGCGTCGGAGACGCGGGAGTGAACTCTGAACCCCGCGCATGCTCAGCCACACGTGTGGTTGTGGGAGGAGCCTCGGCTTGACTCCTTCGGTTGGCAGCGGTTGGGAGATCCACCTTGGATGTTACATTGGTGATCATGATGCCCCCTTTGTATCACCTCGTTCACCAGGCCCCTCTCCTAGCGAGGAGAGGGGCGGTGGACGACGTGCTGCCATTATCCTCTGAGTAATGCCAGCGCCTGTTGCGGGAGTGTGTTGGCCTGCGCCAACGTGGCAATACCTGCCTGCACCAAGATCTGGTTCTTGGTGAAGATGGAAGTTTCCAACGCGATATCCGCATCACGGATCCGTGATTCTGCAGCCGTGAGATTCTCACTCGTGACCTGCAAGTTTGCGATCGTCGCCTCGAACCGGTTCTGAATCGAACCGTATTCGGCTCGCGCGGTCGCAACTGCGCTGATGGCGTTGTCGATGTTCGCCAACGCACTGGTCGCATTGGCAGAAGTCGACACGTTCACGCTGCTTAACCCCAATGACGTGGTGGTGATATCGTTGAGCGCCAGATCCAGCGTGTTGCCCGTTCCGCTGCGGAACCCGATGGCAACGGAGAAGCTGATCGTCGAGCCGCTCGTGAGTGCCTGCCCGTTGAATTCTGTGACCTGAGCGATACGATCGATTTCCGAACGCAACGCGATAAATTCTTGATCGATGTAAGACCGTTCCGTATTGCCGACCGTTCCGCTGGCAGACTGTGAGGACAACTCACGCAGCCGAGCCAGTAACGAACCGATCGTCGCGGCCGCGCCGTCGGCGATCTGCGTCAAGCTGATGCCGTCCGAGGCGTTCCGAGTCGCCTGGTTGATACTGCGAATCTGGGCCCGCAAGGACTCGGACAAGCCGAGGCCGGCGGCGTCATCCGCAGCTCTGGTCACCCGAAGGCCGGATGACAACCGTTCTACCGAACGGTTCAAGCTCAGGGTGTTAATAGAAAGGTTGCGCTGCGCCGCGATGGACGCGGGGTTGTTGTTAACGATAAGAGCCATCGCTCTTCCTCCTTGAAACTAGAACACCATCCGCTGTTGTGCTTCCGACATCCGTGCAGAAGCCGTATTCCCTTACGCCTCTAGGTGGCGTGCCTGTCTTATCGGCCAATCCCCGTCGGACTTGAGCCTCCGGAGCAACCGTCAGAGAGCGGAAGAACTGTTCTGCAACAGCATCTAATGGATACCGGTGGTTTGGGGCGAAATTCTTGGGAGTATCTCATATTCCAGCAGATCGGCCATTCGAACCGTATCACCGAGGCGTCGCGCACCAAGCAGATCTTCGATCCATTCCGCCATCGCGTCGATATCCAACTTGACGCACCCGGACGTACCCTTTCCGATCAGTTCCAGTAGATCGGCGACCTTGCCCAGCCACCGATCCAGTAAGGACATATCCCTGGTACCCAGTCGAAGCTGGTGTATCAGTGTGCGCCCCTCCTGAACGATGAGCTCGCGGTAGCGATCGATCGTGCCTCGAGCTGCCTGGATGATCTCCTCCTGCGTGAGTGATGTGGCGACAAGGTTGTCGAACTTGGCCGACGGTTCCTGGAGCAGTTGTGGTTCGATGTCGCGATCCGTCAACCGTCGCCGATCCAACATCATGGTCGTCACAATCCGTGCTTTGGCATGCGCGCGCTCGCTCAGTTCGGCAAAGACTTCCCCCAGTGAGGCTTCGGTCGCCGCAACCCATTGATCGTCATCCAATTGAATGTGCATATGATGCCTCCTTTTTCCACTTCTGATTCATGCCACCTGCTGTGTCGGACCTGTCTGGAGCTGACCTGGTCCAAGATCCGGGCTGAAATGGGCATTGTGTTCATGCGTACCGAAGAGACGCCTTTCGATGTCAGACACCCTACTCAGCAATGTTCGATAGGCACCTGCATGGTGACGGGCCAGCCGATCCAATCCTTTCACATTGTCACTGTGGAGTTGGCGCAGGAACGCGGCCGTGATCGGTGCGGTTGCCGAGCTGCTCATACCGGTTAAGAGCAGCCGCTCTTTTTCATTCCCCTGCTCCTGCTGAAGTTGTTTCACCCGCGCAAACGCGCTCTGTCCTCGAACAGCCAACCGCGCGATCTCGTCGGCTCTGCGACAGGCCGTTTTGAGCAACGGCACCAGGCGCTGAACAGAAGCCCTGGCCTGGGCTGCTTCGGGCACAGGCCCGTCGGGAGCAGGAACCCTACTGCTGATCCCGGTATGAGCTTCAAACCAATAGCGGCGCCAAAAACCAGCGTACCAGGTAGTCTCACCGGATTCGGCTCCCCCCTTCAATCTAAAGGTCCCCAATCCGTCCTCATCGACGTCGGAGCCATACAGACGCACACCAGAAATCCGCGAAGGGAACGGCGTGGCTTTGAGCACATGGAGCAACAGATCGGTTACAAGATCCGGAACAATCCGATCTTTGCATGCATGGTGGGCACAGACCTGCTCGAACCCACAGGGAGCACAGTCAAGTTCCGGCTGAAGCACCCAATGACCAGGCCCGTAGGGTCCCGTTTCCTGAAAATCCACATGCCCTACCGAAAGATCGATCACCGAAGCTCCCGCCGCAACACCGATATGCATGGGGCCGGTATCGTTCGTCAGTAGTGTTCGGCACCCTGCCAAGAGAGCGGCGAGCTGGTTCAAGGTCGTACGGCCTGCAAGATTCTTAATCAGATTCTGCCCTCCGGCTTCTTTATAGACCCGCATGACTTCGGCAATGGTCGTTTCCTCTTCGGCACTGCCTATAAAGACGAGCCCTCCGGACCATTGGCGACTGAGTTGTGCCAGCGACAAGCCGAATAGCTGCGGACGCCAGGCCTTCATGACGTCACTGGCCCCGGCCTGAACAGCAAGCCACTGGGACGTTCCCGCCAAAACCCGCTTGGCCCATTCGTGATCTTCTCGTGGAATCTTGACCTGCAGCGGCGCAAACGACCCTGGGCCGCTCCCACCCATCGCGTAAACATCCACCAGATTGAATCGATTGAACCGCCGGAACTGATGAAAGTCGCAGAAATAGGCCATCCACGGATTGTCGACCACCATGCCGCCGTCCCACGCACTGCGCGCCCCGCGGATATCCGGAGCTCCAATCGCACCGGTCAACAAGGCACTGGGGCGATTAAAGGTTAGGTTGATGATGCGATCATAACGCCGTTGAGTAAGCGGCCGAACCCATGTATTCACCTCGCGGTAGAGCGCCACCACGTCCTTCACCGCTGCTCGGCTTTCGTCGATCAACTCGTGGAAATCGAACACAATCACCTCCCGCAAGCCCGTCATCAACGCCGCGACCGAGGCAAACCGACGATCCACGATAAGATCCACCGAGACTCCCGGCCATTCTTCTTGCAGTCGGCTCAACAACGCCCCCATCTGGACGAGATCGCCCATACGGGTAATGTTGATGATCAAAACTTGTTTCATGATTTGAGGTCGCATGTTTCGAGTTTCAGATTTCAGGTTCTTGGCTCCTCTAACTTGAAACATTGAGCTTGAAACTCGGAACGCTTCACGAGATTCGCGTCATAGCAGATCTCTCGTTTCGGCTCGATAACTGTCCAACATCAGGACCAACAATTCTTCTCGACTCAGCTCCCGCCCTGGCGCATGTGTTCGGATGTCGGCGGCAAGGTCCTTGAGCTCAACCCGTTGATCAGGTGGAAATCGGCTCAGCAATGGAGAAAGCTCGGTCGGCGACTCATTCTGACGAGCGAGCGCAGTGGCAGACCGATCACCACGCAGGATCGACCCGATTCGATCCGGTTGATGAAGCCCAACCGCAGCGAGCAAATCTTGCATCCGGTGCCGATACGTGTGTTCACGCAAGACTCTCCGCTGTGCCGCCTCTGCATAAGCCAGTCGACCGGCTGAATCCCTGAGCCATGTCCGAATCAAAGACGGCACGTCGTCGGGATCTCGAAAGCACACCATTTCATTTGAAGAAAAGAGCTCAGGAAGCAATGTTCGTTCATCCACCAGTTGGAAGGCCCCGCATGCCGCAAGTTCAAAGGTGCGCGGGTTGACGAAATCCGGATGGGCATCTAATCCAGTACCGGAATAGGAGTGCAGATTCAGATTGATGGCTGTCGCGTTGAACACCTTGACACAGGTGTCCGTATCAATCCGCGCTCCGTCACGCCGAAGCACGCTGGAGAGATTCGTTGCGCCATCCCACTCGTTCCCCCATAGCTTGAACGACCATTCCCTGGAGAGCCACTGGGGCAAGAGACTCCGTCGATTGGCATACCCCGCTCCGACAAATGAGACATCCGCCCCGTACTCGCGCTGCTCATCAGCCATGAGTGTCTGGGGATGATGGACGGTAGGGTCCGCCGCCATGGGAAGGTAGTGCACCTGAGCCGCACCAGCCCGCTTGAGGGCCTCGATGCATTCAGTCTGTTGAATCACGAACCAGTAGTCGTACCCAGCGGCGAGTTGTTGCCAATAGGTGAGATGCCGGAAGTTTTCCACGAACCACATGGCCGTCGGAAACTTCTTCTTTCTGAGATGTTGCAGCACCGCCAACGACAACGGGGCTTGAGCAATCGCCAGCACAAGATCCGGAGGGTCTTCAGCAATGGTCGCGATCGTACTGAAACTCAGCACATCGGCAAAGCGGCTCTGCACGGTGAGCCGAGACCGTTCATCGCGGTAGGAGTTGAAGGCCTGATAGCTGGCATGATGCACACTGTGGTCGATCCATGTCACCCGATGGCCCAACTCACCCAAGGCCCGGACGGCATAGCGAGCGATCGGCAGTGAACCTCCGTAAATTGGACCGACGACGGCAACATGCAGTTGACCCCCTGCCCGGCCGGCAACAATTCGGCGTAGGCTTGCCTCCAGCTGTTGATGCTCCTCGGCATGGAGTCGTGCCGCCGGCCCATAGGTAAAGAATCGCAACGGCGTAGAGTAGGACGCCAGTTGCTCGGCCATTTCACGAGGTGTCCCTGGGACCCACTGAATCGCATCAAACCAGTCGCCCAGTGGCCTGGCTCCCATCGCATCCTTAAGCAACGCCGGATCAGGCACCACGACGGCGAGGCGAGAGTCGTGCGGTATTACATGGGCCAAGGCTTCGATGTGATAGAGCAACCCGACTCCAAACACGACACCTAGCTCGCCTGCCTTCCATTCACCGACTTGTTGCTCCGCCCACAATCGTGCTTCCTTGTTCGGATCGTAGGCGCTGTGAACCCATTGCCCCTGGTAGGTGGCAGACGGAGAGCCTTCTCGCGATGAAGCCATCGTGAGAACTCCTCCGCAGCTGTCCCTGACGGCGACGGCCAGTGCCGGGCACAGGCGACGAAGCCTCTCTACGTTGTCGTTGAGATAATTCACCAAGTCCTCTTATGACACCAACGACGGTTGCAACTGCCGCCAGACCTGCTCCCGTTCACGTGGTTTGATCAGCTCGTGCCCAGACTCAACGTAATAGGCGCCGAGATCATCCCGATAGCTTTGCCAGAGCGACCAATCCTCGACCGTGGGAATGGACTCTTTGCACAAGAGCCCAATGGTCTCGATGATAGGCCAGCTTGTCGGCTGTACCACGCCCGTCCTATCCGTCCTCCCAGCTTCCGCCTGCCATATCCAGTGCCCCGAACCATACGGCCCCGTTTCATGAACGCGAGCCCTGGCAAAATACCAACCAATCACCCTGGTCCCAACCGCCGCCGCGAGATGAAGCGGACCGGTGTCGGCGCCGATCACGAGCTGACATCGAGTGAGAAGACTCGCGAGTTGGATTAAGGAGAGCCTTCCAGTGGTATCCCACACACGGCCGAGTAGGAATGGAGAGAGCGCTTCCTGAATAGTTCGTGCCCGCTCTTGCTCATGCTGATTCCCGATCAATACGATCCGGCCGGCAGGACGCCTCTCAAGGCACTCGGCAACCACACGCCCCCATACCTCAATTGGAACTAACCGATCTGGCTCTCCCGCCCCGACCAGCAGGCCAATCCAATCCCCTTCGGATTGTCCGATCGGCTCAAGATCGGAGGGAAGTGCCGTACTCGGAACTGGGATCGGCGAGATGTGTTTCGGCGGCACGAGTCCGCACATGCCACAAAACGCATCGGACAAGTGAACACGATGACCCTGTTTGGATGCGGCGATACCTCTGATGTACGAGGCCCACGGTGACAGCGTCCGATTCACCGGGCCTCCGCTGACAGCTCCGGACGTTTCCTGCGCGAGAAGCGCACCAGCCATAATTGCTCGCGCATGTTGGTTCAGCACAAATGCATGGTCGTAGAGGTTGTCCGTCATCGCACGCAAATCCGCATCGGCCTCCGCAAGATGCCGAGCGAGCACGCCCAACTCGGCACTGGCCGCTAGTCGATGCCACGCGGCTCCATCCCACGGCACCACAGCAGAAATTTCTGGCAGGAGTCGACCGAGCTCCGCCACATGCGCAGGACAGAGGAGATCCACTGTCCGATCCGGGGACGATTCCTTCAGCGCCGTAACCACCGGGATCGTCTGAACGAGATCGCCCAGCCTAGCCAGTTGAATAACAAGTACTCGATGCGGCATCGACCTAGGAAGAAGCGGCATCTAGCGCAAGAGCGGCCTCCCTCCCTGTTATGGCTCGACCAAGTTCATCCAGTCCGTCATAACTCGGCGCAATCTGCCGAAGAGCGTCATACTCCTGACGGGCTGCCTCGATCTGCTCCCCACGCAACAACACGCCGGCGAACGCAAGCCGAGCCGACAAATCACCAGGGTTCCTCGCGACATACGCTTGCAGCTGCTCACTCAGTTCATGCCAACGGTTCTGCGCGGTCCCGGCACGGAGCAACCAATGAATCGCCTCCGCATCATCGGGGTGTTCAGACAGGACCTGCAGAAAGTGTTTCCATGCGCCCTCTGTGTAGTCCCTCCCCATGGCGGCCATCCCCATCCCCATCAAACATTTCTTGCGGTCGGCCCCTTGTTGCATGGCCAAATCAAACGCAGTCTCGGCCTGCTCGTACTGTTCTCGCTGCATGCCGAGGATACCCTTTAACAACAGACCCTCGGCGTGACCGGGGCTCACGCTCAGCAATGCCTGTAAGTGTCGGTCGGCGGCTCCAAAATCTCCGTGTTCTAGAAGCCCACGAATAGCTCGAATGCGCATCGGCAGGTCATCCTGTAATTCAAGATAGCGATCCAGAAACTTCACCTGTAAGACAGACTCATCCAACCGCTCGGCCATCATCGCTCCCCAGGCCAACACATAGGAGTCGTCCGGCCAGTTGTTCACCAAGGCCAATTCTCTCCTGACAGACGACCAGTCTTGCTTCAGCGCTGCCGTTTGCGTCGCCGCGACATGTGCCCATGAGGCGCGATCCTTAATGTCGCCGATCAACCGAATATCACCGCCGAGCTGCTTATTGCGGTAGGCCCGCTTCAGTTTGTAGCCGTCGACATGGAAATGTTGGTCCTCGTCGCCCGCCCACCATTGCCCTCCCCATCGCTTCATGAAGCGAGCGGCGTTTGCGTCTTCGTGAGACTTCCGTCCAGGAGTCTGGCTTTCAAAATGAACGACGGCGCTCCGCGGTTGATAGACGACCCGATGCCCTCGTTCTCTTACTTTCAGACAGAGGTCCGCATCTTCAAATCCGTTGACATATCCTTCGTCGAAGCCTCCCACTTCTTCGAACAACGACCGCCTGATCAACAGACAAGCAGCTGTCACAATTTGCAATTCGCGCCGTTGGTTGACGGCCGGATGGTCGCCGGCGAAGGATTTGTAGATATGGTACGGCAAGAAGTGCTGGCAATCTCGGACAACGCCGGCATGTTGAATCGTCCCATCGGGATATAGAAGCTTACTACCGACTATACCCACAGAGGCATTGTCTTCAGCTTCGTCCACCAGCGCATTCAGCCAACCCGGTTGCGGAACCGTATCGTTGTTCAAAAACACCAGGTACTTGCCTTGGGCTACTGCCGCGCCTTGATTACAAGCCTTGGCGAATCCGGCATTCTCGTGATTCGTGATGATGCGGACGTCACCACCCAACTGTGAGAGGAATTCCACTGTCCCATCCGTCGAACCGTTATCGACGACGATCAGTTCGTATTCCGGCAACCCTTGAAGACTAGCCAGTGCCGTCAAACATTCTCTTGTCAGCTCTACTCGGTTACACACCGGAATCACAATGGAACAGATATAATCCCGGTTGGCCCTGGCACGACGCAGTTCTTCCAAGCGTCGCTGCTGCGCGTCCAATACTCCGCCGATCCGTTCCGAATAGGGCCGGTTCTTGCGATAGATGATCTCCGTCGTGCGCCAGTAAGTCTCTTGCGTCGCGCTGGTCATCGACGACCCGTCAGTGCGCCAGCTGAATTCGGCCGTCGTCTGCCTCACGTGCTTGAACGGGAATACAGTCGCCATACGGATCCACAGGTCCCAGTCCTCATGGGCAAAGAGCGATTCGTCAAACCAGCCGACCAGTTCAATGCAATCTCGCCGATGCATCACGCAGAGGACGGGAAAATAATTTGATACCAAGAGATCCGTCGGGTTGAAATCGTACGAATACGGCAGATCCCGCCCGATCTCGATGTGGCCGCCTTGCTCCGACCGCTCGTGGACCCGCCAGGCATCGCTATAGGCGACCTTGTAGTCACCCTGGTCTAATACTGAGAGCAGCGTTTTCAAATGGTCCGGCAACAGCCGATCGTCATCATCAAGATAAGCAATGTAGGTGCCGGCCGCCGCACGCAACCCGGTGTTCCGAGCCGCCGCGAGCCCGCGGTTGCGATCATGCCGAATGTAACTGATACGTCCGTCGTTGACAGCTGTGACCGAAGCCTCGACATCAATACCTCCATCATTGACCACGAGGATTTCGAAATCTTGGAAGGTTTGTCTCAGTATGCTTTGCAGAGCCTCTTTCAGACGGTCGGGCCGGTTGTAGGTTGGCACAATGACCGAGACTTTGGGCCGTCTATAGAAAGCGACCGGTCGGTCATGCCCCACCCGCTGACATGCCCAAATCTGATAGATGGGGAGTAGATTCCTTGATTCGAGCTCTGATGGTGTGGGTGCCGGCACATAGCGCAGCGCAGGCACTTCGACATGCACCCGCTCTAAACCAAGCTCGGCAAACCCCTGTCGGCGAAACAGACCACGGAGGTCCTCTTCCGTCACCCAATCCTCGACCGGCTGATTCGGCGGAGCGATTGTTTTCCACTGGTCCCACATTTCAGCCCGCGGCGTCGTCAGGACGAGGTACCCCTCCGGCGTCAGGAGAGCGGCAAGCTGTGCCAGAAAGAGATCTTTCTCTCCATGAGGGACATGTTCGATGACTTCCGAGGTCACCACCACGTCGTAGGGAGCAAAGTCGGGACGTGCCAAGACCTGATCGGCCGTGCCGGATTCGAATCGTAGATGAGGAAACAGCCGTCTGGCGTGGGCTACCACCTCGGCCACCGGCTCCACGCCCTCACATATCCCGTACATGGAGACTAGATTCGTGAGCCAGCCACGTCCACATCCCACATCCAAGATCCGCAGCACCTTATTCGGTTCCTGATGACGAACCCGACGAAGGATGAACTCAAGAAACGAGGCGATTTTACTCCAGCGGGCTGCCTCATCCGTGTTTGGGTGAGGTGTCGACCACGCCGGTGCGTTGACGAAGAGATTTACGTAAAAGCGATCTGAATCCATCGCACCCTCCGATATGTCCTGTTTCGAACGTATTTTCGCCAATGCAACCGACGACCGGCCGGGTTCGATACCAGGCGACGGAGTAGGCCAAGCGAGTCGCGCACGCACCGACTCCATTCCTCTCCTAACTTCCTCAGGCATAACAAATGGTTTGGAAAGTTGTCCGGTTGTCACGAGTTCGATCCAACCTTGAGCGATGTGCGACCAATCAAACGACGCTGTCCAATGGGCTCGGCCCAGCGCGCCAAGCTCTCGTCGCAGCGCAGGCTGCTGTTTCAGCGTCATGAGCACATCGTGAAATTTGTCGAGCGGCGCCACGAGTCCTCCCGCCTGATCGTGAACCGTTCCACAGCCCAGAGTCGCCAACCAAGGTAGGCCGTAGCTCATCGCTTCCAGTACCACAAGGGGCGACGCCTCGCTGTGGGAGCCCAATACCAGCACATCCGCCGCCCTCATTGCCGCGGCAATCCCTTCGGCCTCGAGTCCAGGAAGGTAGAGAACATCCGGCCTTGCATCCAAGGCCTCTCGAACTTGGCGAACGTAGGCGCCTTCCTCTGTCGATCTACCGATCATGACCAGTTGAGCATCCTGAGGAAGCCGGTTCAGCACGGCCAACAACCCCGGATGATTCTTAACCGAATAGAGGTTCGCCACGTGAAGAATGAGAAAGCAATCTGGCGCAATGCCATACTCACGGCGAAAATCCCCCCGAGGCTCAACCTGGATTGAGCCATTCGGCAGATACACAGGCTGGACACCATGCTGGCGCAGGAAGCAGGCATCGACACCTTCTTCTGAAAGTGCCACGACAGCCTGTGCCTCCTTTGCGAGTTTCAGGAACAAGTCGTACACGATTTTGTTCTGTTTCAAATCATCGAGGACTTCCTGATTCATCGTGGGCTGGATGATCAGTTTCGTCTTCTGAAGAGAAGGAATCGTGAGCGCTCCATAGAAAAGCATGTTCACGGGAGCTCCAAGCAGAAGACAGGCCGAATAGCGTCCGCTCTGTAGCAGTCTTCCCACTTGTCGAACACAGGTTGGTAGCTCGCCATGCATATGATCGAATTTCGCGAGTGTGATGATGCGGATGTTTCGATACTCATCACGATCGCGTCCATCGATGGGGTAGGTGGCGACATCAACCTGATACCCCTGAGACAAAAACGTGCCCCCCAGTTGCTCGGCCACGCGCTCTACCCCGCCAATGGAAGGCCAAAAGAACGGAGTCACGATCAAGATCGCTTTAGGCCAACCAGGTTCGGCTGTTGCGTAACACGTAGGGGCTTTGTCCTGTAAATTAGCTTCAGGCTTCCAACACACTCGCTCGAACGGAATGGGTTGATGAATTGGCTGTGCAGATCGTCCAGCAACGAAAGATTGCGTAGGAGGTGGATTGCCAAGCAGCAGACGTTTAAAAGCATCGAGCTCCGGGAGTTCATAGGTGCGAGCATCCTTCTCGCAGTCGGCAGCGACAGGAGCATTAATAATTCCGTGCGCTGCGCCCAATAGCGCGAAGAGCTGGAGAGGATCACCCGTCTGACGAAATGCATCCGCCTTGCGATGGATGTCGATAGTTAAGACGTTCCACTGCCGAATGTCCTTCTCATACATCGTTTTGTAGCGGCGATAGATGGTCTCCGGAGTATAGTGAGTCCCATGTCGGCCTTTGACGTCAGGATGTAGAATCCATTGGATGCCGTGACGACCCATCTGCTCGAGGAGGTCCATTTCACTCGCCTTGACGTCTTTGAATGACAACGACTTCATGAGGGTCGTGCGATAGATCTTAATTCCCTGGATCGGCATCCCTCGGTCATCGTCGAATAAATGGAAGCAGATCATCCCCACGTCGTCGGGCGCGGCCACCATCGCCGACTCCATCGTAGCTACGGCATCTGGTTCGAGAATCATGTCTTCGTCAACCTGGATGAAGTACGGAGTCATGCATCGGTCGATCATCGTCTGGGCCGCGGCGTTGAACGGCGAGACATTTCGGATGATCTCTAGCTTAAACCTCGTACCCTGCTGCGCATCCAAGGCGGCCTTGCATGAAGGAAAGGCTGGATCGTCTACCGTCAAAACAAACGCTGTGGTTTTTAATTCCAGCCTATCCCCCTGACGTGCAATCGGGAGTGTCGCACCCCTCGGCTCCAACGACTGCCCGATTCCGTAATCAGGTTGTTCACCCGATTCGATCCAACGAAGAGTCTCCGCCAATCGCCTTTCACTCGTGTGATACCGTCTCATCTTGCGTTGGGCGTTTGCCGCGATGCGCTTGGCCAACGAGCGGTCGTTCAAGACCCGATCGAGACTGCCGTTGAGCGACTCTGCATCGTCCAGTGAAAAACACAGAATCTCCTCGTCTTCAATAAACAGCGAGTTATTGAGCGGATGCCCCGCGACTTGATACGTGACTACAGGGCGCCCGGCGGCCATGCCCTCATAGACACGACCTCCATAAAACTTCGCTAAGCTCGGCAAATTCACGATGGCGGCCCACTGTGGGAGCTGCGCCATCCATTCCCTAAACTCCCCTTCACGCACCTCCTGCAACATGGTTTCATAGTCGGCTACCTGCTGAGCCGTCATAGTCCTCGGTTCGGCAAAACGTTTGAGGACCGCCATTTGCAGCCGGTCGAACCAAGTCTGATAACGCGTCAGCGGCTTGCCCTCCCTCACGAATGTCATGTGGGCCTGCAACCGCTCGTGCTCAACCCAGGTTCGCCGAGGCCCATAGGGATGGCCATGGAACACACCGGTGGAAAACCGGGCCTCCGTCGGGGCCGGGACAATGAACCGTTCTGGCACCATCGTCGGCCACCAGAGGGTGCGGATTCCGGCGCGCTGTGCCAAAGGCTCGGCGTCACGCTCATCGGGAACCAACACGTGCGTGAAGACCTTTGATTGTGCGGCCACCGCCTCCATCCTGCTCCGAAGATGCCCAGCCCAAGCATAATCGGCTTCATCGTACGTGAGGGACTCCATGACGATCCCGACACGAACTTGAGCCAGACCGGCGATCCATTGGAGTATGGATGGGGTCAGGTTGGAATGGACGAGCCAGACCCACACTTGATCGAATCGTTGGCGTTCGATCGTAGCTCGAGCCTGCTCCATCCATCGATCCGGAGGCAGCGAGGTATTTGCAAACAATGGAATCGTGGTACAGGTTGCGCCGGCGGCCCGTAATCCTTCGGCCACACCGAAACAAGCCGGATAGGTCCAGGCTCGCGCTTGAGACCAAGTCGGGAATTCCAACTGCAGCAACAATATCCGTGGTGACGATCGACGGATCATTCGGGCCTGTCTTTCCCGAGCCTAACCGTTGGGCCGCTCCGGTGAGCCGTAATGACCGGCTGGAGCGACAAGTTCTCTTTCCCGTGGTTCAATCTGCAGCAGGTCTGGTGAGCTGGCCATCGGGGTCAGGTCAGCCACCATCGCCACTGGTATGTCCTGAACACTCCCGAATCCACCATCGCCGAGACTGACCAGCTGTTCACTCGACCGTTGGCTGGATGACGTGAACAGCTTCTTCGACAGAAGGCGCGCGACCCGTATCAACATGAGCGATCCACCGATCACACCGTGCTTTTGGAGCATGGGAATCCACCGCCAGGGTGCACTATAGATACTGACGAAACCCTCGTTTTGCAGATCGATGAGGTCATGAGGCGTTAAGTCGCCGACGGTCGTGACGGCGGAGCCGTAACGACGATATTCAGAAAAATCTTTCGTCATTAACTTGACTCCCTTATCACCTTTCACCGCCAGTTCGTGAAATTCGGTTCCTGGATAGGGTACGGCGATGGCGAAGTTAGCCTGTTTGACTTCCCGTGCATTGCGCAGAAACTTCAGCGTAGCCCTAACTGTTTCCCGAGTCTCACCTGGCAGCCCGATCATCACGCTATTGAGTGCTTCGACGCCGTACTTGTTACAGATCCCATTAGCCCTTACATAGTGTTCCAGTGGGACCTGCTTCTTCATGGTCCTTCGAATTTCGGGGTCCACGGTTTCCAGCCCAAACGATAGACGGATCAGACCGCTACGAACTAAACGGGCGATGACTTCATCCTCCACCAAGTTGGCTCTGGTGCTGCCTTCAAACGTAATATTCAACCCTTCTTGGTCGATCAAATCGCAAATGTCCAGAATATGCTCCTTCCAGAGCGTCATCACATCGTCCACAATATAGAAGTGCCTCGTCCCGAATTGATTGACGACCTGTTTCATTTCGTCGACCACCACTCGCGGCGAGCGAACTCGCATTTCCGTGGTCTTCAAGGCCTCTGATGCACAGAAAATGCATTTCCAAGGACAGCCCCGCATCGTCTGAATCGACGTAAAGGGTAACCGGCCGCGTAGGGTACCTAGCTTGTAGAGTGGCATCTTCAGATGATGCCTGGCCGGAAACGGCAGTGCGTCCAAATCAGTGATGCCGGCCGGTTGTCCTGTTGAGACTACGCAGCCATTCTTCCGGTAAATGATCCCCGCCACAGAAGAAATGTCCTGTTCCCGCTCGTACCGATCGAGAAATTTTGGCCACGATTCTTCGGCCTCCCCGATAAACGCGTAGTCGAACGCGGGTAGCAGCGCCTGCTCCTTCACGATGGTAATGTGCGGACCGCCCACAGCAATCGGAATGTGGGGAGCGATACGCTTGATTCCTTCAGCAACCGCCTTACTAAGGTGGAAAAATGGGCTGGTCGCAGTAAACCCTACGACGTCCGGCTTGAGTGCAACCGCCCGCCGTGCCATGTCTTCCAGCGTCATTTGCTCCGCTTCGCCGTCCATAATGGTCACATCGTGACCATGCCGTTCTGCGATAGCAGCCAGCAGCGCCAGATTTAGCGGAGGCCAGGTGGAGTTGCGTCGCGCAAAGTGACCGAAGAGACCATAGGCTCCTGTCCAACTCGGGTACAGTAAGAGCACCTTCATCGCAGTCCTCCAGTCCAGTCGGGTCGCATGATCACAAGCCTCGTCTCTCTGGTTGTATCGTCTTCACCTTATCTGGGTACTCCGGACTCATCCACCCGTCCGCCGGATCAATCAGCATATTCTCCTTGAACTCCTCGCGAGGCAGATACGGATACATGTCTTCGATCGGCGTCTTCCACCCAAAGATGCGGGGTTCATAGGTGTGGTACTCATCCATGTCGACGTCGCACACGACAGGCCCGTCATAACGCAGCACTGCTTCAATCTTGCTGTCCATCTCAGGGTGATTCGCGATTGATACCGTCTTGATTCCATAGGCCTGTGCCAACTTGATAAAATCGGGAGGTTGATACCCCTTCGGCCCGCAGGCCTCAGCCCGCCCCTGGAAGTTGGTTTCCTGATAGGCCTTTGTAATTCCATAGATATGATTGTTCAAGATGAACGTCTTGACCTTGACTCCGTAATTCACGAATGTCTGCATCTCCTGAGGATTCATGTTGAACCCACCGTCCCCGATCGTGCAGACAACCTGGCGGGACGGGTCGGCGAGCCAGGCCCCCATGGCACCGGCAAACGAAAAGCCCATCGGCGAGTTACCGTTGTTTGTCAGATTGCGCTGCCCGTACTTGGTCTCAAATGCATGGTTACTGACCACGATGTTGCCGCCGCAGTCGCCGACTAAAATGTCGCTCGCGCCCATTTTTTCAGACAGTCGCCGCATGAAGGCGTAGGGATGTACTCGTTCTTGCTGTGTGAAAAACTCAGGGCGCACGGGATCGTACCGCCGTTTCCATTCCATCACCCGTTCCGTCCAGGAAGCACGATCCGGAACTGGCTTCCGGGACTGCTCCAACACACTCAGGAGTCGTCGAGTGAAGACCTTGGCGTCGCAGAGAATATTGACATCGAATGGGACCTGCTGGAACTTTCGCTGCACCATGGCTGGATCGATTTCGACGAGATACTTTTTGGCTGCCCGTGCGAAGCTTTGAACGTTTCCGCCGGTAATCCGACCTGAGATCCGGCTACCTATCGACAGGAGGAGATCGCTGTTCTGAATGCCGAAGTTGCGTCCCGCTCCTCCATAAGTTCCCACACGGCCTCCGTACCACTCGTAATCGGAGGTGATGATGTCCAATGCATTCCAGGTGGGAAAGCAGGGAATCTTCAACCGGCGTCCCAGTTCCCGAACCTCGTCCTGCGCATCAGCCAGGCGCACACCACCACCAACTAGTATGACCGGACGTTCTGACGAACGCAGATCGTCGAGCAACTTGTCGATCTGCCGGTCTACCACATCCAGGTCATAGCTCGCGGCAGCGGGTGGCTCGAACCCAACCAGTTGCTTCGCATCAATCTTGGCCTTTTGAATATCGAGAGGAATATCCAGTAGGACTGGCCCAGGGCGTCCGCTTTGGCATAGCCACAGCGCCTTCTCCACTTCGTAACGGACGTCCTCCGCCTTCACAATCATCTTGGCGTACTTTGTTACCGGTGCCGCCATCGCGACAATGTCCGTTTCCTGAAATCCAATCTGCCTGATGGACGGATCGGGGCGTAGAAACCGAGAATTGATCTGCCCCGTCAGAAAAACGCAGGGAATCGAATCGTAAAAACAGTTCCCCATCGAGGTGAGCAGATTCATCCCACCTGGGCCGCTGGTGGCGATCGCCACACCGGGAATGCCTTTGACCTTGGCATACCCTTCAGCGGCAAACCCGCCGGCCTGCTCATGCATGACCGCCACATACTCCGTGATTGCCGTCCTTGTGAACGCGTCGATCAAGTCGCCGTTGGCCGCACCATAGACAACAAACATCTTGTCGATGCCCTGTTCCGCGAGAGTATTGATGATGTAGTCCGCCACTTTGATCATAGAACTCCTTCGCGGCCTTGGTCAGACCGTCGGCATAGCTGTAGCGTCGTGATGGCGCCGTCGGACGTGATGAGAACACATCTCCATGACATGATCGGCCACATGCGGGCCAAAATTCCGGTGCAGCAACCCGAGATACGACGGATGCTGGAAATACTCCAGAAAGGCCCGATCGCGGAAATCCAGCACATCAGTGGCTGACAACTGTTCGGTCGGTAACGGCAGAGTGTCATAGGCATGCTGTGAATACCCGATCCACCCCGGTCCACCCAAATCGTCAGGCAGCGGCCACCCTTTATCTTTTGCCAAGCCGTACAAGGGCGATCCGGGATAGGCCATGGCACAGTAGAAGTTGGCCCACTCCGTATTCAGCTCCAAGGCCAAGTCTAGCGTCGCCCGCATGCTGGTCAGTGTGTCGTCGGGTAATCCGAAAATGTAATTGGCGGCAACGTATATGCCATGCGACCGAATCCGCTCTACTGTCGAGACGATCTCGCGGTCCCCGAACCGTCCTTTCTCCACGCCGTCACGGACATGCTGGCTGCCGGACTCGATACCCAGCCCAAGCCAGTTGAAGCCCGCTGCTTTGAGTTTTTCGAGGATCCGGTCCTGCACAGTGTCCACCCGGGCATACGCCCAAACATTGAGATGGTAACCTCGTTCAATGATCCGGTCACAAATGCCAAGTACATGTCGCCGGTTCAACACGAACATCTCGTCCGGAATCTTGATGTTCGTGACGCCATAATCCACCACCAGCTGATCAATCAGACCTATGACATGGTCAGGGCTCCAGGTCCGAAGCATGGGCTGGTCAAACGGTGCGTTAATGCAACAGAACGAACACTTGAAAGGACAGCCCAAGCTTGTTTGCAGCGAGGCGTACGGGGTGCGCGCGTCGAGATGATCGAAGCAATGCCAATTGTGAGCACGGTACCGACTCATATCGAGCAATTCCCACCCCTGGCCCGACAACTCTCTATCAAGATCGCCGATCAATGGCGCAGTTGGATTGCCTACTGGGTGACTGTCCTCGAAATACCAGAGGCCCGGCACATCTCTCAGCGAACCCCTGTTGTCTTTCAGTACACGCAGAAGGCCCAGGATCGTCTGTGGTCCCTCGCCCTGACAAACATAGGTGTAGGGTTCTTCTAGCAACGTCCGTCTCGGCAATGCCGACGGATGGGTGCCCATGACGAGCGTGGGTATGTTGGCGAGTGCGTTCAGGTGCTCGCAGACCGTACGTCCCGCCGGCATGCATTGCGTGGATGCCGACGGCTGTTGGCCGTAGATGACAAATACGACCAACCGTGGCTTCACAGTCGCGATCGCTTCCGCTGTCTGCTGGTGATTCAACCCCTGCGCCTCGGCATCGAGAATGGCACCGTCGTATCCGTGATTCCGCACGAACGTCGCCAGCAACCCGGCCCAGACGGGCGGCTCGATCGCGGCCAAGTCGCGGCTGAGGTCTTGATAGATTTGCGCTCGGCTCGGCGGAGTCACGAACAGAACATCGCTACGCTGCGACATGCATCCCCCCGACATCATGAGCTAACGCCACCACACGCCGAACGCCTTCCATGACATCCTGTTCTTGTCCGCAAGTGGCGATCCGAATAAACGTGGAACAGTCCGCGCTAAAACTTCGGCCGGGCGTCACTGCCGTATGCCACTCTTCCAGCAACCGCTTACAGAACGCCGTGTCGTCCATACCCGTCGCCCCGATATCAACGAACAGATAGAAGCCCGCTTCTGGTGAAGTCGACCGAAGAATACCGGAGTGGTTCATCAAGAGGGCACACGCGCTTGTGACACGGCTGCAATGTGCCTTGACCTGTGCCGCATACTGGTCGAGTATCGACAGACCGGCCAGACATCCGAGCTGCGTAAACGCCGGCAGACACGAAATCAGCGTGGACGATGAGAGGGCCAGTTTCTCTGCGACGGCAGGGTGCGCGAGCGCATAGCCGATGCGGTAGCCAGGAATCGAACACAGTTTTGAGAAAGACGACATCACAACCAGCTGAGACATCTCACATGAGGCTAAACTGAAAAATGGCCAGCTGAACGACAACTCGCCATACGTTTCGTCGCTCAATAGCCAGATCCCCTCTTGATCACACCGCTGTGCCAACAATTCCAGCATCGGCTTGGTATAGACGGCACCGGTCGGATTGTTGGCTGAATTGACAATAATGGCTTTGGGAGCAGCCGCAATGGCTGCGTCGATATGCGACTCGGCGAGATGGAACCCGGTATCTTGCGTTAACGAAACCGCCATCACGTCAAGTCCGATATGCGCCGTCGCCGCCCAGTAGGACGGAAACGCAGGCGTGAACAACACCACTCGGTCGCCGGTATTGCACGTAAGGTCCAGAAACTGGCTGATCAGCAAATTCGCCGGGCTGATGACGACGTGACGATCATCGAAGTTCCGCCCTGTCATCAATGCGTACCTGGCAGCCAGTGCAGCTCTCAATTCGCGCAAGCCAGCCATGGGTGTGTAGCCAAGCTGTTTCCCTCGGATGGCCTCCAGAGTCGCCTCAATAATTTCAGCGGGAGGCTCCATGCGTGGATTGCCAAGCTCTAGGTGATAGACATACTGTCCATCCAGTTCTAGGCGCTGGGCGCGATCCAAAACCTTGAACATCTCTTGGCCGATCAGCCGTTCACCCCTAGTCGAAAACGGCAATGTCGTCAGTGTGGAAGTGTGCGCCATTAATGATCCTCTGCGCTTCAAGAACTCCGATTCCTGCCGGTTCCTGTTATCGCCCCGGGTAGAACTCTCCCCCTCCCGCCATGCGAAGAGTTTGCGAATGTTACCAGTCGTTCCGGGGTACCGATATCGTAGAGGGGGGCGTCACTGACAAATCCAAACACTCCCCTGGACAGCAGCGCCGGAAGCACGTGTAGCTCGATGGACACGGGCCGTTGCTCGGGGATCTCCGTCAGCACAGCCTGCCTGAACACGTACAGGCCGGCGTTGTGGTAGGGGGATGCCTGACTCGGTCGCTTCTCCGAAAATGCCGTGACTTGCCCGTGGGGATCAAGCGCCACGAAGCCCACATCATGCCGTGCGTCGGCTGAGGCCAGTGCAATCGTTGCCCATCCTTGTTGGATGGCATGAAATTCCAGCAACTCGTTCGGGTCGACATCGATCAACGAATCGCCGTTCACAACCATGAAGGGATCGCTGCGGATCAGCCGCTCTGCCTGTTTGACCGCGCCAGCCGTGCCCATCGGGAACTGCTCGCGCGAGATCACCAACTCAAAAGGATGCCGGATGCCGGCGTATTGTTCGTCGATGCAATCGCCCAAGTAACCAGTGCACAGAACGATCCGCGCGATACCGTGACGTACGAAATGGCCCAATATGAAATCGAGAAAGGGCCGGTCATCGATCATGGCCAGCGCTTTCGGACGGTCGCTGACTGCTGAGCGCAACCTGGTGCCGAGCCCCCCGCATAGAACAACGAGATCACAACCAGCGGTGCACGTTCTGGTCATGCCGCTTTCTCCATCGGTACCGAATTACGGCCGGCAGCCGAAGCCTGTTCATCCGTCCATCCAAAATCGCGCATGATCGGGCTCTCCTGCTGATAGAACACGATCTGGCTGCCAAGCCCTTCGAATCGGAATGGCACCCTGAGAAGCCCAGGTAGGGCGGCGTGAATCTTTTGATGCACCTCCGGCTTGGCAAAAAACAGCATAAATCCACCACCACCTGCACCGAGCAACTTGCCACCTAGCGCCCCTGCCCTCTGTGCCGCATCATAGATGTCATCGATCATCGGCGTCGTAATCTGTGACGTCAGTCCGCGCTTGACCATCCAGGCTTCATGCAGCAATTCACCGAACTCTGAGAGATCGCGCTCACCAGCTATGATCGAGACACCCTCTTGGACCATCTGCAACATGGCAAAGAGCTCCACGCGTCGCTGCTTTGTCTTTTCGATCTGTTCTTTCGCGATTTCCGACGCCGTGCGGGAAAACCCTGTGAAGTACAGCTGCAGATGATCCTGAAAATCGGCCAGCCGCTCCGGCTTCATCACGATCGAGGTATACCCGATATCGCCGCTTGGAGAAAAATCGACACGGCATAACCCGCCGTGTGCAGCCAGAACCTGGTCCTGGCAGCCAACCGACTCATGAAGCACATCCTGTTCGATGTGAATCGCCGCCCGGGCCAGCTCCGTCTTGCTCGGCATGGTATGCTGCAACGCATATAATGAATGCAGGAGGCCAACGGTGAACGAAGAACTCGATCCCAAGCCCGTGCGTGCCGGCAGATCACCGTCGTGATGGATCTCGAGACCATCACTAATCCCCATGTGCTGGAGCACGCCGCGAACCGCAGGGTGTTTGATCTCGTCATTCGAGTTGGCCTCTTCAATACGCGAATAAGCAATGCGTGTCTTATGATCAAAAAACGGCGGGAGATACCGGCAAGAGATATAACAATACTTGTCGATGGTTGTTGCCAACACAGCACCCCCATGTTCACGAAACCACACCGGATAATCTGTACCACCACCGAAGAATGAGATGCGAAACGGCGTGCGGCTGATGATCATCGTGCGACTCCCCTTTGTGAGATCGTGCCCGCCTTACACATTGCCGTATCCAGTTCCACCGATGATGGTGTAACACTTGGCTAGTTCACGGATGCCGCGTGCGAGCGACCAATCGGGTTTGAACCCGGTGGAGAGAATCCGTTCGTTCGAGACGATGTAGTCCCGCTTGTCAGGATCTTCCCCGATCGGAGCCTCCGAGTAGACGAAGTGCGGCACGTGCCGTTTGATTTCGGCGCATAGGTCCAGCTTCGATAAGTTGGCATCGTCCAGACCGACGTTGTACGGTCGGTCCTTCATGGCATCGAAACACTCAATCGCATGGAGGAACGCCTTGGTCACATCCCGGATATGGATATAATTGCGCTTGCAATGGCCCTCGAACACAGTGACCGCACGATCATGGACGGCTCGCCATACGAAGTCGTTGACCAGCAGGTCCATGCGCATTCTCGGCGATGCACCGAATACCGTGGCAAGCCGGAGCGTGATCGCATTGCCCCGATCGAGCACAACGCGCTCGGCTTTGACCTTGGTCTCGCCGTAGAGACTGATAGGACGGAGCGGCGAGTCTTCGGTACAGGGAATGCCCGGCTGGCCGATGCCATAGCCACTGTTGGTGACGGGAAAGATGATACGCTGGGTCGGCGAGGACAGTTTACACAGCATTTGAACTGCTTCGAAGTTGATCGTATAGGCACCGATCCGGTCTCGATTGCACAGCGGCGCACCGACTAGTGCCGCCAGTGGAATGACAATATCGACGTCACGCATCGCATCCGTCATGAGTCGTTCATCACGACAGTCGCCTCGCACCACGCTGAACGCCTCGTCACTGCAACAATCCAAGAGACTGTTCTGCCGGTACATGAAATTGTCGAGGACGGTCACTCGATACCCTCGGTCCAGCAGCTGCCGGCAGAGAACCGAACCGATGTAGCCGGCTCCTCCCGTTACGAGTACATGCGGAGTCGCCCTGGTCATGGGCATAATCGTTCCAGCTCCTTACGAATGAGAAAACAGCGATGTTTCGTCGTGCGACACCGGTTCTTCCGCCAACCGTTGCGTGCGGAACCAACGTACGGTCGCTTCAATTCCAGCCTGCAACGAAGTGAACGAGTATCCTGGAAATTGACGGAGAAACGACTCGCTCCGCAGCCGTTTGACCAGCACGCCTTCCGGCTGTGTGCGGTCGAAGACTATAGGCCCTCCATAGCCCATAACCTCCGCAATAGTTTCCGCTAACTCGCGAATCGTCACCCCGACATCCGGCGCCACGATGGTGGTCTCCGACGACAGATCGGCGGCAACCGCATCAAGTGCGAGGCGCGCCATGTCGTCGACGAACACAAACTGCCGGACCGCCTGCCCGCTGCCCCACACGACATAGGGCGCACTCTGGGTGTGCGCCTCCCAGCAGCGGCGGATAAGGGAGCCGATAACATGGCCACGTTCAGGATCGAAGGAATCGTAAGGCCCATACATAGTGACAGGTGTGAGTGTCGTCCAGCGCAATCCCTCCTCTCGCGCGGCCATGCGCACATGAAGGTCCAAGAGACGTTTGGCGGAACCGTAGCCGGCGTTGCCGCCATAAGGAAGGCCGGACTGGAGGTCAGTCTCAGTCGTCGCACGATCAGGGAAGAATGGGAATGCACAGCTTGATAGCATAGCTACGAGCTTCGGCACGCGTATCGAACGAGCCGCAGTTAGCACCGCAGTGTTGAGCAACGCATTGTCTTCTAAGAATTGACTGTTGTGAGTGGCATTGGCCTTCACGCCGCCGACAAGCCCGGCCAGGTGCAGAACTTCCGCTGGGCGTATCTGCTCGAACAGGCGGTGGGCAACGGACCGTTCACGCAAGTCTCCGTCCATTCGGGAGAGAAATACAGCGTCGGGACGGATCCGGCGAATGGCTGATCCAAGTAGGCCTGTTCCCCCAGTCACGAGAAGCGGCCCCATTATGCCGCCTCCAGTACGACATCGGAAATGATGTCGATGTCTTCTACAGTCAAGGCCGCGTGATTCGGCAGAAAAAATCCGCAATGGTGGATGCGGTCCGCCACAGGGAAACTCGTCACACCGTACCGCTTCACCCAAAACGGATGCAGCCCCAAGTTGCCGGCTGAAAAAATACGGGTTTCAATACCACGACCCGTCAACGCCTTGACGATCCTCTGGCGCTGCTGTGAGGAATCGGCCAAGAGGCCCACTGATATGCTGGCAACCTGGCTACCGCTCGGCGGACGCTGGACGTAAAAGCTTTTTGCCAGCCGCTCAAGATACCGAGCATGGTTGACCCGGCGCTGCTCCGTCATCCACTCAAGCTTCTCCAGCTGGCCGATACCAAGAAACGCGTTCAAATCTGTGGAACGAACATTGAATCCGGGCTCGTAAAAGACAAACGGTGAATGAAAATCGTCGATGCCGTACTGCGCCACCAGCTCGCCATGCGTCGTTCGATCCAAATCTTTGCTCCAACCGTGGCTCCTAAGCATCAACAGCAGGTCGTTCAATCCTTTGTCGTTCGTGGACACCATTCCGCCTTCGATCGTCGACATTTGATGGCCGAAGTAAAACGAAAAACTGCTGATGTCGCCGAACGAACCGACCTTCCTGCCCTCATAACTGGCGCCGATCGCAGCACACGCGTCTTCCAGGAGCACGAAATCATAGCGGGACTTCAGGGCCATTAATTCCCGCATTTTGTGAGGGACGCCCAACACCTGGACAAGCATCACCGTCTGTGCTTCATGTCGTTGCAAGAGAGCTTCGAGATGGTTTAAATCCAAACCGAACGTCTCGGGATCGGCCTCGCACATAACGGGCTCAAAACCGAATTGGATGGCCGGAGCGATCGAGGTCACCCATCCGACACTGGGCACAATGACCTTTTTGTTTCGCAGGCGACCGGAAGCGAGAAGGGCGTAATACATGAGGAGGTTCGCCGAAGATCCGGAATTGCAGTGAATCGAGTGCAGACACCCCAACCACTGCGACCACCTAGCCTCAAATTGAGCGGTGATTGGGCCTTTGGTCAGGCGAGGATATGACCGAAGCCATTCGACGAGCCGATCGATGTCGTGCCTATCAATCGTCTCGTATGCCAGGCACCATCGGGACTTTAGTCCGGGCTGCGTAGTACCGAGTCTTTCCATAAGATTCGTTCCCTCTTCAATCAGGATTCACTCCACAAGCTTGCAATGCGACAATTCAAGATATATGCCATCGCCGGCGATCGCTTATGTCAGCGAGGGAGCGTTTTCATGGATTTGCACTCGAACAATCCGGCAGAAATTACCGAGTAATGCGGAAGGAACTGACGCGTCTGGCTCTATCGAAGCTATGACAACGATTCACGCTCTTGCGCCACCATAGATAATGGCACCTACGCCTGCGGAACAAGTAATTGGGCACTAGCTCTCTGGAAAACACATTGCTCGATGGCGTTTCTGACCGAGCCTCCCCACCCTCGATATTCGATGAACTCCAGCTCGTTAAAGCGAAACTCGATGCCGATCACCTCACTGCCATGTCGCGCGTCCGCGTTCTTGACGACTCCTGTCAGGTTGGTAATGTGCCCCAATCCAGGCAACTCGAATTCCAAGCGAACTGTGCTGCCAGGGCAGAGCCAGGCAGGACGTCGCACCAATGCAACGCTGCATCCCCCTTCGCTCAAATCTTTGAGCAAACCGCCGAAGTAATCTGTGGTCGGCAGGCACGAGCCAGTCGACGGCGCGGAATCCGTTCGCATCAGGAGGATGGGTTCGTTCGACGAGACCCGCACATGCTTGCGCAGATGCATCTCCTCGACTGCTTTCGGATATGCGACAAACAGAAGCGGTACCGGTGAGCTGATAACATCGCGAATCTCACTTCGATATCCAACCAACTTGCCTTCATGGAGATAGCTGACGGTACAAGCTGTCCCGACACCCATCGGCTCATCGTGACCGAGCTGGATTGGCCATTCACAGATCAGCCAGGCATGATCTTTCCAGCCGAGGAGCGTCGACCCATACATGACCTTCCGCTGATCCCGCGTAAAGGAAATCTTCAGGGGCAGTCCGACCGAGAGGAATGAAGCCGCAGGGGGAACGGACACGACCATGTCATTCATACCCACCCCTCCTGAGGTAACCAGTTGATACCAACCGTCGCTGATGAGTCTTATCGGAAACTCACGACCAAGTCTTGAGGGTGAATGAAGAAAATCGGACAGACCGGCAACGAATGAATTAGAACGCCGGCTGACTGGGCGGCAATCATCAAGTTCGCTGCTGAGTTCACCGATACTATTGTGCAGATCTTATCGATCGTCGGCCAATCCGATCTGCACGTTTTCAGGCCTGGAGCTTAAGATTTATGGCGACAAAACGCATTGCAATCGAGCATCTCGTTCCCGGCATGTATGTCGTTGAGATGGATGTCCCTTGGTATCGAACGCCCTTCCTCTTCCACAAACGAATGGTCAACGACCTGCAGACCATTGAGCTCATGAAGCAACATGGAATTCGGATGGTGACGATCGATCCCAGCAAGGGAGCCGATCTTCCTTCCGCGACCACTCAGACATCTGTGAGCAATCAGCCGACGGCGCCAAACACCGCCCCCACCGAAACACCACACGATGAGCCGACAAGCGAGAGCACACCCGGCGGCCACCCAGCGGCGGTCATCTATGCACAGGCTCACGAAGCGGTGGAGCGAATTTTCGACGATCTCGAGCGCGGAGTGCCTCCGTCGCCCGAAGCCACAAAGGCCATCGTCTCAACAGTGCTAGACCAAGTTCTCAGTAATCGGGTTGCCATGGCCACTCAGATTGCCATTCACAAAATCAAACAGTTCGATCGGTCCCTGACCGGCCACGCATTGGATACCTGCATTTTATCTCTTATCGTCGCCATAGAAAGCGGCCTCGACCGGTCGCAGCAGGAGTTAATCGGTATGGGAGCATTGCTCCACGACGCCGGGTATGTCCGACTCCCACGTAATCTGGTTCGCAAGCGAGATGAATGTACCGGCCAAGATAAGACGTTGCTCGAACAGCATTGCAAGCTCGGCGTGATGCTCCTGTCCGAACACGCCGGCATGCATGAGGACGTCCTTCGCATTGTGCGCGAACATCATGAACGCGCCGACGGCAACGGTTTTCCGGCTCATCTCGGCCACGAAAAGATTAGTCCTCTCGCCCAAATCGTGGCGATTGTCGACTTCTATGACAGTATGGTCTCTCGGCGTGGAACGCGCCCCGCCATGATTCCACATGATGCTGTCCGGCAACTCTTCCTTGCAGGCGAGCGGAATCAGTTCGAAAAAGCCTTGGTGGAGGTCATGATCCGGAGCATCGGGGTCTACCCGGTCGGAAGCTTGCTCAGACTCAACACGGGTGAGCAGGCAATTGTCGTCGGCGTCAATCCCCAGCAACGGCTGAAGCCGCTGGTCAAAGTCACGACCGATCCGCAAGGCGGTTCCTATGCGACGCCGATCGAGGTGGATCTCGCGGCACCGTCATCAGACCACACGGTACGGACTGTCCTGCGAGTCCTCGATCCAGCTCGTGAACGCGTCAACGTCGGCATCCACCTAGACTCGACTCTGCCTCAAGCCGCATAATGAGTACACCCACACAGAAACGAGGACGACATCGGCTTCGAAAGACCGCCACGCAGACAGCTGATGCTATTCCAACGGACCTCCTTGAGGGGCTTCCTTCTGCTACCCTCATTCTCAATCGCGCCTTAACTGTCCAGGTCATCAATCGGGAGGGTCTTCGATTACTTGGGATAAAAGTCAAATCTAGTCGCAACTCGTCGTTCCCGGCACTCTGGGCAAAACTCACCAAGTCCAGCAAAGCGCGCATCTCCGCTCGACTGAACCGGACGTTCAATACCAGCGTCCCAATCTCCGCAACACAACAGCTTCTTATGCGGCATACCACGAACACGCCTGTGGAGTGGACGTGCATTCGGAGCGAACTAAATGGCGAACGGGTGTTGATCATCAGCATTCGCGACCTGTCCCGTGAAGTAGAAGTGGAACAGGAACGTGATCGCTTAGCCGCCATCGCTGAGGAAAGTCCCTCACCGCTCATCGAACTTGATCGCGATTGCAGTCTGTTATACGCGAACCCCGCGATGATCACGCTGCTCTCTCGATTCGGGTACAGCCTCGATGGGTTTCCGAATGTCGCGCCAAAGCAACTGCAAGCGATTGTGCAACGCTGCCTGACAACTGGTCGCGTCCTGCAGCATGAGGAAGTTCTTCTCCCGGAAGCCAGCTTTTCCTGGACCTTCTGCCCGATTCCTCACCATGGAGTAGTTCGAGGCTATGCGACAGATTTGACGAAGGTGCATAGGACTCAGGAGGCGCTCCGGCTATCTGCCGACCAGCTTCGTGAGAGTAATCAACAGCTCGACAAGGCGCTGGACGAAGCCAAGGAGTCCGCCCGAGTGAAGACGGCATTCCTTGCGACGGTCAGTCATGAACTCAGAACTCCGATGAACGGTGTGATCGGGATGACCAGCCTCCTTATGGAAACCCCGTTGACGCCTGAGCAACAGTCTTACGCTGAAACCATACGCCAATGCGGCGAATCCCTGCTGCAACTGATCAACGATGTGCTGGAGTGTAGTAAGATTGAGGCAGGCAAACTGGAGCTGGAGTGCCTTGATTTCAACTTGCGAACGGCGGTGGAGCAAATCCTGGCGCAATTCGCCGAACGTGCTGAGACGAAAGGACTTGAGCTGACCGGACTCGTCCATGCCTCGGTCCCGACTGAACTGAAAGGCGATCCCGGGCGGTTGCGCCAGGTACTCACAAATCTGGTCGCCAACGCCGTGAAGTTCACCGAGCAAGGGGAAGTGACGCTGCAGGCCTACCTGGAAGAAGACTTGCCGGACTCTGCGGTCATCCGGTTCGAAGTCACCGACAGCGGGATCGGCATCAGTCCGGACACTCAAGCTAAGCTCTTTCGCCCGTTCGTGCAGGCCGACAGTTCCACGACGCGAAAGTACGGCGGGACCGGTCTTGGGCTTTCGATTTCAAAGCAACTCGTGGAACTGATGGGTGGGACCATCGGCGTCCGGAGCACCCCAGGGCAGGGAAGCACCTTCTGGTGTACGACACGCCTACTCAAACAAGCCGGCTCACCACGCGCAATTCTCCCCATGGGTGATCTGGCTGGGAAACGCGTCCTGATCGTCGATGATAATGAATCGAATCGCCTGATCCTTCATCACCTCGTATCCGGCTGGGGCATGGTTGACGACCTCGCCGAAGATGCTGATTCGGCCTTGCGTCGGATATCCCAGGCGGCAACACGAGGAACGCCCTACGCCCTCGCCATCTTGGATTTCATCATGCCGGGAAAAGATGGG
The DNA here is from genome assembly GCA_050185705.1 of Nitrospira sp. Classification (GTDB taxonomy): domain Bacteria; phylum Nitrospirota; class Nitrospiria; order Nitrospirales; family Nitrospiraceae; genus Nitrospira_D. Next base: position 29,163 of record JBFWZD010000001.1, on the reverse strand, counting down.
CTCCAACTCGCACGAGAAATCCAATGCCATCCGGGGGGGTCGGACATTCGCCTGGTCGTGATGACCTCACTGCTCCAACGAGGCCATGCGGAACAGGCTCGTCAGGCCGGCGCCATGGGCTATCTGCCGAAACCCATTCGCCATGACGAGTTACGAGACTGCTTACGAACCGTTCTGGGCCTCACCCAGACTCCCAATGTAAAGGATCCTGGGGCACGTTCCGTAGTTCCTCAACTCGTCACGAGACATACGGTCGCAGAAAACATTCAGCACCGGCGGGTGCTCGTCGTCGAAGACAATATCGTCAACCAGAAACTTGCCGTTCGTATGGTGGAAAAGCTGGGGTACCAGCCAGACGTCGTCGGGAACGGCCATGAAGCATTGACGGCACTGAAGAAGGGGAATTACGCCGCCATTTTGATGGATTGCCAGATGCCCATCATGGACGGATTTGAGACGACCAAGAATATTCGCGAGCGGGAAGCGTCCGACCTCTCTGATCACCAAACGCCTGGTGCTTCACGCTTCACGCCTCATATCCCAATCATTGCGGTAACCGCCAACGCCATGCAGGGAGATCGAGAACGTTGTTTGGCCGCTGGAATGGACGACTATCTTTCTAAACCGATCAAACTAAACGAACTTCGTACAGCCCTTGAACGTTGGGCCATCGCACCTCCTGCCACAAGCGTGCTGGAAAAACCAACAGCCACTCACGCCACGACCGACCCGACACGAGGGATCTTTGACCCTGCTAAGATGTACCAGAATATCGGGAGTGACAACGACTTATTCGCGCAACTCATCTGTCTCTTCCTTGATCGTCACCAGATCATGCTCGAGGAGATTCGAACGGCGCTGGCCACTGCCGATTCATCGGCAGTCGAGCGGACGGCTCATACCTTCAAAGGGACTGCCGGAAATTTGTGCGCGTCCGAAGTAGGGCTCACCGCCAGTCGCCTTGAAGCCGTAGGCCGTCTCAACACCCTTCACGACGCCCCCCCTGTGTATGCGCAACTCGAGCTTGAAGTCGCACGGCTTGTCCGTGTGCTGGAATCCTATCGACAAGGCTATCAGCCTGTTCTTGAGGCGGCTGCATAGACCTCTCTGACTCTCGCATCTCTTCTATGAAGTCGATTTAGGCAGGGCACTCAGGGTGCACGTTCGTCGGCATCCCCACGGAATGAGTCTCTACAGGAAACAGCGGATGCCTGGTAGGAAACTCCTCGGGAAGAACTAACTGTTTCCCGAGCTTGGTCTTGTGGCTGATGAGCAAAGGGCCGCGAAGATTGGCGGTAATGCGTCCTGGATCATCTGAAGGGATCGTCAAGATCACAACCAATGTCAGATCATCTCCTTGTTCACCTTTGATCTCGGCCAGAGCATCGGCCGAGACCTCAACATGGTAATCAGAATGGAATGTGGCTGGATCCATCAGGACAAAGGCGAGATCCGGCTCGTCAACCGATTGGAGCCACTTGAAGGGGGCTTCGGTGTCATGATCAAGAATCACATACTGTTGCTGATCGGGAAACCCAAGGAGGCCAGAAGGAAATCTGACAATGCTGCTATCGGGAATTTCAAAGGATCCAAATCGTGTTGATGTGCACTTCACAGCCATATCCTCACGACACGACACGGCGCTTTGTAGGAATCAAGCGACGGAATGCCTCGAGGGGCACAGCCTGGGGTTTGGCGGCCAACCGGTTCTCTTCTTGAATCCTCGTATAGACTTCTTCTCGATGCACCGAGACCGTCGGCGGCGCCTCGATTCCAAGACGCACTTGTCCGCTCTTGATACCCAACACAACCACACGGATGTCGGGGCCGATCGTGACACTTTCTCCACGTCGACGTGTAAGTACCAGCATTCCAGCCTTCCATGGCTACATAGCCTTGCATAGACTTATCGGTCTCCGGCAAGTTCGACTTGAGAGATTGTTTAACGCAGATGCTTCAGGAGAGAATTATCGAAGATCCGACCAAGGGTTTCGCCTGCCGCTTGAATCACATACTCTTGGAGAGTCAGATCGGAAATAGTCCGGGCCAAATCAATGTCTTCAAACGAGGACAGCGTATTGGTCGCCACCACCCTGGCGTCTTCCAACGCGGACGACGTCGCCTCCAAGCGGTTGGCCAACGCGCCGATGGTCCCCTGGCCCGCAGTGACCTGACTGATGGCTCGATCGAGCCCGCCCAAGCTTTCTCTGATGCCGGCTCTAAAATTTCCGCGCAGTGCCGCAAGAAGTTGCTGAACCGTGTCAAACAGGTTGACATCGGACCCGCTGAAGATCTCATTTCCTGGCACGTTGGTCTCGACGACCTCCCCGTCCGCCACCTCAATCTGTCGGAGACCAGCATCTCCCGCATAGCGGGTCTGACTCACGACATGAAAGAGGTCCCCTGCGGCCGGCGCCGACGCGCCGTCGGTGATTCGAAGCTGGACCCCATCAAACTCGATAGGAGCGCCGGACGTGTACGCCTGGTTGGTGAGCACGGATCGCGGTGCAACGGCCACAGCGAAGCGATCTCCCGAGGCAGGGCCGCTTCCCTGTCCGTTCGAAAGCACCACACGGAGGCCATCGAACTCGATGACACCGCCGGAGACATACGTGTTGCCAGCTGAAATGGTTGCGCCGGTCGTCGTATTCCTAACAGAGTATTGAGACGAAGAAGTAAATTGTATTTCGTATGTATCAAGGGTCACTTGTTGAGGGTCGACGATTCCGGTATCCGTTGCACCAACACGCCCCACATTGGCCGAGTTTGAAGTCACCGTGACCGGTGCAGCAATGTCCAGGACCTCGAAGGTCCCAGCCCCTGTAAATCGCACGACATAGTTGTCAAAGGATATTGCGCTTGTGTCAACGATGCGTCCTTGCGACACCAATGCGCCACCACTGTTGGTCGAAGCCGCATCCGTCAGCACCGTCGCCGCGAACGTCGATTCTCCGGAACCGGCGCTCCCGCCGTCGAAACCGAGCAACGTGCGGGCTGAGCCGCTCAACACCTCCACGTTCGACGTGGGACCGTTGGCCTCGGAGGTAACGACCAGTCTTCCATCCGAAAACGTAACGGAAGCGCTCTTCCCCTGCGCGCTCAAGCTCCCATCGGCATTAATGCGACTTTGCACTCTGGTAGCCAATTCCGCGCCACTCAACACCTCGACACCGCTGGTCAAATCGATCGTGCCCGAGGTCACACCGTCTATTGTCACCCTCAAGGAGTCTGACACGCCGTCGGTCAAGGTAATCGGTGTCGAAATCGGCAATCCTGCCGCAAATCCATGTCGACTCGTCCCGCCGAACACCGGCTGGTTTTCGGCAAACTCGGCATTCCCAAGCTTCAGCAGATGTTGAAGCAGCGCTTCGATTTCCTGCGCCCCGGCGAGCCGGTCAGAGGCGCCGTTGGTGTCGGACGCCAGTTGAACCGTTAATTGTCTGATACGCGAGAGCGTCGTCGTTGTGCCCTGAAGAGAGGTATCAGCCAGATCGACCTGTGTGGTCGCTGTGGCCACGTTGCGAAGGCGCTGCTCGATCCTGGTCAGTGTTGTCTTCTCCCCAAGAATCCTATGGAACCGCCCGGGGTCGTCGGAAGGGGCCAATACCTGCTTTCCGGTCGAGAGGTGTTCCTGCAATCGCAGCGCGTTCGAGCGAGCCCGTTGATAGTTATTGACCAGAAATCCAAAGACCTGTTGCTCCGTCACCCGCATGGCACACTCCTCTGCTTATCGCTTGAGCGAGATCAAGGTCGACATCATTTCATCAGCTGCGATGATCATACGCGACGCCGCTTCAAACGCCCGCTGAAACTTGAGAAGGTTGACGAGCTCTTCATCAAGCGACACACCGGACACCTGCGCACGGAAGTTTTGGAGCTGTTCGTGTCGGATCTCTTCCGTGTCAAGCCGTTGCGTCGCTACCTGAGAGGACACGCCTAAATCAGTCGAAATTCGACGATAGGCGTCGAACAGCGTGGCATCATCCAAACCGGTCAGGGTTTTCGACTGGAGGGCAAGGAGTTCCAACCCGTTCCGATTATTTCCTGGAACGCCCGCTCGCGTCGAAGAGAGCGCGACCTTCGACGGATCAGAAAGCGCGACTGCCAGATCTCTCGCGGCATTCTCACGAGAGTTGAGGCTCAAGACATCGTTGGCCACCGGGGCACCGGAGACGGTCACAGCGATCCCGTCTACCTGAAACGTTTGAGGCCCGCTGTAGCTGCCTGACGCTGCAGTACTGACTCCGCCTGTCAATCCGAGAGTCGCCCTTGCTGTTCCCCCGGTTATGTCCACCGCACTGGCTCCTCCTACAGAATTGGAGCGCAGAACCAGTCGATTACTTGTCGTATCAAAGATCACGGTGACCTGCCGCCCGGCAGCCGATAGGGTAGAATCCGCATTGATCTTGTTTTGAAGTTCCAGAGCCAAGGCTTCGCCAGAGGCATAGGCCAGGCCAGGTGAGGCGACACCATTGAGCGTAATGGTTCCTGATGTCGTCCCATCCACCGATACGACTAGCGTATCGTTCACTCCTGTCACGACGTTGACCGGCGCATCGATCGTTGGTGCGGTCAGCACGGTTCCGGTGTAGTTCCCTCGGATGCCGGTGCCAGTCGTCGCGTCGACGATCGAATAGGTACCGGGGCCACTGAACCTGATTTCATAGTCGTGGTAGGTCAGAAGACTGGGGGCCGTCACGGCTCCGTTGCCGATCGCACCGGACCCGACGTTCGAGGAAGGAGCTGTGGCCGTGACGGAAAGTCCGGAAAAGAAATTTTGCCCCGTTGCGCCATCGAGGCCATACCCCTGCCGATGTATCTGATTCACCTCCGTCAAGAGAGATCCCGCAAGTGCATCGAAACCCCGCAGGACTGAGGGGATCGCTTGATCCCGAACATCAAGGAGTCCACGCAGCTTCCCGCTGCCGATAAACTCATTAATGATCGCCGGTTGATTCCCCCCGATGTCATACCCGACATCCAGCAACCCTTGATTGTCGACGGACTCTACGCCGATCAGATTGCGTGTCGTTTCTTGATCGATGAGAACGAGTCCGCGAGCCGTAAACACCGACACAGTCCCATCGGTACGCTCAAGGGTCGATACATCAATCCTACTCGCCAAGTCGTTGACCGCTACGTCGCGTTTATCTCGAAGATCATTGGCATTCTGCCCACTGACTTCAGCAGACTTAATCTGGCCATTGAGTTCGGCAACCTTCTTCGTGAGGCTGTTGATCTCATTGATCGTCGCCCCGATCTGCACATCGACGGCATGACGGGTATCGGTCAAATCGTCGGCAATTTGGTGAAAGGTGCCGGCCAAGGTCGCCGCTTTTCCCAGCACGACAGAGCGTGGGGTAATCTGAGAAGGCGTCGTGTTCGCATCCTGTAAAGCTTTGAAGAACTCATTCAGCTGAACAGCCAGTCCTTGTCCACGCGCATCACCTAGAAGCCCTTCCAATCTGCTGAGTTCCTCTCGTGCGACGGTAAATTGCCCAAGGTCTTGATGGGATACCGTCAACTCGCGATTGAGGAATGTATCAACCGACCGGCGAATCTCGGCTACTCGCACTCCGGTACCAACCTGGCCTGGACGCCCATCGATTGGTCGCTCCTCAGTCAGGATGACTTCCTGCCTGGAAAATCCAGGCGTGTTGACATTGCCGATATTATGGCCGGTGACTGTTAAAGCCTGCTGGGCCGTGAAGAGGGCGGTTTTCGCAACATCAAGTAGTCCGCTAATTCCCATCTCCCCTCACCCCTTCTGCCTGAATAATGTCGCCGGTATGCGGCTGGTGGTCCGCCCTCCGGACATGGAGTAGAGGTCGTTTTCCTGGGGATGCTGGCGATGGGCTTCCATTGCTCGGACGAGGAAGGACTGAATATTTTTCACGAGCACCTGATTGATGGCGATCTCCTGCTGCACCGTCCTGGTCCGTGCGGCAAGCCTCTCGTACTGCTGGATGATCGCGGCCCCTTGTGGACTCTCCGTCCGTCTGAGAATGTCCGTGACCGTTCGAGCCGTTACTGGCACATCATAGACGGCGGCCAGATTCCGCACGAGCGAGTCACTCTCATCCTTCAGTCCGTTCAGGCACTCAAGGATGGAGACTCTGGCTTGATTGATCGAAACAAACTCCTGGAGCGCCATCCGCTTGATCGCATCACGCTCTTGCAGAATAGTTTGCGAAAGATGTTCACATTGCGCGGATTCACGCGCAAGGAGGTCGCTCAACTGATCAAGGAAGTGCGAGACATTCACCATCGACAACCTGCCCATCCATAGGCGAGAACGGAAATCCGTCCGTTGCTGTCACACGAACACGAATCGGAAGTGGATTAGAGTACGGAGTCGGTCAGAACCTGCCGAATCAGCGCGTCACCGACCGCGCGCCCACTGACATTGTATGTACCACTGTCGAGCGACCGCCTGAGGCTCTCCACTCGTTCAGATCGCTCAGGATCCGGCTGATTCACCAACTCACGAATCCGTTGAAGCTCCTTCGCTTGAGCAGAAATCTGAACTTCATCTTTCCCTGCTTGTACGCGGGCGGTGGCTTGACGAGCTCCCGAGCTTTCGGCTTCGTGAACTCCTAGCAATACCTTGGCAAGATGATCGACTTTCCCATGACCTGAAATCTGCATAACCTCACTCCTTCTCCGGTCTCCTGCTGTAGGATTCCCGGACTCGACTCGTCATGGCCTTTACTCCGGTCGTACACGTTATCGGCTCCTACCCACTGGAACTTGAGCCTTCTGCCGAGGATACGGGAACATATTTTTCTGCATATTCCTGCACCATCTTGGCGATACCTATCCCCCCGGATTGCGCCGCTCGCGTACCGATTTCCTGATCGTAGAACGAGTAGAAATAGTCTCCTTGCTTGTTTGCCAGGGCACCCTCCGGGACCGTTTCTCTCATAACCTTCAGTAAATACGAGATAAAATAGGCCTCAAACTCCTGCCCTGCCTGAATCAACTGTTCGCGCGTCTCTGTGGCACCCTGTAATTTCAAGGAGTTGAATTGAGTATCCACCTGAGCGGTTCGCATACTCCAATGAGGGTCCACAGACAATGATGACGAAACTCGCTGAGCAGTACCCATGGATCCATGGGTTATAGGGTCAATCATGTTCATATCTAGATGATCTCAAGATTGGCTTGAAGAGAGCCGGAGGCCCGCAATGCCGATAGGATTGCCACAAGATCACGTGGCGTCACCCCAACGGCATTGAGCGCGCGAACGACCTCTCCCAACGTGATCGTTTCATCCACGACAATGAGACGCGACTCCTCCTCCTTTACTTCAGTCTGAACATCCGGAGTGACGGTTGTTTGTCCGGCTGCCGAACCAACTAGCGGGGCCGACGGCTGAGACACGTTCAACGTATTTTTGACCGAAATCGTCAGATTGCCATGCGAGATCGCACAGGTCGAAATCCGCACATGCTCGCCCAGCACAACCGTACCGGTCCGTTCGTTCACGACGACCTTGGCCACCGCATCAACTGCAACATCGAGTCCCTCGATCGAAGCAATGTATTCCACCACACGCCCCTGAAACTCTTTCGGAATAGCCGCTTTGACATATCCGGCGTTGACCGCTGACGCACTTCCCTTTCCGAACGCACCTTCGATGGCTTCGGCCGTCCTGATCGCAGTCGTAAAGTCGGCTTGGCGTAGGAGGACAGAGACTGTCTCCCACGAATCGATATTAACCTGCAGCTCTTTTTCAATGATGGCACCGCCAGGCACGACCCCGGCCGCTTGGTGATTCTTCACCACCGTCGCTCCCCCGGCTCCTCCGGTGCCCCCGAGAAAACCGCCGATGGAAACCGGCCCCTGTGCGACAGCAAACACCTGTTGGTTGGCTGCTTTCAATGGCGTCAGTAAGAGCGTTCCACCCTGGAGACTCTTGGCATTTGCCATTGATGACACGATGGCATCCAACGTCATGCCAGGTTTCGAGAACGGAGGCAACTTGGCGGTGACCATGACCGATGCGATATTTCTCGTCAGTAATTGAATCGGGTCAATCACCAGATTGACTCCCATCTTGTTCAACATGGACATCATCGCCTGAATCGTGAACTGTCCGCCGATGACTCGGTCTCCAGTACTATCCAGACCGACGACAAGTCCATAGCCGATCAGCTGGTTTTCACGCACCCCTTCGATCACCCCGATATCTTTGATCCTCACGGCATCGGCTGTGAACGGAGTGCAGAGTGTCAGTGTAAGCACCACGATACCGATAAAGAATGGAATGCGCCCTTGCATACGTGACATCCTTATCGTGTCCTCACGCGTTGTGAGACCGCTGCCTGCGACCATCGCCCGAACACAATCTGCGACAACCACCCTTGCCCCCAGTGGGACTCATTCTTCAAGTCGTGATTCATCTCGTGCAGTACTTGGAATCGACCTTGGATTGTCGTCGGCAGGTTGAAATCAGCTCGCCGTATCACCCCGCTTTGCACCATCATTCGCAGTGAAGAGGGACTCAGCGGTCGCCTCCTTGGTGCGCTCCTCCTCACCGAACTACGTCGTGCTGGAACCGCCATCGTACCCTCTCGTCAGAATGGATAGACCCAATCCAAAATTCGAACAAACCAGCCCGGCCTCTGCACATCATCGAGCACCCCGAGTCCCGAGTATTCAATCTTGGCGTCGGCGATGGCAGAAGACAGCACTGTGTTCTTCGTATCCACATCGACCCGACGAACGATTCCACCGATACTCATCAGCTGTTTTTCACTATTCACCGTGACCTCTCGCCGGCCTTCAACACGAAGATCCCCGTTCGGCAACACCTCGGTGACGATGGCAGAGATGGTTCCGGTGAGTGTTCCAGTTCGACTCGTGGCACCTTTCCCACCAAATTTGTTGTTCGCGCTTCCGTTAATCCCAAACCCTCGACGTGTTTCATCGCTGAATCGTATGCCCGGTATTCCGATGTAGCCCATGCCGGTGCCGATAAGGCTGTTTGAAATCGTCGATTCGCGTTGGGCTTCAGTGTCGGCAGATTTCGATCCTTTATGATTCTCCACAATCTTCACAGTAAGAATGTCGCCGATCCGCATAGCACGAAGGTCTTCATAGAGATAGGCCCGTCCGTTTTCCTCCTGCCAGAGAGACCCAGTCGTTTTCGGTGGAGGCAACGGGGCCACGGCGATCTTGCTGGAGACATCCGAGGGAGTCGAACATCCCTGGAGGAGAAGAACCATGGCTGAACAGAGACAACTCATAGATGATGGGAAATAGAATCGAGTTCCGCTTCCTGAGTCGAGCGATTTGGCCTTGTCAGTCCTCGCAGCCGACACGCCACAAGGATTCTCTGATCTCATGGTTTCTCTCGACATTCCGCTAGAACTCCACCTGAACGAGGCTTGGGCCGACCACCTTGGCCGTCAGCTCCCTACCGGAATCCAGATTGGACACCGTAATGGTCTGCCCAACCTGTCCGCTGGATTTCGTAATCCCATACGTTCGAATCGATAAGCCTCCACGCTGCACTTCGATGAGGACGCGATCACCCTTCTTCACCACCAGAGGAAGTCTGACGAACGCGGACCGCAACGGAACATCTGGAGGCAGTGGACGGGAGGCGCTCATTCCAATGACTTCATGTTCATTCGTGAGGAAAGGATGGTTAATTTGATGAACCCGCATCCGTACGGTTTTGATGTCTCCGGCATCGATCAACTCGTCGGCTTTGAGAAATCGGCTGGGCACGATCGCATCGATCATCGCCGTGACCTCCGCGACCACTTGGATGGCTTTTTGAGACTTGCCGTCCATGACCGCCACGCGAAACACACGCCGCCCTGGCCCCTCTTCATTCGGGCCAGGGATGACATGGAGGTCACCGGCACCGTGGAAAACAGTCACCGGTTCAACCGGCTCCAACACCGTAACCGACACCGTGGCCACCCTCTGCCTCCACTCATGTTCAAGGTACTTCTGTACCGCCATCTTCAATACATCGATGGTCACTTCGGTCGTCGCTTTGCGGTCCGCACGTGGTGCGGTCTCTCCCCGAGTTGTTTCACTCTTTTTCAACGAGTTGGTACGAACCTCGACAGCGGTTCCGGCAGTCGCCGGCACCACGGTCCCGAGAACTCCGAGGAGTGGAAGAAAGAGCCCAATGAGAATCCTCGTCACGAGTTACTCCTTATCGTCGGAGATTATTGGCGATAGCCATCATCTCGTCGGAAGCTTGAATGGTCTTGGAATTGATCTCGTAGCTACGCTGGGCGATGATCATGTTGACCATTTCCTCGGCAAGATTCACGTTCGAACTCTCCAAAAACCCTTGCTGGATCGTACCGAACCCAGTGGTAAAACCGCCCGTCCCCTGGGTAGGAGGTCCCGACGCAAAACTGTCGATGAAGAGATTGTTCCCCATGGCCACTAAGCCCGAGGGATTGTCGAACCGTGTGAGTTGAATCTGTCCAACCTGCGAGGCTTGGGTCACTCCCGGGAGCAGAACCGAGACGGTCCCATCCTGTCCGATATCCACTTTGAGTGCGCCGGAAGGAATCGTGATGACGGGATTGAGGAGATCTCCGTCACCGGTGACAACATTGCCGACATTGTCACGCTTAAAGGATCCGTTTCGTGTGTACATGATGGTTCCATCCGGACGAGACACTTGAAAGAATCCTGCGCCATCGATCGCGAGATCGAGTTCATTGTTGGTTTGACGCATATTTCCCTGAATCCATTCCTTCGCCACAGTCGTCGGCCGTACACCGGCCCCGACTTGGATACCGACTGGGAAAACCCCGACGTTGGACGCATTCGTACCGGGCAGGCGCTGAATCTGATACAGAAGATCCGCGAATTCGGCGCGGCTCCGCTTAAAGGAATTGGTATTGACGTTCGCAAGATTATGCGCGACCGTATCGACATTGATCTGCTGTGCCGTCATTCCCGTTGCGGCGGTCCACATCGCACGAATCATGGAAATCCTCCTCGTTTCTCGTCGTTCGTGACGCGTATCTCATCAGGGCCTTGGACGCTTCACGAGATAGATGTCACGGCACTACGCCACTCGTCCGACATCTTGAATGGCGACCTCGGCCATCCGGTCAAGCGTCTGAATCAGTTTTTGCGTAGATTCGTAGTTCCGCATGCCCTGGATCATCTTGACCATCTCGCCGATCGAATTGACGTTGGACTCTTCGATATGACCGACCTGGATCTGGGGATTCTTACTTAGCGTGCCTTTCTCAGAAAAGAAGAGCCCATCCGTCGACTTCTGCGGCATGTCATCATCCGGAAACTCCATAACCTTAATTTTGTCCACGGGTTTGTCGTCGACTCGAATCTCCCCTTGAGCAGAAATATCCAGCTTCCCCGGAGGAATCTTGATTTCACCTTTCGTTCCCATGACCGGATGACCCAATCCGGTCACCAGCCGTCGTTCACGATCAAGAGACAGCATGCCGTTTCTGGTGTAGCGAAGTCCTTGGGGCGTCTCCACCTCCAAGAACCCTCGACTTTGAATGGCGATGTCCAGCGGGTTGCCGGTCAGCCGAACCCGCCCGGATTCAAATGTCGTCTTGAGCTGATGGGGCGCCACGAACGCACGTTCGGTTGGTCCGAAGGGACGAGCCATGATCTGTTGCGCCAAACCGACCTGTCGCCCCCCCGTCGGCACCACCGCATGGTACCGTGGAAAGATCGCCTTGAAGGCCTGCTCATCCTGCTTAAAGCCTGCGGTATTCACATTCGCCATGTTGTTGGCAAACACTTGCATCCGACGCTCATGCGCCAGCGCCCCGGACAAGATGGGATAAATGCCTCGGTTCATACTTCAGACTCCATGGTGATGCCTAAAAAGACAGCAACCCTCGTGCCAGGCTATCGACCGGCCGACTGCTTCTTCAGGAATGACGACCTGCTGAATTCACGGGTAAATTGGCGGTTCGACAGGATGCACAAGCCAGACAGGGCTTTTCAGATTACCTGTCTGGGTTCGATTCTTCCTAGCGGGATGCAAATTATTCCTAGCAGCGACTGTGTAGCGGAGTGAAGATCAGAATCAGAAGAGGCCGCTTCCAGAAATGAAATGGATAGGAGGAACAGTCCATGGGTAACGCCATCAACCCGGTACGTGCAAGTGCGCCTTGAGGCGGATGATGGCTTTCGTATGAATCTGACATACTCGCGATTCCGTCACCTTCATCAGCTCTCCGATTTCTTTCATGGTGAGTTCTTCATAATAGTAGAAGGTCAAGACCAGCCGTTCTTTTTCTGGCAGCTGGCGAATTGCGGTGGCGATCAATTCCCGTTCGCGTTCGTTGACTAAAGAGGAGAGTGGATCAGGCGTATGCGAATCCGCTAGCATCTTGAAGACCTTATGCCCATCCGGCTCGTGCAGGCTTAAGTCATCAACGCTGATCATAACGGCGCCTCTGGCGCGCGTGATGAAATCGTCTAACTCCTCCAGCGACATCTTCAACTCCGCCGCCACTTCCTCATCCTGCGGAGGACGACCCAATCGGCTCATCAGGGCGACATGCGTCTTTTGGAGCAGCCCGATGCGTTCATGAACTGATCGGGGGATCCAGTCCATCGAACGAATTTCATCCAACATGGCCCCACGGATACGAAACTCAGCATAGGTCTTGAATTTCGCCTCTCGCGTAGGATCGTATTTATCCATGGCATCCATCAACCCAATCGTACCGACTGAGATCAAATCCTCGGCATCCAGATAGGCCGGAAGTCGAAAGGCCAACCGATGGGCCATGGCACGGATCACGTGCGCAAACTCTTTGATGAGTTCTTCTCGTCTCGCCCCTTGCGCCAAGAATGATTTGCGCTCTTTTGCTACCGCCGTCTTTCTCATAGGTGTTCCGTTGCGTCGATTCTCAATTACCGGCTGCCGTGGCCGATCGTTGCCACACAAGTTGTACCGAGCTCTTGGGGAGACCCGGCTTGGGCCACTGCGTCACCTGTTGTGCGAGCCGTTTGAATGCTTGAGCAGCCGGCGCGTCCGGAAACATGTCGGAGACTGCCTTCTGCTGCATCACCGCCAGGTGAACATAGTCGTCGTCGGGAATAGCTCCGATCAGTTCGACCGCTACATGAAGAAACCGGTCGACCGCCACATCCAGTTTTCCAAATACCTCGGAAGCCTCTCGGGGACTCTTGGACTGATTTACGAGCACCTTGAATCGGCGCTCACGATATTGGCGAGCCAAGACCTTGATCAAGGCATAGGCATCGGTCAGCGAGGTGGGCTCCGGCGTGATGACGACCAGCGTCTCATCTGCAGACGAGGCGAAAAAGGTGACCGTCGGGGCGATTCCAGCACCAGTATCGATCAAAAGCACGTCCATCTCCGACGCCAGATCGACCAGCTGTTCTTGGATCATCAATTGCTGGGCTTCCGTCAATGACGTCAAGCGCGGGACACCTGAACTGGCCGGCAGCACATGGATCCCAGCCGGCCCCTTCAGCATGATCTCCGCGAGCGTATGTGTGCCGACCAGCACGTCTTCGATAGTGTGCTGCGGAACAAGCCCGAGCAGCACATCCAGATTGCCCAGGCCAAGGTCAGCATCCAAGACAAGCACCCGCTTGCCGGCTCGCGAAAGCGAGACAGCGAGATTGGCCACGACGTTGCTTTTCCCCACCCCACCTTTCCCGCTCGTAACGGCAATGACTCGTGGTGACTCGCCTCCGGCATCGACGTCCGCCGACACAAGGGTAGGTCTTCGCATTCTCAGCTGCATATCGTAACCTCCAACCAATTATTCGCGGTGAGCTCCCACTCCTGTCACGGCAGGAGTGCCGACCGATGCACGAACCGATTGACGACTGACCCCCTGATATCCGACAGCCTCGGGAGCCGTCAGGAGTGTAGCCAAACGCTCCGAAGAGGCGACTTCGATATCCCCAGGAACACGCCGTCCAACCGTCCAATAGGACAAGGGCAGGCCGACCTGCTGCGCGACTTCAAAGAGCAGCCCGAGGGATTCCGTTTCATCGAGTTTCGTAAAGAGAAGATGCGGTCTCGGAAGATGGCTGAAGCGCGCAGCAATACGACAGGCTTCGGACGCCCCAGTGAAAGCCGGAAGGACCACGTGTGTCGTGACCGATTCTTCCGGGAGGAGGCGGACCAGCTCGTTGGCCAACAGAAGATCGTCCTGACCAATTCCAGGCATATCGATCAGCACAAGATCGACTCGGGTATGGCGACGCAGTCCTTCGGACACCTGCCGAGCGGACATAGCACAGGCAAAGGGCACTCCCACAAGCCTGGCATACCGCCGCAATTGTTCCACCGCCCCATCTCGATACGTATCAAATGTGATGACCGCGACGGACTTCTGATGCTCCGCACGATAATGGGCCGCCAGCTTGGCGATAGCCGAGGTTTTTCCAACTCCACTTGGACCAAGGAGAAGACTGATGGCAGGGTGCGCCCGCTTGGCGAGCAAGGATTCGCTCGTGGCAATTCGCCGTCCAATAGCGCAGTGGAGGGCATGTCGTACCGACTCCCCATCGGCAGCTTTCTCATCCGCCATTGTCGTGTGGGCCTCACCCACAAGGAGATCAACCGTAGATGGATACATTCCCGTCGCGAGGAGCGAACGCCGCATGGCTATGAGGAGTGGAGAGACTGAACGTCCCGTCGTGTGAACTTTGTCGGATGAGAGGTCCTGGATCAAGCTGTTCAGTTCGGTAATGGCCAAGCGTAAGCGGCGGACACCCGGTCGAATGGTACGCCGACGGGTTGGCCGAGACGAAGCTGTTGAGTCATCGATCGGCGGTCTGATCTCATCCCGATTCGGGCCAAGGATGGTTTGCAGCGTTTGCTGAAACGTTTGTAAAGCGACCGGTGAAGGTGGTGAAGCCGTGACTGAAACGGCGGGTCGCTCACTGGGTTGCCGGTTCTCCTTCACCTGGGGAGGTGGTTGTCTCCCTGGCTCAGCGGCCGCCATGATTTCCAGCACCGGTCGATTGAAGACCCGCAGCAATCGCCCGCCCTCACGAACTTCTTTGGACGACAGGATGATGGCATCGGGGCCAAGTTCTTCCTTAATGGCCCGCATGGCATCTTGCATCGTCACGGCATGAAATATCTTGATCTTCATCAATTACCCACTGACGGCTGCGCTAATTCGAAATCGATTCGAACGGTATCGAGCGATTGGAGGCGAACGAACGAATCGACTTCGTTCAGACCCATGACCGGCACGGAATGCAGCAAACGATCACTGACCCGCCGGAGATGGCGCCGTACGGTCTGAGAGCACAGAACAATCGGTTGCTGCCCACGACCCGCCACTCGTTCCGCCGTTTGTTTGAGATTGCTCAGCAGTTTGTGTGTGAACGTCGGGTCAAGATTCAACAGGGCACCGGGCGGTAAGGCCGCGACCTGATCCGCCAGCGACCGATCAAGCCGCGGATCCAAGGTAATCACTTGAAGCGTGCCATCCGGCGCCTGATATTGCTTGGTGATGGTTCTGGCGAGTGATTGCCGCGCATACTCCGTCAAGATGTCCGCGTCTTTGGTGCTTACGGCCTGGTCTGAAATCGCTTCGAGAATGGATCTGAGGTCACGAATGGGAATCCCTTCCTTGAGAAGATTGCCGAGGACACGGACAACCGTCCCGAGCGGCAACAGCGTTGGGATGAGTTCTTCCACCAGCTTCGGATGAGACTTCCCGACTTCATCCAATAACGCTTGGACTTCCTGTCTGCCCAATAATTCATGTCCGTGGCGTTTGATCAACTCTGAAAGATGTGTGGCGATCGCTGAACTCGCATCAACCACAGTATAGCCGGCGATTTGAGCCTGTTCGCGGGCATCTTCCGGAACCCAGAGCGCCGGTAGACCGAAGGCAGGCTCTTTGGTTTCAATCCCCTGCACCAAACCTCGCTGACCGGTTCCCGGATCAATCGCTAAGAGATGGCCCGGCACGACATCGGCTTTGGCGACCTCCACCCCCTTCAAAATAATGGCATATTCATTCGGGCGGAGCTGGAGGTTGTCCCGGATATGAATCGGAGGGACGACAAAACCCATAGATTCGGCAAACTGGCGCCGGAGGGCTTTGATACGATCCAGAAGCGCGGTCCCTTGAGTGCCTTCTACCAGCCCAATCAATCCATACCCAACCTGAACCTCCATGAGGTCGAGCGGCGTCACGCGCGTCACGCCCTCCTCTACCTTGGCGGTGACGGGAGCGGGAGTCGGTGCGGCCTCGGCCTGTTCCTGCTGGTACAGATAGTACGCCGTCCATGCGACAGCGCTTCCCAGCACCAAGAAGGCCACATGCGGAAGTCCCGGCACGAGCCCGAGCGCCAGGAGGATACCCGCGGCCATCCCCACCGTTTTGGACGACATCAACAGCTGACGCGCCATCTCTCCCCCCAGATCCGTTTCCGACGCGGCGCGCGTCACGACGATACCGGCCGCGGTCGACACAATCAGAGCGGGAATTTGCGCAACGAGTCCTTCACCGATGGTGAGGACGGTATAGGTCTGAGCCGCCAACCCCGGACTCATCCCCTGCTGGAGAATGCCGATGGCCAATCCACCAAGAATGTTGACCAAAATGATGATGACGGCTGCGATCGCGTCGCCTCGTACGAATTTGCTGGCTCCGTCCATCGCCCCGTAAAAATCCGCCTCTTCGGTGATCTCTCGCCTCCTTCGGCGTGCGTCGGCTTCATTGATCAAGCCGGCGTTGAGATCCGCGTCGATGCTCATTTGTTTCCCCGGCATCGCATCCAATGTAAAACGCGCCGCCACTTCAGCCACCCGTCCCGCTCCCTTCGTCACCACGACAAAATTGATGATGACGAGAATGCTGAACACGACCAAGCCGACCGCATAATTTCCTCCGACGATGAAATTTCCGAATGCCCGAATCACTTCTCCCGCAGCTCCGGCCCCTTCGTTGCCGTGCAACAGAATCAGTCTGGTCGATGCAATATTGAGGGACAATCGGAACAAGGTGATCATCAGGAGAATCGAGGGGAACACCGAAAACTCGATCGGCCTCCGCACTTGAAGTCCGACGAGCAGAATGATGACCGAGAGGGTGATATCGAAGCTCAACAACAAATCCAGGATGAAGCGCGGCAAGGGCAGCAACATGACCATGATAATGGCCACAACTCCGACGGACATGATGATGTCCGGGTGTTTGAACAGCTGATTGGCCTCTAAAGGATTTGTTGCTGTTGCCATAGTCCAACGTGCCTATCGAACACTCATGGTGCCACCACCCCTCTGGCGCGATACACGAACGCCAGGATTTCAGCCACAGCACGGTAGAGATCGTTGGGAATTTCTTTCCCAATGTCGACCAATTTAAAGATCGTTCTGGCGACAAACTTGTTTTCGACCACCGGCACGCCGTGATGTCGTGCCAACTCGCGAATCTTCTCGGCGATCAACTCCGCTCCCTTTGCGACGACGACCGGAGCCGCCATCTTGGTCGTGTCATACTTCAGGGCGACCGCCAAATGGGTCGGGTTCGTAATCACCACGTCTGCCGTCTTCACCGCCGCCAGCATGCGCTTCTTCGTCAGCTCTCGTTGAACGGTTCGCACCCGACTTTTGATGAGGGGATCGCCTTCGGCCGACTTATGTTCTTCCTTGATTTCCTCCTTCGACATGCGCAGGTCGCGTTCCCATTCATAGCGTTGGTAGAAATAGTCAAGCACGGCCAGGAGCGCGATTGACCCGGCCACGGCCAGTCCCACCTTAAGAGACAGCCACCCGGTCACCTGCAAGACAGATCCCATATCGAACTCGATTAATTCGGGAATCCGGACAATGTCGTCCCGCGTGACCCACACCCCGACGCCCGTCACGATCGCGATCTTGAACAGGCCTTTGATCAATTCCATCACAGATCGGAAGGAGGCCAGCTTGGAGAGCCCTTTCATCGGATTGATGCGGCCGAGCTCCGGTTGCAGTCCGTTTGACTTCCATAACAGGCCGGTCTGCAACAGTGAGGCCGCGCTTCCGACCACAAGGACCCCGACCACGATCGGAAAACTCAACGCCAACACCGTGAGCCCAGCCTGAATCACCACCGTGTAGACCTGCTCAATCGACATCCCCTCATGAAATTCAGCAGGAAATGAGAGTGTCAGTCCTTGCCGTGTCATCTCTGTCATGCGTTGCAGACCGACCGGCAACATGGCCGCCAACAGCCCGATCCCCCCCAGCAGGATGGCTGCCGTCGACACGTCGCGGCTCATGGCGACCTGCCCTTTTTTACGGGCCTCTTCCTTGCGTTTCGGAGTTGCCGGTTCTGTCTTATTTGACTTGTCTTCAGCCATGTCCCAATGCTTTCAACAACGTCTGAATCGTGAGCTGAAGACGCTCCATTTCACGTGTTAACAGATCCACGGTATACGGCATGGAGAGCGCCATGACGGCTAATCCACCGGCGATGGTGACCGGGAAACTCAACACGAACACATTGATTTGACTGACCGCCCGTCCCAACATGGCCAACAGGATATTGACCAAGAAAATCACGACGAGCACCGGCGCGGCCAGCTTCAACCCAAGCACAAACATGTTCTGAGATAACCGCAGCACATCATCTCCCACGACGCCGGGGAGTGAGGCCCCGAACGCCGGAATAGCGTCATAACTCGATAGAATGGTGGCCACCAGAAACATGTGGCCATTCAGGGAGAGAAAGATCAGCGAGGCCAAGAGGGTAAAGAATCGTCCGATGATGGGAGTCTGCCGTGCCGTCGCCGGATCAAACAATTGAACGACTCCGAATCCCATTTGAATACCGATTAATTCGCCCGCAACCTCCAGAGCGCTGAAGTACAGCCGCACCGCCAATCCGATCGCCACACCGATCGTCATTTCGTTTACGATCCCGGCCGCGAGGGACACGGGGTCGTACGGGAGAGTCGGGAGCTGCACCATTGGGGCGAGCAACAGTCCCAAGCTCAACACAAGCGCGACCTTGACTTTGAGTGGAACGGCCCCTCCGCTCAAAACAGGGATCGCCGCCAACAGTCCCCCAATACGAGAAATGAGGACCAAGAAGGCCTGGAACTCAGGAAGCAGAATATGAATCGGCTGCGTCAACGCCATCGTCAGTTACTAGTGCACGTAGTTCGGAATATTCATAAGGAGATTCGTCATATACGTCGTCATCACACTCAGCATCCACGGCAGAAACACAAGGAGAGCCCCAAAGAGCGCTAACACCTTCGGCACAAAGGTCAACGTGGCTTCGTTCAACTGCGTCATGGCCTGCAGCGCGCTGATGGCCAGCCCAATGAACAGACTGAGGCCAAGAATCGGGGACGACACTAATAGCGTCGTCTCCAGAGCCTGCCTTCCTAATTCCGTGACCATTTCTGGCGTCATGAGCCTCTCCTTTGCGAGTACGTCGTCACGCTCTTGGTACTACTGAAAGCTTCTCACCATCGACCCCACCACCAAGTACCAGCCGTCGGCCAAAACGAAGAGAATCAACTTGAACGGGAGCGAAATCACCACGGGAGGCAACAGCATCATACCCATCGACATGAGGATGCTCGCGACCACCATATCGACGATCAAAAACGGGATATAGATCAAGAACCCGATTTGAAAGGCGATTCTCAGCTCACTGAGAATAAACGCGGGTATGATCGCATGAGTCGGAACATCGTCGACTCGTTCGGGCTTGGGAATTTGACTGAGGGTGATGAACAGCTCCAGATCTTTGTCTCTGACCTGCCGCAGCATGAATTTCCGAATCGGCTCGCTTCCTTTTTTCCATGCCTCTTCATAGGAAATTTGCTCGGCCATCAGCGGTTGGAGGGCGCTGCTGTACACAGCCTGGCCGACCGGAGCCATGATGAACATCGTCAGAAACAAGGCCAGAGACAGCAGCACTTGATTGGGAGGAACCGACTGAGTCCCGAGGGCCTGGCGCAGGAACGACAGCACAATGACGATTCTCGTGAACGACGTCACCATAATGAAAAGAGCCGGTGCCAAGGACAGCACCGTGAGGAGGATCAGGATCTGGATGACCACCGCAGTTTGTTTGGGGCCATCCGGTCCAAAATCGAGCGTGAGAGACGGGCCACCCGCCATCGTGTCCGAGAGCGGCATGAGGATGAATACCGCCGCGCAGACTCCGCTCACCCACAAGATCCCGTTTCGCCCTGTGTGATGACTACCCATGAACGTCCTTGTCGAATTGGAGCGGGATGAGTAGTCGACGCCGGATCCAGGATGAGAAGGCAGAATTCGCCGCCGGCGTGGTCTGCGCGGTAGGCGCCTCTGTGGTTTGCGCCAACAATTCTTTGACATGGGCCGAATCGCTGATCCGCCCCAGAGGAACAAGATCCGTGGCCGTCGTCCCGACGATCAGATACTCACCGGCGACCGACACAAGCGTTACCGTCTTACGGGGAGCGATGTACCCGGTTGCCAGAATTTGGACGAGCGGACGCCCGCCCACCGTTCCCAATCGGTCCCCCATCAGGCGTCTGAAGGCGAGCGCCACGATGCCCATCAATACCAGCACAATCGCCAGGGCCGCGCCGGTCCGGAATAGGCTTTCCCACAGATCAATCACGACCTCTCCTCACAACCGTTTATCGAAGCTGCTGCACTCGCTCCGCCGCGCTGACCACATCCGTCAGTCGAATCCCGAATTTTTCGTTGACGACCACCACCTCGCCACGTGCAACCAACTTATTGTTGACCATCACTTCCATCGGTTCTCCGGCTAATTTATCGAGCTCGATGACGGAACCTTGAGCAAGTTGCAACAGATCCCGGATCGCCATCTTGGTCGATCCCACATACACGGCAACGCTCATGGGAATATCGAGGAGAAAATCCATATTTTTTGGAGTTCCTCCTGGTTCTCCGCCTTGCACGGCCGGAAACGAAGCGGGCTGAGGAGCAGCCTTCCCCTCCATCTGAGTGTCGGGTCGTATCGCAGATTCTGGTTCAGCCATAGTCGTTCTCTTCGTCCTATGAGGATGAGTGCATCACTTTGGTGACACGACAGGCATGGTTGCCTTTGTAAACTCCGGGACTCCCTTGAAACTTGTGATAACCCTCGATATAGCAATCGAGTGGATCGCCAGGGCGTTGGTCAAGCATGATGACGTCACCCGTGGAGAAGTTCATGACATCCTTCACCGTTACCGTGGCCGTTCCCAATCGCACCGACAGCGGGAGCGGGCAGTCCTGCAGTCGTTCTCGAAACCGTTGGCTCCAGTCTCCGTTCTGATCGACCTGATCGGACATCAGCCCAGAATAGAGCTTTTCCTTAATGGGCTCGAGCATCGCGTAAGGATAGACAATGTGCAGCTCGCGCGCCGTTTCGCCTAATACGACTTGCAGCGTCACAACCACGACAATCTCTGAGGAGGTCACCACCATCGCAAATTGGGGATTGCTTTCAGAACGGAGGTACTCCACCTTCACCGGTACGACGGCATGCCACGCCTTTTCCAAGTCGACCAGCGCTTGCAGCAGCAGTTTCTTGATGATTCTCAGCTGGACCGGCGTGAAATCCCGTCCTTCCGGCTTTACGTGGGTCTGACCTTTCCCTCCAAAAAAATAGTCCACGATCAGATACACGAGAAACGCATCCATCACGAAGAGAGCGCTGCCGCGCAGCGGTTGCATATGAAACACGTTCAACGACGAGGGCATCGGGATCTTCTTGAGAAACTCACCGAACTTGATCACTTGCGTCCCGACGACGGAAAAATCGATCGCCTCCCGAAACATATTGGTCCAGACGACGGATTGACGGCGAATGAACCGATCATTGATCATCTCCATGGTCGGCATTCGTCCGCGAATGATTCGTTCCTGATTGAACAAATCGTATTGTGTGACTCCCTTCGTAACCGTTTCGTTCTCTTTGGGAGCCGTATCCACCTCGCCCGATACCACTCCTTTCAAGAGCGCATCAATCTCGTCCTGGGAAAGAATTTTTTCCATGGCGACGGCTCTTACTGAACGACAAAGTCTGTGAAATAGGCGGAGCGGATCCCCGGTTTCGGAAGGAGGCCATTGATGCGTTGCGTGATTTCATCGCGGAGCTGAAATTTCCCCTGGGTCGTCCTCACGGCGTTCACATCCTTACTACTGAGCAGAACAAGCACGGCATCGCGCACCTGGGGGACTCGTGCGGACAACTCAGTGGAGACTGCTTCACTATCGACCTCTAGCTTGATTGTAATCTTCAAGTAACGCACGTCCGGCGTATCTGCCAGGTTGACGATAAAGGGATCTAAGTCGAACATGGCCCCTGGCGCGGCAACCTGCCCTTGCTTGCCTCCACTTCCTCCGTGAGATTCGGACTTTGCTGCGCCCTCGCTCTTATGCTCTTCGGACGCCTCAGACCCCTTGTCCGACCCGCCTAGAAACTTCACCGCCACGACCGCTCCCCCCAAGCCGAAGAGGAGCGCCACAACCGAGACAATAATGAGCAATTTGATCGGAAAGGCAGGAGCGGGGGCGGCTACTGGAGCTTTCTCGTCTGCTGCGGCTGCATCTGCCATAACTCCTCCTCGAATGACTCGTTGGCCAGCTGCAGGAGGTTGCAATGCATATGCCATCATTTTTCTTCATGTCATGCCTGTGACGGCTGAAAATTCATTCACTCCACGCATAGTTACGCTGTCGTCCTACCAGCCAGCGTGGAACGGTGCCTCTCTTCGTCAAGGGATTCGTTGACGCCGTCAAGAAACTGACACGTCAGTGCTGATATGGTGGGGGGGCTGGTGTTGCGGGATACTGATCAATGGCGGCCTGAGAAGAGTACTCTTCTCAGGCCGAGTTGGCGGGGTTTATCGCTTGAGGTTGACGAGTTCCTGAAGCACTTCGTCCGAAGTCGTAATCACCCGTGAGTTGGCCTGGAATCCTCGTTGTGCCGCAATCATTTCAATGAAGCTTTCTCCCAGATCCACGTTGGAAAGCTCCAGCGTGTTGGCAAGCACCCGCCCGAGGCCGGCGGAGGTCGCCGCTCCGATCAAGGGTTGCCCCGACGTCCCGGATTCAGCAAAGGTGTTCTTCCCGGTTCGCACAAGTCCCAACGGGTCGGGGAACCGTGCCAGTGCAAGCTGCGCCAAGGGACGAACCTGCCCGTTTGAAAACCTTCCATTAACCATTCCATTTGTTTCTACTGTAAACGTCTGAAGTGCACCGGCGCCGAAACCGTCCTGCGACTGCTGCACCAGACCTGACGCAGCGCCGAACTGTGTTGAGAGATCCACCCCGCTTCCTCCATCCGTGGTCACACTCGTGCCGAAATTGAACGCGATAGCCTGATTCGCCGTGGCGCCGACAAAATCGATCTGAGCTTGACCCACGGTCCCTCCGGCGGCGCCACCGGCGGTGCCGTCATCATAACTCGTCACCACGCTCTCAGTATTGAGTGCCCCGTTCGTATCGAACGTGAGGGTCCCTGAACCCAATCGCACGATCCCGAGCGACGTGTTGATGTTGGCCGCATTGTAATTGGTAGTCACGATCTCGTTCGTGCTCCCCACAATGTTATAGGTCCAGGTATTCGCCGCCGTCTTGGTGAAGTAGGAGGTGAGCAGATGACTGTTACCCACAGAATCATAGACCGTGAGCGAGGTCGAAAACTGCGCGGTGCCCGCAGGATCCAAGAGCGAGAACGTGCCTGTGGTCGATTGTGAATTAAGGTTGGCCCCGATATCGACGGTCGTCGTGGGATTCGGCGGCGCGGTGGTTGTCGGAAGCGTCACCCCACTGATGCTTGCGGTAATCAGCCCGCTGGTATTGACTTGATAGCCTTGGAGAAAAAATCCGCTTGGGTCGACGATGCGATTTTGGGCGTCGAGATGAAACTGACCGGCCCGTGAATAGTACGCCCCACCGCTGTTGTCACGCAGAACAAAAAATCCGTTCCCGTCGATCGCCAAGTCCAACGCGTTGCTCGTGGTGCTGAGCGAGCCTTGGCTGAAATTTCCCTGCACTCCGTTGAGCGCGACACCGAGACCGGTCTGAATCGCTCCACCCGCACCTCCCAAGGACGAACTGATCAGGTCGGCAAATACCGAACGGCTGGACTTGAACCCGACCGTACTCAGGTTGGCGATGTTGTTCCCTACGACTGACAACGCGTTCCCGTTGGCATTGAGCCCGCTGACGCCCGTAAAAAGCGACGACAGAATTCCCATCGGTGCAGTCCTCCTCTTGTTTATCGCAACTCGACGATTGCAGATGGCTCAATAGCCAGATCGCCGACAAGCAACTTGGCTTGTCCTTCTTCCATACGGACTCCGGACACCATAAGCGCGGCACGTCCTTCCACTGGTACCGTCTTTCCTTCAGCATCCTGTGCGGAAATGACATACCGGTAAAGTCCCTTGGGCATGGCCACTCCGTCTTGATTCTTCCCATCCCATTCAGCCGGATGGACTCCTGCGAGTTGATCCCGATACTCCAAGCTCCGGACCACCTGTCCCTGATGGTCCTGAATGCTCACGAGAACTTTTTGAGCATTTTTCTCCAGCGTGTAGCCGAAGACCGCAGGTCCATCCCCAAGTTGAACCAGTGGCTGCCCGATCGTCACCGTCCGGCCGATCATGGGAAGCAGCGTGAACTGGAGAGACAACGTTTGGGCGTCGAGGCTCTGCTGAAGCAGGCTTGCCTGCTTAGCGCTCTGCTCGAGCTGACTGAATTGAGCCAATTGGGAGACAAATTCCGTGTTGTCGGTCGGCTTCAAAGGGTCCTGGTTTTTGAGCTGTGTGACGAGCAGCTTCAAGAAATCATCCTGTCCTAGTGCACGGGGGCCTGTTCGTTCAGGGGCAGGTGTCGCGCCCGCAGAGTTCAGTGCTGATACATCGACCATCGGCGGTGTCTCCCTTCTCCCCTAGGCCACCACGTTCAACAAGCCTTGCATGGTACTGCGTGGCGGGTGATATTGATCTGAATGGGCATCCTGTCCCATCCCCTGCGAATCCTGACTCCACGATTGACTCTGTTCCTGAGACGGCCCTTGTTGAAACGAACGGCCGCCGTTGTGACGATCGATATCGACACGGAACTGTCCCAGATCTAATCCGCTCGATTGCAAAGCCGTTTGAAGTCGATCTTGACTGTTGATCAAGAACTGCCCGACGTCGAGCCTCTCGGAAGACAAATGGGTATGGACCAACTCATTGGTCATCGCGACACGGATATTCACATGCCCAAGGTCTGGTTGTGCGATATTCACGACGACCGACTTCATCACCGGAATCCCGGCAGCTTGAGCCATATTCTCCCCAGGCACACCAGGCTGCACATGCGTTCCGGATGACGGTGGCGCGGGAGTTCCTTGAGTCGAGATTGTCTGGCTCGTGACTCCAACCGCTACCGACCCTGCTTCCGAGGCCTGTGCGATCGGATGATCCACGATGAACGATGGTTGGATCAGTGGTTCGGCATCTTTCGTTGGAGACCCATGGCTGTCGACCCACAGTTCACTCAACTGCCAGGATCTCCCATTGTCAGGCTGTCCTCCATGAGAAAAAGACTGCTCCGCGTTGGCACCGAGTGCCGCGTGGTGTTTCGAACCCTGTAGAGGACCTTCCGGCTGTAGAGGAGTGAGAGGCTCAACAGACCGTTCCTCAGTTGTTAGAGCTTCGTCGGCAGCTCCATCGGGCTTCGCCTGCAACGACATCTTTCCAGCCTGGCCCAGAATCGTTTGGGGGATGTTCGGGGCGTGAGGAGAAAGTGATGAACCAGCACTCGAATCATTGTATTCGACCGGATGACCATCCCGATCTTCCACAATCCTTCCACTCTCGATGCGAACCGCTTCCGTCCCTTGCTCAGCAGTCTGAACGCCCGATCCCTCATGAGACGTGTGAGGCTCGGACGGATTGGACTGCTGGGCTGATGAATGAGACAATACAGCGCCGGTATTCTTTGTGGATAATTGACTATCGATAGCCTCTGGAACTGTTTCGAACGATTCGGACGACTCACGCTGGATCAACGGATAGTGTGCGCTCGACTCTCCATCAACTTCGTCGCCGATCAGATGTGACTCCGCCTGCGTCTGACCTTCAGGTTGATCCACCTCTTGAGACTGAACCGGAGCGACAACCAGACTCGATATCAACCCAGTTCCTTGATCCTGAGAGCCTGATACCGCATCATTCGGTCCGGCAGACGATTCAAGACTGGTCCTTGTATCGCCAGCAGGCCTGTCGTTCTTGTCACCAGCTCTTGTTTTCTCCGTGGTCTGGGAGGAGTCAGAAGACGACTCCGGCTGCGTCGAGCCATTCAGCCCTCTCGTCTCCTTCGAATACGAACCCTCGTCCGCCTTGTGTGCTGATCGAGTACTATCGGAATCGCGGACAGGGGTCCTGCCCGATTCGCCACGAACTGATCGAAGCACTGACGAAAAACTCTTCCGGCTTCCAGTGGCTTCGGGTGGAGATGATTCCCGGACAGGTCGTATCCCGCCGCCCTCAGGAGGCCCGGCGAGAGTGGACAATATGTCTGCCGCGATCAATGCCACGTACTTGACCCCTCATGAAGATCCGGTTTGGGTCAATACAAGCCCCATGCCAAGTAGGCGGATAGGAAACTCGTTGATATCTGGGCTCTTATGACGGCGAGGACAACGACGTCCTCAGGAGAGAGAAAAACCTGACTGGGTGGTGGGCAAAAGTTTCCCGCACCCGAATCACCATATGTGATTGTTCGAGCTACAGAGGCGCTTCAAACTGCGGAGGAGATTTTTTCGGAGGGTCTTCAGGTCGTTGGAACTTGAACTGCCAATCGCGCTGGCCGGATTCGGAAGATGAACGGAACCAACCTTCGGCCGAGAAATGCTCATCAGACTTTGACTTGCCTTCTGGATAAAACTTAAGCCGCAGATGCGTCCCCCGATCATCCCTTGTGTCATCCGGGTTGAGATTGCCAGAAATTTCCACATGGTCTTCCAATTGGTCGAGGGCTTCATTGAGCAGCGAACGGAGCAGGTTGTGAGTCAGTGCCTGCTCGAATGGGCGATCAGGGTCAAACTCGTCTGCTTGGTTTGCCGAGACGGGAGTAACCAGACACGCGAGCGAGAGCACAACTATTGTAAGCGCGATCATGGAATAACTGTATCGACCAGTCTCCGCGTAGTCAATGTCTCGGCATCAGTGACTCACCTATTACAGGACTGACTCATACACACACATCGATCGTGCACATCCCCTTTACGGCATCCACCGACCATGCAGAATCAAGAGGCTGAAGATTGTGGAACACACTGGATTAGGGATGGGACTTCGGCAAGAAACCCAGCGGCTACATTATGGCATTTGAGCTGGCACCTGTTCGGTGAGTGAGGGTGCTAGACCCAAGCCGGCCCCTACCGAAGCCGTCGAACACTCAGGAGCGGGAAGAATCAAACGGGGTGTAGGTCCCGTGGAGGGTGTAGGAGCCGTGATTGAAGAACGAGTCCGGAGTCGTCCGCCAGCTATGGAGTGAGATGCCATCATACTGCGGCATTCCCCCAGCAGGCCAAAAGCCTTCGGACGCATCGACTGCCGTCGGTGCATATCCCGTCGGATCGGTGTAGATGAGCGGATTATTCAGACGGTATGGGGTCACGGTATGGGGTCAAGTCTTGTTTCTTGTATCAAGGTCCATTTGCTACTCGACTGACAGTCGACTAGTGCAGCCCCAGTACCTCTGCCACCTCTGTCTGACTGTACCCGTACCGATGGACCGCCTGAACCATTGCCGCGTCTCGCTTGACCTTAGTGCGCTGCCCCTCCAACAGCTTCGCGAGTTGAGGTCTGCTCACATACCGCTGGCGACGAGGGATCTCGGCGATCGCCTCGGACCCTTTCACATACCTTTTAAGCTTCTCGACTAAATCGTCTTCCCCCAACAACACCTGCGCGTGCACCCCCGCCCAGATCGAAGGCCTGTCGATCCCTTCTCTGATGAATCGCCGGTAGAGACGGGCGGCGATTGGTCTATCCTGGCCAAACTGGCGTAACACCCAGTCCACGGTCAGCCAAGGGAGACCGGTGGCGAGGCCCGCCGTCCCCCGATAACTGCTCCATCTCCATTGTTCCACCTTCTCAACGAGCGTGGCCCTGACCGGATTGAGCACCACATAGCGACAGACCTCCAGCAAGTGACTCTCCTTCTGGATCAGGATGGCCTTGTACCGGCCCTGAAACACATGGCCCACGGTTCGATGACGCCGATGATCCCGTTGGGTGTAGATGCCGTTGGGTTGGCGCATCCCCTGGGCAAGGTTGGCCTCAGGGGTTTCGACAACCAGATGATACTGGTTGCCCATCAGACAGTACGCGTGGCACAGCCAGTGACAGCGGTCGATGACCTTGCCCACACATTCCAAGAAGGTGTGGCGAGCCGTATCGTCCTCGACAATATCGTCCCGGGCGTTGCCTCGGGACGTCACAGGGTAGAGCGCTCCGTCAAATTGCACGCTCAGGGGGCGCGCCATGACCGCGGCAGATACCACACAGCATTAGGTGATAGCAAGATACAAGACCTGACCCTTATTTCCGTGACCCTTATTTCCGCTTCTCTTAGAGATACTCCACCCCTTCAAGTGTATCTCCAAACCAAATGCCGTCAAATTAGCTCCGGGCTTACCATGACGGCCTATCTAGGACGTGTGACTTCAGTGCGCACAATGACGAGACGAGTGGTGGCAAACCGGGCTGATTCTGAAGTCGTTCGCAACACGATCGGCCTGGCTCTCCTGCGCTTGGCAGGATTCAAGATCCAACTTCAACATCGCCATCCGATCCTCTCTACAGAGCGCCATCCGATATTGCCTCTATCACAAACTGATAGACAGTTGATTCGAAGGCTTCAGCGAAGTGTGCAGTAAACAGATTGATCCAGACAAATGGCAGCAAACCAATCCATCCAAAGGAAAGAAGTTTAATCTCATGGCGATATGTGCGAGTGAGAAGATTGTCAACGAAGACATCGAACTGCACCTCATACTCGATTCCATTAAAATAGCCTGGAATAAGATAGAATGTTTGATGGGCTATGACCTTCCCCCAAATCCGTGGACACCTGGTTACGCGACAGCCGTCCTCGCTTCATACTCAGCCGGGGAGTGATAGCCGAGGGTCGAGTGCCGACGCTGCCGATTATAGAACACCTCAATGTACTCA